>MEQB01000063.1 GCA_001770015.1 Bdellovibrionales bacterium RIFOXYC1_FULL_37_79
CACCTAAGGTGATTTAATGGCTGGATAGCTCAGATGGTTAGAGCGGCGGATTCATATCCCGCAGGTCCCGTGTTCGACTCACGGTCCAGCCACCATTCATATTTCCTCCCAGAAAAACATCTTTTGCCAACAAAATGTATAGAAAAACAATCCCGAATCGTTTAAAGTTTTACCCTGACTAGTAGTAGTTTTTTAAAGGACAGCGTAATGAATAACCCCATAGCATTTATAAGAAACATTTCCGAAAGCACCAATTTACCTCCCAATATCGTAAACAATGTTTTGGATTTAATGATTAACCAGCAATGTAGTGTTCCCTTTATTGCAAGATACCGTAAGGAAGTGATTGGCGGGATTGATGAAGTCAAGATCAGGGAAATCTTTGATCTACATGAACTGCATGTTGAAACCGAGCAACGCAGGGCCTTTGTGTTAAAAACGATCAAGGAAATGGAACTACTAACTCCCGATCTTGAGAAAAAAATAAATGAGGCAATAACGCTCAATCAATTAGAAGACCTCTACGCTCCCTTTAAGGCCAAGAAAAAAACTAAGGGCATGCTTGCCAAGGAAAAAGGCTTGCAACCGCTGGCCGATCTTTTACTTTCCACTGAACTCTCCTTGACTGAACTGCAAAAGCAATTTGAATCCGCTTTTATTAAACCGGAACTGGGAGTTGCCACTTTTGAAGATGCATTAAATGGGGCCAAAGATATCATTATTGAACTCATTGCCCATAATCCCGATTTAAAAGAAGATTTCAGGAAAGATTTTTGGAATGAAGCTCTCATGACCTCTACGATGAAAAAAGAGGCTAAAGAGATTGAAGATGCTCACAAATATAAGGATTATTTTGAATACACTGAACCGATCCGGGATTTAAAAGAGAAAAAAGCAACTCATCGTTTTATGGCCATTCGCAGAGGCATGAATGAAAAGGTATTATCAGTTAATGTCGCTTTTGATGAAGTAGCAGCACTTCGAAAGATTGAACGATTTTACCCCTTAAGAAATAAAGATTTGATGGATTTACTCCAAAAATGCTATGAACGGGCCTATAAAAACTATATCCACCCGTCCCTTGATCTAGAAATTAAAACTGATTTAAAAAAGTTTGCTGACGAACATGCTATTGAAATTTTTAAAATTAATTTGAAAAATGTTTTACTAGCTCCCTATCTTGGTTCCAAGGCGGTGATGGGGGTTGACCCAGGGGTGCGCACAGGTTGTAAAATTGCCGTCATCGATCAAACCGGCAAGTATCTAATTGATACAATCATCTACCCTCACCCACCACAAAACTTTAAAACCCAGTCTGCACAAATCATGGATGCTCTGATTCACCAATTTAATATTGAATATATTGCTATAGGTAATGGAACCTACTCAAGAGAAACCCTGGCCTTCTTTGAACAATTGGTTTCAGCTGTTGTGACTGGAAAAGTAAAAGCCACCCTGACCTCCGAGGCAGGTGCCAGTATTTACTCCACAAGTGATGTTGCCAGAAAGGAATTCCCCGATAAAGATCCTACCGTTCGAAGCTCCATCTCTATTGCCAGACGCTTTCAAGACCCTCTGGCTGAGCTAGTCAAACTTGATCCCAAATCAATCGGAGTAGGTCAATACCAACACGATGTCAATCAGGCCATGCTGAAAAAATCCCTAGGCTCCGTGGTGGAAAGTTGTGTTAACTATGTAGGAGTCGATCTTAATACCGCCTCCTCATCACTGCTATCCTATATTTCTGGCATTGGCCCTGGACTCTCCGAAAAGATTGTTGCTTTCAGAGAAGACAATGGCCGTTTTTTAAACCGTATGGAACTTAAAAAAGTTCCCAGATTTTCTGAAAAAATTTTTGAACAGGCCGCTGGATTTCTTCGGATTTATAACGGTGAAAATCCACTGGACGGAACTTTCATTCACCCTGAACAATATGACAAACTAACCACTTGGGCCAAAAAAAATAAAATCAGCGTACATGATCTGGTTCATAGCGAAGAGTATATAATCAAAATGCAAAACGATAAGGCCCTGGAAAAAGAGTTGGGCAGTTATACTTTAAGCGACATCATTAAATCTCTAAAGTCCCCCTGCCAAGATCCACGCACCGAATTTCAATCCACCGATTTTAGAAAAGACCTACAAGACATTAACGATTTGAAACTAAATGAATGGTATCCCGGCATCGTTACCAATATCGCCCAATTTGGTGCATTTGTAGATATTGGTATTAAGGAAAATGGTCTTTTGCATATTTCTGAAATCTGTGATCATTTTGTGGAAAACGCCTTGAACGAACTAAAAGTCGGTCAAAGCGTCAAAGTACGTGTTACCAGTGTGGATTTTGAAAGAAGAAGAATTTCACTCTCGAGAAAAACCGTTGCCACCGATGCACCGGTTACCCATACCACTAAACCAGTCAAGCATGAAATGCGGGATCATTACGATAAAGAAGCGTATCATAAAAATAATGACTCCAAGACTGCAGCACCCGCGGCTTGCAAACGACCAAATAACGATACCCCACTAAAAAACAAAGCTTTTGCCGCCTTAAAAAGTTTTAAGGTAAAATGACTGATAGGAGATTACTTATGAAATATTTTTTGAGCATGGGCATAATGTTAACCTTCGCCGCTTTTGCGAATCCTAACATCGATACTTGCAAGAAGGATTGTAATGCGGTTCCCTTCGATCAAAAAGAATCCTGCTTAAACGAACTTGATGATTGTTATGACCAACAACTTCTTAACAACGTTATTTTTTTTGAAAAAAATGGTATTAAAAAGGACGTCAAATTCCAACTTTTGAAAGACTTAAGTGAAAAAGTAGAAATCTTAAACAAGAAAATAGTACAGTTACAACTTAGACGGGCCATGCATAAAAAGCTGATTGAGCGGGCCAAACAAGTAGTGATTGTCCAAGAATAGTCAGGATCTTTTAGCCGACAGTCCTCACATAATCCAGATAAGATACCTCTTTTTTAAATTGGCTTAAAGAAAAGTAGGCAAATACCATGGAAATAACATAAGGAATCAATACTGAAACCAGAGCTCCCCTTACAGTCATATAGATTGGGATTTTCCTATCAACAAATACATCTGGCATTATTTCCACTCCATACTTGTCCAGTAAAATTAAAAAAATAAAACCGCCCAATAGGCCCATAAAGACCGTACTTAAATTCAAAAGGTTTAAAAAATGATAAGTCATTGTCTCCAGTCTTTTTTCGGATGTACCCAAAATCCAAAAACTGGCAAAATCATGTTTTACTTTCCCAAGAAAAATCATCAATCCCGAGGTAATACAAAGTGACACGAGCATCGTCATGGCAACAAACAAAAAAGTCATTACCGTGGTTTCTAAATTCAAGGCCATCACCAACGTTTTATTTTCATCTTCCCATAAGTTAACAGATAATCTTCCCTTGAACTTTGCCAAAAGTTCCTCCTTCAAGGAGGACATCTCTACAATATTATAGACTCTTATTTGATTGATCTCTTTTTTACGAATGAGATTCCAGATCAAACGAATATTGGTCCACGCATGAAATGCATCAATCTCTGGGACATTAGTGGATAAAATGTAATCTATATAGGCCGTTGTCGAACGGGGTATATCCCCTAAAAATGTATCGGCATAGGCCGGAGTAATGATTTGCAAAGCATCTCCCATTTGGGCATCCATTTTTATGGCCAGATCTATCGGCAGTACCAAATCAGACAAAGGGATATTTTGCAAAAAATCCGGAATAAGGCCATCTTGATTAATACCATGGAGAATAATTGGAGAGATATAGGTTTTATTCCTAAGCATCAGCTCAATTTCAACTTCACTGACCGCATGAATTTTTCTGGCCTTTAAATAATCGAGCACCTCTTTAGCAAACTCATATGATTTATCCGACAAATAAATGACGCCCTCACCTTGAATTCGTTTCATCCGAATAATTTGATTATTTTGCAACCCTCCCATCGTACTTTGTAAAACAAAAAGGGCAAAAGTGGATATGAATAATCCTGCAATGGATAATAAAAGCAGGCGTTGTTTGTTTTTTCCAACAAAAATATATTTAAAAAAATATTTGCAAAATTCCAAATTCATAGTGCACATTCTAAACAATTTACGATGGAAATGCTACGACAAAACTTCCGCTTTTTTCTTTAACAGGTTCTCAATTGCCACATGGTCTCCCGTTTTTGCCAGATAGTAATAAAGAAATTTAAACACAATTTTGCTATTTACCATATCACCATAAACCAAGTGTTTTCCTTCCTCGATAATAGATTCGTAAGAATTACCCGATAGGGCATTTACTAAAAAGCTGCTTACTTTATAATGTTCAGTCTCCCTTTCATCGATTGAAAACAATTGAAGAAAATACTTGGCCTCATTTAACATTTGATGATCACATAAACTCTCGATACAATTCCTTAAAAACACTCCGGTTGACAAAATACTGGCAGATCTTTGAAAAGCCTTATTGGCACTCAGCAGATCCTTCTCATTTAAATAATATTTCCCCATCGTAATCAAGGAGGCACAGATATATTTTTTGAGCGTATTATCAGTAATACTTGAATCCTGGTAAACCTTATAATAATCCTCAATATCCAGATAATTTTCGGTCACCACCGCCAGCTTAAGCACTTTGGTCAATCTCTCTGAATTAAAAGGAAAAAAGCGCATCATTTTTTTTACAACTTCGTACGCCTGTTTAATTTCATTTTCTTCAATCAAGCGATTAAAAAGTCCATCTAGACTTTTAAAATGTACTTCATGAATGGCCAATCCACTCAGAAATTTTTCCTTGGCATTATCCTTGGCATCGTTTAACAAGTCAATTTGTCCAAGATAATAATAGGCCAAGGTCGGATCTGGCACTATTTTTTGAGCTTCGACTAACAAATCTTTGGCCTCCGCTAATTTGCCCTCTAAAATCAATTTTTTTCCCATCTCCACCATTTTCAAATATTCTGAAGGATTAATTTTAAAAAGGCTATTTTCAAAAAGCATTTGTTTTAAAAAATCACTGTTATAGGGCTTGATGAGAAAAACATCTATTTCCTCTTCCGCAGCCAAGGCCACATAGGACTGATTATTATTACTGGTGATCAGTATAGTTAAACATCTATTTTGATCAGGTCTGATTTTTTTAAAATGTTTAAATAACAAAAAAACATCTTCCCCCTGTAAATAATATTCACTAAAGAGCACATCCGGTTTGATGTCCTCCATCACGTGCATTGCATCTTGAAAATTATCAACCCCATAAATTTTATCTGCTTGGGCACCCAGCTCAAGCAAAATTTCCAAAAGTCGCTTTCCAGAAGGTTTGTGAGGATCAACTATCAGGATTTTTGACTGATACAAATAGCTTTTAAAAAGCCTGATATCCTCGTCAGTCCGGTCAATTTGGATTTCAACTGCTTGGTTTACAATCAAACGCTCTCCCGTCTTTTTTACTATTACCCCATTCCTCACCTGGCTTTTCGGTGAGCCTAGAAATAATCTAAGTGAAAAAGCAAAAGACACGATCCGAGCTATTTAATCAACTAATTGTATTTTCTCAAATATTTTGATACGTTTAATGCGCCAATAATCCTAATTGTAACCAAGGCAAAAACCTTATATGTGTAAGGCCTTCATGACGTTTTTTTACTTTTTTATCTGTTTGCTGCAAACATTACTGGCCCCTTTCATCACGATTTTAGGCCAATTACACCCCTTTACCAGAAGAAGATTAAAATTTGAAAAAAGAAATTTGACTGATCCCGCTTGCCGATCCTTTTTCAAAGATCAGGCCAAAGCCTCCATAGCTTTTGAAATTTCCAGTGAAGGAGAACTTGAGCAAATCAGACCACTTCTTATCAAAGAGCTTCGTAACCAACAAAAAATTGAGCTGATTTATTGCTCGGAAAGTGTTGAAAACAAATGCCAGAAAATCTATGAGGAATATCCTCACCTCATCCGTCTCTACCGACTGCCACTTTTAACGTTCTCATGGATTTCAATTGCACATTTCCAACATATTTTTAAGTTTATGACCGCTGACCAGCTAGTTTTATGTCGATATGACCTATATCCCGAACTAATGCTATATGGCCTTTGCAAAACCAAAAAATTTATATTGGTATCGGCTACATTAAAAAATAAAAAAATCCACCTTATTTTTTTCAAATTGCTATATAAATATCTTTTTAATCAATTTGATCTTATTGTATGTGCCACTAAAGGTGATGAAAATAAATTTAAAAAGGTCCTTCACATTGAACAAAATAAATTAAAAGTGTATGACTTTCGGATAGTACAAATTCTCCATCGAGTGGAAAATGCCCAAAGTGTACTAGACACCAAAATCTTTTACCCCATGTTCCAGGAATGGTTTATGACAGTTGCCCATCACCAAAGAATCATATTTGGAAGTGTATGGCCTTTAGAAATGAGCATGTTTCATAATCATCATTTTATAGAAAAAATAAAACACAATCATTTTAAATGTGTGCTGGCCCCTCATAAGCTCAACCAAGATTTTATTATGAAGATCACGCAAATGCTCCCGCCTGACCTTCCCTATTATATCATCAACAAAGAAATGGATATCAACACATGTCGAGCAATCTTTTCAAATATGTCTGAAAAACCGGGGATACTGATCTTAACAGTGCCTGCCATTTTGTGCGAACTTTATACCAACGCCGGCAACGCTTTTGTAGGGGGCGGGCATGGCCGATCTATTCATTCCGTGTTAGAGCCCTATGTTGGAATGTGCAAAATTTTTTGTGGACCTAAAACCCATCGTTCCACCGAATTTGACTTGATCAAAGATTATTCTACCAATCAGATTCATGTAATTACCAATTTAGAGGACTTTTCAAGGATATTTATGGATAATTATCTGCAAGAAGTGGATATAATGAAAAGAAAACAGCTCTTTAACGAATTTAATGACAATTTTGAAACAGTATCTGATCAGATTTTGTCAAAGACGGCCAAGCATGTTTGATAAAAATGT
Source organism: Bdellovibrionales bacterium RIFOXYC1_FULL_37_79 (assembly GCA_001770015.1). Lineage (GTDB taxonomy): Bacteria > Bdellovibrionota > Bacteriovoracia > Bacteriovoracales > Bacteriovoracaceae > XYC1-FULL-37-79. The sequence goes on from MEQB01000063.1 coordinate 7,013, forward strand.
TGATTTACTTATAGTTGGAAAAAATTATTTATCCCTTTTAATGGGCATTGAAAACGTTCTTAAAAAAAGAAACGTTCTGCTCCTGGATGATGATCGCTATAAACTGGGCGATGATTATCTCAATGGTATTAATGAATTTGAAAAACTTTTTTTAGAGGAATGGATAGATCAAAAAGGCATCGGAGAACTTGTTGATTTAAGTAAGTATCTGAAGCATCAAGATAATATTTTTTTATTAGGCAATAAACGACTACGTTTAGGCAGAGATTATTGGAGCAACCTCTACGAAATGGTGAGAAAACTTGATTTTAATTGGGAATTAAAAAATGATCTAGAAGGTGCTTTAAATTTAAGTTTTAAAACGGAATTCAACGAATTGATGGGCTTTTATTTAAAAGATCAGGCCCATCGACTGGTGGATTTAAAAATTTCTGCTGATTTTTTATATGAGCAATTTTTAACCACCGCCCCGGAAATAATCAAACATCTCTTCAAGGTTACCAAGGGAGGTCTGTTATCCAATTTAAATAAACCCACCATACGAGATCAGTATATCCAGGCGCTTTTATTTGCCAGCCGAGGATTTTATCAATATGACACTGACAGCAACATAGGTGATGCGGAGTTTTTTCACCTCTTTATCTCCATGTTAGCGCCCTATTATCAAATTGATCATGAGAAATTGATTTTGGATTTACTCAATCTCTATCAAAAACAAAATGGTATTTTTAAAAAAACATCCATCTGTGATTGGAGCTTTGACAAATTTAGGCCATGGGCATTGGAACTTTCCAGTTACGAAGGAATTGTTCATCCCAGAAAAACCGCCCTTTTTTTTGGAAAACTCAATGATCCTTGCTTTAAACTTGAACCTGAAGGTCCCTTATACTCCTCTATTGGTATAAGATGCACATTAAATAATTCCACTTTTGAACCAATGTCCAATACCAAATATATCATTTGCTCGGACACCATGATTGGCACCAACCGCCCTTTTTGGTGGTTAAAAATATCCGATAATCAACTACTGGCCAAATGTTTTATTGATTTTCAAAAAGCTACAAAATTATCCTTCATTAGAGAAGAATTAGAACAGTTTTTTGCCAGCGAGATAAAAATTTATTTCCCAGATTTAGCCGATCAAATTATAGCAAAAGATATTTCATTCGATCATGATATCTGTATGGTGGCACAAACTAGACATAACGAGATTGAACTAAGACCCAGACTGGTATATCAACCCAAAGGCCAAATCACTCACCCCACCAGGGATATGTTTTATCTGGGACCCTATAACAAAAAAGCCGCTGGTCTGATCTCCACTCTGATGGAATTAAATCATATCAGCTTGGACGTAACCGCATTATGATAAAAAAAAAGACAGAGATCTTGAATTTATTAGAGAAAGGACAAACCGCCGTTGAATACCTTTTAATGCTTCTAGTGGTGGTGACCATCCTCTATACTCTTTCCGGGCGTGTCTATAAATATTTTCTTGGAGATATCAAAGCCTGCAATAGATATTCACAAAGTTTTGTTTGCAGACTTTATAGTATCTACAATATTGACAATTATCTCTATTTTCGACTTAGACGCTAATTTTTTACCTTCCTTGGCCTATTTCGCTCATCTAACATATTAAAAATAGAAGAAATACCACTTCATGTAAAATATTCACGCATAGCAATATTAGAGTGAAAAAAATCCCAAATTGTTCTAAAAGGAGATGGCAAACAATTTTTACAAGAAATATACTTCTTTGTTTAAAAATTAAAGAGGTCTTTAGGGAGGTCATTTATGAGAACTACTTTTTTGAAAAAGAAAAAATATCTTCCTTATATTTTTTCTTTGCTGGTAGTTGTTAATAGTTTCGCTGTTTTTGCTCAAGACGAAGATCCATTGCTTGATGACACCGAAAGCGTACTGAATTCTGAGCAAATCGATGTCGATGGAACATTTAGAAAGAAAACCGCCGCTGATCGTATTGAAGAAATGAGAAAAAAACTTGAACAACAAAACGAAGAAATGGTGGATAAAAAAATTGAAAACATCAGAATGCAAGAAGAGCAAAAACTGACCAAAAAATTACAAAAAGCATTTGATGGCCAGATGCAAGCACTAGATGAGCAACCAGTAGAAGTTCAACAGGCCGCTCCTGCACCGGCCCCTGTGGTAGCTCCTGTCGTAATCGCTCCACCTCCCGCCGTTGAAGAAAAAAAAGAAGAACCAAACCTGATTAAGATCATCCCAAGCTTTGGAGTAACCAGCATCTCCAGTGATGTGGTAGATTATGAAACTAAATTAAATTTAGGAATCTCTCTCGATACCATGTTAAACAAATACTTTGCACTCGGTATTAAATTTAATTATTCCTCGATGGGCCTGACTGAAGGAAATCAAAGTCCTTTCGGTATTAATTACAACAATCCAACTTATTTCCCCTACTACGGTTACGGTTACGCCCAACACTACGGTGATGTCAGAGAAATTAAATATAAGCAATTGGCCTTTGGCCTAAATGGAAGAATGTTTCTTTCGGCTAACTCCAAAATCAAACCCTACCTAGGACTTGGACTACTTTATAACCGAGTAAGCCTGAATTATAACGATAAAAACAACAACCCGTACTCATACAACAGTATTTACTACGGTGACGAAGGTTATTCTTCCAGTTATGTTTCGGCCTTATTGGCAGTTGGTTCAGAAATTTCTTTTAACGAAATGCTTGGTATGATTTTAGAAGTAAGTTATGCCAAGGGACTGTCGTCTGGCTTTAACGCCAAGTCTGACGCTCAAAGTGGATATAAAAATCCTGACCAAGTCAAACTTGAAAAATATGGACAAGATATTGAAGAAGCAGATTTTATTACACTCGGAGCAGGTTTTGTTATAGGTTTCTAAAAAAGACCTTCCTAATAAATAAAAGGGAAAAAGTGTCTAGTTAATATACTGCACTTTTTCCTTTTTTAATTTCAAAGGATCTGTTTAAAGATTTGAAACATAAATCATTTCCAAACCGCCAGCGAAATCTGCCACATAAGCATAATTTCCTAAGATATAAACCTCAAATGCAATTCCCGCCGTATCAAATTGTTCACGAAAAACTGGATTAACAGGGTCGCTGATATCTAAAACCATTAGGCCATCACTATAATTTGCCACATACGCATAGTTGCCAGCTAAACGAACATTCATCGCATATGATGCCATACCATAGGCATTCAAATAAGTTGGTGAAGTTGGATTAGTAATATTGATAACGAGCAATCCATTGTTATAATCCGCAACATAGGCGTAGTTTCCAAGGATTGCCAGTCCTCTAGCATCCCCGCCCGTATTATAACTGCCATTAACAGTTGGATTTGCCGGATCACTCACTTCTATGATTACCAATCCATTGGAACCATCTGCTAAGTAAGCATAATTTCCTGAAACGACTACACTATAGGCAGCTCCAACCGTATTATAGCTACCAACCAGTATCAAACTGGCCGGATTGCTCACATCCACTATCACCAAACCGTTGGTATCATCTGCCACATATGCATAGTTCCCTAAAACAACTACACCGGTGGCAATCCCCGCTGTATTATAATTTCCACTTATATTTGGATTTGCCGGGTTAGCAATATCCACCACCACCAATCCATTTGTACCATCTGCCACATATGCATAACTCCCAGAGACCACCACTCCTTTGGCATCGCCCGCTGTATTATAGGTACCTATTAAATTAAGATTTTCAATATCACTTACATCAATAATAACCAATCCGTTCGTGCCATCTGCCACATAGGCCAGGTCTCCTGATACAAAAACACTGCGGGCATTGCCAGGCGTATCGTAATTGCCACGTAAAATAGGGCCGTCTGGATCACTCTGATTGCCATAATAAGGGGAGCTATGGTGGGATTTCCAAAATAACAACGTATCTAAATCCAAGCAAGCTACCACCGTTAAAATGATGATGAATAAGGCCAAAAAACTCATTATTTTCATAATAAAATACTATCGTCATTTAGCGACGATTTCTGATAATAAGTCGTCTTTTTTTTAAATGATTTTGCAAACCCAGATAAGGCATAAATCTGATCAAATCAGGCAGAGAAAAAACTAAGCAGCAAAAGGATTCATGCCATTTCAGTCATGAATCCCATAAGTGATTATTTCGTTTGAAAAGAGTCAACTTTACTATAAAGATCAAGAAATAATTTTATGATTAACTTATCGTTCATGCTCATATTGAGGGTCACTACATATTGAGTTACATCCGGTTCCCAATCGGAAGTTTGGGTCCCCCTCACTTCATGCACATTCGTACTAGCATAACATGCTACTGTTTCACGCAACAAACCCTTAATTTTAATTTTATCATTCTCAAGTAGCTGCCCGGAATGAGCAATAGCAATTTTCGTTAAGGATGGGTCACTAAGTGTTTCGACAAAAAGTACATAAACAGTATGGGAACCATACTGATCCTTGAGATCATTGGCCCGTACCCCCACCACCATGGACGAATCCAGTTTGTGATGATCGTAAGTTGATGCAAATTTATCTGCATCAACTTCCTCGGTAGCAACTCGGAGTGCGTTAGCGATTGGATAATCTGTATAATACTGTCCCACTTTAGCCCAGACATTGCTCATCGTAATCGTTAATAAAATTGTATAAACTGATAGGCGAAAAATCATATTGCTTCCCTTAAAAATTTTCATAAAATTCCCCCGTGATTCTTTTAAAACACTGCAATAGCACATCCTCACTATTTATCAAATTCTAAAGTATTTCAGTCTGTAAGAATTACCTATATCTCAGGAAAGCACAAATCACCACAAACATCAAATTCTCAACTGACCAGGTGATGTGGAATTCATTCCAATCCTTCTTCCCAGTTCAGTTAAGAATTTATCTAACTAAAATGACATCCATTAAAAGTTAAATTCGAAAGGATCAAAACCTTCCACATGAACCTCTAAATTTGACACTTCATCGGCGACATAAGTGCGAAATCTAATGCTGAAGACATCATCATTATTAGTCTCAACTACCTTCCCTTGATCATCAGATGCGATCACTTTCGCCTCCAAAAACAAGACTTCAGGTACCCCATCAACCCGCTCAACTCTAACATCCAGTCTCACTACTGCATGTTCCGGTCCGTCACAGATAGTAATATATTTTTGCACTATTGCATTTAGTCGCAGCGTCCCATCATTTGATAAAACATTATTTTGCGCAATTGTCTCAGTTCCTTTCGTGCAATTACCATCCGGCCCGGCCACCACAAAAGTGGACGTCATCATTAACAAGGCCATCAATAAAATTTTAGGTAGTTTCAAAGCAATTTTCATATATTCTCCCATTTTGTGAAAGGTGGAGCATCACACTCCCACCAAAGTTATTTCTTACCCAATTAATAACGTAAGAAGTTGTTTAGTGCCTTACAATCAGAAGTATTACAAAATTATTTAAGTATTTTTTTAAATCTGTTTATTCCAAGGCTGATTTAATCACATAAGTACCAATAGCATAGAATCGATTAAGAAAGATCAAACAAAAAATTAATTTTTGTTCATTATAGACTACAACCTAATAACAAATTTCCGACCATTTTTGTTGGCTGTTAAAAAAGCCATTTCCACCAAACTAACACGATTAAAAATCATTATTTAAAATCATTTCAAGTCTCTCAAAATAATCTATGATATAATATTGAAGAGATGTGATAAGGAAAGTATGAAAAAAAAACCAATAGAATATGTTGAGATATCAACCAATATACTGAAAAAATTCGACAATCGACTACATTTTGATATCTATGTACAACGGACCGACACTGATTATACAAAAATTTTTAAAGTCAATGATACGATTGATTGGGATCGCTTGGCCTCTTATGAAAAAAAAGGAGTTAAGTCAATCTTTGTCCCTCAGGATCAATATGGAAAATATCTGCTATTTGTTGAACTACTCGTCGACAAGCTGCTGAGTTCCAATAATGTTTCGGCTTTGAAAGAAAGTGTTACGATCGTTAAAGAAATGATCAACGGATGCTTGGTGGAATTTTTAAGTAGAGACGTGGTAAATGAAACGATGGCCTTGCAGGCTTCCAAAACTGTTTCCAGTTGTATCGAGGTAATGGACAAAGATACCGGGGCCCTCACTAAAATTATTGGTCAAATGGTCACCAAACCTTATCTTTTTAAGCACTCAGTTACGGTGAGTTTACTCTCTATCCTTTTGGCCCGTGGTAGTGGAATTGAATCCAACTCAACACTTAATATAATTGGACTCGCCGGACTTCTGCATGATATTGGCATTTCACGTTTAAGCTTTGATCCGGAAGATAAGCAACAAATGACCCCGGAAGAACAAAAAGAAATGTGGCGCCATCCTGAGATTGGCAAAAGATTGCTCGACCCGGTAAAATCTATCCGCACTGAAATATTAGATATTGTTCTTCAGCATCATGAACAACCTAACGGACATGGCTACCCTAACGGATTAAGAACCGCTGAAATATTTTTACCTGCCAAAATTGTTTCTATCGCAGACACTTTCTCTGCCATGATCATAAAAAGGTCATATCGAGAAGAATACTCCACCTTTGAAGCGATCAATCGCATGAAAAATGATGTGGGGAAATTTGATAAAAATCTTCTATTAAATTTTGAAAAAATTATTTTAGGAAACAAGAAAGAAGAATCTTGATAAAAACATTGATCAGGTTTTCTGTCAATATTTATGGGGAATTGGGTTTCATGGTAATACAATAGACATCGGACAAATCAAATCAGCCGCAATTAAAGATGTCGAAACAAACATGCTAACCATATGGTCCCACTACTATTAGTAACCTTCATCACTTTATCATTGATACCAAACTATTTCCGCCAGGCCCCACAGGCCATCTCCGAGCGTACTTTGAACGTGTAAGAAGTGAAGAAGCCGCCCATTATGTCCCGAAACAAAGAGAAGATCATCACACCATGGAAAAAAGTGCGCAAACCGGTTGTGGTCCACATGCAGCCAGCAAAAAATAGTTAATTACTTAACTTGATCTCAAAAGTTCTCAACCCACATCACTTATTAACCATAAGACCAGTCACCTCGTTGGAAAACATCTTGTCAATATTTAGAATAATCACAAATTTTTCACCAATTTTTCCTATGCCATCAACGAATTTTGTATTTATCTCGGTTGAAACATCGGCCGGCTTTTCGATGTATTTTTTCTCAATGGTCATCACATCGCTGATATTGTCAACGATCATACCAATCGTATTATCCAGGGACTTAAAGATAATAATGACGGATGTTTTATTAAAAACAACTTCCTTGAGTCCAAACTTAATTCTGGGGTCCATGATAGAAATGACATTTCCCCTGAGATTTAAAATGCCTTTAACATATGGTGGTGTATTGGGCAGACGAGACAAAGGCCTGTAGGCCGTAATTTCTTGAACCGCCTTAATATCGATACCATAATCCACCACCCCAATATTAAAGGTGACATATTGGTTTCCACCCTGGGTAGAGGAATTCAAAAGATTCATCAAAGAAGCTGTGACTTCCGACCGTTTATTTTTTTTGTCTACTAATTCGCTCATGGCACCTGTCTCCCTAAAAAGCTTCTCCTTGATCATTACTGGATGTATCTTTGGCGAGAATGGATTCAACATCATCGGATGCTTGAGTTTCCATCTTTTTGACCGGTTTATGCGCATGCGTTTTGTGCACCACCGGACGAGCACTTGATTTTGCTGTATAATTGGAGGATATTTCATTTTTCCTATCGTCACCAAAATTCAGGATAATAAGATCAGACATTGATTTTGATTCAGCTGCCATATTTTCACTAGTCGAGGCGATTTCTTCCACCAAAGAGGCGTTTTGCTGGGTAGTTGAATCAAGCTCAGTCACTGCCTTGTTGATCTGCTCTATGGCAGCATATTGCTCTTTAGAAGCCGCCGAAATTTCTCCCATGATGTCCGCCACCCCTTTAACACTTACAGAAATTTCTTGTAATTTCTCACTATTTTGCTTAACCAGCTTTTCTCCATTTTCAACACGGGAAAGACTGGTGTCAATAAGCTCCTTAATCTCCTTGGTAGCATCTGCTGACCGCTGTGCCAGATCACGCACTTCAATGGCCACCACTGCGAAGCCTTTTCCTTGATCACCGGCTTTGGCCGCTTCGATCGCCGCATTGATGGCAAGGATATTGGTTTGAAAAGCGATATCTTCAACTAATTCAACAATATCTGAAATCTTTTTACTACTTTCTGAAATCATGGACATGGCAGATTTAGTTTCCTCGGAGGCAACCGATCCCTCATTAGCAACTTGTACCGCCTTGGAAGAAATCTGGGCAGCCTTTTGTGAATTACCCGCAGTTTGCTTGACGGTTGAGGTTATTTCTTCCATCGTGGAAGCCGTCTCCTCTAGGGCCGAAGCCTGTTCTTGAGATCTTGAAGACAGATCCTGGTTTCCAGTGGATATTTGGTTTGCGCCGTTGGACACAGCTTCAATGGCCAAGATAAGGGTTTTTCCAAATCTTTGCATAGATATTATAATCGGCGCAGATATAATAGGTGCCAAGAAAATCCCGATACACGAAAGAAGAATAACCATAAAGATACTGTTCGTTTTATTTTTATCGGTTTCTTCGATAACCGTTTTCAATCTGCCAGTTATGGCATCTCTTCCCTTACCAAAAAGGTCTTTAACGCTGTTAAGCACGATACCGACATCATTCGCCAAAAACGCGATGGCCTCCTCACGCTTGTCTGCAACCAGAAAATCCTCAATGGTTTGAGCACTCTCGTGAAGTTTGGTGTGATAACTCTCGATCTCTTTCATGTACGGTATAATTTCAGGGACCAGTTTTTCAGCTTCGGCCCGTTGCTCTGAATAATACCATTGTCCAAAAGAACACTGGTGAGCATCTTTTTGAACATCAATTTTTTTAGCATCCTTGTTTCGTTGAAATTCCCCTAGCTTCGTCCGCCACTGATTGTGTGCCAACTCCTTTTCTAAAAAATTAGCGTATAATTCACGCATCTTTTCGTTATGCTGAGTGGATGTCCCCAGTTTTTTAAAATAAAAAACGGATGCCACTGAGGTGACAATCAGAATAAATGTTAACGAAGTGGCCAACAAAATAATTTTTTTACTAACTGTAAGCTTCATGGGGTCGTACTCCTCTTAGTTCTTGGATTTATTAAAATCGATTGAACGCCATATCGTTTAATTGCTAAAATTATTGAGAAATAAATCACCAATTGATTTATAAAAAGGTGTAGGCAAAAGGTGCCACGGTTAAGCCCTAAGATATTTTTTACATACAAAGAAAAACCGGGCCTACCATCTTTTCTCTAAAACTGTGTGCCTATACCTAAAGCCTAAAACAGTCGAATTTTTAAATACTCTTTAAAAATTACATACCCAAACAGTTGTAACCATTCGAAATAACATCGTTAATCCACGAAATCAAAAATATCTAGAAAGTGATAACGCAACATGCTATATTCCATGCACGTTAACAACCACCAGTATTCCAGGCCAAACTGGAACACTAGTATTTATTTAAGAAGGAGTATTTATGAAAAAGTTGCTATGTACAATGTCACTAATATTTGTTGCCATGCACGCCTATGCAAACGCAGACAAAATTATCAGCGTAACATTTCAGACTTGTAGTGCAAGTCCTGAACAGCTTTGCGCCATCGTTTACACCCAAACCTCTCCAGACGACGGCCAGACATACAATTTTGGTGGCAAAGAGATGGACCTTGACGCTGCTACCGACGAAGTTGCAGCAGCAATACGAGAAACAATCATGGACACTGGTCGCTCCGTCGCGAAAAATGTCCGAGGTGAAGTCACAAAATCCAGCCACCCTGATCGTAGCACTTACTATACGCTAACAGTTACGAGTTTGAACGTTGACGATAGCAAGATTCCTCGCCCACGAGGAATCTAAGACCCATAGTTCATTTGAATAATTGATTTTAAAAAATCTTTAAGAATTCTACATAAAGATAGTGCCCGCTAGTGATCGATTATCAAACCAGCGTGATGAAAATAGTCGAGCAAGGTATTAATTTTTAGTTGAAGGATTCAAAAAAGTGAAGCCCCCCCGAGTGGGGGTCTCGAACTAATCATGGATGAGGTTCTATCCATTGCCCTTTTATAATTTTCTTAACGTATGGCCCCCATTCAAAATGAAATTTCCCCATTCCATAATGAACTATTTTATTTCCAACGACTGAATAAACATAAGCATCGGTTATGGGATTATTTCCTGCAATCATTGGATAGAGAGCAACTTCATAATTACCATCATTATCTAAATCATCAAAATATCCTTTAGGCGAAATCTTCACAAAATAGACAAATGTATTCTTCCAATATTTTACAATATTTGAGTAATTGAATTCTTTGCCTTCATAAAAAAGAAACAACTTATTAGACGGAAAACAATCAACTCGAGATACTAGGCCTAAATCATCAAAACAACCGCTAGGAAAAGATGATTCTATTTTTAATGATATATTGTTATTAATTATCACCTCATTTTTAGAACTAAAAACTTTTTCAAAAAGGGCCCATGCATTACATGAAAAAAAAAGTAAAAAGAACGTAAAAATAAAATGACTATTTTGATTTTTCATAAAGATCCAAAATTTTTTCGGCATATTCATCACCTTCAGGGGTCTTTGAGTAATAATTTCGCAGAACTTTCTTAAGCGATTTATCTTTTTGATTTCTGAGAAGAAAAAACTTATGGGCAAACCAGCGTGTTCCGACTGCAATGTTGATAACCGGATCTTCGATTTGTTCTGCCGTTACTTCAATATAGTTACTTCGGATTTCATTATTTTTAACATTGGAAGTTCCCCTTAATGTATTTCTTGCAGTGTCAAGAATTTGCATTAAGCCTCTTGCCGAGCTTGTTTTAGGGCGAGCATTCGGATTAAAACTGGATTCAACAGCGATCAATGCTTTTACATGAAGCGCAGTTAAGCCATCTGGAAAATTTTCACCATTTTGTTTCCAGTAATCTAACCAAAACTGAATAATAGAATCCAATTCATTATAAGCAGAATATCCTTTAATGCCACCAATAGTTTGATATTTCTTAGAATTATTCCAATAGAGAAAAAGAAGATTTTCTTCCAAGTACATTATCAATTTACCGCGATTTTTTCTTATATGAGTATCAACCCATGTCTTAGTACCACTTTGGCAAACTCTATAGTGGCCACTAACGACATGATACCCAAGCTCACACATCTTACTATCATCTGGTCTTTCTATCCTTATATAATTTTTATTACTCATTTATCACCTCTATATAAGAATAAAACACCGGCCCCTTTACCTCTTCTATCAAATATTTTTTTCTCAACTAATCGATTCATTTTTCTTGTTGCAGTATTTCTTGAAAAACCAATATTTTCTACTAACTCCTTTATTCTAACTTGTTTTGAATTTTTACCCATCTGAATTATTTTTTCTTCATCTGTTAGATCATCCTCCAGTTCTTGTTCGAAGAAAAAAATGACCTTTACAAAATCGCCATCTTCATTGAACACTGGCCTTCTTATCCCTGCTTCTTTACATGATTCAAACATTGATTTAATTCCTGAACCAAGTTTTTCAATTAATTTATATTTGCGAGCAATTTTGGCAACAGTAGGATTACGTAAAAATGTGGTACCATCTCCTAAATTTTTAATTGAAAGAAGACCAGGCAGTTCTCCGGGACTAAAAATTTCTAAACGATTATCATATAATGCAACTTTGATCTCACCAGTCAAGCGGGAATGCACCAAATGCACCACTTTTATTCTAATTGCACCAGCACAAAACCACGCCCCGCAAAAACACCAATTTCGTGGACACACAACACTTAAAAGCAATCCTGCAAATTCAATGCGTTACATTCTGTTAAATTAAACACTTAATGAGGCCTTGATTTTTAAGAATTTTTAAGAATTCTACATAACGATGGTGCCCCCTCGCGGAATTGAACCACGGACACAGGGATTTTCAGTCCCTTGCTCTACCGACTGAGCTAAAGGGGCACAATCTTTATGAATGCATAAAAATTAAAGTAATTAGGTTAAATCGTCAACTCAAATTCTACAAATATTGAATATTTAAAAATAGCAGCTAATTGCGTTATTCACTCACACATTTAGAAATGGCATCCATCAGTTCAGGGTTAGCACCAATGAAAATACCCTTATTATAATCGTTATTACAGCCACCAAGAGTATGAATTCCAACAATCTCTTTACGTTGATTAATAATCACTGCCCCACTATCTCCGCTGGTAGTATCCACCTGGTAATAAAGTCTGAAAACTTCAATTTTACCAATAACTCCACTAGCAATTTTTAAAACATTATTATGTTCCTTAAAACGGCTTTGCCCATAACCGGCTATGGAGATATTGTCATTTGCCTTGACAAGAAAACTCACCTTATAAAAACCGTAAATTTCTCCAGGATAATAATCTGTTTCATGATGCTTCAATGCCTTCATCACGGCCCAGTCATTACCGGCCACCCCACCGAGCACAATACTCTTTGGATCTATCAAGTAAGTATCCTGTCCCTTGGCATGATTAATTGATCCATCCCAGTTAGATAAAGGCACATTAAATTCGAGTACCTTAAAAAAATTTTCGCAATGACCTGCGGAAATCAGACATCTATCACTAATTAAAGTGGCCGTGCAACCATGCTTTCCAAGCGGCCCATTATGCAACCTCGCCATCTTTTGATCGTCATACAAAACTCGATCATCCACACCACCACAAATTGTTTTGGAAATGGCGTACAAATTATTGATACTCACAAGCAAAAGCAATAGTATTAAAATTAATTTAGTCAAACGCACTTTTCCGCCTATTCTGCTCAACTAAGGCAATAATCTCACCCTGTTGTATATCACACTATTTTTTGAAATAATAGATACGTTACTGACCTGGTTTAAAGAGCATTTATTAACTATCAATCATAAAAAGCATAGGTCACTTCGTGGAAATCAAAAGAATTGTTTTAACCTTGGGAAGTTTTGCCGTAAATGGTATTTTTTTTATTCCCGCAGCTAAAACCAACCCCAATTTCAACAAATTTGCCATCTTCACCCACGGATATACTTCCCACAAAGGTGATGTACTGAGCTGGGCCCATCGCATGGCCTTTGCGGGTCTTCATAGCGCTATTTTTGATCTGCCCGGTCACTATCTTGGTAGTTTTAATGAAGTAAATGATTTTAATGAATTCACCAACAATTCTCATCTGCTTTTTTTAAAGGCATTTGAACAGCTCCATTTTCTTTCTAACATAAACCCTGAACTGCTTATTTTAGGAGGGCACAGTCTAGGATCTTATTTTTCCCTATTGGCGCTGGATATTCCTGAATTAGCCAACATCCGTCGTTGTGCTACTTGTGTAGGAAGCACTTACTCGCAAAAACAAGATAAGATCTTTTTAGAGTCTGATTTTTACCATGATACTTTGAAACTACGTGAACAACTGGTAAGCCCTTGCCTACGATCTTCCCAAATGTTTCCTTGGATCAAGGAACGCATCAGTTTGCTCTCCACCCAAAGTCATAAAATACATCTTATCACAGGTGAAGATGACATCGTCGCCACCCCACAAGGAACCATGTCGCTTTACAATCATCTCAAAAACCTTGGCAACGATATGACATTATATTTTCCTAAAACGCTACCTCATCACCGGCCAGAACTGGCAGCCTCTTTTATTTATTCCTATCTGAAAAAAGAAAAATTAATCAGTTAAATGTTCAATATTTTTAAGCATACCCACTCTGCCGGTTCGCTCTAAGACAGAATCTTTGAACTGTTTTTTATAGGCATGATTACTTAATTGGTTCAATCTGGTTTCAATTGACGGAAGTTCATTTTTTAGAAAATAATCTTCAATGAAAGCTGCTTTTTCTCCGGATTGATTAGCTTTTACTTTTTTTTGTGCCTCAATATTAAACGGGCATACATTTTGGCAGGCATCACAACCAAAAATATAATTTTGTGATTTAAATCCTTGGGGAGGATCTAATCTTTTCATCTGTTCAATAGTAAAAGCCGAGATGCACTTGGCGGCATCCACGGTAAAAGGACTAAGGATGGCATTGGTAGGACAAGCTTGCAAACAATTTTGGCAGTCACCACAGCCTGATGACACCACCATTTTTTGTGAGAGATCGAGTTTATGATCAAGCAAGATAGTTCCAATCATCACCTGGGAACCATAGATTGGATGAATGAGCATGGAATTTTTTCCAATAAACCCAAGCCCGGCCTGATAGGCCAGATCTCTTTCCAATAACGGCATGGTATCGACACACACAACAGTCTTGGTGTAAAAAAAGTGATCTTTAATAATCGCATTTAAACTTTTTCTAATATGATGATGATAATCAATACCATCATAACCCAATACAAAAGCCGCCATTTTATTTTTATACGCTTGTTCATCCAGATACTTTTTCATTTCAAGATGAGAAAATAAAAAAACTAGAGCCGACTTGCATTCCGCAAACAAATTACGGATTGATTGGCGTTTAGCCGCCTGAGGAGTGTCTAAGTACTGAATTGAACCATTTAACTTTCTAGCCAACCATTGTTCGTAAAATTCGTAGTATTTGGGGATTAAATTTTCCGTATAGGCAAAATCAACGATCTGCTGACTTTTAAGTTTCTGATGGTTCAACTCTATTATCTTTAGCATAGGCCACTTTCAATTTATTGACTTTTTCTTCCAATTGTCCTGTTAAATTCTGTTCTTTCAAAAATGATTGACTTTGTAAGGCCTTATATTTTGCTTCCATTTGGTTTTTATATTGCATCATTTCCACTTCATGGTCACGAGTAAGGGATTTTATCTTATCCTCATACCTGGAAATAAACTTATTAAGCTCACTTTCTCTCGCAATCTTATCTTTGGCCATCTTATTATGAAATAAGCTCTTAATATCCATTAATTTGGTAAAATAATCCTGTTCTTTCTTTTGTAAAAAATTTCTGGTGTCTTTGCGATCCATTTCTGATTTGGCCTCAAACAAATTCCTAGTACTTCTAATCTCATCAACAAACTTCTTTTCCATACCAGCAATTTTATTTTCATAATGACGGGCCATCTTCTCAGTGATTTCATCCTGTCCTTGAATTTTTTGGTTAAACTTAATCTCAGTTTTTTGCAAATTCCTCTTATAATTTCTTCGTTGCTCCTCAGTCATTCCTTGAAACTCACGCTTTCCTCTTTCAATAAATTCAGTTTTATCCCTTTTTAAATCTTTGCTAAGGCCTTCCATACTCATCGCATGAGATTTATCCTGGGTCTCAATTGAATGTCCAAATTGATTTTTGAGGCCACTTACTGCCTGTTTATATTTATAATCCTTTATGTCATGAATCTCCTGATTAAGATCCTTCGTATTTTTTTCCTGATTTCGATAAATTAACTGGGCGCTGGATAAATCCGACTTCCCATCCCGTTCTGATTGTCTTAGGGCCTGGTTGCTTAAATCCTCTTGATCTGATAGTTCCACATTAAAATCATATTTCATCTCGGCAATCTTATCAGAGGTTTTATCATTCATAATATCAAGTCTTTTGGCATACTTTTGATTATTATCATCAATGACCAGTTTAAAATTCTTAATACGGTCATCGGCCACTTTAGTAGTATGATCCATACGATCTCTAGTGTATTCCTCTGAAATATTTCGTTGTTTATTTACCTCCGCAATCTCTTTATCAAGCGCATCCCTGTTTACCGAATTATCCCTAATAATATTTCTGATAGTTTCCGCTGTATCATTCGAATATTTTTTCTTATCATCTTGAGAAATTTCTTTGGCATTTTCTAATTGTTTTCCAAAGCTATCCATCATCTGTTCTCTTCCTCTTGAGAAGTTAACATCTTGTTTCTGTAATCTATCCGAATAAAGAGATTCTTGTTCATTTAATTTGTTTGAATTGGCAGCTCGCATTTCTTTGATTTTATTTTCATTATCCGTTAAAAGATTATTGCGATCCTCCACATGATCTTTTAACTGTGCAGCTGATTTATCATGATAATCTTCCGTGAGCTTGTGTTTCATATACTTATAATCATCATTGGATTTGTCCATTTTATCTTCAAAATTATTGACCAAGCTTCTTTCTTTCTTATTCATAAAATCAACTAGCTTACTCTTATCTTCATCAATACCGCTGAGTTGATCATCCTCTCTGGTTTTCATCACTTCCTTGAAATTACTCAAATCCTCCTTATAAGCGTCTTGGGCATTGGCCAGTTTGTTTTTCATTTCTCTACGATATCCATCTGACTCCTTATAAAAATTTGCTTTGGTATCTTCTAAATTATTAGTAAATTCTTCTTTCTTTCGATTCAGTGCCCTGGCCGTTTTATCTGAATATTCTTCCAAGGAACGTCGATTATCCCTTTCGATATTCGCAATGGATTTTTCATGATTTTGTGCTCTTTTATCTTGAATTGATTTATGAGTATTTTCCAAATCTTCTAAATTTTTCTTATAGTTCTCTCTGACTTCCGAAGATGCTTTTTGAAACCGATCTTTTTCTTTTGCAAACTTCTCACTATAATCACGAATTTCCATAGGCCTTCCTGGATAGATATGGACAAACTTCATCCATAGCACATACCCTTAAATTTTATCCTGTTACGCCAAAAAAAACCTCGGGGTTAATTTTGCCCGAGGTTTTGCCTATGTCTTAGTATTTCGCTTAGGTATTAATATTAAATTTTCGCCAGCTCCTCATCAATAATTTCAACAAACGCTTCTATTTCTTGCGCTCCTTGCAACAGTTGCCCATTAACAAAGAACATCGGAACTGAATTTAACTGTAATTCTTTAGACTCTTCCATATCCTTATCAATTTTTGCCTTATGTTTATTAGATTTCACACATTCCGCAAATTTTTCCTGGTTGAGACCTACTGTCTTGGCAATTTTCATCAATTCTTCAGTCAACTTAGCCTCTTCCTTAAGAATATCCGCATTTTCAAACGCCAGATCATTAAATTTCCAGATAGATTTCTCATCTTGTTCAAGCGCACAAAAACTGGCGTTGGCAATTTCATCTGCCGTGGTGTGGAAAGGAAGTGGATTGTGTTTAATGGCAATCTTGACTTTATTGCCATATTTTTTCTCAATCTTACCAATTGTTTCATGACCTTTTTTGCAATAAGGACACTGAAAATCCGTAAATTCAATAATGGTTATCTTGGCATCCTTGTTTCCTTTTACAGGAGCTTCGCCAATCTGAACATCAAAAATCGGACGTTGTGGTTTTTCAAAATAAACTTCAATCGGATTTTTTTTCGTCATTTGGGCCATCCACTCGTCCACTGCCACTTTTTTGTTTTCCATATCCAGGTATTGCTTGATCCTGTCTTTAATTTGATCATTAATCTGTTCCTTAGGAATATTCCTCTCTTTAATAAATTTTTCAATATCAGAAGCCGATGGTTCACCCTTTTTTGATATATATTTTTTTAGAAATTCATCGTTAGACAATTCATTTTTACGAGGATCCTTGTTGATGAGTTTCTCTAAAATCATTGACTTCAGTTTATTCATTTTGAGGTTATAGATTTCCATCTCGCGACGATGAATTTCAGCTTCTAAACCTTTCACCAGCTCCTTACCAGTAATCTTTTCCTCACCTATCACGGCTGCCAGATCCGTACCTGTACTGGGTTTGAAAATAAAGTTAATAGTTGAGTTCGCCTCTTTGTTACAAGCAATTAAAATAATCGAAACAAAAATTAAAACTCCGGTTAAAAATAAAACACTTTTTCTACTCATAATAAAACTCTCCTTAGTCTCTTTCTCTTATTCGTTTTAAAGATGATATACTATATTTTTTATAGACGATACTTTTATTTACACCAGAAACCGCCTAAAAAACAAATATTATCACATACCTACATTGATGTTTGCTTGACAATGACCGACTTCCTGAATATCATTTGATGTTCCTTCGGGCCCTTAGCTCAGTTGGCTAGAGTACTACCTTGACATGGTAGGGGTCGGCAGTTCGAGCCTGCCAGGGCCCACCATTTTTATGTAGAATTCTTAAAGTTTCTTAAAAACAAAAGCCTTATTAAGTTTCTAATTTAATGAGGCTTTTGTTTTTTAAACACAT
>MEQB01000064.1 GCA_001770015.1 Bdellovibrionales bacterium RIFOXYC1_FULL_37_79
AAAACTTGAGCGTATAAAAAAAGAGTATGAGGAATCTCTTTTAGAATTAAAGGCCGGAAGTAAAAATTCTCTGGATAAAATTGTAGGCCTTGATACTTTGGACAAATTTATGAATCATTACCGAACAATGGTTTTAAATGACATGCCGGTGGATCAGAAAAAACAAATGATTTCGAAATTCGTGAAAAAAATTGAGGCAGATACTGACCGGATAAAAATTCATTTTATTGTGGATGATGAACATTATCAGCAGGAACTTGCGCTTCAAACAAAAAGTCCCAACATTTTGGTTGGGCCTAATTATTTTTCGAATTTTGGTTCGTGTACCTTGATTTTTAAGAATTCTACATAAAATTGGTGCCTCGGAAGGGACTTGAACCCCCACAGTATTGCTACCGGCGGATTTTGAATCCGCTGCGTCTACCATTTCGCCACCGAGGCAATTTTTGATTGTTTGATATTAGTGTCTATAAAATTTTATGTCAATTGAATGTACTTAAAAAAAACTGTTGCGCCTTGCGGTAGCATTTTATAATGGGATATAATATCATATCAGATGAGGTTTTTTTAGATTTAGTAAGGAGCACTAGGATGGAACAATCAGATTGGAAATCAGGGATCAAAAAATTGCTTAATATTTGTCAGGATGAAGTTAAAAAAACCACTAAAATTGGGCATAAGATGATTCATGCATCCCACACCAATACTTGTTTGAAGGATGCATATGAAAAATTAGGCAAGGTTACTTTTGAAGCAATGGAAAGTAAAAGTCTGTTGTGGGAAGATGAAGTAGCTGTGGAGTTATTTAATATAATTCATGATTGTCGTAATAACTTGGTCGTTTTGGAAGACGAAGTTAATAAAATAAAATTTCAAGATAGGTCAGTGGTTAAGTGAAGATTAATGGCGGTTAGTAGTCCTCCCAGTATGGAGTCATGCAGTTCCTTGATTCCTTCCTTTGATTCAGCGGAAACGAAATGAATGTATTTGACGGTCTTGTATTCATCAAAAAGGTGAGGTTTGATTTTTTTAAGACTGGCCTTGTCTTTTTGGGTTTTTATTTTATCCATTTTGTTAAACACCAAGGTGGTTTCCAGGTGATATCTTTTTAAAAAACTGAAAAATTGTTTGTCAGCGCTTTGATCGGGGTGCCTGGCATCTTGAATATTGACGATTTTTACCTGTTTGGTAATGTTATTAAAAAAGGATTGCATAAGAAGATCCCAATTATTGGACATTTCTTTGGAAATCGCAGCATGTCCATATCCTGGTAAATCAAATAAGTACAAGGGGGGCATGGTGGTATCTTTTTTCCCTTCGTTTGATAAATAAAATTGAAAAATGTTTACTTCCCGGGTTCGACCTGGGGTTTTGGAGGTCCTGGCAGTACTTTTTCCAAAGATGGAATTGATGAGGGATGATTTCCCGACGTTGGATCTGCCCGTGAACGCAATACCGATATGATGATCATTTTCACCAAGCCATTGGAGGAGTTGGTTATGATTGCTGATGCCCATGAGAAATTCTGCGCTACCTTTTAATATTTCCATTGTCATAATTTTTTACCTTGTATTTTGGTTCATCTTAATGGAGTAGCTAATATTTATCAACACTTTGGCATTTATTTTGAATTAATTATCCATAAAAAAGGAGATTTATGGAAAATACAAATGATAATGTCTTGTCTTTTAAAAATTTTAAGGAATATGGGAGCCATATTTTATTAGAGAGAGGATTGCGCCTGGGGGATACGCTCTGGTTTATGCCTTGTGAAGGCCGGTCATTCCAAGTCAAATTGAACCGGACCAGGTATGATATTTGTTCCAGTAGTGAACATAAAGGTCTCGTTGACGGGAATAAAATATTCCTGCCCAATCTTTGTGGTAAACCATTTTTTTATCAAATTAGTTTGGGTTTAAAAAATTCCAATGATGAAAGTGAGCATGACTCAAGATATCTGTTAAAAAGCATGTCTTCCATACCGTTTAGACTAAATTATAGTTTTAGTTTTGAGTCATTTTTGGAGAGAGGGGATGTCATTGATATTGGTTATAATCGTATCCGGGGTCAGACAATTCGAAATGAGGAGGACCACGAGATGCTTTTGTTTGAAGAAAGCGATGAGCTTCTATCCAATTTGCCGCTACTTACTTCGGATTTGAATATTTTACTGGAAGGTGAAACAGGTACCGGCAAAACGGTTTTGGCCAAAAAAATTCATGAAAAAAGCCAGAGAAGAGGGAACTTTGTTCATGTTAATCTTTCTTCATTTTCGGAAGGATTGATAGAATCCGAGTTATTCGGACATACGAAAGGGGCCTTTACGGGGGCCATTTCCTCTAAGCGAGGGGCTTTTATGCAGGCCAATCATGGGACATTATTTTTGGATGAAATTGATTCACTTTCACCTTATTTACAAACCAAACTGTTGTTGACTCTGGATTCTAAAATCGTCAGACCGGTGGGAGGGGAAGAAACCTTTTCTCCAGATATAAGGTTGATTCTGGCGTCAGGGAAAAAACTCACACATCTGGTTAGGGAAAAAAAGATGAGGGAAGATTTTTATTATAGAATTTCATCTGGAATAAAGTTGGAGCTTATTCCGCTTCGAGAAAAGAGAGCAAATATTCAAAAAGCATGTAATTGGTTTATGGAACAAGAGGACGTGATGATCAGTTTAAGCTTGATGAATTTTTATATGGAATTTCCCTGGCCGGGAAATTTACGGCAGTTGTTTTCTCATTTGAAAAGAAAAAAAATATTAACCAAAGGGAGAAAGCTTTTTTATGATAAATCGGACGAGGACTTGGTGTTTGGTTTTAAAATGGAAGATAAGTTTTTGTTGTCAGATGATATTATTAAATTACATGAATTCAAACATCGTTACATCAAACATGTGTATATGAGATTTGATGGAAGTCTGGATCAGATATCATCAGTTCTTGGCATAAGCCGCAATACCCTGAGAACCAGCATGGAAAAAAAGGTCATGCTACAATGATCATCTGAAAATAAACATCTTTGATCTCACCTTCTATCTTTTTTTCCTTGAGTAGTTCATTGATTTCAAAAATAACTTTTTCCCTGATGATCGTCTTACCTTCTTTGGTAAGAGGAAAATCAGGAATGATTGGATGCATGTTATTGTTCAGGCGATCCTTCACCAGTCCCGTGTTGTCGTCAATGAACTGTCTGGTAAAACGATTGCTGGTCACCAGTGTGATGTCAAGCAAAAGAGTCCGGACAGAATTGACGGAACCAACGTATATGGGCATGGTGACTTCAAAGATATCAACTTGCAAGGCCGGAAGTATTCGGCGAAAATAACTCTCCCGGTATTTGGGTACAATTTTATTCTGATGCATGTGTTGGTTATCCTGACCAGTCATAACGCCAAGATAGATGGTCCGGCTGGATTTTACTATTCCGAGGATGATTAAGATCAAAAAGAAACAACTAAGCGTTATTACCAGCACCGTATTGGGGGAAAGCGATGAATAAAAATGTTTTATTTTTATTTGCAGAGGCTTAGTTTGTTGTTTTAAATTGGAAGATATGGTGGATAAAAGTTTCTGTGGATTGATAGATTGAAAGTTGATATTCCTGACCCACACTAAAAACTTGGAAATAGTGTCACGGAAATTTTTAATTGGCTCAAATAATTTTTTGAAAGAAACCTTCGAAGTGGTTTTTGGGGGTTGTGTTTTGGTTTTGGTTTTGGTTTTAATTTTAAAATGGTTGATCAGGTCAAGAGATTGGTGATTAATTTTTTGAACGAATCCATCCATATTTTGTTGGAATTTTTTGGTGGTAATCTTTTTGTAGATTTTTGCCAGAATAGCAAGGATGATAGCGATTACCTTGTTGGCCATGGATTCAAATTTTAACCAGAATTTCTTGATCATGTGTTCTTGTCGGAAATAATAAAATACTTTTTATTTTAAATCATCATACGTCTTGAATATATTGGGATGATAATAAACTCTTTTAGTCGGGTATTGGGGGAATATTTTTCTTGTCCAGTAAGGAGTGCTTATAAAACTTTTAAACGAGAGGTTTTTAACCGAACCAAACGCAGTGATATATTGCTTGAATTATCAGGTAATTAAAAGGTGTGATCTTATGAAAAAATTATTCAATTTCTTGATCATTATATTTTTTAGCAGTTGTGCCTTGATGGAAAATCGAACTTTTGTAGATGAAATGGAGAAGGATACGGATGGTTTTTGGGTTGCCAACAGGGACTTCTTCGTGGTGGGGGGAGATGAGGGAAAACGTTATAGGAGCCAAAGCGAGATTTTAGAAAGAACCCCGGCATCCGCTAAGGGGGCAAAGGAAATGATACAAGATAAATCCCTGGAAGATGAATTGGCCTTTAAAGAATCAAGGCTTAAAGATACTGAACTGCAAAAATATAATGAATACAGTAAAGATCTTGAGACGGTATCTGAAAAAATTTATTACCTTGATTTGTCACCTCAGGAAAGGACGGAGTACGTCGAAAACAAGGGATGGAGTAGGACGTCAGAAATCAATTATCAAAATGATTTAAAGGAGACAAATAAGGCCAGATTTACAGCATTTATGAGTGATAATTCGGTAGCAAAGGAAGTCTGGCTTGGAATGGACGAAAGCGAAGTGATGAAAAACTGGGGGAGACCGGCCAAGATTGAAGTGGCAGGCCACCCTAAATATCGCAATGAGAGATGGGTTTTTTATGATAAAGGAAGGTCGAAATATATTTATTTTGAAAATGGTAAAGTTCAAGGATGGGCGATAGATTAAGTAACTATAACCTGATATAATATCCCAAGCTCGAATTGTTTTAAATTACGGGATGTGGTTATGGTACAGTCAATGACAGGGTTTGGACGCTTTGAAGTGTTGGAGAATGGTTTTCAAGTTGTGGTTGAAATTAAAAGCGTTAATAACCGTTTCAAGGATATTCGTTTTAAAATTCCCAATATTTTAAATCAATACGAAATCGAAATGAAGAATATGGTGGCTTCCTTTTTTTCCCGGGGATCGCTGGACGTTTTTGTCAACTATAAAAAAACTGACAAGTTAGGCAGGCTGGAAGATTTGGATGAAGAAAAAATTCTTCTTTATGTGGAAAAGATGAAAAAGATTTCTAAATCTTCCGGGATAAAAATGGATTTCGGGCCATGTGATTTTTTAAGAGCGGAATTTTATAATGAAAAAGATGAAGAGACGGTGCATGTTTTGCATGATCTGGTGAGCAGGGCCTTAAAGGAGGCTCTGGGTAATTTAAAAAATTCCCGGGAACTGGAAGGAAATAAACTTATTTCTTCCATCAAGGTTCATTTGGAGGAGTTTAATAAAAATTTTTCTTTGATCACGCAAAGATCAAGTGATTATCGTGAAGAAATTACGAGTCGGTTACAAAAAAAATTCCGTGAGTTTTCGGCGGATTTAAAAATAGATGAACCGAGGTTTTTACAAGAGGTGGTTTATTATTTGGAAAAACTGGACGTGAATGAGGAGATTGACCGCATCAATTCGCATTTGGCCCAAATGGATAAACTGATGCATTCGCACAAGGAAATAGGCAGGGAAGTTGATTTTTTAATCCAGGAACTGGGGAGAGAAACCAATACCATAGGCTCAAAGTCAGGCCATATTGAGATATCAGATGGTGTTGTGCAAATGAAGGTTCAGTTAGAAAAAATTAGAGAGCAAGGGCTTAATCTGGAGTAAAAAATGGGTGGCAAATCGGGAATAGTTATCGTGGTCGTGGCCCCGTCTGGAACAGGAAAAACGACCTTGATTAATCGTCTTAAAGCAGAGTTTCCGCAAATCAAGGAATCTATTTCCTATACAACTCGTTATAAAAGATCTGGAGAAGTGAGTGGAGAACAATATTTTTTTATTTCCAAGGAGGAATTTGAAAATAAAATTAGAAATGATGATTTTTTAGAATGGGCCATCGTCCATGAAAATTATTACGGAACATCCAAACAGTTTCTTTTTGACCAGATTCAAAATGGTAATTTTGTTCTTTGTGATATTGATGTACAGGGCGCTGACAACGTAAAAAAATATTTTAAAGACCAGGCCCAGGTGATTTTTATTTCGCCACCTTCCTTAGAAGTGCTAAGACAAAGATTGGAGGGCAGAAAAACCGAATCACAGGATATTATTGAAATAAGACTGCGTAATGCTAAAAAAGAAATCCAGAGAAAGGATGATTACGATTATCTAGTGGTTAATGATGATCTCGACCAAGCATTTTATAAATTAAAAGAGGTTATCCATAAAATCATAGGAGATAAAAATTGATCTCCAAATTAAATTTTGACCATGAAAGAGAATTGGAGTTGGGTGAGCTGATCAACCGGGTCAAGGCATACTATCCTGAAGCTAATTTTGATATGTTGACCAAGGCATATTATTTTGCAGAGAAATGTCATGAAGGGCAGCTTAGAAGTTCTGGGGAAAAATATATCATTCACCCTATCAATGTTTGTGCCACCTTGGTTAAACTTAGAATGGATATGGATTCTCTCGTGGCCGGGTTGCTCCACGATGTGGTCGAGGATTGTGGAATCTCAGATCAGGAAATAGAAAAAGAATTTTCTCCAGGAGTTGCTCAAATTGTTATTGGTCTTACCAAAATTTCCAAAATTCAGTTTAAAACCAAGGAAGAGTCGCAGGCTGAAAATTTTCGAAAAATGGTGGTGGCTTTTGCCAAAGATTTAAGGGTGATCATTGTTAAACTTGCTGATCGAATGCATAACATGCGAACGCTCCAATATGTTTCCGATGAAAGACAAAAAAAGGTGGCTCAGGAGACGCTTGATATTTATGTACCACTGGCTAGCAGGCTTGGTATCAACTCAGTTAAAGGAGAGTTGGAGGACTTGTGTTTAAGATTTTTAAAGCCGGATATTTATTATCGATTGGCGGAAAAAGTCGCCAAGAAAAAAAGTGATCGGGAAAAATATATCCGGGATACCCTTGGTGTAATCAAGGATAAGCTGCATGAATATTCTCTTAAAGCAGAAGTAAAAGGGCGTCCGAAGCATTTTTTTTCAATTTATAAAAAAATGATGGCCCGAGGAGTGGATTTTGAACAAATTCAGGATGTGCTGGCTTTTAGAATCCTGGTTAATAATATCACTGAATGTTACAAGGGGCTTGGGATCATTCACTCCTCGTTCACTCCGGTACCTGGAAGGTTTAAGGATTATATCGCCATTCCCAAGGTTAATGGTTATCAATCACTTCATACAACAGTTATAGGCCCCATGGCAGAACGGATTGAAATCCAGATAAGAACCCACGAAATGGATGAAGTGGCGGAAACCGGGGTGGCTGCTCATTGGAAATACAAAGAAGGGATCGGGTCAGGCAAGAAAAAGCTTGATTGGGTGCAGGAGCTGCTCGAGTTTAATAAAAATGTTGATAATAACTCCGAATTTATGGATGTTATAAAAAATGATCTCGATGTGGGAGGTATTTTTATTTTTACGCCCAAGGGGGATGTGGTGGAGCTTAGTTATGGCTCCACGCCGCTGGATTTTGCCTATTCCGTGCATACCGAAGTGGGAAACCGAACTGTTGGTGCGAAAGTAAATGGCAAGATGGTGCCTCTTCGTTACAAATTGAAGTCTGGTGATTCGGTAGAGGTTCTTACCAGTAAAAGTCAGTCTCCTTCCAAGGATTGGCTGAATATTGTAAAAACCAGCCGGGCCAAGACCAAAATCAAGCAATGGTTGCTCAAGGTTGAAAAAGAAAACAACCGCAAAATGGGAAAGGATATTTTAGAAAAAACCTTAAGGATTTTTTCCACTTCACTTAAAACTTTAAAGAAAAATGAGGAAATAGATCCTCTTTTAAAGGAATTTAAATCAAGAACGGAAGAAGAGCTTTTTGATCACATAGGTGCCGGCAAATATACCGCTAAAGAGGTGGTGGAGTTTTTAAAACTTTCCAAGAAGGATGAAGATTCAACGGAAACAGAAAAGAAGATTGATGAAATAGATCTTTATTCAAAAAAACTTACCCGTAATGCCAGAAAAAAATCCCAAAAAGACAATGCGGTGGTGGTGGATGGAATGAGTGATGTCATGGTGAGAATTGCCAGATGTTGCAATCCCATTCCCGGCGATTTGATTGTCGGTTATATAACCAGAGGACGGGGGATTACGGTGCATACCGCTGCCTGTGATCGTATTGATTTTGGAGAGATAGCCAGAAAAATAGATGTTGAGTGGAACGAGGAGTTTTCGTTCAAGCATCCAGTTAATATCAGAATTGTATCCCATGACAAACCGGGAATTCTAACTAAAATTTCAAAAACATTAAATAATATGAATATCAATATTAAATCAGCACTGGGTAAATCAACTTCAGATAACAAGGGAAATTTTATTTTCGAAGTGGAAGTGAAGGATTATAGCGAGCTGTTAAAGATTATCAGTACACTGGAAAGCCTGGAGGAAATCCTGTCCGTAACCCGGGCCTAAAAATTATTCCACTCCCCATAAAGTTAAAAAGATCCAGGTCTTTAAAAACTTATAGACTTCGATATAGAGCATTTTGATATTCCAAATTTTTTTGAAATCAGTTGGAATACCGTAAAAAAAGAAAATGGCATTGGTGTTTAATTTGATGGTGTTGATGATATGTTTGATGCGCATGATATGATAGTCACTGGATATGACCATCACCTTCTTAAGATTAGAATTTTGTTTAATATATCTGAGCGTGGAAATAACATTTTCAATAGTGTTGTGCGCTTCATAGTCTATTTCAAAAGAATTGGGATCGATGGTGTCGATATGTTGATATTGTTTTAATATCTGTTCCACGGTGAGCTTGGAATAAACCCCGGTAATAAAAATATGCGGTTGTTTGAATTCAAACGATTTTTCAAAAGCAGTTTGGATACGGCCTTTGCCACCCGTAAACACCACGATCAGGTCTGGCGGATTATTAAATAATGCTTTTTCGGTAAATTTACGTTGGTCATCAGAAAAGCGAATAAAAGAGATTCCCAGTAAAAGATAGATTAGTAAAAAGGTGGTTAAAACAAACAGGGTGTTTTTAAAATACCTGAAAAATTTTGTTCTTTTGGTTTCAAAAATATATTTACTTCTAAACATTTAACCGACCTATTAATTAAATTTAGCTGCGATCACTTCAATTTCAATCTCAGCATTTTTGGGTAGGCCTTTAACCTCAACACAACTCCTGGCGGGATAAGGCTGGTCAAAGTATTTTTCATAGGTCGCATTGACTTTAGAGAAATTGCTTAGATCTTTGATAAAAATAGTGGTTTTTATAATGTGATTACGGGAGAGATTTTGTGATTGTAAAAGGGCATCAATATTCTTCATGATTTGCAGGAGTTGTTGGTCAAAACCATTTGCCAGTTCCTTGGTTTCGGGATTGATTCCGAGCATTCCTGAAAAATAATAAGTTTGATTGAAAACGACACCCTGGGTGTAGGCACCAATGGCCTCAGGGGCGTGATTGGTTTGAATGATCATAGTGTCTTTGGGCATACCATCTCCTGCTTTATAACTTAATGAAAAATTCTTTTTATCAAATTTTTTTTATATTGGTTGAAATCGCTAATTTCTTTTTGGGCCACCCCGGTTGCCATGGCCGCTTTGGCAACTGCTGGTGCCAGGTGAGTGAGCACTCTGGAATCAAAAGGTTTGGGAATAAGATAATGAGGTCCGAATTCAAAATTTTCGTTATTATAGGCCCGTTTTACTTCTTCGGTGACTTCGAGCCTAGCTAGCTCAGATAAGGCCATGGCTGCTGCCAGTTTCATTTCTTTGTTAATAGTTTTGGCACGTACATCGAGTGCGCCCCTAAAAATAAAAGGAAATCCCAAAACATTGTTGACTTGATTGGGGAAATCAGAGCGCCCGGTGGCCATGATGGCATCTTTTCTAACTTCAAACACCTGCTGGGGATAAATTTCTGGATTAGGATTTGCCATGGCGAAGATAATGGGACTGGTGTTCATGGTTTTTACCATGGCGGGGGTGATAATTCCTTCCACGGAAACCCCGATAAAGGCATCAGCACCATGCATGGCCTCATCTATCGTTTTTAAATTCAGGCTGGAAGCAAAATTTTTCTTGTATCTGTTTAAATCGGTTCTTTTATTAGTGATGACTCCCTTGGAATCCACCATGATAATTTGTTCTCTAGAAACTCCCACATCCATCAGCAGATTAGCACAGGCAATCGAGGCAGCTCCGGCCCCTGAAAAGACAACCTTAACGTTCTTGATATGCTTTTTACTGACCTCAAGCGCATTTAAAAAAGCAGCCGTGGTGATGATGGCGGTTCCGTGTTGATCGTCATGAAAAACTGGAATGTTCATTTCTTTAATGAGTCTTTCCTCAATTTCAAAACATTCAGGTGCTTTGATGTCTTCCAAATTAATGCCACCAAAGGTCGGTTCCAAGGCCTTGACGATATTAACTATTTCGTCAGTACTTTTGGCATTTAATTCAAGGTCAAAAACATCAATATCAGCAAAACGCTTGAATAAAACTGCTTTGCCTTCCATTACTGGTTTTCCGGCAAGTGGGCCTATGTTACCAAGTCCCAGTACCGCCGTGCCATCAGTGATGACTGCCACCAGGTTTTCTTTACTGGTGTATTTGTACACATCCTGGGGATTTTTTTTAATTTCCAGGCAAGGGTAGGCGACTCCTGGAGTATAGGCTAGTGAGAGATCCCGGGCGGTTTGACAAGACTTGGAGGATGCAACACTTATTTTACCGGGTACGGGGTATTCATGATATTTAAGTGCATCAACTTTTAACTCGTGCTTTTCCATAAGGGTCTCCGGGTACCTCAATATTTTTTGCCTTAATCAATAAACTTTTTAAGAATTTAACATATTTAATAGGGGCGTGCACAACTTATTTTTTAAATAATATGCTCTGGTCAGGTCAAAAAATCGAAGGTGGGGGGGGCAGAGGGGTTTAAATAGGGTTAATGCAAGCCGGGCGTTGGATAAATTCAATGGCAAGAAATGAACCGGTGGCCTTCTTTTCGACCCTTTTAATTCTTCCAGTAAAGTAGGCCTGACTTTTAGTCGAACCGATAATGCCTCGAATGATTTGGTTGGCGGTGAAAGCAAGTTCAATGGAAGTGATGGTGTAAATCAGCATACCATGATCACTAAAATTGATGGTTTCAAAAAAGGCTTGACCTTCGCCTAGATCGATGGTTATGGGTAATACAATGCTATATCTTACAGATCGTCGCCTACCTGGAATTTCTGGACCGGTAGCCTCTTCATTTATTTTGGGGACACTGTAAAGAATCTTTTCCGGTAGCTCGATGGCAGATAATTTTCCGTCATAAACGCAGCCCGTGTCTAGATTTATTTTTTGATTATCCAAGGTGGCATCCAAGATGGGAGTATGGCCGTGAATAATGGTTTTATTCCATTGATAATTGCTTTTTAAAAAATCCTCCCTGACCCAGAGAAATTGCTCCAAGAAGATGAGTGGTCTTTGTTTTATTTCTTCCAGGGGAAGTTCGGGCAATCCGGCATGTACAAAAAAATAATCATCGGTTTCATGAAAAAGTTTTAAATTATTAAAAAAATCAAGGTGGTTTTTGGGAAATTCAAAATTTCCTAATTCGCTACAATAGCTAGACAAAGTAGTGGTTCCGCCATTAAATAAAAAGGCTCCGGCTTCCAGCGTGTTCTTGTCATAAAAAAAATCTAAAAACATTTGTTCATGATTTCCCATGAGTGTGATGACATTATATTTTTTTGCCAGATTCAAGATAGTATTGACCACTCCCTTGGAATCCTTGCCCCGGTCTATATAATCGCCTAGAAATAAAATGGTGTCAGAGTCCTTAAAAGGAAGTCGGGTTAGCAGTAATTCTAACTCTTTATTACAACCATGGATATCGCCTATGGCAAATAGCTTTCCCATAATAGTTACTCGGTTTTTTTAGATTTCATTAATTTTTGATAAGCGGTTATGGTTTCCCCGTCTTGTTTTGAACTGGTATTGGTTTTTTTGGCATGATTGAGGGCTTTTAATACAATTTCCTCCAGCGATTCAAAATGAGGTTTGTTTAAAAAGTCAAAAGCGCCATATTTGAGGGCATCCATCATATATTGTTCTGATCCATATCCTGTGAAAAAAATGAAGGGTTTATCAATTTTACACTCACGGGCGTTTTTAATAAAGGCCATACCATCCATAATGGGCATTTTAATATCGCTTAAAATCACATCAATCTCAGAATGTTTTTTAACCAGGTTGAGAGCATCCAGGCCATTATGGGCAGTAAAAATGGTGTCAACGAAGGGAGTAAGCATGGTCTTTAAGATCTCGACAATGTGTACCTCATCATCAACAATTAAAATAACTTTTTTTTCAGTCGTCATAAATACAACCTCATAATTTACTCTTGTGTGAAGCACTGGCTTCGCGTTTTATTTCAGGAACTTTTTCAATTTTTTGCGGCTCTTCAGTCATAACCCGGGGAGCAGCCTTGATTTGTTTTTGGAGTTCCTCATCAATTAGTTTGATATCAAATAAAAACTCTTTCGGTCTTTTGAAAAGCAGGTAATTAACAAATTGCCGCATGGTTTGCAATTGGATCTCACTTACGGTGTGGATAAATCCCATATAGTGTTTACGACTTCCTTGATTTTCTATTTGCCGGGTGGAAGGAACCACCGTCACATATAAATCAAATGGCTGGTCAAATTTGATGGTGGTATAGTAGGGAATTTCAAATTCACACAAGAAGGTTATTTCATGCTCGGTCAAACTGGTTATGGTGGTGTTTCTTTTTACTTCAATGATTCTGCGATTGTCAGTTAGATGAAATTTAAAAGTCTGGTCAGGTTCAACTTTTTCAATATAATTTTTTTCAAAGTTTTCCAGGAGTTGTTTTACCAGACTCATGGATATTTCAGCCGGAGAGGAGATAATGGCGTTATAGTTGTAAACTTTTTGACTGGCTTCGCTGGAAGAGGGGTTGTTAAAGGTGACGATCACCGGAATATATCCAGGAAATGTTCGAATGAGTGTCACAATTTGGGTCAAAGTATTCAGGGAATTGGGAAGCCTGTGGGGAATATTGAATTTTTCATCTTCATCGTGAAGATTGTCAAAGGAGAAGATAATTAAATTGGGTTTTAATATTTTTATGATTTCCAGTCCACTATGCAGGTGACTGATAAAATAAAAGTTGATTTTTAAATTTTGATATTGGGAAAAATCAGTGAGAAACTCCAGGGAGTTGCTGACGATAAGCACACTGCTATAGATGGATTTGAGTTGCTCACGATTAAAATCGATCCATGTTTCAAAGGTATCCTTTTGCATGCTATCTTCGGTGATTTCATCCCAGGGACCGGCAAACGGGATTCTAAATTCGGCGTTATATAAATAATCGTAGTAAATGGAGCTTTCTTCCTTAAAGGAGACATCAAATTTTTTTATTTTAAATTCAGGGAATAAATTGGTTCTGGCTTCAATATCCTCATCGATTTTAGGTTCAATATCGCTTTCAATTTGAAGCGCATCACTACTTATTCCTGTAATGGTGGAAGGGGCATGAAAATAATGATTGAGGGCCAGATGATCAGCAATGGCATATTTGGGGAATTTGGCATTTTCCTCATAGGCAATATAAAAGGAGTCATTAAAAAAAGTATCATCATTTTCTCCTTTGATGTGGGAGTAAACGATAATTCCGCTGGCGGCAATGAATTTAATATTATTAAACTCTTCCAAGGAGGTAAAAAGACTGAAAATGGGAACTGGTCTGAAAAGATGATGTCTTTTAAGTATTAAAAGATGTGAAAGCAGGTCACTGATCAACTTGGTATCAAGATATATTTTGGAAAAATCCAAAATACAAAGGTGTGGCATCATTTTGATAAAAGTTTTTGATAACTCGACAATGAGGTCAGGGTTGTCCGTGATAACAATTTGTTTGGTCAGCACTGTCTCACGACTACATTTTCGATCATAGAAACTTTTTAAATCCCTAAAAAAGATATCATCGTCGCCAATATATAGAATTTTTCGGTTATCTGTCATATATGGTTATTATACCTTGTCTCCCTTAGGCATTTCAAGTGTTGTAAAAATTTGGGCAAAGGCCACAAAAAGGTTTTGATCAAATCTTTGCAGGTTTTTTTCGTCTCTCATCATTTCGGTGAAAGCTTCCACCGGTTTGACTTTTTTTCTCTTCATAATGACCGCACATAAATCAACCAACCCGACGATTTGGGCCAGGGGATAAATTTTAATTCCAGTTATTCCTCTGGGAAAACCTCCGCCATCAGCTGTCTCGTGATGTTGAAAAACTATTTGCTTAATGGGTTCTTTAACGCTCGGCATGTCAGCCAGCATATCCACCCCGAGCTGAGGATGTTGTTTATATTCTTTCAATTGTTCTTCACTCATATCCTTCGTATCAAGTAATGATAGAGTTTTTGACAGTTTTAGTTTGCCAATATCATGCAGCATGGCCCCCATGGTGACTTTTTCCAAGGTTCCCCGGGTGGCCCAGGACAACTTGTTGCAAATAAGAGATGAAAAGAAAACCACCAGGAAAGCATGAGAATAGGCGTTTGGATCAAAATCTTGTAATTGTTTTATAACATTGCTCAGCTTGGGGTCTTCGTGAATCAAGCTATCAATATGTTTGCATATATCCTTACCATCTTCAATTAAATGGGGCTGGATACCGTTGGTATAGATTTCTTCCACATATTTTTCAGTCATGTTTTTAATGAGGGATACTTTTTGAGTGGTGGAAACCGATTTCATGCTCATAACTTTTTCGAGCAGTTTGTTCATATATCTTACATATAATCCCCGGTCCTGGGTTCTAAAGTAGAGATATTCCACATTTTTTTCAGAGCGATATTTTTTAATGGTTTCCGGCTCAAAGGAATCACCTGCATGTAAAAGTTTTATATAGTGATTGGGACTAACCCGTACAAACAAATCAAAAACAGACTTGTTTCCAGATAAGAACTCTGTAATTTTAACCCGGGTGAATTCATCGTCTCTGGCCCGTATGGAGGTTCCTTCCTCGCTATAATCACGTTTCTTTTTAGAGGCATTTTTCCACATGCTAAATTGCAGTTCACCTTCTATGGATCTCATTAACTGGTCTTGGGTGAAAGGTTTGGTGATGATATCGGTGACACCAATTTTGGTGAGCATCTCTTTTTCAATACCAATCTCATCAAAAACCTTTGGGGTTTTAATGGTTAAGATGACTTTGGAAGAGGGGCTATTGACGTTGATGTATTTCAATACCTCGATGACACTATGATCCTTGGTCTCCCAATCTATGATGACCGCAAAAAATTTGGTTTTATAGATTTTAAGCTGGGCCATTTTACCAGTGAAGGCACAGTCTGTGGCGTATGATGAGCCGGCCAAGTAACTGCAAACTTTGTCTCTCCATTCGTTATCTGGTTCAATGATCAGTATGTTTAATGCCATTAGCTTCCTTGTAGGTCGTATCTGTTCTCTTCGTCTATTTTACTTTAAATAATAGTAAATAAAGATCGGTGAAAACAGGAATATTTTTGTGGTTTATTATAAAGCAAAATGGTCAACTAAATTCTTTAGTGTTCATGTTTGTGATGAATATCGGGGTAATGAATGTGACTGTGGGTAATTTTATGATGAAAGTGCTGGTGGGAGTGTTTTTGACCAGGAGTGATGCCTTCATGGAAGTGATCATGATGTTTATCATCATGGGAGTGCTCATGCAAATGATTGACTTCATGGTGGGTATGTTCATGGTGGTGATGTTCATAAATTAACAAAGCAATGCCAATGATCATGAGTAAAAATGCGATTACAAATTCCATGCTCAGCATGGTTTGAAAAATCATAAAGGAGACTATGCTTCCCAGAAAAGGATTAATTGAGAAAATAATTTGGGATCTGGATGCTCCAATATTTCTGGCAGAGTTGATATAAAGTATGATGCTGAGTCCATAAGAAAAAGCCCCTATGATTAATGCGTAAAAAACATCATTAAGTATAATCAGGCCATTTTCAAACATTAAAAACATTAAAAAATTAAATGATCCGGCAAAAAAACCTTTCAGGATGGTATTAACAGTGGGTGAAATGGATGCTACATTGGCGGTCAAATTGTTGTCAATTCCCCAAAAAATACATGCCAGGATAATGAGGGCCCCTCCATAATTGATGGAAAGATTAAAATTGATAACCAGCAGGCTTCCGGCAATCACGGTTAAAATTGATGATAAAATGACTTTGGTACTCAGATGTTCCTTGAATACAAACCAGGCAAAAAAGGAAGTGGCTACAGTTTCCATATTGAGAAGCAGTGAAGCTGATTCAGGAGAGGAATATTTGATACCGTAAAGGAGTGCTACCGGTCCGGTTATTCCTCCGAAAATAATAGCACCGGCAATTCTTTTAAGATCTGACTTATGACTGATCAGTTGACTGATTTCGTTTTTTAAATTTTTAATTTTAAAAGGCAGTAAAAAAAGAGCGGCTCCCAGATAAAACAGGGAAGCAAGTAGCAGGGGGGAATTGTTGTGATTTAAAATAAGTTTGGAAAAAGGGGTGGACAAACCAAATAAGAAAGCCGCCAGGATGGCATGAACGATATAGATTTTTTTCATAATGCCTTCATAATTAACTGGTAAAGAGTAGGAATGGTTTCTTCATGTTTGGCAATAATAGAAAGGCCCAGTCCTCCCAGTGAAGTCGGTCTTTCCACCACGTTAACGGTGGGCCTATAATGTTTAATCATATCCATATTAGCGGCAGTGAAATTTTTAACCTGATAATTTAAATTTCGTACGACAGTGAAGGCCTTTAAAAAAACTTCAGGCATGATCACTGCTGAACCAATATTGACCACCACTCCATCTTCCAGTTGGGTTAGGGATTTCGCTAATATTTTAAAATCCAAATAAGAAGTTTGTCCCATGGCGGCACCATCACACCGGGGATGTTGATAGATGATTTCTGTCCCGATAGCCGTGTGAACGGTGAAAGGGATTTTTTTGTGATAGGTCCAATATGAAAGGCTGGCTTCTTTGAAAGGGAGATTTTTTTCAGCAATCATTTTGCCAATAGCTTCACCCATTCCCAGGTTTTTTTTGCTTCCATTTATGATGGCCTCATTTAACATGCTTCCAGTTTCCTCACTCATTCCGAAACTTCCATCCTCGATACTTTTGGCAACATCCTCGGAAGTTTCTCCAATCAGGGCAATTTCAAAATCATGAATAGGAAGTGAGCCATTAACCGCCACATGTCCGATGATACCTCTTTTGACCAGGTCAATGATAAAAGGGGTGCATCCCACTTTTAAAACGTGTCCTCCCAGCATAAAAATAATTTTTTTATGATTTTTATAAGCGGCGACTATTTTATTAGCAAGAATGGGTAAATTTTTATCCGGAAGAAGAGGGTATTTTTGGTTGATATCAAAAAAATTGATCAGTTTCTCTTTGTTTTTTCTGGTTTTGATTGGATAGGTTTTAATTTTAGAAAAATCTAGCATAAGTCGCCTTTTTAAGTTATTGATAATTCGTTTGTATTTTTAAATTATACATTAATATTTTGACTCATTCAAAATGTAAAGGGATGATACCCGCTGATTGCTTTATAAGAAATCTTATGGGGAGGATTTATGAAATATAATGTTTTATTTTTGGCGATTACGATCATGATATCCTGGAATGTTTTTTCCTTTAACCCTGATGAATTATTTGTAAATGGCTATTATCATCAGGATGAAGTTCTTACTCCAGAGGAGGGGATTATCATCAACGCCAAAGTGGATGGAGAATATCAAAATTTTGTTCTAGCGGCTTTCCCGCCATCTTTTATGGAATGGAATATTAAAAAAAGAAAACAGGCCATTAATGACATCGTTGAGCATCAACCACCACATTTAAATGGACCTCATAACGGAGTGGTGGCCACCTATGGATATAAAAGAAATGATTCTTTTTTTGCGCTTAATAATTCAGTCAAAGGTATGGGATTTATTCCTCGCAGGGATACCATCAAAGAATTGATGATTAATCTTAAATCCACCCAAAATGAACCTTATAATGTCAAACTGGGAGTGATCAGGGATTTGTATGATAATGTTGAAAAATGGTTTGATTTACATGGCCAGATTTCATTGGAACTTTATAGTGAAAGACAATTTTTAACCCAAACCTTTTTAAACCAGGCCTTTAATCCGGTCTCAACTATTGTTTACCTAGATATTCCTTCTTATAAATTTAAAGCGATTACCCAGCTTCTGGATCCGCATGATCCCACCTTGACCGGATATGCACGGGATCTGGCTGACTATGCAAATTTGATTCATAGCTATTTTCATGGAGAGTTTACCAAGGAATTTATTGCGGTCATTTACTGGGCAATCGAAATATATGATAATTCCCCCGGAAGATTGGATGCCCGGGGTTTGCGAATTGTTCCTCCGATGCCCTAAACCTCCGGAGGAGCAGATGAAGAAAACCTACACTCGCTTGGAAATCAATCAAATGGTAAGACGAAATTTACAGGCCAACTGTATTGATCTCACCCAGGTTAATTATTCAAGTTCCCTGCGAACGATCAGGTTGTATGGGAGATTGGTTAAAAATACCGGGAAAGATCTGGTGATCAAGGAGATTGAAAATATTATGCGGGTGTTGCAGGCAATACCCGGGATAATGGATATCACATTTGACCTTGATAATTGGAATATTTCCGCTGGAAGTATTACCCCCAAAGGTTCTAAAAAGAAAGATGAGAAAAAGAAAGAGGAAAACGCACACAAAGAGCCCAATACTATGCCGGATGATCTGGAGTAAGCTAGCGAGCGACAATTTCGGGGATGGTGATAATCTGACCAACGGATAGCTTGTCGGTTAGTTGCCTGCTTGATTGATAATTTCTGGCCAGCCAATAGGGAAGTTCAAACCTTTTTAAGATATTGGATAGAATATCCCCTCGCATAACTTTATATTCTTTGGTGGTAGCCACGCTGTAATTATTGAAAAAATCTTCTTGAATGGCAATGTGGTACTGATTTCGTAGTTTTTTAAATTCGATGAGACTTTCGTTGGAAAACTGGATTTTAATTTTTTGACCAAGGTGAATGGTGGATCGGATGTTTAGTTGATTTAAATGTCTGATCTGTTCAGTTCTGATTTTTGCCCAATCGGCATAATGGCCAAGGGTTTCTTCAGTTTCTATCGTAATGGTGTAGATGTTGTCTGAAACTAAAATAACGTCAAGTTCGTATTTTTGTAAATTGATAGTTGGTTTTGAGATAGAAGTGTCAGCTGGTAAAATGGCGGTGGCTTCAACGGCTGGGAGTTGGGCAATGACCGCCGCTTGGGGGGATGCCGTTTGATTGATCTCACTTGATTGAGTAATGATGGGGGTAGCTGTTACAGTGGTTTTTTCTTTGGATGCCAACGCAAGTGTTTTGACATTTTTTGCGGGGATTTTAATTTTCATACCGGCATAGATTCTAGAGGGATTGGAGATTTGATTGTAGTTAATGATGTTGTCCATAGAGGTGTTATATATTCTGGAGATGTCATATAAATTTTCCCCACCTGCAACCAGATGGATGTTTTCGGTGCCAAAAGTGTTGACCTCTTCTTTGACGGTTTTCAAAGAGTCTTGAAATTGAACCATTTGTTCGTTAGTCGTGACCGGGATATGCAGGTGAAAATTTTTAGGCAAACGAAATTCCCCCTGGTAGGCGATGGGTCTGATTGAAGGGTTATAGGTCTGTAAAACTTCCTTGGAGATGTTCAGGTTTTTTATAATTTGTGAAACCGTATATTCCCGGTCAAGAGCAAAAATGGAAAAATCAAATTTCGGCGGAGCCTTGAAGCTTTCAAAATATTTTTCTGGATTTTTGGAAATTTCTACGGTCGCCATATAGGTGGCATAAAAGTTTTGGGAAGCAAAACCAAAGCGTCTTCCGTCATATAATTCAACAATTTCATGAATTTTGTTTGTACCCAATTGATTGATGGCACGTTCAATGCTTTTCGGGCCATGGTTGTAGGCAGTCAAGGCCAGTGGCCAGGTTCCCAAGAGGTTGAAATTATCTTTTAAAAATTTGGCGGCAGCATAAGTGGCTTTGATCACATCTCTTCTTTCATCAACCGTGTAAGTGACTTTGAGGTGGTATTTTCTGGCCGTGGCTCGCATAAACTGCCAGATGCCAGCGGCACCGACTTTGGAGTAGGCCTTATAATTAAAAGATGATTCTACGTGAGGTAGGTAGGCCAGCTCCTCTGGAAGGTTTAAATCTTTAAAAATTTTTTTTATATGTTCCAGATATTTATATGATTCTATCAAACCTTGATAATATCGATCTTTTAACCCATATTGGAATCTTAAATTTGAACTCAAGGCAAGTAAATAATCTGGTGATTTTTCACCAATGATGTTGGCAATAGATTGTTCCTGGTCAGTAAGATTCTGGTAATTTTTGTGGGCGATTGATTTTAAAATATTTGCCAATTCTTTTTTTTCCTGTTTGATAAACCTCAGGCGTTCTCTCTGGGAAGGCGGAAGGGTTACTTTTTTATAAACAATACTTAAATCATTTATGTCGTGGAGAAAGGCTTCTTCAGTAGTGATTTCGGTATAGACTTTTTTCCAAAAATCAACTCGAATTTGCATGCGGCCTTCCACGGGAAAATCTTGTGCCAGCAAATTGAGTGAGTTAAAAAAAATCAAGGTATAAATAAGAAACATTAGTGCCCCCTTCCAATTCCAACGCTAAATGAAACAAAGTTCTCTTCAAAGTGATTATTAGTTCCCCAGATGATTCCAATGCCGGGCATGGCGATTTCTTTTAAATATAAATAGCCGCCGATACCGTATGAACTGAAATTTCTTCTTTGGGTATAGGTGGATTCATAGATTCCATAATCAGCAAAAGGTGCGATGGTCCAGGTTCCGTAATTTGCAAAGGATACGGGGATTTGATAATCACAAGAAAAAGAAAGGGTTTGCTCAACCCACAGCCCACCTTCAGGAATTCCGCGAAAGGAGGGAATTGCACCGATTTTTTCCAGATCTTTGGATGAAGAATCGGAAATAACCAATATGTTCATACCCAGTTGCAAGGCATGTTTTAACCAGATATTTTTTTGGTATTTTAGATTGAAAATATCTTTGGTAATGTTGTTATTACTATCAGATCTAGCAAATTGTTTGGCGAAGACGAAGGCGCTTTCAATTCCCTCGTTAAAATAAAATTTATAATTGGAATTTTGATACTTGAGTTCGATTTCATAAAAATACGAATGGTAACTTGTCGGTACGATGAAATTATCTAAAACACTGTATTTTAGATCTTGGTAAATAAGGGATAAACCAGCTTCTATTTCGGGTATGATCCGATATCCCAGGCCTGATTTGAATAAGGTTTCATTCTCCTTGAATCCATATTGGACATTATTTTCATTATAGGCCTTTTGATCAGTATCTGACTTGGAGGAAAGAATTTCAAAAATCCAGTCTGAATAAAACAAATCCTTATCCTTGTAAAAGAGCATATAGTTGTTGGATTCGCTGCCTAAACTGCCACCGATCACTGCCAATTTGCCCTTGCCAAGGAAATTTCTTTCGACTAAATATCCACCATAGGAACTGGAGTTACTGCTTACTTTGATTTGAGGTATGGGGATAAGCGTCCATCTTTCTTTTACCTCGATCAGGGTTTTGTCATTAAAATTTTTAACGTCGACATGGGAAAATAATTGACTATTGAGCAGACATTGAGTCAGGTCGGTGTTTTCGGTGCGGTTACATTTTTTGATCAAATGTAAAATGTAGGAAGTTTTAGTTTTGGTATTGCCAGTAATGGTATAACTTCTGGCAACTACGGCGTTTATTTGGGCAATCAACAAAAGAATGAATAAAATTTTTGTTTTCATGGGAGGTATTGTACATTTAAAATCTATCTTTATAAAGGAAACAATCAGATGTATGTGGAGTTAATAAAAAAAAGATGCTCGGTCAGAACGTTCACCTTAGATATTTTTTCTAAAGAAAAACTAAGTGAAATTGAAAATATTTTAAAAAATGTATCAAGGACTCCATTTAACACTTATGGCCGCTTTAAAATGATCAAGCTTGATCAAGGGGAAGGAAGGAGCCTTGTAAGGGCAATGACAACTTATGGGGTCATTAAAAATCCTCAATATTTTTTGGTAGGCATGATTAACAAGGTTACCGGGAATTTGGTGGATTTTGGTCATTCATTTGAAAAGATAATATTGGACTTAACCGCTCTGGATATAGGGACATGCTGGCTTGGAGGCACTTTTAATCAATCTATCTTTGCCAAATATGCCCAGTGTTTGGCTGATGAAGTGATTCCCTGTGTAGTGGCCCTCGGGGTTAGTGCCTCTTTACAATCTCCCACGGACAGGTTGATCAAATTTATGGCCGCCAGTCATAAAAGAAAAGAATGGAAAGCTCTTTTTTTTCAAAATAATTTTAAGGATTTTGCAGTATTGGCAAATCACCACCATCAACTGGCCCTGGAAATGGTAAGACTGGCACCCTCTGCTTCTAACAAGCAACCTTGGCGTATTTTATATGAGGACAATTGCTTTCATTTTTATCTTGATAGAAATTCAAGCTATAACAGATTGATCGATTTTTTAAATTTAGCTGATTTGCAATTGGTGGATATGGGAATAGCCATGTGCCATTTGGAGCTTGCTTTATTGGATGCAAAAATCCTTGGACAATTTGAATTTATAAAGGGGATGGAGCAAAAACATTATACTTATATAACCAGTTTCAGATGTTAGAAAAATGCCAGGTGATGGTTACTGGCAAACGTTCTTGGAACAGTTTCTTTTGGGGAGGCGGGGGCGAATATAGACTGCCAAAATATGGTAAAATCCTTGAGCTATGGTCTTTATTAGCGGTAGCTTTAATAGCCTAGATAATGTTTTATATTTGGGAATTCTTTTAAATATTTCTATAAAAGTGTCAATTCCTTGATAGACGTTTCCCTGGGAATCAATACTGTGCATGTATTTATCAACGTCAGACATTTTTAAATGATAAACGGATACATCAAACTCAGCTTGCGTGTAATCCTGTCCAGTTAAAACATTTGCCTTGTCGAGTTTGAGAAAATGTCTAACCCGGTTTTCACACATAAAACATTTTCCGTCATAAAGAATGGTAAGTTTGTCCATATGAACATCAGTCTACCTACTTATCATATTATTACAATCTTTTTTGCAGTCTAGCACGATCTAAAAAATGTAATGAAATAAGCTGAATTAACACTAATATAACTATCATTGATAATACCCTGGAAAAGGAGGTGTGGGTTGGATGCTAAACAGTTTTTTGAGAAGGTTTGGGATGATTATATAAGGGTGACTCCCCAGGCAAATAAGATCAATCAACTTTTTAAAAAGAAATATGGCCAGGTTGTGAATGATCATATTGCTTTTAGGACTTTTAATTTAACTCCTTTGTCGGTCGG
Source organism: Bdellovibrionales bacterium RIFOXYC1_FULL_37_79 (assembly GCA_001770015.1). Classification (GTDB taxonomy): domain Bacteria; phylum Bdellovibrionota; class Bacteriovoracia; order Bacteriovoracales; family Bacteriovoracaceae; genus XYC1-FULL-37-79. The sequence continues at coordinate 23,545 of MEQB01000064.1, forward strand.
GGAGCTGGAACATTTCTTTTTTGAGATGGATTACCGCTTTGATAAAGAATATCAATTTGAAGAAAAAAAACTGTATGCGAGAAGTTATGTACATCCAGATGAATCAATGCCGATGATTTTTTTTAGTCAGTTACTGACAGAGCAGTTAAGTAAAAAATCACAAATTATTATTTCCAAGCTGGTCGAGCAGATCAATAAAACAAAGATCCAGGATTTGGGCTTTTTTTATTCGGGCCTTGGATGGGAGATGCCAACCTATGACGAGTATCTGGTTTTGTTAAAAGAAAGTGAGTATGCAGCCTGGCTTAGTGTCATGGGAATGCGGGCCAACCATTTTACACTCCGGGTTTCATCCATTACTAATGCTCTGGATTTAGTGGAGGAAAATAATTTTTTATTAAATATATCGGGAGGCAAAGTCAAAGGTTCTCCTCAACTTTTATTGGAACAAGGAGCTACGCTGGCGGATTCCGTGCTGGTAACTTTTAAGGACGGTACCAAGCAATCAGTACCCACTTGTTATTATGAGTTTGCCAAAAGATATTTAGATCCATCAGGAAATTTATATAGGGGTTTTGTGACCAGCAGTGCAGATAAAATATTTGAATCAACCAATCAGGGGGGAATATGAGCGCAGGATTACTTATCGGTGCAGGAAAAATAGGACAGGCAATTGCTCACTATCTGTCACTTCATGGCCATGAATTGGTAGTGGTTGACGAAAATGAACCAAGTTTGAAAGCTCTGGATAAATTAAAAGGCATTTCGACTGTAAAAAATCCAATTGAAAATGAAAATGATCTTCGAACACTTTTATCTAATAAACATTTCGTGGTATCGGCAGCCCCATTTTATAAGAACAAAATGATTGCCAAGGCGGCTTTACAAGCAGGGGTCAGCTATTTTGACTTAACCGAAGATGTGGAGACCATTAAATATATAGAAAATTTATCCAAGGAGGCAAAACCTGGACAGTTTTTTATTCCGGCCTGTGGACTGGCCCCTGGTTTTATTACCATTCTTGGGAAAAGTGTCGCCGATAAATTTGATAAAATTTTTGAGTTAAAACTGCGTACTGGTGCACTACCTCTTTATCCGACCAACCGGCTTAAATATAATTTAACGTGGTCAACCGAGGGCCTTATCAATCAATATTGCAATGCCTGTGAGGCCATTCATGAAGGTGAGATCGTCTATTTACCGGCCCTTGGTGATTTGGAGGTTTTTACTTTGGATGGTATCGAATATGAAGCCTTTAATACTTCGGGTGGACTGGGTACTTTGGTGCATACTTTAAAAGGTCGAGTGCACAAACTTGATTATAAATCAATCAGGTACCCCGGGCATCAAAAGTATATGCATTTTTTATTAAGTGAATTACAAATGGAGCACCTGGAAAATAGAAAAAAACTAAAAGAGATCATGGAGGCTTCCATCCCTGGCACCAAGCAAGATTTGTGTCTGGTCTTTGTCTCAGCGAGTGGAATGAGAAATGGTAAGTTGGAACAAATTTCAGATGTTAGAAAAATTATAAATCAAGAAATAAACCAAATTCACTGGGGGGCCATTCAGATTTCCACGGCCATGAGTGTTTGCGCAGTGATTGATTTGTTCAGTAAAAATAAGTTTGCTGGACAAGGCTTGGTAAAACAGGAGGACATCAGACTGGAGGATTTTTTACAAACCCCGTTTGGGGTTTATTTTAAAGCAGGATTATAAATGAAAATTGAAAATTTGATTAATGAACTGGGCATTGCTAAATATTTTGATCAAAAAAAAGCTCACGCTCTTTTTGTTGGAAAACAATCATATCAGGGAGAAGGTGCTGGTATCGAAGTCAATTCCCCCATTGATAATCAACGGATGACCCAGGTTGCATCTGCCAACTTGAATCAAATTAATGAAAACTTGGCATCTTTTCAAGATGCATTTCAAAAACTACAAATTATTCCGGCGCCTATTCGTGGAAAATTAGTGAAAATAATTGGAAGTAAAGTTCAGGCCAAAAAAAATGCCCTGGCCCGCATGATCACATTGGAAGTTGGTAAACCCTTAAGCGAAGCCCATGGAGAGGTGCAGGAGTGGATTGATATTTGTGACTTTGCGGTAGGGCTTTCCAGGCAGCTTACCGGACTAACCATCGCCACCGAGAGATATGATCATCGCTTAATGGAACAGTGGCATCCTTTAGGGCCGGTACTTGTCATTTCTGCTTTTAATTTTCCGCTGGCGGTTTGGGCCTGGAATGCCATGATAGCTTTTGTCTGCGGTGATAGTGTGGTATGGAAACCCTCACTGGTTACCCCGCTTTGTTCAATTGCTGCCCATGAAATTGTCATGGATAGTATTAGGGAGATAAATAAAGAGGACGGCGGTTTTCCTACCTCGATACATGGATTATTTTTAACCGGAATAAAAGAGACAAAAGAGCTGGTTAAAAATCCGGTTTTTCCCTTGGTCTCTGCCACAGGCTCAGTGGAGATGGGCCGGGATGTAAACGTCAATGTCGCTAAAAGATTGGGGAGAAGTTTGTTGGAGCTTGGCGGAAACAATGCCTTGATTATATCAAATTTCGCAGATATTGATCTGGCCATTAGAGCAGTTGTTTTTTCTGCGGTGGGAACCTCTGGACAGAGGTGCACAACCCTTAGAAGACTTATTGTTCATGAGGCGGTTGAAGAAGAAGTGATCGGTAGGTTAATTAAAGCATACGGCACTTTGAAGATTGGTCATCCCTTGGATGAAAAAAATCACATGGGTCCTTTGATAAATCAAATGGCATATAACAAAATGGTGGAGGCACTCCACCTGGCAAAAGAGCAAGGTGGCACAATAATTTGTAGAGGGGAGCGAATTTACCCCGAAGAGTGTGCGGGTGGTTATTATGTGACTCCCGCGTTGGTTAAAATTGATAAAGATGCTTTAATTGTAAAACAAGAAACTTTTGTGCCGATTTTGTATGTGATTACTTATCATGATTTGAGTGAGGCAATCGCTATCAATAATAATGTACCCCAGGGATTATCCTCTGCACTTTTTTCCACTAATATATTAGAAGTCGAGAAATTTATGTCAGCCATGGGTTCTGATTGTGGACTGGTTAACATCAATGTGGGAACCAGTGGTGCGGAAATTGGTGGGGCATTTGGGGGTGAAAAAGAAACTGGAGGAGGAAGGGAATCAGGTAGTGATGCTTGGAAAAATTATATGAGAAGAGTAACCAGTACAATTAATTATTCAACAAAATTACCGCTGGCCCAGGGAATCAAGTTTGAATTCTAATTTTTTTTAGACAAAACAAACGATAAAAGCTAAAATTATTTTCACTGCAAAACACCGTCGTCGAGGTCATTATTTCTGAAAAATGTCAAGTAACATTGCCGAGTCATGATTATTATGAAGCTGAAGTCGAGTGTCGGTCAGGTTGTCCGGTGAAAACCGATGCGAGAGGTTATCTGATCGCAACCTATAAGGGGGATTATCTCACGGGATATCAAATTTCCAGAGCAACCAATCCTTTTGCATCCATTTGTGGAAAAGTATGTGGAGCTCCCTGTGAGGCTGCCTGTCGCAGAAAAAAAGTTGATGAGACATTGTCTATCAGAAACGTCAAAGGTTTTTTAACCAGTCAATATGGACCGGAATGTGGAGATTTATTTACTCCTTTGACCTATTCCACGGTTAGAGGAAGCCATCATCCGTCGCTCACTGGAAAAACGGTGGGCATAATAGGTGGCGGGGTGGCCGGTTATACTTGTGCCCATGATTTAGCTAGGCTTGGACATAGGGTAACCATTTTTGAAAAAGAATATATCAGTGGTGGAATGCTGGTGCAGGGGGTTCCTTTGAATCGTCTGTCCAGAGCCGTGGTGCAAAGTGAAATTGATTCCATCTTGCAATACAAACATATTGAAGTTATTCATAACTGCGAAGTTGGAAAAGATATAAGCTTTCATGAAATCAAAAATAAATATGATGCTGTTTTTATAGCGGTAGGTTTAGCGGTTGGAAGAATTCTTCCTATGGAAAATGCCAATCATCCAAATGTTTATTCAGGTCTTAAATTCCTGCTTGATTTTAATTTTCATAGACCCTGGGATCTTTCTAATAAAAAATCAATTGTGATCGGGGGAGGTGATGTGGCCTTGGATGTGGCCAGATCTGCACTTCGCTGTAAATCCCCTTTGGTAGAACTTTGTTGTGTAGAAAGGGAGCATTTAGGAGAAATGCGAGGATCCAGGGATGAAAGAGAAGGTGGGCGTAGAGAGGGGGTTATCATTAATGATGGCTGGGGACCTTTGAAATTCGAGATTGTTGATGGGAAAATGAAAGGGTTGTGGGTGCAAAAAGTTAAGCGGGTTATGGATGATCAAGGTCGGTTTAATCCAGAGTACTTTGATGATAAAAGATTATTGGAAGGGGATTGTGTGTTTATGGCAGTTGGGCAAACCAGTGATCTAAATTTTTTAGACCAATCTGGGGTTGAAATTGACAGAGGCATCATCAAGAACGATAAAATTACCCGTGCTACCAATTTGGAAGGGGTTTATGTCGGGGGAGATGTGGCGCTGGGACCTAAACTTTTTATTGATGGTATTCAAAGCGGGTCAGAAGCGGCCCTTGCCATCGATGCTTATCTTACTAAAACCGCTTTAAAGCAACCATATCGCATACTTCAATTCAGTGAAATTGAAGACTATGATAGAAGTAATCACTATCTGTTGCGGCCTAAAATTGACCGGGAAGAGTTATATGTTAATGTCGTAACTGATCCACAGAAAAATTCTACGGTGGAATATCCGGAGGAAATCGCTAAAAATGAAGGAGCTCGCTGCTTAGAATGTCACATCCATCCTACTTTTGAGGGGTCGATTTGTATTCTTTGCGGAGGATGTGTGGATGTTTGCCCTAGCTATTGTTTAAGTATGAAAAGCATTGATCGAATAATGGGTGGTGCAGAGGTGGAGTTTTTACTTGACCAGGAATTTGGAAAAGGAGAAAGAAAAACAAAAAAGGGATCGGTTATGCTTTTTGACCCGCTAAAATGTATCAGATGCGGAATGTGCGCTATCAAATGCCCTACAGGCTCTTGTAAGATGAGTGTTAATAGCTTTAACGATGTGTATATTGAGAGCGTTGTAAAATGATCTTAACTATTATAATCACTCTCTTCTTGACGTTATTGCTTGGATTTTTTTTCTTCTTACTTTTTTGTTGGGCCGTAAAAGATGGACAATACACGGATACTGAAGAAGCCAAATATTTAATGTTTCGTGAGCCGGAAGATATTATAGAGAAAAATAATAAGTAGGTTGGAATTAAAAAATGGAAAATAAAGAAAATAAAGAAAATAAAAAAATGGATCGTCGGGAATTTATGGTCAATTCGGCGGTGTTTGGATTGCTGGGCGCTTTATTCGCTGTCGGATCAGGTGCGGTTTATAAATTTTTAAAGCCAGTGGTCAGTTATCAAACACCCAAGAAATTTAGATTAAATATTAAAGACCTTCCTCCCGTTGGTGACGAACTCATCTTTCAGGAACAAAAAACGCTTGTTCGAAGAAAAAGTTTATCTGAAGTGGCAGCCATTTCGCTGGTTTGTACTCATCTTGGATGTATAGTTAACAAAGTGGCCACGGGTTTTTTGTGTCCTTGTCATGGTTCACAATATGATAACGAGGGATTGGTGGTGGGAGGTCCTGCTCCGAAAACACTATCCTGGCATTTTATCAAAGTGATTCCTGGAAATCAGATAGAAATTGACACGGGTACCTCACTTGCAGAAAATACATTTTTTAAAATCTAAGAGGGTATGATGAAAGAGCTTATACAGTTATATTTAAAAAAGGTCTATTATACTGTCATGAGACACGGATTTGATAAAACCGGTTTAACCAAATCTAAAATTATTTTCAGTAATCTTTTTTTACATATCCATCCGGTAAAAGTACATCGCCGGTCACTCATGTTTAAGACCACCATGGGACTCGGGGTGATGTCTCTGGCGCTGTTTATTATTTTGACCATTACTGGTGTTCTTATAATGTTTCATTATGTTCCTTCAATTGCACTAGGTCCTGACAATCTTCCGGATGCTTATGGACGCATGCTTAATTTAAGGAGCAATTTGTTCTGGGGAGGATTTATCCGGAATATGCACAGATGGTCAGCTCATGCCATGGTTGCTGTGGTTGCTATGCATATGCTTAGAGTTTTTTTGACGGGGTCATACCGGAATGGAAGAGAATTTAATTGGGTCATAGGGGTTATTTTGGGGTTATTAACGATCTTGCTCTCTTATACCGGATATCTGCTGCCTTGGGATCAATTGGCGTACTGGGGAGTCAAGGTCGGAACCGAAATCGCCAAGATTGCTCCCGGGGGTGATCTGATCAGAGGGATTTTGCTGGGGGATAATGATGTTGGTCAGGAGGCATTGCTGCGTTTTTATGTTCTTCATGTGGCGGTTTTACCAATCATCATTTCCATCTTTATTGCAATTCATTTGTTTCGCATTAGAAAGGATGGTGGGCTTGGCAGACCTGCAGATACCAGCCAGGAAAAATTAATACCTGTAAGTGACTGCGGCAGAGTGGAGAATAATTCTTTTTTCAAAAGTTGCCGGTCATACCAATTGGTGGAGTTTGTAGAAGGAACTGAACCCAAAGTCAATGAAGAGGTCGAGCAAATGGTTTTCGCATGGCCTAAACTTATTGTCAGGGAAATAATTGTAACACTATTGATTACCGTATTGATGGTGATCTTTTCAATTATGTTTGATGCAGGCCTGGAAGGACCTGCTGATCCCAATCACCCAACCAACCCGTCTAAAGCCCCTTGGTATTTTTTAGGATTACAAGAACTGGTAAGCTATCATGGTTTTATTGGAGGAGTGCTTATTCCAGGCTTATTGGTGGTGCTGGTGGCGTTGGTACCTTATATTGAAATGTTTATTGAAACGGGGTTGAAGCTCAACCGGAAAATTGTTTCGGGTGTTTGGTTTCATAAAGAGAGATTGCTGGAGAATTCAATCTTTCTTAGTCTTTATATCATTATGATTTTTTTAATTATAATGGGTACTTTTTTCAGGGGGGAAAATTGGTCATTTGTTTATCCTTTTGCCATCCAGTCCGGTGGAGGACATTGATATGATGAGAGATTATTGGATATTAGGTATGCTTATGATTCTGGCCACCCTGGGGGTGTCGTTATCCGTGTATAAGGAAATGAGACCGGAGTATATTGCTTATCAAAAACAATATTATGAATTGACTGGCGTTAAGCAATATGAATACGAAATAAAACAGTTAAATTTTAATACAGATTCCGGCATATTAATAGATCGCTGTATGACCTGTCATTTGGGAGCAACCAACCCTGCTGCCAGTCACTTTCCGGTTCCGTTGAATTTTCATAAAGCCATCGTGAGCGATAATCAAGACCATCATAATTTTGATAAAATCGGGTGTGTGGTGTGCCACGATGGGAATGGTCGAGGACTGGGTAAAGTCGATGCCCATGGTGATTATCATGATTGGCATTCTCCCATACTTAAGGGGAAAATGGTGCAGGCTAATTGTTCCAGATGTCATGAAACGACGGTTAATGATCTTGCGGGAGCGGTCAATTTCAACCGAGGAAAAAAGCTTTATTTTGCAAGGGCATGCTGGGCCTGTCATACCATTATGGGGTTGTCCTCGGGTAAAAGTGCACCGGATTTAACTGATGCTGGCGCTAAATTTTCAGTTGAATATTTAAAAGAATCAATTGTTGATCCCACCGCCAATTCCAGTATTTCCAAAATGCCAAAATTTTCATGGGTCACCCGGACCGATGATGTAAATGATTTAACGATCTTTTTAAAGGGGCAACGTGCTAATCGATTGAAAGATAATAAAAAGGCTCCCGTGGAATATAAAAGAGCCGATTTGGATTTTTTGAATATAACTTCTTCCAGTGCGAGCCTGGGGAAGGAAATATTTTGGGGAATCTCAAAAGATGGAATAAATACGAGAGGTGGTTGCATTAATTGTCATTCCATTAGAAATGATAAAGGCGAGTTACAAGGTGGCCATAACGCTCCCGAGCTGACTTTCGTTGCCCGCTCACGTACGAAAGCTTTTATTATAGAACATATCAAAAATCCAAAAAAACATGTGCCAGACACGATTATGCCATCCTTTGCCAGCTTAAGTGACCAGGCGATCGATTCATTATATAAATTTCTGGATAGTTTTGAATTTTCCTTAACCGGTGAAGAAAAATATTCCGATATTCATATATATAAGACATATTGTAGTGGCTGCCACGGTGAAAAGCTGGATGGGAGAGGACCGCGATATGCCTTACTTGATCCGCTTCCCAGGGATTTCACTAAATTTCAATTTATCAAATCCTATCAAGAAAGGTTTGCCAGCTCTATAAAAAAAGGTGTCCCTGGAACGGCCATGAGTTCATGGGAGAATGTGCTGGATGAAAAACAAATTCATTTGGTTAAAAATTATATAATCAAAATGGCGGGAGCTTTAAAGGATTCTTATAAAAGATTGAATATTGAATTACCTTCAGTTAATGCCAAAGATCGAAAACCACCTTACGCTGCCTTAGTCCCGGGTGATTTTCAAAAAGGGAAAATTGTTTTTCAAAGATATTGCACTTCTTGCCATGGCAAACTTGCCAACGGGAAAGGTCCTAATGCCTATTTTTTGGTTCATCCACTTCCTAGAAATTTACTTAATACGGAGTTTATGAATCAGCCTGCAGTTGATGATAAAAGGCTTTATCAATCCATCATGCTGGGAGTGGCCGGTACTTCCATGCCACCCCATGATTTTTTGCCTGATCAAAGCATTTTAGATTTGATTGAATATATTAAACAATTAAATAAAGTACAGGAATAAACTATGAGACCCAATACTGCCTCTAAATTGCTTATAATATGCTCCTTGTTTTATTTGATTATTGGCGTGAGCCTCGGGTTTGTTACGGCCATGAAACTGTTATGGCCGACCGTCGGGGAGATCGAGATCTTAACTTTTGGAAGGATCAGATCAGTGCATACCAACCTGGTTATGTTTGGTTGGCTTCTCCAGGCGGGCATGGGACTTATTTTTTTTATTTTACCAAAACTTTTACATAATAAACTGTTTTCAGAAAAACTCGGTGTTGCCACTTGCGTTTTATTTAATATTGCAACTCTTGGTAGCGCCCTATTTATTTTTGCCGGGAAGATGAAAAATATTGAATATGGCGAGATTCCGATACCTTTTGATTATTTGACGGTGGTATGTTGGATCATGTTTGCGATCAATGTTTTTGGTACGGTGATAAACCGGAATGTTAAATATCTGTATGTAAGTGTTTGGTACATTATAGGTACGGTTATTTGGACTTCATTTGTTTATATCACTGGAAATATCATCACTCAGTTACCGTTTATTACCGGAATAAACCAGGCCAATTTAACCTGGTTTTATGTTCACAATGCCGTAGGATTGATTTTTACCCCAATGGGGGTGGCGATAGCTTATTACATTATTCCAAAATCTTTAAATACCCCGCTTCATTCCCATAAATTATCATTGATCGGCTTTTGGGTGATCTCGTTTGTCTACGTGTGGACAGGTGCCCATCATATGATTCATGGGCCGATTTCTTATTGGCTGCAAACGGTGGCGATTTTGTTTTCCTGGAGCTTGATTATTCCGGTGGTGGCGGTGATCACGAATTTTTTGGGAACTTACCTGGCCACTGCCAAAGATAAAAGGTATTTGGGGCCTATTCCCAAATTTATGTATATGGGAACCATCTTTTATTTATTAACTTGCCTACAAGGTCCTTTTCAAGCAATCAGAACCGTTAATATTATCACCAGTAAAAATGATTGGGTGGTCGGGCATGCTCATATGGCATTGTTGGGTGCTTTTACTTTTTTTGCAGTGGGAGGGATATACCATGTGCTGCCTAGAATTATTGGTCGCAAGCTATATTCTGAAAAGCTTGGCAATATTCAGTTTTGGATCATGACTTTGGCGAGTATTTTATTCTTTGGTATTTTGTGGGTCGGTGGAGTGGTGCAAGGATATTTTTGGCATAATTTGAATGGAACTTTTTTAGAGATATTAAAAATGATGAAGCCATATCACACCATACGGTTTGTTTCTGGAAGCTTGCTGGTGGTGGGGATTATTATTTTTCTTTATAATATTATGGAGACTCTGTGGGGAAAGGCCCAGGAATTGAAGGACGTTGAGGTATAACATGAAGAAACCGGCCTTTGAAAAAAATTTATTTTTACTTGGTATGGGGGCTTTTTTGGTTTTTTCAGTGGGAGCTATTTTAACTACCATTATACCCCCCTTGGTGGATCATACTTTCTATCAATCCCCTTACCCAGTTCATACTTACACTGCCAGTGAATTAAATGGAATGAAAATATACCAGGCCAATGGGTGTGTGTACTGTCATACTCAGCAGATCAGGAATCTTAAAGAGGATCAGGTCAGATTTGGATGGAGACTGGTGGAAGCTCCCGTAAGTCAATCATGGGAATATGTAAATGATAGATGGCATTTCCTTGGTACCAAAAGAACCGGACCCGATCTTGCCCGGGTTGGGGGTAAATATGCATCTTCCTGGCACTGGGCCCATTTCAAAGATCCAAGGAATATGGGAGAAAAATATCAAACTCAAAATAATCGTTTTCAAGAAGCATCGCTGATGCCGAATTTTTATTTTTTATCAGACGGTCAAATCAAGGATTTGACTGCTTATTTGCAAACGCTTGGGCGAAATATGAATTGGAGAAAAGGTCAAAGTGGTGAGTATTTAAATGACTACGAAAATTAGGTGTTGATATGAATGAGCAATCAAATAAAAATGAAAAGATGCTGGAAGATACCAGCGAAATTAAAATTGGTAATGCGGATGTTGGAAAATTTAATTTGGTGGTATATTTTATTATTATTGTGGCCTGTTTAATTTATTTATTTACTCATTTCTCCAAGTAGGAAAAGATGGATATAGAGACCCCCACCAGTATTATTTATTCCTTGATAGCGGGAGGATCACTCGGTTTGTTTGCCACTCCTCATTGTTTTGGCATGTGTGGGCCTTTGCATATGGCGATTTGTTTAAAAAACAAGGATAGCGCCGTCAGATCAATTACCCAGTTTAATTTAGGCAGAATAATCGGTTATACCAGTATTGGTGCGTTACTTGGTCTCTTGGGATCTTTATTACGGACGTATGTTACCATCAAGGTTCCAAGCATTGGGGGAATAAAGCCAGGTATGATTATTCCGATTATGGTTATGCTTTATATTTCGATTAGTGCTTTTAGAAAAAAGGGAATTAGCAGCACTAACAGTGGATGGTGGAGTAATTTTTTTAAGCAAAAAGAAACGGTTTTATTAATACCCTTAGGCTTTTTGGCCAGTCTGCTTCCCTGTGGAATACTTTATGTTGCTTTTGGAATTGCGATGGGAACCAGTAGTTTAATTTACGGGGCCAGTTTTATGTTGGCATTTGTACTTACCCAAACCTTTTTCATGGAGATTGCGGCCATCGTGGGCAAAGGTATTCACATCCGATATGAAAATGTCTGGAATAAAGTTTTTCCCTGGGTGACTTTGTTGCTTACCATCTTTTATATTTTGATGCTTGTAAAAAAGGTTGTATGAGTAAGTGCATTGTTTGTGGCAGACCGGTAACAGGAGATCACCACCAATACTGTTGTCATGGTTGTCAGGCCATTGCTATGATCGTTGATTCCATGCATATGGATGAAAATGCTAAAATTAATCATACGCAAAAACTGTTAAAGCAATTGTTTGGGGGAAACAATTTCGAAAAGGCTGAACTTTCGATGATCGATACCTTCAATTTGCAAACCCAATTTCAGTCTTTTAAAAATAATGATCATAAAACCAATCTGGATCAATACGAGTTCCAGGTTGCTGGAATGGTGTGTCCTGCTTGCTCCTGGCTGATTCACCATTTGTTAATCAAAAAAAATGGAATTATGGATGTCAATCTCAACTTCATATCGGAAAGGTGTCTGGTAACTTACGACCCCATGGTGATTGGAAAAGATTCAATTGATAATTATATTGTTCAAATGGGTTATCAAACCTTATCAAACATCAGTCCGGGAAAGGATTTTAATTACCTTCGATTTGGGGCGGGATGGTTTTTAGCGCTGAATTCCATGATGCTGGCTTTTTTAGTTTATTCTGCAGAAGTCATGAAGATTCCCTACGAATTACAACTACTATGTTCATTTCTCCTTTTGCTTTTTGCCACGCTTACCCCCATGGTGGCTGCTTCCCAGATTTATAAAGCGGGTTGGTTTCAACTAAAAACTTTTAATTTTAAGATGGAAGCCTTGATTGTACTTTCGACCTTCACCGCCTGGTTGTATTCCATCTTCTCTTTAATCAGAGGGGATTTTGCCCATTTATATTTTGAAGTGGTACCACTACTTCTAATGATTACAGAAACTGGAAACATGATTACCGGTCTTTTTTATAAAAGGCTTTACCAGAGATTGACGGTTATGCGACTGAGCATACCTAAAAAAGTGAGATTAAAAAGGGAAGAAACATATGATTTCGTTGAAATAAAGGAAGTAAAAAGTGGAGATGTTTTTGCGGTCCAATCAGGCGAAGTTATTCCGCTTGATGGTATTTTACTTATCGATGGAGAATTTGATTTCAGTGTGATTACGGGCGAGAGCAATAATGTATTGCTAAAAGCTGGTCAGTTTATAGGTTCGGGGGGAAAAGTTTTAACCAACCCGGTTGAATTAATTGTTCCACCTGGTGAAGTGAGTTCAAAAGTTGATACCATTATTGAAAGCACCATGAGTGCCTTTAACAGCAAAAAGAAAGTTGCTCTTTGGGGGGATAAGATCAGTAGCTATTTTGTTCCCTTGGTGCTTGCAATTTCTTTTATTACTTTTTTTTATTTTCTTCAAACAGATCTCTTTACCGCCATAACCCGTTCCATGACAGTGTTGATAATCGCTTGTCCATGTGCTTTCGGTATTGCGGAACCTTTGGTGATGGTCTTTGCCACCGAGTGGGCCTTTGAGGCCGGGATCCAAATATTTAATGGCAATGCCTTGCGAATGATTCCATCAATAATAGTGTTTGATAAAACCGGTACGCTTACGGTTGGTAAACCAGTCATTCAAAAAATGATCTGGCTGGAAAAACCTGCCGATCAATATCTTGATATCATATCGTCTTTGGAATATGGAGTGGATCACCCTGTCGCACAGACCTTGAGTGAAGTGGGACAGATTATAAAAATTGATAATAAAAAAATTAAAGCAGGTCAGATTGAAGGAGAGTACGATGGAAAATACTATCAGATAGGCAAAGAAAGTCTCTATCCACAGGTGGTGATTCCGCCAGAATTTTCGGATTCATCGATTGTACTATTTGGGGACTATGATAAATGCTATGCTATCATTGCGCTGGAAGATAAAATTCGTGATGAAGTAAAAGATATAATTAATCAATTTAAAAATTATAAAATTCAACCTCATATTTGTTCAGGAGATAGATTAAGTGTTGTGGCAAAAGTTTCAAAGATCTTGGGGGTGACTGATTATTTGGCCCATATGTCTCCATTGGATAAAGTACAATATATTAAAAGGCTTCAAGATAGAAAAGCAAAAGTGCTCATGGTGGGAGATGGAGTCAATGATTCCCAAGCTATGATGAGTGCTGATTTTGGTCTTTGCGTATTTCATGGACAGGCGATGACGAAACTTAGCGCAGATGGTGTCTTTTTAACCAATCATATCAAAGGACTCCCTCAATTAATTGGCATCATGAAAGCAGTACGAAAAAAAATAATACTTAATTATTCATGGGCACTCCTATATAACTTTATTGGAATCATCTTTGCCATAACCGGAGTTTTGAAACCATCTTATGGAGCTTTGGCCATGGCACTTAGTAATGGTTTTGTTATATTCAATTCCAGCAGGTCTGGGCGGGATGTTCGTTAATTTATTATGATCACTTAACCTGCTTTATAGAACAAGTTAAGTGATCGGGTGATTATATTTAATGGGGGATTAATTTCTTTTAGATCTTGCTTTTTTATCCTGTCGCCTTTCTCTTTTAAAATTTTGCTGATCATTTCTTTTTTCCATTTTAAAATGGTGTCGATCATTCCTCCTGTTTTGACTAAAGTTTTGGGTGTCCTCTTTTTTATCTTGAATAAATTCTGGCTTGCTTATTTCACCATTTTTATACGCTTCTCGACGCTCTTGATTTTCCTTTCGAAATGCCTCAACTTCCTTTTTTCTGTCTTCAATATAGTCCTTGCGCTCGGTTTTACGCTCTTCTCGGTAAGCTTCTCTGGCTTCTTTTCTGTCTTCATGATAGCTCGAATTATTTTCACTGGGGGTGTCTTGGGCCATCAAAGTTGGGGCCAGACATAAACTTAAAATTAAAGGGTAAACTAGTCTTTTCATGGGGTCCTCCAAATAAACGGTTTGATTAAGAAAAAATGACCGCTTCGTATCGGTAGATACGAGAAAAATTGAAAGAAGTTTCGCTTGACTTAACTGCCTGAAATTAATAGGCTTTATTGGTGAATAAGCAGATGGCAAAACTTTTTAATCTTCCTGTCGTATTAACTTATAGACTTTTTTCTGATGGTGAATTGATGAAAAAAGTTAAAAGGAAGGATAATATGGCCTTTGACGTGCTTTATGAACGTTATGTTGATCGAGTGTGGAGTTATATTTTTTATAAAGTCCACAGTCAGGAGCGGGCATTTGAATTGACCCAGGATGTTTTTCTAAAACTATTCAATAAAGCTGACCTTTACGATGAGGAAAAAAAATTTAGTAGTTGGATGTGGTCTTTGGTGCGCAACCATTTGGTGGATGATTTTAAGGCCAAAGACGCGCTTGCCCCGTCTTCGAGTCGAGCCGAGCTCTTTAATCATATTAATGGTGAGGAAGATGACAATAGGATGGAGGACGTGTTATTTGATGATCATGGTGCTGACCAGCTTTTTGAATTAGTGCTTTCAAAGTCTAATCTGAATCAAATCAAGGAATGTTTTACCAAGCTTCCAGCTAATCAATTGGAAGTGTTATCGTTAAAAATATTTTCAGATCAATCAATTGAAGAGATAGCGCTTGGGATAAAGAAAAAATCAGGGGCGGTCAAATCTTTGCTGTTTCGTGCCCGGGACTCACTTAGATTGTGTCTAGAGAGAAGTGGGTTGATATGAAACGCTGGGAAAAAAAATTATATAATAACCTTATTTTAAAAGCGCCGCAGGAGCTGAAAACCCAAGTTGAGAAGAATCTTTCCGTTGAGCAGCGCACTTCCCCTATGCGGATGTACTTAGTTCCGGTCTTGGTTGTTTTAACGATTATTTGGGGGGCCACCAATGTGTATTTGAAACGGGCACCGTCATTGTCTATAGATGATTTGGCGATCATTAAGCAATGGGATAATCTTTTGCTATATGAGAATCTTGAATTGTTTGCAACTTTTAATCTTGAAGAACTCGAAGATGAGGATTGGGATATTTTAACCGGTAATACGATATGATCAAGCTAAAGTCTTATTGGAGTATATTGTTTTTGGTTTTTTATGCTTATTCAGGTGATTTAGATGAGGAGATTGTTAATAATTTGGAATTTGTCGAATCTTTGGATCTGATCGAAAAAAGTGAAGAGTATGAATTGAAAAACTTGGGGCAAAAAGAAGTCATAATGCTTATCGAAGAAGAAAAAAACGGAGATCAGACATGAAAAATATATTACCTCTCATATCCCTGATTCTTTTTATGGGTGTTTGGCTGACTTTTGACTCCCTGGCAGAAACTAATCGGGAAAGATGGGATAAGATGTCCCCGTTACACAAACAAGAATTACGTGAACGTTATAAGCAATGGCAAGTTCTGCCGGAGGATAAAAAAAATATATTAAAAAAACGCTTTCAACACTTTCTGGAGCTTTCCTATGAAGAACGAAATCGGGCCAGGGATAATTTTAAGCGATTTCAACGATTGCCTATTGAAAAAAGAGAGAAGATTAAAAAATTTTTAAAAACCTGGTCCAAGCTTTCAACCAGGGAGCGTGCCGATCGGATAGAGAAACTTAAAACGATAAGAAATGAAAGACAAGCACGAAGAAACAAAATTGCACCAAAAAGAAGAGGAAGATGAAAAAAATAATTTTTATGTTTTGTTTAGTGTTACTATCACTATCAAGCGCAAGCGAGAAGGGTGAAAGTGAAAAAAGGAAATCATATTTTGGGTTCAATATAGATTTAGGCGAAAATCGATACCGAGACTTTTTGGTGAACGGGGCATGGGGTATTAATTCGATTTGGCAAACCGGAGTTGCGGGATCAACCAGTGATGATCAGGATTCTAATCGCTATCAAATGGGTTCAATTTTTATTTCGGGTCGTTGGAATGATTATTTTGATAATAAGGTGACTTTGTTTCGATCTAAAGAACAGCCTGAAGAGCTGACTGGTAGTGGAGCTGAGCTCAAAACCACGGCCAAGTATCCTGTATTTAAAGAAGGGTTTTATACCACCCTTGCTTTGACTTTGGGAAATACTCGTTATCAGCAAGAAACCTATCAATCGAGGGTGCTTGGGGCCACAACCGTAATTAAAGATTTTGTCCAAAGATATGTTGTTTTTGAGCTTAGCCAGGATGTGCTTGAGTGGTTGTTGGTGGGACTGGAAATGACCAAGTATTCCTATGAGGATGCCTCGGAAGCCTCTTTTACTGGTAATAAAAGAAAATTTTCAATAAGCACAAGCGTTGATGGATCGTCTGATTATCCAGATAAAAAGACTAAATTGTATCTCTCAGCATTATATCAACGTTTTCTTTTTGATGTTGCATTGGCAAAAACATTTTCCAAATTGCAAAATAATGATTCGGTCAACCGATCACTTGATATCAGTTATGAGCTTTCCAATCAATTTTATCCCTCGCTGGGGATTTCTAGTATAAAATATGACGATCATTCTACGAATGAAACTCTGTCTTTGGGATTGGATTTGGTTTTTTAAAATTTAAGAGGCGTATATGATCGAAATTTCCACTATCTGGAATCTAATTTGTCCCAGACTGACAGAAAGTGAGCTGGTGAAAAATTTAAATGAACTAAGTATGCAATTTACTGTTCGGCGAGGTGATTTGGACCGTTATACCCAGGATGAAAAATTGGTGGCGGCATACAGTGCCTTTTATCTGCCGACTAACATGCCAAAATTTAAATTTTTGATGGATCAACTAGAACCCAAGATTAGGGAGCAAATTTCTCAAAGCCATTTTTGGGATTTTGGCTCAGGGCCTGGAACCTTCTCTTTGGCGTATCTGGATTATTTCAGCAGAGCAGATGATTTAAAGGTGACTCTGGTGGATAGTTCGAAGCTGATGCTAAGTCAAGCACGCCTATTTCTGAGTTCTCTCTTCCCCAAGAGGATGGTTAAATATTTGGACAAATTGCCCAAAGAAATCCAGGGTAAAAAAACTTTGCTGTTTGGCCATAGCTTTAATGAAATTGGATATCAGCGGGCGATTGAAATTATCAGACAAGTTGATCCAGATTATCTCATCATGATTGAGCCGGGGACCAAGGAGGTTTTTTCCTATATTAATGATCTAAGAATTTATATGAGAGAGCATGGGTATGCCTGTCTATATCCTTGTTTGAATCTCCATAGTGACTGTCCGATGACAAGTAGGCTAAGTGATTGGTGTCACGGAGTGATGCGGATGGTGCATGACCCAGATTTGGAAAGGTTATCTCAATTAATAAAAAAAGATCGTAGGAATATGCCTTTTATTGCTCATGTCTATCAAAAAGGTAGTTGGCAAAGCGATAGTGATAAGGGGACTGAGCAAGCTCGGCTGGTGCGGTTTTTAAATAATTCCAAGTTTGGTTTTGAAGTGGAAGTTTGTCTGTGTAAAGAGAATGATTTAGTCATTGAAAAAATCCAATTGCTTAAAAAGGATATGACAAAAGAAGAGATTAAGAAATTCGAAAATATTAACGTTGGATCAAAACTGACTTTTACTGTTATTAAAAAATTTGATGACTTTATTCGTGTAAAGTTAAGTTGCTAAACGCAGTTGTTTTTTATCGATTTGTATTATTTAAATTTTTGTGGGTAACCAAACTATTAATTTTTGAATCCCGGTGAGCAATTTCTTTTTTTAATTTTTTGATTTCTTGTTCAAGAGAAGAAACTGTGCCATTTAGGCTTTCTACCCGATGGGACAGATATTGGTTGTAGCCCTTCGAATATGAGGCCAAAAAGCGCTTTTCTTTGCGTTTGGGACATATACCGTTGTATTTTTTGCCCTGGAGACCCCATATCGCCGCATTGGATTGGTCGCAAAATTGGGAAAGCCCGTACTGGTAACCCTTTTGGAATTCTCTTTTATTAATTTGCACATGGTGTTTTAAGCTGCAGCTGGTGTAGTAATACGAGTATCCCTCGTCATAACTCATGCCCTCGAAGGCCTGTCCCAGACCCACTTTTAACCAGTCGAGGTCCTGACATTGTTTTTTCGTTTGAGACGAAGAGCAGGCAAAGTTAAAAATTAGTAGTATAAAAAATAGACCTTTAAGCATCAATCCCCCGCTAGCATGATGGACCCATGCGTCAGACTATAAACTAGGAAGTCAACTTTGTCTTAAAGTGTGAAAATGTTATACTGTAATGCGATATAAACGAAATTATGGTAGAATATAAGGCATCTAACCTATTAAAATTACATGCGATTCTTGATTCCCAAATAATTCGATTATCAAAGTGGTAAGGAAGGGACTAGAACTTGGACTTAGAATTTAAAAATTGAGTGAGTCTTAAAATGAATCTTATCTATGTCAATACAGGTACCGGCAATAGTCTAAAAGTTGCTTTATGGATGAAAGAACTTGCTGAAGCCACCAACGTAGTGCTTATGAATTTGGGTAATCCGGCCGAGGAATTAAAACTGAGCGATCGATTGGGACTAGTGACTCCCACTCATGGTTTTACGGCACCCTGGCTTGCTATCAAATTTGCGTGGAAGCTTCCTGCTGGAAAAAAAAGAGAAGCCTTTTGTGTGGCCACTCGTGCGGGTATTGTAGTGAGAGGATGGCAGCCTCCGGGGTTAGCCGGCACTGCTTGTTTTTTATTGGCGCTGATTTTATTTCTTAAAGGTTATAAAGTGAAAGGAGTCATGAGTGTTAATATGCCAAGCAATTGGATACAAATGCATCCAGGCTTGTCTATTAATAATATTAATCAGATTAAAGAGCGTTCAAGAAAACAAGTCGAATTATTTTATGAAAAAATTTTAGCGGGAGATTATTATTGGTGGAATAAAAATAATCTTTATGAATTTATTTTTGGACTATTGCTTTCGCCAATTTCTTTTTTATATTTGGTAATTGGACGATTTACGCTGAGTAAAATATTCTTTGCCAATTCTAATTGCGATACTTGTGGATTATGTGCGCAAGCATGTCCGGTGGGAGCGATCAGCTTTAATCTAGATAAAAAACTTTTTTGGAGTTACAAATGTGAAGCCTGCATGCGCTGTATGGCCTATTGTCCTAAGCGGGCGATTGAGGCCAGTCATCCGCTTTTGGTTTTTTATCTGTTTTTTTATAATCAAATAATTGGAAAATATTTTGTGATGCTGGTAACCAGACTGGGTGCCAGTTATGGACTGGTTTTTGGTTTTTACCAGGTCTTTCATTTTCTTGGTAAAATAAAATGGATCAATAAAATTTTCACCTATACAACGTTGACTCACTACTTTCGTCGGTATCACGAACCCGAAATAAAATTGTCCGATCTTTTAAACTGACTTTTTTGGTCGGATAAATTGAGCTACGCATATCATGGTCCCGGTTAGCATTTATCAATAAAATAATCAGAAAATATCTCGAAAGTAATTATAGGCGGGAGTATTATATTGGTTATCAACTGAATAATTGGTTTTACATGATTATATTTAAGGAGTTCATATGAAAATGTATTTGGTGTCAATTTTATGTGCGCTGGTGGTTTTTAATTTTAGCATATTGTCGCAAGATCAAACTCAAGATCCAGTGGTAAAGGAAGCTGATGTCGATACGGATACTGAACCAGTTGCAGATACAGAACCCGATGCTGATGCTGATACCAAAGAAGACATGGAAAAATTAGAAACCAAGCATGAAGTGCAACCGACGAAGGAAGAAAAAGCAGCGATGGCAGAGCCTGTTATAAAGGAAGAAAAGGCTCCTGAAAAAAAAGCTGCAGTTACCAAAAAATCAAAAACCAAGAAACAGATAGCCAAGAAAAAACAGGCGGCAAAAAAGAAAGCCAAGCTGGCCGCTAAAACCAAGAAGAAAAACGAGCTGGGTTTAAAGACTAAGAAGAAAGCCAAGGTAGCCACTAAAAAACCCGCTAAAAAGAAAAAATCTGCCAAAAAAGTTTAATAACTTCTCTGCTATGGCGCTGTGCGCCAGGCTGGTTATTGATTAGTTTTTAGAAGACAAGTTTCTTGCTTTTTTACAAAGCCTATCTTATTTTAACAACTGATTTCCCCCTCAAAATTTTTATTCCAAAAGGGATTTTTATGAACTTTGTTCTAATCGCTATTTTTGCGTTTTTTGTTTTTGGTGTTTTAGCTCTTTTTACAGGAAACCAGAAAAGCATTATGGCGGATCTTATTCGCACCTGTGGCCCGATTGGCGGATCCATTCTAGGATTGATACCCGTTATCCAGGTTTTGGCAGGCAAAAAAATAAGTGCTTTTATTATGCCTTGGGAGTTGTTTAATGGTTCCTTCTATCTGGAAATTGATCTGTTATCAGCTTTTTTTCTTTTGCCGATTTTTATTTTGACCATTCTAGCTTCATTTTATGGTTTTTCCTATTTAAAGCAATATGCCAATCAACGCAACCTTGGTTCGATCGCATTTTTCTTTAATCTATTTATTATGAGCATGGTTTTGGTGGTTTGTGCAAAAAATATTATTATGTTTTTGCTCGCATGGGAATTGATGGCACTCACTTCTTTTTTTCTGGTCATGTTTGAAAGTGAAAAAAGTCTTACCAAGTGGACTGGGTGGCTTTATATGTCGCTTACCCATTTGGGAACCGCTTGTTTGTTTGTCTTTTTTTTCATGGCGGCGGATGGTGCACTATCTTTTGATTTTGGAGATATTGCCATAAGTTTTGATAAAAATAAAACCTCCCTCTGTTTTCTGCTGGCGCTGATTGGCTTTGGTACCAAGGCTGGCATGATCCCTTTTCATATTTGGTTGCCGGAGGCCCATCCAGCTGCACCAGCACATGTTTCGGCTATCATGTCAGGGGTTATGATCAAGACGGGGATTTATGGAATATTAAGAACCATTTTGTTGATAGGGGTTCCGGGGTTATCTTGGGGCATTGTTTTAATTATTTTGGGTGCTCTTTCCGGGGTCATTGGAATTTTATTTGCGCTGGCACAACATGATATTAAAAGATTGCTGGCCTACAGTAGTGTGGAAAATATCGGTATTATTTTACTAGGCTTGGGCCTTGGGGTGGTTGGTATTAAAACCCAATCGCCTGTGATGGGTGTGCTGGGGCTGGCGGGAGCATTTTTGCATATTTTAAATCATGCTTTTTTTAAAGGGTTATTATTTTTTGGGGCGGGATCAGTGATTTATGCCACTCATACGAATCGTATTGATGAGCTTGGGGGAATTTTAAAACGCATGCCACTGACCGGGCTGACTTTTTTTATTGGATCGATTTCCATTTGTGGATTACCACCGTTTAATGGTTTTATCAGTGAGCTATTTATTTATATGGGATCATTCAAGGAAATTGTGGTGGGTGATTTTGATAATACGTCAATTTTATTGCCCATTATAACCATTCTTGCCCTGGTGACGATTGGCGGATTGGCAGCGCTGTGTTTTACCAAAGCCTTTAGTATTATTTTTCTTGGTGAACCAAGGTATAAATTTAATCACGAGATAAAAGAATCTCCGGCCTTTATTGTTTATCCGATGCTTGTTTTATGTGCAATTTGTGTGATGGTTGGTGTTTTTCCAAGTTTGATTTTGCCAATTCTTGAAGAACCCGTATCCCTGTTTTTTTCTAATGAAGTAGTCAGGAGTACTTTTGTACCCATGGGGGAAATGTTTGGCATTATGACGTACGTCTATTTGTCGTTGATAGGGTTTATAACCTTAATTGCAATTGTCAGGAATATGCTTGTCAAGCGCAGGTCTTATCAAACGACAGTGACCTGGGATTGTGGATATATAAGGCCTCAGGCTACCATGCAGTACACGGCATCGTCCTTTGTAGAAACTCTGGTGGATATTTTTTCTTTTATTTTAAGAACCAAGAAAACCATGGATAAACCTTCGACTTATTTTCCGCTGAAAAATGCCGGATTAAACACCCGGACTGCAGATACTTTTGCTCAGAAATTGTATTATCCGGTTTATTATTTTTTTAAAGGACATATGTTCAAATTGTTAAAGATCCAGTACGGCAATATTAATTTGTATATGTTTTATATTATTCTTACCTTGGTCATTATGCTGTCAGTGAATTTATTAACCAGGAGCGAGCTGTGATTACTATCATTTTGGCCTTGATTCTCTCACCTTTACTGCTTGGTTTTGTTAATCAAACCAAGGCTTTTTTTGCCGGGAGAGTGGGAGTGCCTTTTACACAGCTATATTTTGATCTTTTTAAACTTTTTAAAAAAGATTTTGTGTATAGTAAGACCACCACCTGGGTTTTTCGGGCCGGTCCTATCGTGAATATTTCTGCAGCTTTGATCATATTATTTTTCCTGCCTCTTTCCGTCATGAGTTTTAAAGGGGACATTATATTGGTTATGTATCTGTTGGGGTTGATGCGTTTTTTTACTATTGTTGCTGCCCTGGATACAGGATCGGCTTTTGAAGGGATGGGGGCAGCCCGGGAAGTGCTCTATGCTATTTTTGCGGAGATCGTGGTGTTTACCAGCCTGATCGCTTTAGTTTATTTGACCCAGAGTTTATCTTTGGCGGAGATTTTTGGAAAAATTTCCCCGTATCATTGGACACATTATGGCCCCACCCTTGGGCTTATTTCTTTTGTCTTGCTGGTAATACTCTTGTTGGAAAATTGCCGTATCCCGTTTGATGACCCCAATACTCACCTGGAATTAACCATGATTCACGAGGTGATGGTGCTAGATCATGGTAGTTTTGATTTTGGGTTAATTCAGTATGCAAGTTCGTTAAAATTGTGGATTTGGTGTTCAATGCTTGCCCATGTATTACTTCCAATTTCATCCATATGGAGCAATGTGGTGGGAATTTTTTTGATCTCAATATTGGTTGGTATCGTGGAATCCACCATGGCAAGGTTTAAATTAATTAGAATTCCCCAGGTTCTGCTTGCCTGCTTTGCTTTATCAATCCTTTCTTTGTTTTTAATGAGGTAGTATATGCAATTTGCCCAGATAATAATGATTCTTCTGATCTTTTTAAATTTTTGGATTTTAGGGGTGAGCCGGATCAGGTCTTATATAAAAATTTTATCTTATCAGGGCGTTTTGATTGGTTTGATTCCCATCTTGCGGCTTAATCTTGAAATGGTGACCCTCGGAATAATCGTACTTTTATTGAAGGCCATTATTTTTCCCAGATTATTATTAAGGATGTCAAAAAAAATCAAGGCCACCAAAGAGGAGAAACCATATATTTCTTTGGCGCTGGCACCCCTTTTGGGCGCTTTATTTTTGTTGATAGCTTCCAGAATTTCCTATGAGCTTATGACCCCAATTTTTATTATCATCGTGGGTTTTTTTCTCACTATTACCAGACGAAAGGCCATCAACCAAATTATCAGTTTTATGATTTTTGAAAATGGTATTTTTATTTTGGGATTTACAATGGCAGCTCATTTCCCAATTATTGTGGAGATGGCCATTTTACTGGATGTTTTGGCCGCAGTTTCAGTGATGGTTCTGTCGCTTGATAAAATAAATCAAACATTCACCCATACAGATGTCGATAAACTCGACTCATTAAAAGGTTGATAACCATGCATGCATCAATATTGCTTCCGCTTTTAATTATTATTCCCGTTTTTTTTGCTCTCCTTGCCAAATGGATATCAAGGACCCTGGAATGGATGTTGATAGGGGTTACCTTGACTCTGGGTATAGCTTTTTTTCTAACCTTTACGATGGTCAGTACCAACCAGGTTATTTATTCATTTTCTCGTTGGTTATTCCTTGATCATCTTTCCGCTTATTATCTTTTTATGATGATTTTGGTTTTTTGGATGAGTTCGCTCTATTCGTTGATCTACTTTAAAAAAAGTGATTTGAGTGCCTCATCACTTAGCACCTTTTCCATGTTGTGGTTACTTTCTATGAGTGCGGTCATGCTGGTGCTTTTATCCAATCATGTGGTTTTAATCTGGGTTGGATTGGAGGCAACCACGGTTTTCACCACTTTTTTGATAGCGCTTCATCAGAGTAAAAAATCGCTGGAAGCCATGTGGAAATATCTCATCATCTGTTCGCTCGGAGTTGCCTTTGCCCTGATTGGAACGATTTTGCTGGCTGCCTCCACCCATGGTTTGGACCACAACATGGAGAACGTTTTGCTATGGACGAATCTTAAAACTCATGCGACCTTGCTGGATACATCTCTTTTAAAAATCGCTTTTATTTTTATTTTTGTAGGGTATGGTACCAAGTCTGGTCTTGCCCCTATGCATACCTGGTTACCAGATGCTCATAGCCAGGCACCCTCGCCGGTTTCTGCATTTTTTTCTGGATTTATGATTAATACAGGCATTTATTGTATTGCCCGTTTTATTCCTATTATCGAGGCAGCTACAAAGCACTCCGGGTTTGCCTTGCAGTTTGTGGGGATTATGGGAGCTATTTCCATCATGCTGGCGGCAATCTTTATTTTTTTTCAAACCGATTTAAAACGGCTGCTTGCTTATAGCAGTGTTGAGCATATGGGGATTATAGCCCTTGGGCTTGGTCTGGGGGGGGTTGGTACCAGCGTTGCCCTTTTTCATTCACTTAATCATTCAGTATGTAAAACCCTTTCATTTTTTTCAGCGGGAAGGATCGGGCAAATATATGAGACTCACGATATGAAAAGTATATCCAGCACTATCAACGTCAATCCAGTCTGGGGAGTGGGATTGCTGGTCGGATTGCTGGCCTTGATTGGGATGGCCCCTTTTTCTATTTTTATGAGTGAACTTCAATTGATAAAAGTAGCGGTGGGGACACGTTCTTGGTTGTACCTGGTGGTTTTTTTAGTGGGAACCAGTATTGTTTTTATTGGAATTTTAAGACAGGCGATTGGAATGTCTTTTGGCAAAATAAAAGGTGGTACTGTTGAAATTGGAAAACCGGTCGAATATATACTGGTGATTCTTTTGGTCATCATCATAGCAGGGCTTGGTGTGTTTATGCCCGAATCGTTGTGGGGCTTTATTTTAAAGGCCGCAAGCGTTGTTAACGGAGTTAAATAGGTATGATTTATAAAACAAAAATTTCCCAAATTCCGCTACTGCCTTTGGGGGCACTTAAAAATGAATTAGTGAAAAAAGAGAAAAGGTTATCGGCTCTTTTTTTTCATCCCGCCGACCGGCATCTATATGTGGTTTGCTCGGATGATGAAAAAGGAGAACTCAGTCTAGTTAAAACTCCAATCGAAACCTATCGTTATGAATCCCTCACTCCCGCTTATCCGGCAGCTCATTTGTTTGAGAGGGAAATTCTGGAAACCCATCAAATAGTGCCTGAAAATCATCCCTGGCCCAAACCAGTCAGATATCTCAAGGATCTTATTGGCGATACTAATTTTTACAGGATCGAAGGATTGGAATCTCATGAAGTGGCGGTCGGGCCGGTTCACGCTGGGGTGATTGAACCCGGGCATTTTCGATTTCAATGTCATGGGGAGACTGTTTATCATTTGGAGATCTCCCTGGGATATCAACACCGTGGGATTGAAAAAAAATTAATTGGTGGACCTTCCCTGCGAACACTCCCTTATATGGAGACCTTGGCCGGCGATACCAGCATTGGACATGCGTGGGCCTTTTGCAAAAATATTGAGTCATTGTCCAACGTGGTGGTGGGTGAGAGGGAGAATCTGCTTCGGGCCATCATGCTTGAACTGGAACGATTGGCCAATCATACCGGTGATATGGGAGCTTTGGCCGGAGATGTTGGCTTTCTACCCACTCTTTCCTATTGTGGTCGCTTGCGGGGTGACTATTTAAATATGTCTGCGTTTATATGTGGAAGTCGCTTTGGACGGGGTATGCTGAAACCTGGTGGCGTTTCCTTTGATCTAAGTCTTGACCAAATTAAAGAATTGGAATTAAAACTGGACAATGTTTTTAAAGATACCAAAGGTGCCATCAACGTTTTATGGCATTCCAATATGGTTTTAAATCGATTTGAAGGTACTGGCGTCATAACCCAGAAGGAAGCCCGTGATTTGGGGTTTGTGGGGATGGTGGCGAGGTCCACGGGACTTAATCTGGATGTTAGAAAAAATTTCGATCACGGGGATCTGTATAATGATTTGTCTATAGCGGTTTGTGACTCAGGTGATGTCTTTGCCAGAGCAACTTTGAGATGGTTGGAAATGAAAAATTCCTATACATTTATAAAGAGTGCTCTTAACAAACTTAAAAAGGCCCCCCCCCTTAACCCGATCAAGCCAGGACCGCTCGAAAGTGATAGTTTGGCGGTTTCTTTGGTGGAAGGCTGGCGCGGGGAAATCTGTCATGTAAACATCACCAATAGTGTGGGAATGTTTTCAACTTATAAGGTTATCGATCCATCCTTTCATAATTGGACCGCTTTGGCCTTGAGTTTAAGAAATCAGGAAATATCAGATTTTCCTCTTTGCAATAAGAGTTTTAACTTATCCTATTGCGGTCATGATCTTTAAATGGGAGTGATATAAAATGTTAGACGTATTACGAGAACGCTTCAAACAAAAGAAAAGAACTTCCGCTTATCCTAAGAAACCGGTGCAGCTTTCAGAAAGATTTAGAGGCAGGCCCCAGATTGATTTGAATCTATGCAAAAGCACGGAGTGCGTGGAGTGTGAAAAAGTTTGTCCGACCGGTGCGATCACATGTAAAGATCAAAAACCATCCATAGACCTCGGCAAATGTCTTTTTTGTTTGGAGTGTTCCAAGGCCTGTCCCACTCAGGCGATTTCCTTTACCAATGATTATCGCTTGGCGACCTCTCGAAGAAGTGATCTGGTTTTATCGGCTCCAGATCATTATGAGTTAAAAAAGGCACAGGCCCTCAAAAAAGAAATGTTAAGACTCTATGGAAGATCCTTGAAGCTTAGACAAATCAGTGCGGCTGGATGCAATGCTTGTGAAGCTGACACCAACGTATTGGGAACCTTGTTTTTTGATTTATCCCGTTTTGGTATTCAGATCGTTGCTTCTCCCCGACATGCCGATGGTATTTTAGTGACCGGGCCGGTTTCTAAAAATATGGAAGTGGCCCTTAGAAAAACTTATGAAGCGGTACCGGGACCTCGTATTGTCATTGCCACCGGAGCTTGTGCGATTTCGGGCGGAATTTTTTCAGGCCATGAGGAAACATGTGGCGGGCTTGATGCCATGATTCCGGTTGATCTTTATATCCCCGGTTGTCCTCCTCATCCTATGACTATTCTGGATGGATTACTGCGCTTACTCTCTCAAAAAACCAACTAAATTAATAAAATATTATTATCATAAAGTTCCAATGGTTAGCGGATAGGTGACCAATTTACATGGCAGGATTTGGGAAATCTGGATCTTTTTTTGTCCCTCGTCTGAAATCTAACTTATCAAAAAGAGGCTTCTTTTATCTTTCCATAAAAAAAGAAAAATATTTGAGTGCAAAGTTTTTTATGAGGGCCCATAATAGTAAAGTAATGAAATTTAAGGGGGAACCTATGAAAAGATATTTTTTGACTTTTGTGACACTCTTTTCACTTATTTACAATCAAGTCGGTTGGGCGGTTAATTTTCAGCAAGCGGTAAGACCATTGGCCGAGATGGTTCTCACTTATAATAGTATGAGAACAGATCCGTTATCGTTTACTAAGAGTATGGACAGCCGTGACAGTCGGGTCTATCGGGATATTTTAAAAAAGGGAAATGTTTCGCAACTTCCAGAGATCACCAGGATCCAGGAAGGGGTTTATCAGTTAATCGTGGGAGAAGATCGGGTTATTTTTGATGAGAAGAATTGGAATAATCGGATTATTATTGTCAATGCTTTTGCCATTGCCCTCTCCAAGATTAAAAATTTGAATCAATTAATGGAGACGCTCGGAAAGGTGCTTTCTGGTAAAGAAAAAACGACCAGTATTTTTGAGCAAATCAGGGATTTTTTCTTCACACCAGTTATGGCAGGGATAACTAGCTCAACGCCATCATCTACCTCTTGGCTAACTCCCGGCAAAGCGATCATTGGAGCAGGCTTGCTGGCCGCTTTGGGTATTGGCTTTCTGGTTTATAAAAATAAGGATAATGATAAAAAATCAAGTTCAACTTCTAACGCAAAATCAACGTTAGGCTCAACCTCGATCGGGGGAGGAGTGGCAGGAAAAACTTTATCTGTTTCGGAAGTGGGAGCCTCCCAGGACCATGGTTTTTTTGCAATTGAAGAGTTTAATGGTGCTCTTTTTGCGGGATCTTTTGGTTATGCAAAAAGACAGATGATCTATAAGGTTGAACCATTTGGTCCAGTTAGCCCAGGATTTACGGTTCGGGAGTCAGTGTGCGCTTTAAAATCATTTAATGGATCACTTATTGCCAATACAGAAAGTGATGGTTTGATTTATAAATCAACAGATGGAAGTAATTGGCAAAAAGTTCATGATGGTGGAGGGCCTGTCGGTTGCGCTTTGGCCGTACATAAGGATTATATTTATGCAGCCAGTGCCAATCCCAATGAGAGCAATAAACCAAGTTATATTTATCGTTCAAAAGATGGATCATCTTGGGAAAAAGTCTATGATGGCGGTAAAAAAGTGGAATATATAAGAGAGCTGGTTTCTTATGGTGATAATGTTTATGCATTTTATGTCACAGATCAAAATAATACTTTTATGCTTAAATCAGCTGATGGGCAAAAATGGGATAAATCGAGTACTCCGGCCAGAATGTTCAGAGGAAGGGTTCATAAAGGTTTATTGTATCTTACCAGTGCAGGGGCGCACTCTGGGGGTGCTTCTGGAATATGGAAGTATGATGGAAGCAGTTTTACTCAAGTTCACGCAGTTCCGGGTAAAAGCCATGTCAGTAATATAATTGGGGCAGGAAATGATCTCATCGCTATAACTACCAAGCAATGGAAGGGCCACGGTGGTGGAGCATCCATTCTGGTTTCTTGTGGTGGTGATAGTAATTGGACGGAGAAGAAAGTATTTAATGAAACTGAAAGTTGGGGCCTGGCCGTTAAAGATGGTTCTGTATATGTTGGTACCAAGGAAGACGGTGGTGGAGGAAAACTTTACAAGTTTCAAGGAATTTGTAGTGGGGCCTCAGTTACTGAAACGGCCAGTTCTTCAGGGACCGCTGATCCAGATGCAAAAGCTTGTAATCAAGTAGAGGGCTTTGTTTGGAAGATGAATAAACAAGGAAATCTGGCAGTGGTTATGAATAAAGCTGATCAAGGGTGCAAGGCAATTGTTAATGGAAGAAATCCTGACGAATGTAAAAAGCTGGATAATGGCGATAATCGGCCATTTTGCAGACACTATCAAAGCCCGGGTAGTTTCCAATCGCCGGCTACAGTGGAAGTCAATTGTAATGGATCGGTTAAATACAAGGTAAATATTCCAGCAACAGGCCAGCGCTGTGCTTTCTATCCTGGTGGCTGGGGCGATTAAAAAAGACGCATATGTGAGAGGGGGAGGGATTGATGAGAAATTATATTGTGACGATGGTTACTTTGTTTTCGCTTATGTTCAATCAGATTGTTTTGGCCGCTGCTGGTGCCGGACAGGCCTTAAGACCACTTAATGAAATGGTCTCAAGCTATAATAGCATGAGAAACAATCCGTCTTTGTTTTTGGACAGTCTGGACAAGGATAGCAAGAAGGTCTATCAGGATATTTTAAAACAAGGGAAGATTAAAGAGCTTCCCGAACTGGTTAAAGTTAAAGAGGGTACTTATCAACTGCAAGTTGGTGAGGATAAAGTTATTTTTGATGAACAAAATTGGAATCAAAAAAAGATTATTATCAATAATTTTTCTATCGACTTATCCAAAATTACCAGCGTTCATCAACTTCTAGAAACGCTTAATCAAGTGCTTTCAAAGAAATCCAAGACCACCAGTATGTTGCAATTCCTGGGAAATTTTTTAATTCCCAGCGCCCTGGGTGTGGTTTTGGGGTGGAATAAAACAACTGGGTGGCTTGTGGCAGGTATGTTGGCAGTTTTAGGGGTGGGGTATATGGTTTATAAGGATCAAAAGAACGATAAGAGCTCCTCAAACAGTTCCGGTAATCCTGCTGTTTCCGTTACTACACCTGATCCGACTCCGGCTATGAGTGGTGACGGGAAAAGTTGTAGCCAATCGGTGGGATTTGTTTGGAAAATGAATAAGAGCGGTAATACCGCTGTCCTAGTGAATAAAAAGTACTCCAAGTGTAGTGTTAGAACCAATGGAAAATCGCCTAACATACCTGGTGGGGTGTTGGATGATGGACGTCCTTATTTCCGATATAAGGGGCATCCGACCCAATTTGGCCCAACCGCCAAAGTGGAGGTGGTTTGTAATAGTAAAATAGAGGAGACCATCAATATCCCGGATACTGGAAAAAGATGTTCTTACTACCCAGGTGGTTGGGGCGACTGAGAATGAGTTTTAATTAGTCAGAGTAAAGGTCTTAAACTTCTCAAAGGGTTTAAGACCTTTTTTTTACATGGGTGGATAGTTGACTAAAATGATAGGGCCTAGTAATCCCTATTTTTCAAAACCAAAGTCATCTGTTTTAGGATAAAATAAAATATACATTCTTTATATACAACGAAGGACAAGTGAATGCAGTTAGTGATCGTGAAAGATTATTTTGAAATGTCTAAAACCGCTTCCAAGATGATTGTTAATGAAATTAATAAAAGGAAAAGTCCGGTGCTGGCACTTCCAACTGGTGATACTCCGATCAATATGTATAAGGAGCTGGTACTGGCGTATAAAAAGGACTTGCTGGATTTTTCCAAGGTGATTGCATTTAATCTGGATGAATATCTAGGGCTGTCGCATGATCATTGGGGCAGCTACGCATTCTTCATGCATAATAGGCTTTATTCGAAGGTAAATATTTTAAAAGAAAATTGCTTTATTCCAAATGGATTAACCCGTAATATAAAAAAAGAGTGCCAAAGATATGAGCAGGAAATTGAAAAAGTTGGCGGCATTGATCTGGCGGTACTTGGGATTGGAATCAACGGGCATATTGGATTTAATGAACCCGGAACATTGTTTAATACTAAGACTCATCTGACCACGTTGTCCCAAGACACCATCGAAAATAATCTGCATAATTTTTCCAATCAAAAAGAGATTCCCAAATCGGCGATTACCATGGGAATTGGTACCATTATGAAGGCCAAGCAAATTATTCTGCTGGCCAGTGGTCCGCATAAAGCGGAAGCGATTAGCAGATTATTTAATGATCCGGTCTCCACTAAATTTCCAGCTTCCATCTTGCAAACTCATGGCAATGTGACGGTGATTGTGGATGAAATGGCGGCGACGGGACTTAAAAATACCGGTTATAACGATAAAACATTTTGTGATTTTACTATTTATGATGAACAGTCCCTACCAAAAAATAAGAATATCTTAATTTTTTCACCCCATCCCGATGATAGTTCAATCAGCGCTGGTGGAACGATTACCTTATTATCCCAAAACAATAAAGTGGAGATTATCGTCATGACCCAGGGGCATCGGGCCTTTATTCCCGGACTGACCAAAGCGGAAAAAATCAAACAAAGGATCATTGAAGCGAAAAATGAAGCTGCCCAGTTGGGAGCCGCATGCACCTGCCTGGCTCTTTCGTTTTATGACAAGGGAAAAATTAATAAAAATGACATTAAAACAGTTGCGGATCTGTTAAAAAAGAAAAAGCCAGATATTATTTTTTTAGCCCCCAGGGAAGATCATCACCCCACGCATCGGCAAAGTACCGAAATTATCATGAGTGCACTCAAGGAATATCAAAAAGAAAAAACCAATGTGATGGAGCTTTGGCATTTCGAAACTCCATGGTCCATGTTCTCTCCAGGGGATTTCAACGCCGTGGTGGGCCTTTCTAAAAAAGTTATTTTAAATAAAGTCAGGGCAATCAAAATGCATAAAAGCCAGATCGAGCGAACGCCTTTTGACAAGGTCTCTCAAGCGATGGCGCTCATGAGAGCGGCAGTCGTTCCAGAACAAATCCTTGGTACTTACGGACAAGTGCCTTCCAAATTTGCTAGTTTTGCAGAGATTTTTTCTATCAAAAGATTTAATCCTGGCAAAGGTTTTGTGGAATCAGTCTCAGGCATTCGGGGAATATTTGGCATGGATTTGACCGAGGAAGTCGCCGAATCCTATGCGTATTCCTATGGACTTTGGCTGGGAAACAAAATCAAACAAACTCCCAAAGTGGCACTGGGAAGGGATACCCGACCTTCAGGTATGCTTTTAATTAAAGCGGTTATCAAGGGGCTGGAAAAGGCCAAGTGCCATATCTATAATATCAATATTGCCACCACTCCGCTTTTGCAGTTTGAGGTGAAAAACCAACGTTGTGATGGAGGAGTCATTATTACCGCCAGTCATAATGAGCCGGATTGGAATGGACTGAAATTCTTTTGGAAAGATGGCCGGATTTTGAAACAAGAATACATGAGTGAGGTAATTGAAAATTTTCATATTGAGCAGGAAAACAGGGATAAGGACAAGGAAATTACTTTTTCAGATGATTATATAGATTATGTTTTAAATCATTTAGGGAAAAAAATTGTTAATAAAATCAGGAAGGCAAAATTAAAAATTGTGGTTGATCCAAACGGTGGGGCCATGATTGTGGTTATTAAAAAGATCTTTAAGGCCATTGGTATCGAAACGATTGAACTTAATATGGACCTGGGAGTTTTTGGACATCAGGTTGAACCCACCAAAGAAGCACTAAAACATCTGGCGCCCATTATCAAACAACATAAGGCCCATTTGGGAGTTGGCTGGGATTGTGATGGTGATCGTGTGGAGATTATTTTGCCCAACGGTCATTTTATCTCTGGTCACTATATCCTAGCACTGGTGGTTGACAGTATTTTAAAGAAAATAAAAATAGGAAAAGGTAGCGTGGTGACCAGTTGTGCCACCTCGCAAGTGGTTTATGATATTGCTAAAAAGCACTATGCACATTTTATAGAAACGGATGTAGGTGAAGCCAATGTCATGGAAAAAATTCATGAGACCAATGCGAATGTCGGTGGAGAGGGCTCCTGCGGGGGAGGGATTATTCCACCGAGTTCTGGTCGTGATGGAATTCTTACGCTTTTTGAAATCCTGGGTTTGACGGTATCCATGAATAAAAAACTTAGTGAAATTTTAAGATCCTATCCCCGCTATTTTACTATAAATAAAAATATTAAAATCAATAAAAATATTTTTAAAAAATTAGAAGATGCCATCAAGAAAAATTATAAGGACATGGAAATAAAAAAATTTGGTCAAACTTCCATCAAAGTATATTTTCCCGATCATGCCTTTGTGCTATTTAGAATTTCCAAAACTGAAACTTCTATTTTAAGAATTATCGTGGACTCCACCTCGCTTGAGCGTTCGACGAATATAATTCAGGAGGCAATTGGACTTATTTCGTAATTTTATGAAGATATTATTAATAATTATTTTTTTAAACTTAGTAATGGGGGTATCAATGTCAACTACCAAAAGCAGTGAGGTTTATGCTGACTGTTCAAGATTGATCGTTAGTACCACCAACCCCCTAGATTACCGAATCAATCTTGATTTGGTGTTTAAAAAGATAGAAAATTTCAAACATCAGTATGGTGCTCAAATACACACCAAGATTTTGGGACAGTCGGATGGTGAACCGGTTTATCGTATTGATCTGCCCGGACATGGGCCTTTGAAAAAGAAAAAAGTGGTGCTCACCGCAGGTATTCATGGAAATGAACCTATAGGAGTGGAGGTAGTGCTTTCGATTATTGATCAGTTGGTCCATAATACCAAGCTTCGCAATGAATATGATTTTATTTTTTTTCCCACCTTAAACCCGGGGGGGCTTAGAAATAACAAGCGATTCACCAATGATCTGGTGGAAATGAATGCCACCTTTGTGAAGGGCCAAGAAGGTAAAGTAGCCTTGATGATTAAAAATTCAATGCAACCCGAAGAAGAAATTTATAAGGCCCTTGATCTGCATGAGGCTGTTAGTCAAAATGGCTTTTTTTTTATTAGCTCGAATCAAAATGATGATGCTTTGCTTAAACGAGTGGTTGCGGAAATACCGAAGGAGTATGTTCTTCGGTCAAGTGATAATGTTTATCCCCAATCATTACGCTCCGTCTCAGACCCTGCGAAAATAGCCTATATTTTAAAGGCCCCGGGAGAAGCCATTTCTTTAAATCCAGGCACTATGAAGGATTACTGGTCGGAAGTTTTCAAGGCAAAAGATTCTTATACGGTGGAATCTCCTAAAAAACTGGATTACAAAACTAAAAAAGAGATTTATATGAAGGCTGTACAAAGCTTTTTGAATAATTTGTAAGAAATTGATAGAAGACATGATTTAATTAAAAAGAATATACTCATAAAATGATCTGCTTTGAATTTTTTATCAACATTCAATAAGTTTAGATATATGATAGCGGGCGATCCATGGAGGGAACAATGACTATTCTTCACCAATTTTCTTTGATCATTATTATACTGGCAAGTTTTTATTCGAAAGCCATTTTATCATCGGAACCATTACCCAATTGGATAGATCCAATCAGAGAAAAAAGTGATGGGGCGGCACCCAAGCATTTTATTATACCCTCTCCTCCCTCCGAGTCGTTTCGTTTGGTGGCAGAGTATGAAAAGGCTAAAGCAGTGGTCCTTGGTTGGAGTGGATACACTTCAATGCTTTTAGAAATTGCTAAAGCGGCTGGGAGCGAGGGGAACGCTGAGATCTGGGTGTTATCAGGCCCTGATTCTATTCCGGCTATTCCTGCCGATAAACATATTAAACTTCCATGTCCATTAAATACAGTCTGGATGCGAGATTATGGGCCATTTGGTATAACTGAATCCACTAATAGCCTGGGAGTGGTTGATTCAGTTTATAGACACTATGCTTATCGCCGTCTGGATGATCAGGTTCCAACCTGTATTGCCCACGAGCAAAATATTGATGTGTTTGCCATGAACTTGATTTTAGATGGAGGTAATTTGCTGGTGGATCGCCACGGTAATCTCTTTATGACGAAAAGGACTTATGATTGGAATAATACTAAAACCAAAGAAGAGGTAGATAATCTTCTTATGGAATATTTCAAGGTTAAAAAGATTCATGCCTTGGATTACGCCGGATACCCGAACTATCCTGCTGATGGAACCGGTCATATTGATATGTTTGTAAAGCTTTTAAACGATGATACCGTGTTGATTGCGGAGAGTGAAAATGAGCCTTTCAAATCCAATGGTCAAAAGGCCTTTGAATATTTTAAAGGATTGAAAACTCCAAGCGGTGGTGATTATAAAATTCTGCGCATCAAAGGATGGAGCAGAAGTGGCACCTGGTATACTTATACGAATTCGCTTATTGTAAATAATGTTGTTTTGGTTCCTTCTTTTTCGGCTTATTCGAATGAAAATCAGAAGGCCATTGGTATTTATCAGGAAGGAATGCCAAATGTCAAAGTACAGTTAATCAATTCGGATAGTTCAATTTCCGCAGGAGGCGCTATTCACTGTGTGACTCAATTGATTCCGGCGATCTAAAACACCGTTTGAAATGGCTGCTTGTTCATTCCCTGATCGATTTTGAAAACAGCATTAATTAGGCCAACATGGCTATAGGTTTGCGGAAAATTTCCCCATTGTGATAACTCCACACCTTCAACATCTTCGCTGAGAAGTTTTAAGGCATTTGACCCTTCCAGAACTTTTTTTAACATTAAGTTGGCTTCTTGCACACGACCCATGACGGCCAGGGCTTCAATATACCAGAAGGAACAGATTAAAAAAGAGGAGTCCGTATTGCCAAAATCATCTGCATGTTGATATCGATAGAGAAGATTATTGGGTGATTTTAATTCGCGATAAATTGCCTCCAGATGATCCCTGGATTTTTGGGAATAGGGTTTTAGATAATTCATGGTGATTAAAAGCAAAGTGCTGGCATCCAAATGTTCGCCTTCGATGGAGGCCTTGTAGCATTTTCGGACAGGATCATAGCATCGTTCAATGTATTCCACTGATTTGATTCTAAGTTTCTTAGCGTACTTTTTTAGTATTTTGTCGTCGTAATTTTCAGCAATTCTCTCGGCAGCACTGCAACCTGCCCAGTGAAATAAATAGGTGTGGGTATGGCGGTATAACTTATTCCTAAATTCCCATATTCCAGAATCAGGTTGGTCAAAACATTTTTCAATTTTTTTTAAGATTTGATGAATGATGGTGGTTGGAAGCCTCTCATCACGCACCGAGAGCCGTCGGTCATTGTATAAAGGTAGAAGTGCCAGTAAAATTTGTCCATAGACATCAAATTGAATCTGATTACGGGCATCGTTACCAACTCTTACCGGCTGGTTGTCTAAATACCCCTGGAGATCCATAATTTTTTCACTGAACTGGGGGTTACCATCAATGGCATAAACCGGTTGCAGGTGATCAAGATCTGAAGACACTAAATTATGCACAAAATGGGAATAACTTTCTAATTCTGAAAAATGGGAAATTAAATTGAAGGCCTTTAAGGTATAATATGAATCTCGAG
The DNA here is from genome assembly GCA_001770015.1 of Bdellovibrionales bacterium RIFOXYC1_FULL_37_79. Lineage (GTDB taxonomy): Bacteria > Bdellovibrionota > Bacteriovoracia > Bacteriovoracales > Bacteriovoracaceae > XYC1-FULL-37-79. Next base: position 60,612 of record MEQB01000064.1, read on the forward strand.
GCCAGCAAAAACGGTAGTCCCAATTACGACCAGCACCGTTTGCTTCTGGTAAAGAAGTGGTGCCTGCTGCTATAATGGCTCCGGTATCTTCATATTGATGGAGTTTGAGAGCCAGTGCTGATCTGATTACTTCCTCTTGATAAAGCGAAGGAATGGAACTGCGTTTAACCCAAGTTCGCCAATAAATTTTGGTTTTTTGCAAGAATTCATCACAAGTGCTTTCCAGTGGTGCTTCCAGAGGAGTCCCATAATTGAGTGAAAAATATAAGTTGTGGGTTAAGTAAAATGGCGTTTGATTGAGAATGTAATTTATAGGAGTGTTGGTGGTCAGTCTTATTTCATGTTTGGCACCAAAGTAACTGATATGATTGCTGCCTTGAATTTCGTTGAGGATTTTTTCTCCATAGTCACATCTTGGGGAGCAACAAACCCTTATGTGCGGTTTACCTTTTAAGATTTCAACTTTTCTCATTAGCATAATAGGTTTGAAATATCTTTCGTATAATAAAAACCTGGGGGCGTAATCAAGCACCCGGAATGCATCCGTATCACTCGTAAATTCTGTAACCAAGATATTGGTATTTTCCAAATAATATTGTTTGGATTTAAACTTGGTAAGCTCATGTGGTTGGATATAAAAATCACCGCCTTTTGTCGCATCTAATAAGTTTCCAAATATAAAACTGCTGTCAAAGCGAGGCCAGCACATCCATGAAATATTTGCCTGATCATTTACATATGCTAAATAGTTGCAATTTCCAATGATGCCTAGGTTATATTTATGTGGCGTTGTCATATGGAGATTATATCGTTAAAATAAATTTTATAAAAGGGGGGTGAGAAAGCTTTGTTTGATAAAAAAAACCGGTGGATTATCGTCAGCAATCGATTGCCCCTGGAAGTCAAGAATGATGAAATCATCAGAGGATCAGGGGGATTAATAACCGCTATAACCGGAATTGATTCCGCTAATCCGATCCTATGGGCGGGACTGGTTCCCGGAGAAGATATTGAAAATGATTATCTGGCAAGTCTAAAAAAACTCAAGGATAAAATCCAATACCACCCCATATTTATTAAAAAGAAAGAATATCATAAATATTATAACGGATTTTGTAATGATGTTTTATGGCCGCTTCTTCATTACGAAACTGAATATGTCAGATATGATTTAAGCAATTGGAAGACCTATATTGATGTAAACAAAAAGATTGCTAGAAATTTAAGTACCTTAATTGCGAAAGATGATATTGTCTGGATACATGATTTTCATCTTCTGCTGGTTCCCAAATTTTTAAAAAAAATCAAACCTAATTGTAAAATTGGTTTTTTCCTGCATGTCCCGTTTCCGAGTTATGAGATTTTCAGACAACTGCCCATGGCCAATCATATACTCGAGGGAGTGCTGGGGGCAGATTTGATCGGTTTTCATGATTATAGTTATCTTAGGTATTTCGTCAGTTCCGTTAGAGGTGTGCTGGGGATTTATCCTACCAAAATGCAAATCGAGTTTAACCAGCATCAAACCAAACTGGGGGTTTTTCCTGCCAGTATTAATTATCAGATTTTTAGAGAAATTTCCAAATCACAAGAGACAGCGCTGCTGATGGATAAATGGAAGCAATCCAGTTTTGAGATTGAAAAAGTTATTTTGGGTGTGGATCGACTGGATTATACTAAGGGTATAGATTTAAAACTGAAAGCTTATGAGGTGTTTTTGGAAAAATACCCGCAGTGGCGGGGTCGTATTCAGCTCTTGCAACTGGCCACCCCCACCAGAACGGAAGTGCCGGAATATATCAACTTAAAAAATGAAATTGATATGGCAGTTGGAAGAATAAATGGAAAATTCGGAACCGCCAACTATGTTCCTATTAAATATATGTTTAATTTTGTAACACCCAGTGAGCTGGCTGCCCTTTATGCCCATGCCGACGTTTTATTGGTAACCAGTAAAAGGGATGGGATGAACCTAGTGGCATTGGAATACATTGTTTCGCAAAACAATGATGATCCGGGAGTTGTCATTTTAAGCGAGTTCACCGGCGCAGTTTCCCATTTATCCGAGGCAATTTCTATCAATCCTTGGAATATCTATGAAACTGCCGATGCCATCTTTCATGCCATTAATATCCCCTTGTCCGAGAAGGCGAGAAAAAATAATATAATGAAAAAATTCCTATTCAATTATACGGCGACGACATGGGCCCAAAGGTTTATGCAAGAGTTGGAGGCCTATAAAGTAGTAGATCAAAAAATGCGTCATATAAGTAGCGAGGAAAATATTCCATTAGAAATACAAACAGCTATTAAAAATCACCATAATAATCTTTTACTTTTACTTGATTATGATGGAACCCTTACTCCCATTAGATCAGAGCCATCCAAGGCACTCTTGACCTTAAGGGCCAGAAGATTAATTCATAAGTTTGCTATAACCCAGAAAGTGGATGTCTGTATTATCAGCGGGCGTGATCGTGATTTTCTAAAAAGGCAGTTTGAAAATTATAACGTGTATTTGGCGGCCGAGCATGGTGCCCAGTTTTATAACAAGAGTAAGGGCAAATGGATGACTCTGGTCACCGATCATAAAAAAAAGTGGTATGCCAGTGCTTTAAAAATTATGCTTGATTTTGCCAATATGGTTCCGTCGAGCTATGTCGAGCGTAAAGATTATGCAATCTGCTGGCATTATAGAAACAGCCCTGTTGAGTTTGCCAGATACCAGGCCGTGAAGCTTAGAAACGAGCTGGAAGAATTAATGAGAAATTATCCGGTTAATGTGATTTCCGGAAAAAAAGTGGTGGAAATCAAGGATCATTCTGCCAATAAGGGAGTGTTTTTAAGATGGTTTCTCAATAGATATGATTTTTCTGACAAGGCGATTATTGCAATTGGTGATGATGCCACCGATGAGTCACTCTTTAAGGAGTTGAACTCTAATAAAGGTATAACTATCAAGGTTGGAGCAGCAAACTCTGCGGCTACTTACCGGATGGATGAACACACTGATGTCCTTTGGTTCTTGGAAAAAATAGATCAGATGCTTTAGCTTGATAGAAATTAGAGTTCTATTCCCATGAGGGCGTGTTTAACCATCTGCGCATGTTAAAGCCACTGGGAGTGGATCTGTAAATTTGAAAATTGAATTTTTCATACAACGCAAGTGCTGTTTGGTTATGTTTAAATACAAACAGTCCTACAGCATTAATCTGATTTTCTTTTACAAGAAGGAGCAATTGCTCAATAGTTTGAGATCCGAATCCTTGGTTTTGATAATCTTCATTAATCATGAAATCACAGATAAATGCTTCTTTAAAATTATTTTTATCTTTGAGCATGTACCATATCATACCAATTGTCGTATCCGAGGCAGTTAACACAACATCAAAAAAGTATTGATTTGGACTTGTCAGACCGATGGGTAAGACGTCTTGAAATTGTTCATGTGCTTTTACCTTAGCAGTATGTAAATCCTCATTGTTGGATTGGGCTATTTCATTGGCATATCTTTCGATGGCCTTGCCTAAATAAGCATCGAAATGTATAGCGGTCATCTTCGTAAGGTGAATCATGGGAAAATAATACTTTCGGGTATTTTGATTTACAAGAACAAAAGTGACTGGCACGGCTTTCGCATGATGACTACCTGTATAGCAAAACAATGATTTTAAACTGGATAGAGCTGGGAAATTGACCTGATCTTGGCCAGGTGTCTAAAAGTTAGACATGAAAGCAAGCTTTATCTTATTTGTTTAGGAGTTTTAAATGATTAGAATATTAATTATTATTCAAGTTTATTGGTTGGCCTTTAATCTTTATGCCCAGGTGGGGGAACCAGATTTCCGCAATATATTTGCCAGTAATGTTGCTAAAAATTATCCTGCAGCAGATCTTCCCCGTTTAGTTTTAAAAATTCCCAAATTATTGCTTGAGCCTATTGAATCCACCGATAAGGAAAATTTTGTTGAAATTTTTGAATCACGACATGGCCAGTATCGTGCGGACGATCTCTATCGATTGTCACAAAAGACCCCGTTTAGAAAAGTAAATGATGAATTAATAAAAAATTCTGTTAAAAATAAGAAAATAATTTACTTTTTTATTCCTGGTATTGTTGGCGAGTTGCTTACAGATAAGGCGGTACTGACAGAACTTTTAAATAATAAAAAAACGTCTTTTCATAAATCGACTCAGCAGTATTTGGAGCAATATAAAAAGTTAAATGGGAAGGCCTTGCAAGATCCGGTTTTTAAAATGCGATCAAACTCTATGAAGGATGAGGATCTTGATAAATTGTTAATAGCTTCGAGCATTGACGACCACGATCAAGTGCCCTTGGTCAAGCTGGTGTATCTGTTCCCGGAATTTCTATCCTTAGAAACCTTCATTCCATGTGCAAAACGCGCTGAGATAGCTATCCGGCGGATTGAGAAATTTATTAATTTAATAGAGATGAGTGAAAAAACTCAATATGATTTTGTTATCATTGGCTATTCTCAAGGTAGTGCGGTTGCCATGGAGATTGCATCTCAATTAAAAAAATATCAATCCCCCTTATTGGAAAAGCTAAAAGCGGTGGTGTCCTATTGTGGAACAGTGTGGGGATCGGATCTGGCCGATGTGTTATTTTTAGATCATGAATCCACGTCCACACCTTTGATGGGAAGACAATTCAAGGCATTTAGACAACTGATTAATAATTTGGAAACAGAAGTGAAAAACCCACTTGATTTTTTTAGAGGCTATTATAGAAATAAAAAAAATATTTTGGGTTTCATCCATGAATATTTATCAGACACCGAAGAAGGCATAAAAACCGCCAAGGCCAAGGCCAGTGTTGTTTATTTAATGAAGATGGTTATGCGCATGGCCTTGGTTGAATTCAAGGCGCTGGATTTTGGTCTTTTTCACTATGAGAATATGAAAAAGTTAAAAAAATTTGGAGAGGCGGTGATTGCAGGAGCAAGTGAATTAACTACTGAGTCAATGGAAAATTGGCATCGGACTCATATCCTTCCTCATGAAAATATTCACTACTACAATTTGTCGGGAGTTTCTGGAGATATCAATGTTGACAAGGAATATTTGAAGGATTCTTTGGCCGGCATGGATTTGGAAAGTGTTGATTATGAGATGCTGTTAAACCAGTTTAATATAATTTATAACCAAACAGGGGTGGCCTTAAATGATTCTCAGGTAACGATACAAAGAACCCGCTTTTGGCCTGAGCTTTCCGTTTTAGTTAATCCGTCTCAACCTATATATCAGACAACTTTTCTGGGAGCACTGGGCACTCATCACTGGGGAGTCACCTTTGACTATTTCAATGCCAGCACTCCGAAAATGATTAACTCATTTAAGCGGCCTGAGCTTATCTTGTCTTTGGCCCAAGCGATTTCACTTGATTTAGATAAAATCGGTATAGAAATGATTTATAAGTAGAACTTTTCAAGGTGCGGGCAACGAGCGCTTAAAAATGGTTTTCGATGGTGGTTTGTTTCAAGGGAGTCAGAGAAAATGAAAAAAGTGATAATGATTATCGTCTTTATCCTAGGACTTATCTTAGTAAGTTGTGGACCTAAGACCAATAAAAAGAAGATGTCCAATCATGCAGATCTCCAGCAAGTTAGGGAAAGTTACGCTTGCCAGGGCGATATATTGGCAAGCATGGACGTTGGAATACAGCTCATAGATACCGATGATCGTTATGATGACAACAATGCACACATTAATAAAATAATAAAAAATGGGAAGAGATTGCAAGAAGACAATTATGTCATTGAAACCGATGATAAAAATACTATAAAAGGCTTGATCCTAAAATCTTCTAAGTTAAAAGATAGTGATAAAGTTCAAATAGAATATGAGTTAGCTTATGAGGATAATAAATTAACTTTGTCCATCAATGCGGGACTATATAGCAAGGAAGTTCCTGTATATGAAATAACCCAGATTTTTAATGTGGATGGAGGTTGCAATTTATCTTTCAAAGAGCAGCAGGTTAATATATTTGACAGTACCGGCAGCAGACCTAAAGTTATTTTTTATAATTATCTTCAAAGAACTAAAGAATTAGAAACAAATGAGAAAGAAATTGCAAGGATACCACAATATTTGGACTTGGATTATTTTGAAGCTTTAAAGCTAATGACGAGTCAAAATCACCAAACTTATGCGATGTTTTACAGCTTTGATTCTCCGCTTGATACAATGACTATAAGTAAAACCCAGCAAGAAAACCAGACTTTGCATGATCAAATGGTCGGCAGCAAGGGGGCTTTTGTTATAGATGTTTTGAAATTTGACCTTGGTGATAATGTTTTTTTTGAAGCAATTTTAAAACAATCAACTCTCTCTAAATACAAGGTGGTAATCGCTAATTTCACTAATAAACTGATTTACAACTTGTATGTCACTCCTAGCATATGGCGAAATTCGAAGATTGTCGTTTTTTCTAAGGAAAAAAAGCCGGAAGTGGTGGGTTTTAAAAAAAGTGATTTCGAGTCTAGCGTCCAGTTTAAAGTGACTTCCGAGCAGATGATTGACCCAGCTAATGCTGACCAATATTTTAGTAATGTTTTGTCAGCAAAAAAGACTAATGAGGGAAAGCAGGAATTAATTCTTCAAACGAGGGATGCCTTGGATTTATCTAATATCGCCCGTATGACTGATTTAATATTGAAGGAAGACCGCCGTTATTTAAAGGAAACCAGGTATTATAAATTAAATGATCCAGACGTGTTGAAAATAGTTGCGGAAATAAAAAATGAGTCACCTCGAGACAGACTGGAGGCAATGGGGATGGTTTTGAAAAAAGTGAATGAACTTATGGTTTATGATCATGAAATGATAGATAATTCAGAAAACCGTGCCTTAAACACAAATGATATCATCAAGCGAAAATCTGGGGTATGTCATCATTTTGCCAATTTGGCAACTACCATTGCCCGCGCTTTATCAATTCCAACTAAAACGGTCTATGGCTTCGCCATTGATGAATCTTCCATTGGTTGGCATGCTTGGGTTGAAGCTAAATTAAGTAATGAGCGCTGGACCCCTATGGAGCCGCAAAGTGAACTGATTGGCAGACTAGACGGAACTATTTATATTTCCTTGGGTGATTATCGTCTGTATGAGGAAAATACAAGCTCTGATTTAAGTGAAAACATCAATAATAAACTTTTTTATCAGACATTAAAAGTTGAAAAAATATAAAACGATTTTTATATCAATGTGAGGAGGAGCCAATATGTTTGTTGTAAGAAAGATTGATATCACTGGAACCAACAAAAAAGGTTACCTCTTATGCTTTTTTTTCGGGAAGTGTATTTAAGAACTCTACTAAATGAGTAGACGATTTGAATGAATTTAGGGTACTGCATGGAAATGATGATGAATACGACAATTATCTGGGATTTTAACGGAACCTTGCTAGATGATACCCTGTTTTGTGTAGATTCCATGAATAAAGTTTTAAATAAAAGGGGACTTCCCTCGATCACGCTGCAAAAGTATCGAGAAATTTTTGGCTTCCCAGTTAAAGGGTACTATGAAAAGGCAGGATTTGATTTAAATCTTTTTTCTTTTCACGAATTGTCGGGTGAATTTATTAAACTTTATTACGAAGGCGTTTATACTAAAACCAAGCTTCATGAAAGTGCTCGCGAGGTACTATCTTATTTTCATGCCCAAGGCATCAAGCAAGTTATTCTGTCGGCGATGGAACATGAGGGGCTGGTGGCCTTAACCAAATTTTTTAATATTTATGATTATTTTGAAAGTGTGTGGGGAATTGATGATCATCATGCCAGTGGAAAAATTCAAATTGCAAAAAATCATATGGATGAGATAAAGTCGCAAAATCTTTTTTATATTGGTGATACTGATCACGATGAGGAGGTAGCCAGATTCCTGCACGCTCGCTTGATTTTTCATTGTAACGGCAGCCAATCCATAGACAGGTTAGCTGTTTTTAATGATGCAATTTTAGCAGATAACCTTAAGCAGGTGCAAGATATTATTGGCAAAGTAAGTAATGGGCCAGTTCCTCAAAAGAATTAAAGGCCATTTCTGATTCAATTTTTTGATGACCGTATCTGGCATGAATAAAATCAATGCCCGCTTCGCTTGAGGCGTTTTTATCAATCATGGTGTCGCCAATATAGACCGGGTTTTGCAAGTTATTTCTTTTGATTATATCCTTAATATTATCAGCCTTGGATCTTTTTAATCGTCCATGACAGTCCCAATCAGCAAATAAATTTTTGAAATTACTTTTTTCAAAAAAAACATTCATATACCATTCCTGGCAATTGCTGACGAGATAGAGCTTATACTTATTGGCAAGCCTGGGCATAAGCTCTTTGACTTTGTTATAAAAAACTCCCCCCTCGCTTTTCACCGCTTCGGTTTCGTGATGGTTTAAATTTTTAAGCAGGGAAGGGAGTGGTTCGTTGATATGAGCAAGTAGTTTCTTTACACATTCTTCAAATATGCAACCGGCTACCGATTCGATATCCTCTTTTTTTACGGTGGCGTGGTAGCCCTTTTTCGTTAGGTAAACATTCCATCCATTGGAACTGGCCTTTGAAGCATTCCAAAGTGTGCCATCAATATCAAATATTATGGAGTCGTATTTTTGCATAAATTTACTAATCTTGAGATTAGTAAAAAGTACAAATCCCGTGTCCAAGCTCAGTGGCGAGCCTTATTCGTTCTTCCAAGTTTGTTGTATGGACTTGATAGTAGCATATGTTTCCATCACAGAGTTCTTCTGGGGCCCTGGTGGAAGACCAAAACCATTTGTCGAGGTCTTGCAAATCTCCAACCACAATGACTTTTACCAGTAGTTCCTTGTTGGGAATACTCCACTCATCACCGTCTTCCAGACAATATTCCAAGGTTTGGGCATAGGTCATTTCAGATGATTTTTCTTTTAATTTGAATTCGCTGGAAAAGGTATTCAATGATACAAAAATGCAAATAATAAATAGAATATTCAGTTTCATAAAAACTCCCTTGTTTTTTATAATTTTTTCACAGATTGATCCGTTCGACAACAAACTCTTGATAAAATTATGTTAAGTAATGAGTATTTTTAATATGGCATCAACTTGCAAAAAGGTGTCTCTTGGTTGTTTGGAATTATCGATTACGAAATCGGCCAGTTTTCTTTTTTCCTCTATGGACATTTGGGCGTTAAGAAGAAGAGAGGCATCTTGCGCAGAGATACTATCCCGCTTGATGAGTCTTTGTCGTTGAATGTCTGGATTAATATAGACACAAATAGTTATATCCACCAGTTTATCAAGCTTTTTTTCAAACAGGAGGGGGACATCATAAAAAATACGATCAGTTTTTGAAAAAGCCTTGAAAAATTCAATTTGTAATTTGGGGTAGAGATGATTTTCAATTTGATTTTGCACCGCTAGGTTGCTAAAAAAAAGTTTTCTCAATTGTCTGAAGTCAATTTGACCATTATGTATGACCTGAGGGTAACTGGCTTCGATAAAATCCAGCGTTTCAGTTTGTTTATAGATTTTTTTGATGAGTTCATCAGCACAGATGACCAGATGCCCTTTTTCTTTCAGGTAATTGGAGACCGTCGTTTTGCCAGTGGCAACTCCTCCGGTTAAGCCAATTACCGGGACATCCAGTTGGTAGATTCTGTTTTCCTTGCTGAGTTTATTCATTTTGAGTTAAATCCTTTTCTATTTCCTTCACTTTGTTCCAATAGATGTCCATTTCCTTTTGGCTTAGATCAGTCAGTTCAATACCATCTTTTTTTATTATGGCTTCCATCTGGTGAAAACGCCGGATGAATTTCCGGTTGGCAGCTCTGAGCGCATCTTCAGGATGAATTTTAAGATGCCGGGCCAGTTGGGCAACCGAAAATAAAAAATCCCCCATTTCTTCCTCAACTTTGTCCTTATTAGGATTTGGGGCATCTAACTCGGCTTGTAATTCCATCCATTCGGATTCAACCACTTCTTTGACCTGTTGCCAGTTGTCCCAATCAAATTTGATCATATGGGTTTTTTCACCAATCCGGTTGGCGGCAAAAAGTGCCGGGAAGGATAAAAAACTTTTGTCAATAAAAGTTTTTTCACTCTCCGGTTTATCTTTCTTTTCATTTTTTTTAATAATATCCCAATTGGTTTTAACCTGGTCGGGAGAGAGTGTCTTGTCTTCAACGTGGAAAACGTGGGGATGGCGCCGGATTAATTTTTCCGATAAATTACAGGCCACCTCTTCAATACTAAAGCTGCCTCTTTGTCTTGCAATAACGCTGTGGAGGATGACTTGCAAGAGCACATCCCCAAGTTCGTCTTTCATTTTAAATTCATCGTCCGATTCCACGGCGTCCAAATATTCATAGGATTCCTCAATAAGATATTTTAAAAGACTACGATGATCTTGTTTCAGGTCCCACGGACAGCCCTCTTGGGGGTCTCTTAATTTTTCAATGACCCCGATTAGTTTTTCCAGTTCACGATATTTCACATTTTCTCCGGTTTTAATTGTCTAACTCAAAGATGTTTTATAAAACTATAGGCTATGAAACCACAAGTAATAAAAGGTTGCTACTTTACAATTTATCTTCATGATACCTCTAAACTTATCCAATCGTATCATAAAAACTATTTGGTACTATTACAAAAACAGCTGTTGGTCATGGATCAATGGATTAAAAAAAAGATCAACTCTCCGGACATGACCATGGATATTTCGATAACGCTTTGCGGGGAGAGGAAAATAAGGTCATTAAATACAAAATATCGCCAAAAAAAACAAATTACAGACGTACTTTCATTTCCGCTTGAAGAAAATCCCATGACTTTATTAAAAAAGAAAGCACTGCCATTTCCGATCTTATGCCTGGGCGATATATTCATCTGTAAAGAAGTGGCGAGAAAACAGGCCAAGGCATTCAAACTTTCCGTGGCAGAGGAAATGATTTATTTGGGTGTACATGGGCTGCTTCATCTACTAGGATATGATCATGAAAAAAATGCCCATCAAGCCGCTGTGATGTTTAAAGAGGAAGAAGTGATAACGAATAAAATATTTTAATCAGGGTAAAAATAATGAATGAAGAAATAAAAATAAATTTGGCTGAAAGTAAACTTTTGATGCAAAAATATGAGAAGAAATTGATTGATCTTCGGAGGGCGCTTTGACATAGATGGCAAGGAGCGGCGTTTAGGCGAAATTGCCCAGTTGGAAGCCTCAAGCGGCTTTTGGGATGATAATCAAACCGCATCTAAAATTCAAAAAGAAAAATCTCTTTTAAATGAAGTCATGGATACGTATGTGTCACTGAAAAATCAAAAGGAAGAGTATGACATTCTTTTAGAATATGCCGAAAGTGACGATGATGATCAATCCGCCATGGAAGCTTTGGACGTAAATGAGAAATTTAAAAAATTTTTTGAAGAAGTGGAAACCAAAGCATTGCTATCGGAAGAAATGGATCCCAGTAATGCGATTGTATCAATTAATTCTGGGGCCGGGGGGACGGAGAGTTGTGACTGGGCCCAGATGCTTTTTAGGATGGTCACCAGATGGGCCGAGCGAAAAAAATATAAATATCAGGTTTTGGATGTGCAAACCGGTGAATCCGCAGGTATTAAGTCAGCCACCTTTGTGGTGCAGGGTAATTTTGCTTTTGGTCTTTTAAAATCTGAAATTGGTATTCATCGACTGGTGCGCATTTCCCCCTTTGATTCGCAAAGCAGAAGACATACCTCTTTTGCATCGATTTTTGTTACTCCCGAAGTGGATGATGATATCAAAATTGAAATTGAAGACAAGGATTTAAAAATTGATTCTTATCGGGCGGGAGGAGCAGGAGGCCAGCATGTTAACACCACTGATTCGGCGATTCGAATCACCCATATTCCCTCTGGAATCGTTGTGACCTGCCAAAATGAAAGAAGTCAGCATCAAAATAAGGAGCAGGCCCTTAAAGTGTTAAGATCCAAGTTATACGAAAAAGAAATGGAGAAGAAAAAAGCCGAGCTGGCCAAACAGGAAGCTGGTAAAAAGGAAATCGGCTGGGGATCCCAGATTCGATCATATGTGCTTCATCCATATAAGTTGGTGAAGGATCATCGGACTGATTGCGAAGTAGGATCGGCAGAGAGAGTTTTGGATGGGGATTTGGATCAGTTTATTGATGCTTATTTAAGATGGCATGTGGGAAATCGATAGTGATTGCCTCACTTAAACTTTTATGTCATTTAGTTTTTGTGGATAAATCCTCGGTGCGTTTTGTAGTGGGGATTGTGATAGGCCTGGCTTTTTCTATGACTACGATCCTGGGAACCATTGGCATCATGGACGCTTTTGTGTTTACTTTGAGGAGTGCTCTCAAGGATTCAAGCGGTGATATAATGGTTCAGTCCCGATACGGCTTTTTTCATTTCGACCGCAACATTGAAAAAAAATTGGAAAATCCATCAATTACTCATTACTCCAAGGTAATTAAATCTCAGGGCTTTGCGATTAATGAAGGCAACTCCAAGGGAGTTTTAATCTTTGGGATTGATATGAAACCCTTTAACCAAGTGACTGGGCAGAATATTAAAATTTCCAAAGATGAGCTGGCGCTGGGATTTGAATTATCCAAACGCATGGAAGTGAAGGTTGGAGATTATATAGTCTTGGGCCTTGCCAGCGGTAATAGCGAGATGAAGGATTTACCCCAGCTAAAAAGAATTAAGGTAGGCCAAATAGTCAAGCATGCTATTTTTCAAAAAGATTCCCGTATGCTTTATATTGATAACGAGGTTTTATCGGACATGATGAAACTGGGTAGAGGTAAATATAACAGTATGGTGATCCGGGTTTCTAAAGGAGACGCTTCTGAAAAGATTGATGAAATTGTGCAAACACTCAGAGGGGATCTGGGGTACGATTTTATGGTAAGGCCTTATTGGCAGGAGTTTGGCTCTTTCTTTAAAGCGATCAAGGCAGAAAAAATTATGATTGGATTGATTTTGCAGTTGATTGTGGTTATCTCGGTTATTAATGTGCTCGCTTTTATTATTTTTTTAAATGAAAAAAGATCCAGAGAAATTTTTCTCTTTAAGGCGCTGGGGATGGGGCAGCGAAAATTTGCCTCAGTTTGGCTTTGTATGGTGACAATGCTTTGGGGTGCTTCATGTTTGGTTTCCTTGGGGATGGTTTTTTTATTAAAGCATTTTTTAAATAATTTTACTTATTTTGAACAATTAAGTGCGATTTATAATCTGGGAAGTTTATCCTTGCTTTTGAGTTTTAGTGATTACAGCTTGGTTTTTATCTCAGCATTAATCTGGATTTTATTAATTGCCTGGTGGGGATTATTTAGAATGAAAAGGAAATCGTTACTTGAGGGACTAAGAAAAGAGTTTGCATAAATTCAAGGAGTTTTTCGGTGAATAATAAAACTTGGCTGGTGGAAGCAAGAAATGTAAAAAAATCCTTTGGGAAAGTGGAAGCGCTTGGTGGAATTACATTAAATCTGGAAGCCAATAATCAGTATGCGGTCAAAGGGACGTCAGGGTCAGGCAAATCAACTCTCCTTTATCTTTTAGGCGGATTGGATCGCCCGAGTGGAGGTGAGATTTTTATCAGCGGAAAAAACCTGAGCTTACAAACTGATGATGAATTGGCCAAGTTTAGAAACCAGTTTGTGGGTTTTGTTTTTCAATTTCATTTTTTACTCCAGTCGATGACTTGTATGAATAACATACTTTTGCCAGGGCGGATTAGGGGGGGGAGTATAGTAGAAATTCAAAAAGACACCCACAATCTGGCCCAGATACTGGGTGTTACTCATTGCTTGGAAAAATATCCTTATCAGCTTTCTGGCGGTGAACAGCAGCGAATTAACATTATCAGGGCATTGTCACTTAGGCCTAAACTTTTGCTTTGTGACGAACCCACTGGTAATTTGGATTCCAAGAATACTGAGCTGGTAACTTCACTTTTAAAAGAATTGGCGAGTGATTATCAATCAACATTAATTGTTGTTACGCATGACAATGATGTCTCTTCTAAGTTTAAAAATCAGATAGTTCTTAAGGATGGAAAACTTTTTGAGGTACTTTAAAAATTTATTTTTCGTATTATCATCATTTTCTCTTTGTAAGATGAGGAGATTATTGATATTTTTTATTCTTGAGATAATTGCTTGGATAAAAGATAACGCTTTGCGGGCAACATGTCTTTTAAACTGCTTCAAAATGGGGAAGATCAGGTCTATGCCAATATCTATAGCTGTAAGCAAAAAATTGTTTTTGAATTTATATATTATGGTGATGATTGGCGGATTGATGATGGGTGCGGCCATTGCTTCCACGACCGATTTAGGTCCTACTAAAAATATTTTTAAAATCCAGTCGATCACTATCCAAGGGTTAAAAAAGGTCGAAAAAGAAGCTGTTTTAGAAAAAATTTCTTCCAAGGAAGGGATGGTTTTGGACAATTATCTTTTAAGAAAAGATATTAAAAAAATATATGATATGAAATATTTCGATCATGTGGAGGCCCAATCTCAAGAAAACGGGATTTTGGTGTTTGTGGTTAAAGAGAAACCGATTATTACAGATATAATTGTAGAAGGTAACGACGAAGTCAGTGAAGATGATTTGAAAGAGCAGATTAAAACCAAAAAGTTTTCCATCCTGGACGTCAATACGGTCAAAAATGATATAAAATCCTTGCAAAAATTTTACGAGGAAAAAGGATTTCATCTGGCTGCCGTTGATTATAAGATCCAGGAGGTCACCAAGGAAAATATCAAACTGGTTTTTGTGGTTAAGGAATTTGACCAGGTAAAAGTGAAGAAGGTACTTTTTCTTGGCAATACGGCATTTAATGACGATGAGTTAAAAGGGATTATGGAGACCAAGGAAGAGTCAGTTTTTTCCTTCATGTCGGGGGCAGGAAATTTTAAAGAATTTAATTTTCAAACGGATGTCGAGAGAATCAAATATTTTTATAAAACCAAAGGCTATTTGCAAATTAACGTGGCCACCCCGCATACGACTATTTCAGAAGATAAGAGATGGGTGTTTATCACGATCAAGCTGACCGAGGGGCCACAATTTAGTGTTAATGATATCTCCTTCCAAGGGGAGGTTTTGTTTTCAGAAGAGGAAATCAGGGAGAAGATTAAGCTTAAATCTAATGATATTTATTCGGAGGAAACCCTGCGCTTGGATATTCAAACCTTAACTGAGATGTATCAGGATGAGGGATATGCTTTTGCGAACGTTTTAAGAACGCTCCAGATTGTTCCAGGTGAAAACAAAGTGGATGTCGAGTTTTCGTTTGAAAAAGGTAAAATTGCCTACTTTGGAAACATTATTGTCAAAGGCAACGATAAGACCAGGGACAAGGTCATCAGGCGAGAAATTCTAGTCCGGGAAGGTCGAAAATTTTCGGGGTCACTGCTTAGAAAATCCAAAGAGAACGTTGAACGGTTGGGCTTTTTTGAACCCAAGAGTATTATTTTTAATACTATTACTCAAAAGGATAAAGACGATGTCCTAGACCTCGAAGTCAGTGTGAAAGAGAGAAATACCGGGCAAATTTCCCTGGGCGCTGGTTATTCCACGGGTACAGGAGGATTTTTGCAAGCATCGATTGCTCAAACCAACCTGTTTGGACGGGGGCAAAATATATCATTTTCCATGTCACTGGCGGAAAATAATAATACCTTTAATGTAGGTTTTACCGAGCCCTATTTATTCGATTCAAAATGGAGTGCCGGAGGAGATATTTTTAGAATAAAAAATACTCAAAGTGACTCATATGATTACAAGAGAATTGGTTTTGATTTACGGGTTGGTTATCCCATTTTTGAATATACCCGGCTCTTTTTTACCTATAAATTTGAAGATACCACTCTAAGTGATGTTAAAGATCCAACCATTGATGCTAACACCGAAAATGGAGTGGCTTCTTCTGTAAAAACTTCCCTGGTATTTGATAAAAGGAACAATCGTTTTGAACCGACCGATGGTTTTTATCTAGGTGTTTCCTCGGAATTTGCGGGAGTGGGTGGGGATAAAAAATGGCTTCGCAATGATTTTGACGGACGCTACTACAATAATATTTATAATGATTTTGTCTTTAGAAATCAGGTCTATCTGGCCAAAATGGAAGAAATAAATAGTCAGGAAATTCCACGTACTGAAAAATATACTCTTGGAGGACCACGAAATTTACGCGGTTATCCCTATGAAGCCATTGGTCCTAAACGAACCATAATTGATGATAAGGGAAGACCAAGAACTTTTAATACCGGCGGTCTTTTTTCTATAACCTCCACCTTTGAAGTTGAGCATCCACTGGTCCAAGAAGCAGGGCTAAAATGGGTGGTTTTTTACGATATCGGTAATATTTATAATAGATATATTGGGGAAGGTGGCTTTTATTCCTTCAAGCAGGATTATGGTTTTGGTATAAGGTGGTTTTCTCCTATAGGGGTACTACGTTTTGAATATGGCATACCGATCAACCCTGATAAGGATACCGGTGGCCAATTTAATTTTGATATTGGACAATTATTTTAATGAACTTTAATAAATCAGGAGTGTTTTTATGAAAAAATTAGTGTGTTTGATTCTGTTTTGTGCGTTTTCTCTTCCAAGCTTTGCGGCGGTTATCATTGGTAAAATTGATATTCAGCAGATTATGGCAACGGTTAATCAGGGTAAAAAGGCCAACGACAAGTTACAAGCACAATTTAAAAAATGGGAAGATGAACTTAAGAAGGAAGAAGGTGAACTTAAAAAGGAAAAAGATAACTTTGATAAGCAAAAACTGTTAAAAGACCAAAAATGGATTCAAACCAAACAAGAGGAATTACAGCAAAAATTTGTTGCAATTCAGCAGAAAACTCAAAATTATCAGATGCAAATTCAAAAAATGGAAATGGATGAAAAGAAGCCCATCTTAGAAAAAATTCGAGCAATTGTTTCTGAAATTTCTGAAAAAGAAAAGGTTGATTTGACGGTAGAGGTTTCCGCTTCACCTATCCTTTATGCCAAAGATGTAATGGATCTGACCACCAAGGTTATCGAATATTATAATAGTAAGCATAAATAATTTTAAAAAGCAGCGTAGTCGAAAATTTTAATTTTAAATATTTTGCAGTTGGGACGAATGTGATATGAATTCCCAGCTGCATTTTTTTAGTCCTGAAATCGGTTTGCCAGGAGCAATGTTTGGAATTTGAGAAATTAAAATCCTGTGATCCTTCCATCAAAATATTCAAGGAAAATTCTTTTAATGGATTGGTTGAAGGGATTACCACGATTGAGCAACTTAAAAGTCATCATCTTATTTTCGTCAAAGATAAAAAGTACTATAGCAAGCTACTTGATCATTTAAAAATCAATCCAGCTGATCAGCTGGTGTTATTTATCGGCCAGTCGATGGTGGAGCAGATAAACCAAAGCGAATTTGAAAATTACCTTAATCGCTTTTCCTTGATTGTGACAGTGGCAGATTTAAGTCTTTCCATTTGTTTATTATCCAAGGTTTTTTATGATGAATTTACGAAAGCCTATGATAATTTGAATGATGGCAGACTGGAGTCTCAAATAGATCCAAGTGTTTTGATGGCACCTCATGTTTTCATTGGGAAAAATGTTAAAATTGGGAAAAACGTCATGATCCATAGTGGGTGCAATATTCTTTCTGGCAGCTCAATTGGAGATGATACAATTTTGTATCCCAACGTTACTATCTATTCCAATGTGTTTATTGGAAGCAATTGTCGAATTCATGCCAGCTCGGTGATTGGGGCGGATGGTTTTGGTTATTATTATAAACAGGGAATCCATCATAAAATCTGGCATTATGGTGGAGTGGTGATTGGAAATAATGTGGAAGTTGGTGCATGCTCAACCATTGATGCCGGTACTTTTGTCCCCACGACCATTGGGGATGGCTCCAAAATTGATAATTTGGTGCAGATTGCGCATAATTGTACGGTAAAAAATGGAGTTATTTTTTGCGGACAATCGGCGCTATCGGGGAGTTGCCAAGTGGGAAATTTTGTGGTGTTTGCGGGGAAATCCGGCATGGGACCGGATACCAGCCTGGGGGATGGTTCCCAGGTAGGTGGTGGAGCTTTGGTCAGCAAGGATTGGCCGGCGGGGGCCAAATTGGCGGGACATCCTGCTCGAGAGGTTGGTGATTGGTTAAGAAGTAATGCCTTTATTCAAAACGGAATAAAAAAAAATAATAAGAGGTAGAAATGTTTATTAATAAAGAGCAAATAATGCAATTTTTACCCCATCGAGATCCTTTTTTATTTCTCGATTCCATTGATTCTGTCAGTAAGGAGGGGGTAGAGTTACATCCTGGTGATGTGGCTGACAACAAAGAAACTGTAGGCGTGGAAATTCAGGCTTCCTTTTATGTTAGAGAGGATTTGGAAATTTTGAAAGGGCATTTTCCGGGAAATCCCATTTTGCCTGGAGTGGTGCAAGTGGAGATGATGGCCCAAGCTTCCTGTTTTGTTATCCCCGTAAGACTTTTAAAACCTTTTGAAATAGATTTGAAAGTGGCCTTTATGGGAATTCAAAGCACCAAATTCAGAAAACCCATTACTCCGGGAATGAAATTAAAAATACATTGTATTTGTCGGAAATGTCGAGGAGAGTTTAATAAACCCATCATGAGCTATGATTGTAAGATTTGGCATGAAGACAAAGTGATGAGCGAAGCAACTATATATGCAACGGTAAATTATTAAGGAGATAATTATGTCAGTATCAATTCACCCTACAGCCCTGGTCGCCAAAGAAGCCTCCCTGGGGGAAAATGTTTTTGTCGGCCCATTTTGTATTGTAGGCCCCCAGGTAAGACTGGGCAATGATTGCAGATTGCTTTCGCATGTGATTATTGAAGGGAATACAACGATCGGGAGTAATAATACGTTTTACCAGTTTTGTTCCATCGGATCTTCTCCGCAAGATAACTCATACAAGGGCGAGGATACCAGGGTGATTATTGGAGATAATAATACATTTAGAGAATATGTGACGGTTCATCGCGCGACCACCAAGGAAGAATATAAAACTGTCATAGGAAGCAACGGACTTTTCATGGCCTATTCACATATCGCTCATGATTGTCGTATTGGTGACAAGGTGACTTTGGTTAATTCATGTAATCTCGCTGGGCATGTACATATAGGGGATAGGGTGATCATTGGTGGTAGTACCTGTATTTCGCAATTTGTGACCCTCGGCCGAGGAGCTTATATCGGCGGAGCTTCCGCTATCGATAAGGATATTCCACCCTTTTGTACGGCCCTAGGGAATAGGATTAAGTTAAAGGGAATCAATATTATAGGAATGCGAAGGCAAAATTACGAAAGAAATATTATCAGTGAAGTCGTGGAATTTTACAGGTATATGGAATCGTCAGCGTATTCACCGAAGTCGTTTACTGATAACAAGGAAATGATGAGTGTTTATCAAGATAATCCAATTGTTGGAGAAATGGCGGAGTTTATATCTAAATCCGAAGTCGGTATTGCTCCTTTTATGAACTCGTAATTATTTATTCGAGGGAAGATATGCAAAAGATTCGAGTTGCGGTGATTGGTTATGGACATCTGGGACGTTTTCACGCTCAAAAGGTGGATGCGTTGGAGGCATCTGAATTGGTGGCGATTGTGGATGCTAATATAGACCGGGCAAAGCTGGCACAAGAAGCGCATCCTCATGCCAAAGTGGTTAATAATCTCAAGGATATTATTAATGAGATAGATGCTGCGATTATTGTCACTCCTACTTCCACTCACTTTGAAATTGCCAAGTATTTGGTGGAACAAAAAAAACATGTGTTTTGTGAGAAACCAATTACCGAGAAAGAAGTGCAGGCCTTGGAGTTGGTGGCCTTGGTGGAAAAACAGGCGATGGTCTTTCAAGCAGGTCATAGTGAGCGATTTCATGAAATTTTTGAAAGAGTCGATGATTTCAAGGATTATTTTTCGGTACCGTCCATCATTCGCCTGGAGCGCATTGCGGCTTTTAAAGGCAGGGCCACCGACGTCGATGTGGTCCAGGATTTGATGATTCATGATCTCGATTTGATCAGTTTTTTATTCAGGGAGACCCCGGTAGCTATTGAAGCAAAAGGATTTAAAATCAGAACTAGCAAATGGGATCATGTTACCGCAATTTTGGATTTTGCCTCTGGTAAAAAGGCCTTTGTTACGGTGGGGAGAAACTTTGTAAAAGAAGTAAGGAGTCTGGAAGTAACCAGTGCAAGGGGTACTTTTTTTGTGGATCTTATGAAAAATGAAGTATTGGTGGCTTCGAAGGAGGCCAACCAGGTGGATGAATATGTAAAGGTTTTTAGTTATAATAAACGAGATCATTTATTGATCGAACAGGATTACTTTTATAAATCAATCGCCAACCGCACGCCACCAATCGTAAGCGCCAAAGATGGGCAAAAAGCTATCAGGCTCTTGGATTTTGTGATTAAATCGCTGGAGTCTGGCCATAAAGAGAACGTCCGTTAATTTATTTATGGAGAATCATAAATATCCATGCCTGCTTATTGCGGGTGAAAAATCAGGCGAAGACCATGCCCTGAGTTTTATTCCTGGATTAAAGGAAAAGCTTCCTAATTTAAATTTTTTTGGAGTAGGGGGGGATGCGCTTAAAACCCTAGGGATGGAGTTATTATATCATTTAAAAGATTTTTCCAGTTTTGGTGTCAGTGAGGTTTTGTTTCAAATTCCTTTTTATGTCAAGGCCTATTATAAAATTATTCGTGAGGTTAGAAAAAGAAAGTGTCAGGTTGCCATCTTGATTGATTTTCAAACTTTTAATTTAAAACTGGCCACCCAATTAAAAAAAGAGGGCGTCACAGTACTGTACTATGTGGCTCCTCAAGCCTGGGTGTGGAAATCATATCGCACTAAAATTTTGGAAAAAACGGTGCATACCCTGTTTACTATCATACCTTTTGAAAAAAAATGGTTTGAGGAGAGAGGGGTTAGTAGAGTCAAATCAGTCCCTCATCCGCTTTTGATTAATTATAAAGACCAACTGGATGGATTTAAATCAACCGCTCTTGCTGCTTTAAAAGATTTTTCCAAGGAGATAAAGATCTTATTACTGCCCGGGAGCAGGAAATTTGAAGTAAGATACATGCTGCCGATCTATATTGAGGCGATAAGAGAGCTTAGAAAAATTAGAAATATCAAGTCTTCAATCGCTATATCGCCAAGCGTTCCCTCAAGTTATTATGACAGTTATCTCGGAGATATTGACAAAATTTATACTAATGAGAATTTACCCGAAGCATTAATGGATGCAGACTTTTCGTTTGCTACCAGCGGGACAGTAACTCTGACCTGCGCTTTGTTTGAAGTTCCATCGATCGTTTGTTATAAAGGATCTTTTATTAACGAATTGATTTATAATTATTTTATTCGATATGAAGGGTTTGTTTCACTGGCTAATATTGTTCATAATGCTCTGGTGTACCCTGAGCTTTTACAAAAACAGTGCAACTCTCCTAACATTTTAGCGGCGTTGTTTGGTTGGATTAATAATGTAAGCGAGTATAATAATGTAAAAGCACGTTTGGGTAAAACCGCAGATTTGCTAAGTGGAGAGCTGCGGGACGTGTCTTTGTATATGGAAGCTATTATTAAAAATGTTTATGAATAAAATGAAAATATTTTTTAAACTGTTTCTGATTATTCTGATTCCATTGTCTTTTTTGTGGTCGTGGGTTTATCGTCTTCGCCGCTTTTTATATAATAATGAAATTCTTAAAAAAGCCAGCTTTATGGTTCCCATCATATCAGTTGGGAATATTACTTTTGGTGGAACTGGCAAGACCCCGTTTGTGATTTGGCTTTGTGAATACCTCCATCAGTTGGACAAAAAGGTGATGATATTGATGCGTGGTTATAAGGGGGAATTTGAACACGGTAGTGCTCTTTTAAAAGGAAATCGAAAACTTGGTCATAATCCTGATTTATACGGTGATGAAGCGTTGATGTTGGTGAGAAGACTCAAAGATACCAGTATCATTGTCGGCAAAAAACGCAGCCAGAATTTGGAATATTATTTTTCCAAAGAAAGTCCCGATGTGGTGGTGCTTGATGATGGTCATCAGCATATCAATCTTGATCGCAGCCTGAATATCGTGCTTTTTGATGCGTTAATGCCAGTGGAAAAATATAAAGTTGCGCCCTGGGGTTACCTTAGAGAAGGGCTTTACGCACTTCAAGATGCTGATCTGGTTATCATCAATAGAAGTGATTTGGTTTCAAGCACGGAACTTAATGAACTGAAAAAAATGATCAAACCACATCTTCGAGCGGATATTCCCGTGGGTGAGATGGGATATAAAGTGGATGGTCTTTTTGACATCAATTTTAAACCAACTATTTCATTACATGATATGAAGGATAAAAAGGTGGTTTGTGTGGCCGGGATTGCATCACCAGCGTCTTTTTTTATCATGGTGGAGCAACTTGGGTGTCAAATCGTGGATAAAATTGTCTATCCAGACCATTTTGCCTACGCGATGGAAGATGTAGACTATATTGTTGAGCGGGCCTTTAAGTTAGATGCATTGGTGATTACCACCGAGAAGGATATTATAAAACTTAAAAGATTGGATAAGACGGAACATTTTCATTATCTGGGAGTGGCGGTCTATTTTTTAAGGGGAGAAAATCATATTCTGGATGCTATAAAAAGGGTTTGCAAAAACTAAGGAGCAAGGGTGTTTAGAAATTTTTTTATTGTTTTCATTGAAATATTCTGGCTGACTGGTTGTGCATCCAATTTGTCCACTTCCAAAGAGGAAGATTTGGTGACGAAATTTGATCTGGGTAACGAACAGATGGCGAAGTTCAAGACCGTCCAAAATATGGGATCTGAGCCTGAGCAAAATGCACCGGTAGAAGCCAATGAAAAGATTAATCCAGATAAAAATAAAGTGAGTGAAGTGCAAGATCAGAAAGCCACCGGTCAAAATGTTGAAATGCAGGCCAGTGATCAACCAGAGTCTGATGAGGAAGTGATTGAGGAAACCCCGGAGAAAATTGATATGCCCGCAGGATACCCTGAGGCATATGTTGCGTACGATGCTAGATTCAAGGAAATGTGGAGTTTGTTTAAACCGGTTTTTTTTGTTGGGGAAGAGTTTACCATGAGTATCAAATATCTGGGCTTAAATGCCGGTACTGCCTACATTACCACCATGGAACCAGTGCTTATGGGGGATAAAAAAGTCTGGCATATCAAAGCCAAGTTAAAATCAGCAGATTATTATAAATATATTTATCAACTGGATGATACCATTGAATCGTATATCTCAACGGAAAGTTTTTTGCCCCTTAAATATCAGTTGATTCAAAGAGAGTCGGCCCAAGAAATTGATGATCTTCAGCTTTTTGATGCGGAAAAATTAAAAACTTTTTTCTGGTATCGGAGGCTCAAAAGGGGGATTTTAAACAAGCAAGAGCAGTCCAACCATATGCCCAAATATATCCAGGATTCCTTTTCGGCGTTGTACTTTGCCCGGGGGTTGCCTTTGGTAAAAGGAGTAGTTTATGAATATCCGGTGGTTACCCGGGCGAAAATCTGGATTATCAAATTGGAAGTGGTGGCGAGAGAGGAATTAACATTTAAAAAATCAAAAATTATGGCCTTAAAACTTAAGGCGGAAACGAGATTTCCAGGAATCTTAAAGAAAAAAGGTGATATTAATTTTTGGATTTCTGATGATGAGAAGAGGCTTTTTTTGAAATTTAATGCGAAGGTGAAAATTGGATCAATCAGCGGAGATTTGCTAGATTATAGGGGTCCAGGAGAAAAAGGTTTGAAACACTAGGGAATATCTTATACCATTTTTTGGTGTAGCCGAAATGGTCTTGAAATAAGAGAGGGAGCATGTATGAAAATTGATCATAGGGATATGATGGTCTTGGGTGATGAGGCCGTAAGCTATGGCGCAATTGATTCTGGACTTAAAGCAGCTTATGCTTACCCAGGTACTCCTTCTACGGAGATTGTAGAGGGGATTCAGGCTATTTTTAAGGGTAACGAACAGGGACGGATTGCTAGTTGGGTGGCAAACGAAAAAGTATCCTATGAAATGGCTTTGGGTAATAGTTATGTAGGCTTTAGATCATTGGTTACCATGAAACATGTTGGACTTAATGTGGCGATGGATCCTTTTATGAATTCAGCTTTAACGGGAATCCAGGGTGGACTAGTCTTGGTAGTGGCCGATGATCCTGGAATGCATTCAAGCCAAAATGAACAGGATTCAAGATATTTGGTGGATTTTGCCCACCTGCCTTGTTTGGAACCATCCACTACTCAAGAAGCATATGATTATACCTGCCATGCATTTGAATTATCAGAAGCCCTGGGGGTTCCCGTAGTGGTTCGCTTGGTGACCCGGTTGGCTCATTCCAGAGGAATGATAAAACGAAAAGAAGAAATGACACCCGTGGAAAGTCTTGGTGTTCCTAAAGCTGAATGTAAAAATGATTGGGTGTTGGTCCCTTCAATTGCGAGAAAGCGTTATCGTAAGCTTCGTGAAAAACTTAAAAAGATGCTGACTGTTTCCAATGCCTATAATAAAACTTCGCTGTCAGGACATAAGCGAGGAGTGGTTTTAAGTGGAATGGGGCGAGCCTATTTTAATCAATTGTGCCGAGAAAATCCCAATTTGAAAGAATATAATATGCTCAACGTATGCGCCTATCCTCTTTCGCTTACCAATTTGCGAAAATTTATTCAAAGCAGTGAGGAGATTTTTGTTTTTGAGGAAAATTATCCTTACCTGGAAGACAAAGTTAGGGATATGGGGCAAGGGAAAATTGTTTACGGAAGAAGAGATAACTCGATTCCGATGGATGGCGAATTAACTCCGCTGCTCATTAAAAATTGCCTTGGTATTGAACTGGGAGAGTCGAAAAAAATTCCCGAGTTTGAGGTTCCAGCTAGGCCACCTAAACTATGTTCAGGTTGTGGTCATGTTGATACGTTTAAGGCCTTGAAAGAGGCTTTGGCCAACCTTGGAATAAAAGATCCGCGAATTTTTGGAGATATTGGCTGTTACACTCTGGGAGTGATGCCTCCGTTTGATATGATCAGCACTTGTGTGGAAATGGGGGCTTCGGTAGGTATGGCACTGGGAGCTGCTCAAGCAGGTTATGAGCCGGCAGTGGGTGTAATAGGCGACTCAACTTTTGTTCATTCAGGACTGCCTACTTTTGTATCATTTGCCAAGAGTAACGTGAATGTTAATCTGGTGATCATGGATAACCGGATAACTGGAATGACCGGACAACAACCGACCATAGTTACCGACGTATTTGAGAAGATGGCCGAAAGTTTTGGGCTTTCTCCAGATCAAATTCATATTTTAATTCCGCTGCCCAAACACCACGAAGAAAATGTTAAATATCTAGAAAAGGTCTTATCACAAAAGCGACCGGATTTGATTATTTTCAGAAGAGAATGCATACAAGCTTTGCGTAAAGGTCTTTATAAGGAAATTGATAAACAAAAAGAATAGTCCTTAAGGAGCGATCCCATGGTAGATTTTAATAAACCCAAAAGTGTAATCATTGCAGGTGTTGGCGGGCAAGGTGCCATTACGGTGGCCCAGTTGGTACTTTCTGCAGCCTGGAAGTCGGGGTATTACGTTTTACAATCTGAAGTACATGGCATGAGTCAGCGTGGTGGAGAAGTGAATGCCCAAATTATTTTTGATAAGGTTCCGGTCACCAGCCCGGTGGTCACTCAAGGAGAAGCGGATCTTCTCATTGGCATTGAGCCTTTAGAGACTCTCAGATATCTTTCCCAGATGTCCAAGGACGCTAACATTATTGCCTCGTCTGAGCCGGTTATTAACATGGATAATTATCCCAAGATTGAAATTATTCTTGAAAAAATTAAGTCGGTGGAAGGAGCAGTGTTGATTGATACACTTAAAGCTGCCAAGGAATTAAATAATAAACATGCTGGAAATATTTGCATATTAGGCGCTGCCAGCAAGTTTCTGCCGATTGATAATGAGGTTTGGGAAGCGGTTATTCGTGAGCGATTTGAATCCAAAGGTGAGGAAGTCGTGATGAGTAATATTAAAGCGTTTCAATATGGGAAAAAATTTACGGAGGCTTAAAGCTTGTCTAAAAATGCCATCTTTATCAAAGAGCATGAGGTTTATTCTTATTTTAAAGAGGCAGGGATTAATGTTCCACGGCATCTGCTGGTGCATGATCATCTTGAAGACACCAAAGGTGAATTTTTTAAAAATCAAGAAGAAGTGGTCATAAAAGGGATTGCCAGCGATCTTTGGCATAAATCAGACGAAGGTGCTTTGTTTTTTGAAAAATTTGATCAGTCAATTGTGAATAATATTATAAAAAGGGCCGGGGAAAATTTAAGAAAAAAATATCCGGATATTTCATTTCTCGTGTGTGAGAAAATTAAGATGGCGCAAGCAAAGGGCATGCCCACGGAAGCTTTTTTAAGTTTTAAAAAAGATAATTTGCTAGGCATGATCATTAATTTTGGCATAGGTGGGCTTTATGCAGAGCTATGGTCTGAAAATATAACTGATAAAATCAAACAATGGTCATTAAACTTGACCAACCCATTAGAAGCTTTTGAAGATTTCAAAAAACATTTAATTGGTAAAATCTGGCTGGGAAATATCAGACAGGGAAAGGCATTGACCAACGAAAAAATCATGCAAGATTTTTTTAAAGCGGTTTGGGACATTGGTTACAGATTAGAAAAAGAGGGCGTGGATTTGCTGGAAGTCAATCCAGTGGTGCTAGACGAATTGGGTGATCCGGTAATTCTAGATGGGGTAGGCCAAAAAATGTTTAACCAGTCGTTGCCTTGTTTCAGAGCACATGATGCAAATAAATTATTAAATCCGCAAAAAATTGCTATTGCCGGTGTGTCTGAAAAGGCCAATTCATTTGGTAGAAAAATTTTAGAAAATTTGCTGACTTCAAAAATAAGTAGCGAAAATTTAAAAATTATCAAACCCGCTACCGAAGAGTTTCTTGGAGTAAAATGTTTTTCTGACATAACCACTTTAAAAAAAGATCCGGTGGATGTACTGATTTTGGCCCTACCTGCTGCTAAAACGGTGGATACTTTAACGGCGTTAATTGAACAAGGCGCTGGTGCTGATTTTGTTTATATTGTAGCGGGGGGGATCGGGGATGGTGCTGACAAGGAAAAATACGCAGACAAAATTAAAAATACTCTTGAAGTCAAGCGCAAAACAGGTGCCTGGACTCCAGGGATTATTGGGCCTAATAGTTTGGGTATCATTCTAGGTCCACTCCAGGTTAATACTTTGTTTATATCACCTCAAAGATTACCAATTACTTTTCATGAAAAGGGTAATACCGCTTTGGTTAGTCAAAGCGGGGCATTTTTAATCACCAGGTTATCAAGTGAACCTAATTTGCCGGTGAAATATGGGTTTGCCATTGGCAGTCAGCTGGATATTAAAGCCTCGCAAATGTTGGCGTTAATCAGTAAAGATGATGATATCAAAATATTTGGATTTTATTTTGAAGGTTTTGAAGCATCGGATGCCCTGGCATTTTCCCGGGTGGCCAAAAGATTGATTGAACAGGGAAAACATGTCGTTTTATACAAAGGTGGACGAAGCCTAAGCGGAATGAAAGCAGCCTCAGGGCATACTGGGGCGATGGCGTCAGACTACGAATTATTACATAAAACATTTTCCCGTTGCGGAATTATTTGGGCGGATACCTTGGGAGAGTTTTCTGGTTTTTTAAGTTTGCTTGGTGCTTATCCCGATTTAAAAAAGGCCCAGTCTGTAATTACCATCACCAATGCCGGGTTTGAGGCAGTGGTCTGTGCAGACTATTTAGGTGAAGTGGTAAACAAGCATGCTAATAAAGTTTTAACCAGTATAAGTAATGCCCAAGGGTTTGAAAAGTTATTGGCAGACAGCGGTTTATCTGGCCTGGTGTCCATATCCAATCCGCTTGATCTTACACCTATGGCAGGTGAAGAAGTCTTTTTGAGGTCAGTTGAATTATTGTCTTTGGAAAAAGATGTGATCATACTTTCAATTGTTCCTTTTACCGAAAAGCTGAACGCTCTTGATTGCTCATCGACTAGCGAATTTGTTTCCTTACTGGCAAGGATTCGATTCGCTAGCGGAAAAAAATTAATCGTGGTGGTGGATGCCGGTGAATTATATGAAGGTTACCGGCAAGCTTTTGAAAAACAAAAGTTTCCAGTATTTTGTTCCATCGAAAAACCTATGATAATATTGAAAAAACTTTTTGTTTAGGAGGAAGACTTGGATTCAAAAAAGCAGACCATCCGAGATGATTATCAAATTATTAGTATTTTGGAAGCTGCTAAAAGTTCAAGATCGAATCTGTGGCTTTGGCAGCTTGATAAAAAAAATGAGCGGATCGTGCATTTTGGTCGGATCAGATCTTTGGATCAATTTAAAAAAATTGGTATTATTGTTCCAGTATTTCCAGTGGAGAACGATGAATTTCATTTTAATTTTTCCCTGGAACAGGAGATTTACCTCTATTTTAAGGAAAAGAATGTGGTGGGAAAATTTGCTCCCAGACAAAGAGCCGCTGAAGGAGGGTTTTCATTTCATTTTCCCCCAACCCTCAATCAACTTATTGGGGATGAAATAACTCTTTTTGAACAAGAGCATGAGGAAAAATTTATTCATTTAAGAGCATCTCCTAGAAAAAAGGCTCAAGGTTTAAATATGGCCACCATAACTAATCTTTCCCGGGGAGAGTTCAAAGTTGATACCTATTTTTTATATGATTTGTCACAAGGCGGGATGGCCTTTTGGTGTGTGGACCCGGGGATGTTTGTTAAAGGAGATGAAATTTCAATTTCTAAAATGAACGATAAGGTTTTGGATAATGAGATTCTCGGAGAGGTGGTGGCGGTCAGAACCGTGAAAGAAGAAGGCAATCGTCTTAAAATCAGCGTTAAGTTTAAAACTTAAAATTTGTCAGATAAAAGTTTTTCCTTAGTGAGTTCATCCAGCGTGGAAATTCCCAGGGATTTGCATATTTGGATAATAGATTCATATTTATTTAAGGTGTAAAAATGAATACCGGGCACATTATTATCGAGTAAGCCGCTGGCTTGCTCAGCGGCCCAGTGAATGCCGACATCAAAGACTTGAGAGTCATTACTGGTTCGAATAACTGATTTTAATAATTTGGCTGGAAATCTTACCCCTTGGGCAAGATCGGCCATGCGTTTTAAGTTGCTTAAGGAGGTTATGGGCATTACCCCGGGGATGATGGGAATATTAATTCCTGCCAGTTGGCAGCGGTCTATGTAGTCAAAATAATCTTTGTTATCAAAGAATAACTGGGTACAAATATAGTCCACTCCGGCATCTACTTTTTCTTTCAAATAATCAATTTCCAAAAGCCGGTTCGTACATTCCGGATGACCTTCGGGAAAACCTGCCACTCCAATACCCATTTGCGGATGAATTTTTTTGATAAAACGTACGAGGTCAACCGCGTGCTTAAAGTCATTTTTGGATAAATCAATACTTTCATTTTTAGGGATGTCTCCCCTTAATACCATAATATTTTGGATACCGTTATCTTGATAATTGGTGATGATTTTTTCCATGTCCTTCCGGGTTGAGCCCACGCAGGTTAGGTGAGGGACAATAGTTAGCTTGGTTTCCTTATGAAGTTTGATCACCAGGTCGTTGGTTAATTCTCGGGTGGTGCCACCTGCGCCATATGTGACACTTACATAAGTCGGTTTGAGTGGTACAAGCTTTTTTATGGTTTCAAACAGGTTATCAGAAGCTTTTTGGGAGCGGGGTGGAAAAAACTCAAAACTAGTGGTCAATTTTTTTTTAAAAAAATAGTCTTTAATTTGCATTGTAAGAAATTAACATATCTGAGGTATAAGTCAATTGGACGTGCACACTTTTGTGTCAGCGCTAATAAATTAATTTAGGTGTTGATTTTTCATAAGACTTTTAGTTAGATATACCCAATTAAACAATTCAAACTTATAAAGGTTGGGATTTATGGTAAAGAAGACTACATCGAAAAATACGGAAGTTAAAAAAAGTGCCACCACTACTAAAGCACCAGCGGTGAACACATCTGCCACAAGGGCAAAAGAACAAGCATCTACTATTTCCGTCAAAGCGCCTACAAAAACTATCACTCACAGCGAAAAACAAAGAATGATTGCCGAGGCTGCGTATCTTAGAGCGCAAAGCCGAAATTTTGTGGGTGGAAGTGAAACGGAAGATTGGCTGGCCGCTGAAGCTGAAATAAATAAAAAGATTATTAATTATAAAGTGGTTTAACCGTTTCTTTTTTTAATCATATTTATATATCGGTTGACGAACTTTTGAATTTCCATTCTGACTTCGTTGGAGAGGCTCAGGAATTGAACGCCAACGCCTTTAATGTTGCCATCGTTTAGGGACATGATCTTTGCCTGGGCTTCGATTTGCATGTCAATTGTATCTGGTCGAATAATGACCGTAATCTCATCGCCAGTTTTAAAAGGGCCGGTTTGGGTTTGGACAAAACATCCACTAATCGAAAGAGTGGTGCACTGGCCGATGTAAGATTTATCATTATGAATGACTGCGGCAGTAGATGAGTAAGGGGTTCGGGGATTCTTTCTGATAATTCCCGGGGTTAGTTGAATGTCCTTGATTAAGTCTTGTCTGACGATGGTGTTAATCTCTTTGCCTTCCTCCATCGTATTATAAAAGTTGAGAGATTTTTCTTCAGGAGCAGGAATAAGAAAATCCTTGAATTCGGGAATATTATTAATAATCATCCAGCTGGTTTCTCCCCAAGAAGTGACATAATCATAGGCCAGTAACTTTTTATTTTTTAACATCGCTGAAATTTTTTCTTTTCGGAAGGGGCCTTCGATGACGTTATTTCTACAAACCAGATAATCCTCATGGGGTCTGAAAGCAGGTGGAGCGGGAGGAAGAAAGTTTTTAAAATCCTCAATTTCACCAATTTGGAAAATACACCTAAATTGCAAATCGTATAAGTATTCCTGGACGGTGACCACATTTTGTCTCAGCAAAGAAGCAATTTCCTCAGTGGAAAAGGGACCTTGGAACTTTTCGCTGTGATAGATAAAATATGAGTTCATATTGTGCCACTTTAAGAGGTTAATCATATTATATTGTTAAATTGTTTTTGCAGCAAGCTGTCAGATAATAAACCAATCTGGTCGGGAATTATTAATAATGTCAGATATTATGTTTTGCTGGTATAATTAGCAGGGGTTTGTCATGGCCATATTTTTGAAAATTACTGGTGGAAAACCAGATTCCATTGAGATAAAAATTAAACCTGTTTTGATGGGAAGAGCGCAGGGCTGTGATGTGGTTTTAACCAGTGAATTTGCCAGTGGACAACATTGCATTTTTTTTTTAAACCAAGGGCAGGTAACGGTAAAAGATCTTAAATCAACCAATGGCACGATGTTAAATGGTGAACTGGTAACCAATACTAAGGTTTTTTTAGGAGATATTATATCCATTGGACGAATAGAGATTACCCTAGACGTTCAACAAATGAGTGTGGATGAAATAAAAATGCATACCAAACAAATGGGGGTAGGACCGACGGCCATTATGGAGATCACCGATGCCACCAAAGTCCCACTGGTTAAAGCGAAAAATCAGGAGGTATGCAGCGAAACGGTGACCAACTATGAAAATCTGGATGAAGTATCAAATGACCAGGAAAAAGAAAGTCGTATTAAGAAATCCTCTGTAGTGGTGAACAATGTTGATTTTTTAAAAGAAAATAATGAAGTATTCGGGCGGATTCATAAAAGCGGAAAAAGTTCAGGATTGGAACTGACCAAGGGGCTGGATGCTAAAAAAAGAGAACTTAGAAAAAACCGCCTGAAAAAATTGCAAGAAACTATTAGTGTAGCTGGGGTGAAAAAGTTGTTTAGTTTTATTAACGAGAAAATAAAAAAATAAACTCATGCGGGATTTGTGAATGAAACAGGAAATACTTTCTATTTTGTCGGATGTTATTGCGATACCTTCGGTGGCTTTGCAATCGAATTTAAAATTAGTGGAGTATATTGAAAATTATCTACTCAAACTGGGTGGAGACATCCATCTGATTCATAACTATAAAAATGACAAGGCCAGTCTGGTGTGTTTCTTGGGGCCACGAGATGTTGAAGGCGGATTGATTTTATCTGGACACATGGATACAGTCCCTCCGGATGTCTCCAAGTGGAATACCGATCCTTTCGGACTGGTGGAGGGGGTATCTCCGGAAGGAGAAGTTGGATATTTTGGACTGGGTGTGTGTGATATGAAAACATTTTTGGCCCAGACATTATTTTGCGTGAGAGAACTGGATCAGAAAAAATTAAAAAGACCATTGGTTTTAATGTTTACTTATGATGAGGAAGTCGGCTGTATGGGAGTGCGTTCGGCACTGAGTTTTATCAAAAGCCTGTCAAGAACTATCCCCTCATCGGCTATGATTGGGGAACCGACGGGGTTAAAGGTTTTTACCGCCCATAAGGGGCATACTCAATTAACTATTTCGGTCAGGGGAAAGGCCGGGCATTCCTCCCGGGTGGATGAAGGTGTCAATGCCATTGAGTGGGCTTGCCGAGTGATATCGGTGATTAATGATTACGGTATTGAGCTTAGGGAAAAAGTGAAATTTCAAGATTTATTTAAAGATTACCCTTTCAGGACGTTGAATGTTGCCCAGATTCAGGGGGGAAGTGCGGTGAATATTATTCCAGAAGATTGCGAAATAAAGGTGGGTTACCGGACTCTGCCTGGCGATAATCCTGATACAATTTACCAAGAGCTTAAACATCGAGTGGAAGAGGAAGTCCTCTCCTGCCTACATCAAAAACATCCCGCCGCAGATATTTTATTCAAGCTCGAAAACGAAGTAATGGCCATGCATACTCCAGAAGGTTCGGAAATTGAAAAAAACCTACGTGAAGTGGTAAATGACTACGACATTCATGCAGCTCCTTATACGACAGAAGGAGGAATTATCAGTCATTTTGGAGTTGATTGTATCATTTGCGGCAGCGGCTCTATTAAAAATGCTCACCAATCCAACGAATTTATGTCCAAAGAGGATATTTTTAAAGGAATTGACGTTATTAAAGCAATTATTGAAAGAATGTGTTTCTGATATGCAAACAACAAATCAAATCATACTGAAAAATAAAAAGATCCGGTTTGCAGATTACCTGGTTCAATGTGAAAATGCGCAAATGGATGCCCTTGAGCATTTGGATAATATTGGCTCCAATTGGCAAGTTAATCGTGAACTTAGGATAAGAGTGGGTAACGATTCTAAGTTTCAGGATTATGTGGGAGATTTGATTAACTTTACCATTGGTGCTCCAGACGTTTCGCAATTTCTAAAACTTAAAAATTCATTTAACGGACTGGATATGTTTTCCGAAAATATTGATCCCACTTGTTATCATATGGAGGTGCATCCTTTGACCAGCGGAAAACAGAGTAACAAAATACAGGAAAAAATTCTTGAGAATCAAAAAAAATGCACAAAAGTTTTTGAAAAAATAAATGAGTATGTAAAAGGCCAGGCGGCTTGTGCGCAAATCACCATGGTGGCGACTCGCCTTCATCCTCTAAATAACATGGCACTGGTGTGTGGCCTGATTCCCAAGGAGGAAAAGGATTTTGTCCACTTGTTGAATATTTATAATTTGTGTGAAGAAATTTTAAATTCTTATTTGGCACCCCAATTTCATGTAATATTAAGTTATTTCCAACCACGTATCTTTCAAGCGGGGGAAGTACAAGAATTATATAAAATGATTAAGCATTCAAAAGTAGATTTTGAAATTACATTTGATATAAATAAATTATCCTATCAATATTTTACTAATTTAAACTGTTATAAGACGGTAATCAGATTATGAAACTATTAATACTGGTGTGTTTGATTTTTTATTCATGTTCCAGGGCGATGATTAAATCACCATCTGAGGCCATGCGTATGATCGAAAAAGACCAGCTTGATATTGTAGATGATTTGGATTTTACAACTCTGAAAGAAGGAATAAAAAAAAGTATTGAGTATTGGAAAAAAAATTCTGCTACCCAAGTGGTATTTGGTCCTAGCGTCTTTACGGCGAGGGAATATGCTGCCAAATTGGCCATCTTATATAGTGCTAAAGATCTAGATGAGTTCAAGCTTTTAATTAAGGAGCATTTTTATTTTTATGAGGTTTATGGCCGGGACAGATTTGGTGAAATTTTGCTGACGTCGTACTATGAACCGGTTATCTTAGGGTCTT
Source organism: Bdellovibrionales bacterium RIFOXYC1_FULL_37_79 (assembly GCA_001770015.1). Taxonomy (GTDB): domain Bacteria; phylum Bdellovibrionota; class Bacteriovoracia; order Bacteriovoracales; family Bacteriovoracaceae; genus XYC1-FULL-37-79. The sequence continues at coordinate 95,009 of MEQB01000064.1, forward strand.
TTGTACCAACTGATAAATACTCCCAGCCTATTTATAAATTACCCGATGATTTAGTAGAAGTCAGTTTGACCGAATTTAGAAAAATCAGCACTCCAGGAGTGGGAGGTAGCCGGGGAAAGCTGACTGGAAGAATCGAAAGCCGGGCGGGTTGTCCTAATAGGGTGGTTCCCTATTATTCAAGAATGGAGATTGATAAAGAAAAGAAATTAAATGGTAAAATGTTAGAGATGTTTTGGGTTGATCCTTTGGATGCGTTTTTTTTGCAAATACAGGGATCAGGCACCGTTTTAGTGGATGAAAAAGAGTTTCGGATTGGATATGCCGGCCAAAATGGACGAGAGTATGTATCAATTGGCAAGCATATGACAGAGATCATTCCTCCAGATGAAATGAGCTTGCAGAAAATTGAAGCACACCTTAGAACTTTGCCCAAGGAAGTCATGGAGAAGTTTTTATTTATTAATCCCAGCTATGTTTTTTTTAAACCACTGAGAAATGGGCCGCTTACCACCTCTGGGGCAGAGGTTTATCCTGGGCGCACCATTGCCGTGGATAGTGCTCTTTTTCCTCTTGGTTCGCTAGCGTTTTTGAAATTTAAAAAAATGGTGGCTTCTTCGGAAAAAGTGGAGATTTCACAAGAGGAAGAAGCGTCTCGTTTTGTTTTTGCCCACGATACCGGAGGGGCCATCAAAGGGCCTGGAAGAGCTGATTTGTTTTGGGGAAGGGGTGATGAGGCTAAATTATTTGCAGGACATTTAAGGCATCTTGCTAATCTTTATTTTTTAGTACCCAGATAATAATGGGAATAAGTACTTGACTTACGCATTACTTACGCATAATATTTTTATGTTTAAAAAATAAGAATCATATTAACTTTAGGTGACGTTATTAAAACAGAACTTGATTATATTTTAATTAAAGGTGCCAGAGAGCATAATTTGAAAAATATTACGATCAAACTTCCGAAAAAGAAATTGATTGTGATCACCGGCGTGTCTGGGTCAGGAAAATCTTCGCTGGCGTTTGATACAATATTTGCGGAAGGACAAAGAAGATATGTAGAATCACTTTCCTCTTATGCCAGACAATTCATAGGACAAATGGAAAGGCCTAAGTACGACACTATTCATGGATTGTCTCCAACTATTTCCATTGAACAAAAATCCGCCAGTAAAAATCCAAGGTCAACGGTGGGTACCATTACCGAAATTTATGATTATTTAAGAGTTCTGTTTGCACGAATTGGGGATCAATTTTGTGATAATTGCGCCAAGCCAGTGGGGAGAGGAAGTGCGCAAGAGATGGTTGAGCAAATATTGAAAATTCCACCCGGTCAAAAAATTATTATTTTAGCTCCTATAATTGAAAATCGAAAAGGGGAGCATCGGGAAAAATTAGAGGTTTTAAAAAAGGAAGGATTTGGCCGGATTAGAATAGATGGTGTTATTTTAAACTTGGAGGATGTTCAGAGTTTATCTAAAAATAAAAAGCACAATATTGAGGTAGTAATTGATCGATTGATTATCAATGCAGGAATGAAAAAGCGGTTAACCGATTCGATTGAACTTGCTCTTAAGCATGGCCATGGCGATTTGATTATTCACGTTGAAGATCGGGAAGATTTACGAATGAGCGAATCGAGTACCTGTTGTGGAAAGGCATATCCTGAGTTACATCCCAACTTGTTTTCATTTAATTCACCGCTTGGAATGTGTCCCGATTGTAATGGAATCGGCTCTCTTCTTTTAATGGACCCAGATAAAATAATTCCTGATAAAAATCTTTCGATACGTCAAGGAGCAGTGGTTCCATGGAAAAATTATTTTTTAGATTTTGAGGATAAAAAAAATAGTTGGGGGGTTTCTAGAATTCGGGCCATGCAAAAACAATGGGGAATGAATATAGATATTCCTTGGAAGGATTTACCTAAAAAAATTCAAAGCATGATTTTGTTTGGTCAAGGTGGTCAACAATTAAAAGTTAACTGGCAATCGGAAAATTTTAAAGGAGAGGTAAATGCTAATCATGAGGGATTGGTACATACTATGATGAGAAGGTATAAACAAACCACTTCGGAATCGGCTAAAAAATATTATGCCAAATTTTTATCTGATAAACCTTGTAATACTTGCCATGGAAAAAGATTAAGGTCGGAGGCTTTGAGTGTTAAAATTGAAGGCAAATCAATCAACGATGTAACCAATATGTCCATTGGGGAGGCATTCACTTTTATAAAAAATTTAAACCTCACCGGCAATAAAAAAATTATTGCTAGCGAATTATTCAAGGAAATTAATGGTAGGTTGTTATTCCTGGTTAACGTCGGCCTTGATTACCTATCCTTAAATCGCTCCGGGCCTACTTTGTCGGGCGGAGAATCACAGAGGATAAGACTGGCTTCCCAAATAGGTTCAGAGCTTACCGGGGTTTTATACATTTTGGATGAACCATCCATCGGGTTACATCAAAAAGACAACGCTAAACTGATCAAGACCCTTAAACATCTGAGAGATATTGGGAATACATTGATGGTGGTTGAACATGACCAAGAAACCATGGAATCCTCTGATTGGATTGTGGATATTGGGCCTGGCGCTGGACATTTAGGGGGACAGGTGGTGGCGCAGGGAACGCCTGCTAGTATTAAAAAAAATAAGCACTCACTGACCGGAAGGTATTTGTCAGGGAAAAAAAACATTGAGGTCCCTCCAGTTACTAGATCACTTAAGTCAAAATATTTAGAAATTATAGGGGCCACCCAGAATAATTTACAAAATATTGACGTGCAAATTCCGCTTGGTATTTTTGTGACCATTACGGGTGTTTCAGGTGCGGGCAAATCATCTTTAATTAATCAAATACTTTTTCCAGCACTTTCCCAAAAGTTGAATAATTCCCAAGTGGAAATTGGAAAGCATAAAACCATCAAAGGGCTGCAATATCTGGACAAGATTATTAACATTGACCAAAAACCCATTGGTCGAACGCCCAGAAGTAATCCAGCGACCTATACCAAAGTTTTTGATCATATCCGGGATTTATTTGCACTTATACCTGAATCAAAGGAGAGAGGGTATAACAAGGGGCGATTTTCTTTTAATGTAAAAGGTGGCCGGTGCGAGCATTGTGAGGGGGATGGTTTTATAAAAGTTGAAATGCATTTTTTGGCAGATGTTTATGTCCCTTGCGAAAAGTGTAATAGCAAAAGGTTTAATCAAGCCACCCTCGAGGTTTTATATAAAGGTCATTCCATTGCGGATGTCTTGGAGCTTTCTGTCTTGCAGGCCTTTGAACTTTTTAATCATCATCTTCATATCAAAACCATATTAAAAACGCTTATTGATGTAGGCCTTGGTTATATAAAACTAGGCCAATCTGCGACGACGCTTTCGGGAGGAGAAGCTCAAAGAATTAAACTCGCCAGAGAGTTGGCCAAGAGGGCAACGGGGGATACTTTGTATCTTTTGGATGAACCAACCACCGGTCTTCATTTTCAAGATATCAAAATGCTTTTAAAAGTATTAAACCGCTTAGTGGATGCGGGTAATTCTGTGCTTGTGATTGAACACAACCTTGATGTAATTAAATCCGCCGACTGGGTAATAGACATGGGACCTGATGGTGGAAAAAAAGGTGGAAGAATTATAGCAGAGGGGACTCCGAGAGAGCTTACAAAATTTAAGGAGAGTTACACTGGGCAGTTTTTAAAAAAGGTGTTGTAGTGCCTCCCTAAGAGGTACGGCTTAACTTTTGGTTGACAATACTCCATATTTACGTGTATAATATGGAGTAATGTATGCAAGAATAGCGAACCTGTTAAAGTCACATCACTTTTTTTTATTTGGAGCACGTGGTACTGGAAAAACCACTTATTTAGACAATCTTTTTTTAAATCAAAAGAATTGTTTAAAAATTGATCTTTTGGATTGGGAGTTAGAAGAGAGATACGCCAAAGGTTCCAGTCTTTTAATCGAAGAAATTGAATCAAAGAAAGAAATAAAATATGTAATTATTGACGAAATTCAAAAAATCCCAAAGCTTCTTGATACCATCCATCAATATATTCAAAAAAATAAAAATAAAAAGATATTTATCCTCACTGGTTCTAGCGCTAAAAAATTAAAACACGGTGGAGGAAATTTACTGGCAGGACGTGCCTTCGTCTATTATTTATTCCCTCTCACCTTCTTGGAGCTGGGAACTGATTTTCGCTTGGATACTTACTTGCAAATGGGAGGATTGCCCGAAGTTTATTCGTTTAATAATAATAAAATAATGCAATTAAAATTTCTTAAAACATATTCACATACCTACCTAAAGGAAGAAATTTGGGCCGAACATTTTATAAAAAACCTTGATCCTTTCAGAAAATTTTTAGAGCTGGCAGCCGCTGCCAACGGAGAAATTATCAACTATTCAAAAATGGCCAGGCAAATTGGCGTTGATACCAAGACTGTCCAATCATATTTTCAATTATTAGAAGAAACTTTGATCGCATTTATTATAGAACCATTTTCGACTTCAATTCGTAAAAGATTAATAAAATCCTCTAAATTTTATTTTTTTGACTTAGGCGTAAAGCGGGCGCTTGAACAAACTCTCTCGATTGAGTTATTGCCTCAAACCTTTGCTTATGGAAAGGCCTTTGAACATTTTATTATCACCCAGATTATTTATTTAATTCATTACCTAGAAAATGATTTTTCCCTCTATTATCTAAAAACCGAGGCCGGAGTTGAAATTGATCTCATCCTACAGAAACCCAGCAGGGAGCTCCTCTTGATTGAAATTAAATCCACCAAAGAAGTGATGAATGAGGACATTAAAAGTCTTTGTGAAATACATGCCGATTTACCAAAATCCAAGGCATATCTACTTTCTCTCGATAAAATTTCTAGAAAAATTAAAACTGTTCATTGTTTACATTGGCAAGAAGGAATTAAAAAGATTTTAAATTGTTAGTCTTTCCTACAGAGTATCTCCGTTTATAACATTGCGCTGGAATTTTTGTTTTTTCTAATGTCAATTGAAATTGACTGAAAGTTTTTTAGTTCGGGTGTTATTTCACATAAAAGTTAGTTAAGATAAATCAAGAAATTAAGTATTCATTGAATTGGTCTTACCTCTTGGTGAAAATCTCGAACTAGCCTTTACTTTTCTTTTTAGTTTTTGACTTAAGCGCTTTCTTGGTTGAAGTTGGAAGATAACTTTCACTTGTTACAACTTTTTTTCCTGTGTTCTTTTCTAGTTCAATTTTTGCTTTTTTTGCAATACCACCACCGATCTTGGAAGCCACTTTGTTTTCTTCCATTCCTACTGCGTTGCTTGTTTCTGCAATTTGTCTTGTTGAAAGTTCCGCAAGTGCTGTAAAGATTAGCTCTGCCTCATTCATGTGATCTCTAAGATTTTGAATCTTCAGTCCTTTTAACTTCTCGTGTTGTTTTATTGAAACATCGGCCCACTCTTCATGAATAAGATTAGTGAGAATGGCATATTCTTCTTCTTTTTTTATATCATGATCTTTCCAATAATCCGTGAGCTTATTTCTGGTTTCTTGTCCCATCATACGCTGCTGTATCCACTTCTCACTTCGTCCATGTTTTTGCCAAAATTCTCTAGCTCGATCTACTGAACGAGCAGGATCAGCAATATCTTGCATACGTTCATATCCAACTTTAGCAAGCCATAATTTGATAGGCTCGGCCTTTGGACTTGGAACTGATTGAATTAAACGTAAAAGAGTCTCTGCATCTGCAACATCGGTAAGATATTTTTTTCCATCAGAAGCTTCTAATTTCAGTCGGTGACAACTTGTCACCGACTGACTTCCTTCCTTATTAAGACGTTCCTTTAGCTTATTCCAATATTTTCTTGCTGTTTGGTAATTGGATTGGTCTACAAGGACTTGGACAATATCTATAATTGAAAAATACCATTTTTCAGTTCGCTCATCATAGATTCTACGAATTTTATAATTTTCAAAAACGGCCAATGAATTTTGCATATTTTAATCTCCTTAATCAAAGATTTAACTATTATTTCACAAAGTAGACAACTTGACTTGCATCTCGGTTAGGAGAAAATGAGATATTTCATTTTTGATATCTGTGGATTAGTTATATTTTCTTTTCTACAAATTTTTGAACGGTTCTTATAAAATCAATTGCACCGACATTTGAATCATCTTCATTGGACGTGACTAAATAGAAACCAACGATTTACCATATTATTACTTTCAAAATTTTGTAATTTTAAATTGTCTCTTCCCAGATATATCTTAGGTAATTTTACGAGAACCGAATCCGATGAAGTTAATGAAGATGGTTCTACTGACGGTGATGAAGATGATCTGATTGATCCAGAGGATCCAACACCCATTCCGGAGCCGACCATTGATCTTACTCCAGATGAAGATTCAATTTGTGATAATATTTTATTTGATCCAAATGATCCTTCAACCTGGCCTGAAGATCTGACTTGGGAAGATTTAGAGCCTTGTATTTGATACTTAATGAAATCTAAAAATAGGAATTAGGAAGATCCCTTTATATCAGGACGATATAAGGGGATCTTTATTAGACTTACAAAAATAAGTCAGTTCTTCTTAGAATTAAAAAAATATTTTTCATGATTTTAATCCTTTAATTTCCCAATTTATAAATATGCACTTTCGCCATGTAGAGCGGCATCTAGGCCTTCGGTTTCTTCATCTTCATCAACTCTTACTTTGGTGACCATGTTAATAAGTTGTAACATGACATATGTAAAAATAAATGCATAGAGGGATGCGCCGAGGACAGCAATCGATTGCTTTAAAAAGAAATGGAAATTTCCATAAATCAGGCCATCAGTGGCTGCCGGATTGATAGCGCTTGAACCAAATACGCCTAGTAATATAACACCTAGGACGCCACCAACACCATGAACGCCCCAAACATCGAGGGCATCATCCCATTTCTTTTTATTTTTATACATAACGGCTAGATAACAAGCGATTCCTGCGCAGATTCCAACGATGGCTGCCGATTGAATCGAAATAAAACCAGCTGCCGGAGTAATGGTTGCAAGACCGGCAACCGAACCGGTTAATAGGCCTACAAATTTCGGTTTCTTCTCTCGTATCCAGTCGATAATCAGCCAGGTGCAACCGGCAAAGGATGCAGCGATATCGGTGTTTAAAAAGGCCAGTCCGGTGATGGCATCTACTTGAAGCTCGGAACCGGCATTAAAACCATACCATCCAAACCATAAAAGACCTGTGCCAAGGGCCACTAGGGGAATGCTATGGGGACCATGCTCGGTGACTTTTCTTTGACCAATAAAAAATACGGAAGCCAGGGCGGCCATGCCTGCTGTCGCGTGGACTACGATTCCACCTGCAAAATCCAAGACTCCCCATTGTTGAAGTAATCCTCCACCCCAAACCATATGGACGAATGGAAAGTAAACAAAGAGTAACCACAGGTTTAAAAAAATCATGTAAGCACCAAAACGAATCCGGTTGGTGAATGCGCCAGTAATTAATGCCGGAGTGATGATAGCAAACATCATTTGGTAGGCAATAAAAACAAATAATGGGATCTGGTTATTGCCGGTGAAGGCATCATTTAAACTTATACCTGTTAAAAAAGCATGGTCAAGGTTTCCAATTATTCCGCCGATATCGCCACTAAAACAAAGCGAGTATCCCACACAAAACCACATAACCGTGGTCGTACACATGGATACAAAACTTTGAATCATAATTGCCAAAACATTTTTTCTGCCCACTAATCCGCCATAAAAAAAAGCCAGACCTGGGGTCATTAACATAACTAGGCTGGTTGCCAGTAGCATGAAACCAGTATTTCCGGGTTGGAATGTCATAATGTCTCCTTGTAAATTAATAAAAAAATATCATTTTGAATGATATTAAAACTTTTCAGGTGCATTTCATCAATCAGGATTTTCCTGGGAATGGATAGGAAATTCCTTACTGGTTTTTATAAGGGGCTTATACCTTCTTTGATTGCAAAGCGGATCAGCTGGGCAACAGAAGTGATTTTTAATTTTTCCATGATTTGTAAACGATGAGATTCTACAGTTTTAGGGCTGACATTTAACTGGTGGGCGATTTCTTTGGTGGAGAGTCCATCTGCGATTAATTTTAAGATCTCGCTTTCTCTGGGAGTTAAGCTGGACGCATTGGTTTCGCACTTTTGAGAAGGATTTTGTAAGTTTAAATATTCTTGGATGACCAGATCATTAATGGTTGAGCTTAAAAAGATTCTATTATCAAGTACGGTTTTAATGGCAAGTATTAGTTCTTCAAAGGCACATTCTTTAAGAATGTAGCCATCGGCGCAGACCTTCAGTGCAGATAAAACAAAATGTTTTTCCTTATGCATGGATAAGATTAAAATTTTGGTATTAGGGTAGTCTTTTTTTATCATTTGGGTTGCTAAAAGTCCGTCCATTGGTCCCATTGAGATATCTATGATGGCAAGATCAATACAATTATTTTCAAAAAGTTTAAGTAATTCATTTCCGTTTTGGGCCTCACCAACGATCGTCAGGGTTTTTGATTTTTTCTCAATCAGCGAGCGAAGTCCATCTCGGACAATTTTATGATCATCGGCAATGGCAATATTTATTTTCCTCATCGTGGGTGCTCGCTTGGATCAAGAGGAATTTCTATACTGATCAAGGTTCCTTTTGGTTGTGGTTTGATTAAAAAATGACCATTTAGACAGTTAATTCTTTCCATAACACTCATAAGGCCAAAACCAAAATTTTGATTTGGTTTTATGCCAATGCCATTGTCTTCTATTTTTATTATTAATGCCCTGTCGTTAAACATAAAACGGATAGAAGCCATGGAAGCTTTCGAATGTTTTACGATATTGATGAGTAGCTCACTAATGGAGCGGTAAAGATAAATGCGTTGGTTTTCTCCCAGGTCTGGGATTTTATCATGATCAAAGTTAATCTTTAGGCTGTGGCGTAGTTGTAAATTTTCGATAAGGTTTTCGATTGCCACGCCAAGACCAAATTTATGCAAGGTCATGGGACTCAATTCGGTGACCATGTCACGGGAGTATTTTATGCATTTTTCGGTTAAAGATAGTGCATAATTTATTTCTCCATCCAGTCCGCAAAAGACAGCATTCCCTTGTATTTTTTTTAAAGTAAGTCTGATCATGGCCAATGCTTGACCCAAATGATCATGGAGGTTTTCGGCCAGTTCCTTTTTATTTTTTTCTTCAATTATAAAGAGATCATTCACTTTGAGATCTTTCACAATTAATCCTTGTCGAGGATGCGGTTAAAGTGGGTAGTTCTTATCACTAGATCAGCACTTTCGGCAAAAGGAATATGATGCAAGTTTGTCCTCTCCTAAATCACCATTATGTATTGGATAACTGGGACTTAAGTACAAAGAAAGGCAAATTGAAACGTTTGAAGGTCGTCATAATTTTAGTAAAAACAGTATGTTATTAAAATATATTCCAAAAAAATACTGGTATGGCTTACAATAGAGTGGGAGCTTTTTTGTTTTCTAAAGTGAGTAAATCATGATGAAGGTTAAAATTATTTACTGGGGCTTGTTTATTTTTACTTTTTTATTTTTAACCGGTTGTTTTGAAAGCGGAGTGAAGGCCAAAAATTCCAAATCCAGCTCTCAACTTACCAGCACCGATGATACCAATCATGTTGATAATACTGACACATCGACGGGTACATGTACCGTTGGGCAAAGTGAGCAAGTTGATTGCACCAATGAAAAATATGGGGCAGCCAAGGCAACCATGTTAAAAAACTGTGTTGATACCAGTAATGGGCCTATGCTTATATCGGGATCGTGTTTGATTGATTCGTGTGTTTCTGGAAGCGTGTTAATTAATAATTATTGCGTGGTTAACACGTGTGCTGGTGGTAGCGCTCAATCGTGCGCAATTCAAAACGGATCAGGAATTCAAAGTCGAACTTGTGCAAGCGGCGTGTGGTCCGATTGGGGAGCTTGTACGGTTCAAAGTTGCAATACAGGCTATGTGCCATCAGCTAATACCTGCGTTTTGTCAGGTTGCACAGGGGCAACAAATCAGGCGTGTTCAGTGGCAAATGGAATTGGCAGTCAAAGTAGGACGTGTAACAATGGAGCTTGGTCAGCCTGGGGAGCTTGTGTGGCTCAAAGTTGTAATACAGGTTATCGGTTGGAAAATAATACTTGTCTGACCAATGTGTGTACGGGAAGTACCTCGCAAGCTTGCGGGGTAACAAATGGAGTTGGAATTCAAAATAGGACTTGCACTAATGGGGTGTGGTCGGCGTTTGGTAGCTGTACGGTTACAAGTTGTAATCAAGGTTATCATTTGGAAAATAATAAGTGTCTTACCAACGTATGTACAGGAAGTACCTCGCAAGCTTGCGGGATAACAAATGGAGTTGGAATTCAAAATAGAACTTGCACTAACGGAGTTTGGTCGGCGTTTGGTGGCTGCCTGGTTAGTAGTTGTAATTCCGGTTATGTAAAGTCAGGAAACACATGTACTCCAACGGTGTGTTCCGGACTTTCCACTCAGTCATGCACGGTGACCAATGGGATCGGGGGGCAGGCGAGAACGTGTAATTTGGGAGTGTGGTCAGCCTGGGGAGCTTGTACGGTTCAAAGTTGTAATCAAGGTTATCGTTTGGAAAATAATGCGTGTGTGTTACCGACTTGTGCTGGGGAAAATACTCAGGTGTGTGGAGTGCAAAACGGGATGGGGCATCAGATACGAACATGCAATAATGGAACTTGGTCAGCCTGGGGAGCTTGTATTGCCCAAACTTGTAACCAGGGCTACCAGCTGGTGGGGGGACTTTGTAGCGCCATGGTTTGCATCGGCGATGCCACCAGGGCCTGTAGTGAAAACCACGGCAGTGGAATGCAAACCAGAGAGTGCAGTTTGGGTGTGTGGAGTAATTGGGGAACATGTGCCATCAGCTCATGTGATGCCGGATATAGATTTGAAAATAATGTTTGTATTTTGAATGTTTGTGAAGGTGATAGTGCCAGAACATGTACCGTCAGTAACGGAACTGGGGTGCAAAGTAGAACGTGCACTAATGGTGTGTGGTCGGCATATAGCTCTTGCAAGGCTTCCTTTTGTAATAGTGGATATGTGGTGCAAAATGGTATTTGTGTGGCGGTTGAGTGTGTGGGCAATAGTGCTTTTGCCTGTTATGTTGAAAATGGGATAGGTGTTCAAACTAGGTATTGTAATCTTGGGCAGTGGAGTGATTACGGTGATTGTACAGCGACTAGTTGTAATAATGGTTTTAGTTTGGTAGCTAATTCCTGCAGGCCAACTACATGTGGAGGAATTTCATCGCGTTCTTGTAGTGCCACTAATGGAATTGGAATTCAAAGTAGAACTTGTAATAATGGTGTGTGGTCCGCATATGGAGTTTGTAAAGCGGTTAAGTGTAATAGTAATGCCGAACTTATCAATGGTAGTTGTGTAATTAAGACCTGTCTGGAAAGTAATACCCAAAGTTGCTCGGATTCAACAGGATCTGGTATTCAAGTGAGGAGTTGCACGAATGGAATCTGGGGACCTTACGGGGAATGTTTAAAAGAGAAATGTGTTGCAGGCTATGAGGTTAAAAATCAGCAATGTGTTCCTGTTACTTGTCAAAATCTATCAACTCAAATGTGTTCGGTAGAAAATGGAACTGGAATGCAAAAACATTTTTGTCAAAACGGAGTCTGGTCCAGTTGGGGACCGTGCGTATTAAAAGAGTGTGCAGGAGTTAATAATACAGATTATTTAATGGACGTAACCAACAATAGATGCATTTGTTCGGTTTATGCGACTCAAAGTTGTACAGGTGTTCATGGTAGCGGGATTAGAACGCGTTCCTGTCAAAATAATGTATGGAGCGCTTATTCAGTTTGCCAGCTGTACTACTGTGAATCTGGTTATACGCTGAATGCGGCCAATAACACTTGTGATCCCAATTAATGTTAAAAAAAAGGCCACTGGTTTAACAGTGGCCATCTTTTTTATATTAACTTAAAAACTAAAAAAGATAATCAAGTAGTTTTTGTAGCCATCCACCGTAAGCAACAACAACGCCAGAGAAAACAACTGAAACCATACTCATAACTTTTAAAAGGATATTGAGTGAAGGTCCTGAAGTATCTTTGAAGGGATCACCTACGGTATCACCAGTTACGCATGATTTGTGGGTAGGACTGCCCTTGCCCCCGAAATTTCCTTTTTCAACAAATTTCTTAGCATTGTCCCATGCTCCACCTGAGTTATTGAGCATGATTGCCAGTGCAAAACCAGTGGTCAAACTTCCAATTAATAGACCAAAAACACCGGTGACACCAATTAAAAGTCCGGTGGCCACGGGTACCAGAATGGCCAAAAAGGAAGGTATAATCATTTCTTTTTGAGCACCTTTAGTGGAGATCGCAACGCATCTGGCGTAGTCTGGTTTTCCTGACCCATCCATGATGCCTGGGATTTCCTTAAATTGTTTTCTAACTTCAGCAACCATTGCTTGCGCTGCTCTTCCAACTGCTTTCATCGTTAAAGCGCAGAATAAAAAGGCAACCATTGATCCTATAAACATTCCGACCAGTACATAAGGATTCATGATGGTTAATTCATAGGCTTCTACAAAACTGCTGATTTGGGCGCTTGATACATCAATTGCTCCAGTGGCGGCGGCTTGCATTTTATTGGCCGCAAATTTAATTCCACCAATCTCGAAAATTCCACCAGCTTCAGTGGCATATTTTCCAATCCAAATTCGAACTTCCTCAATATAAGCAACTAGAAGTGCCAGTGCGGTTAAGGCTGCTGAACCAATGGCAAAACCTTTACCGGTGGCTGCAGTGGTATTGCCAAGCATATCGAGTGCATCGGTTCGAACTCTGACTTCTGGACCGAGGTGAGCCATTTCAGCGTTTCCTCCGGCGTTGTCGGCGATTGGGCCGTAAGCATCGGTAGCTAAAGTTACCCCCAAAGTTGCCAGCATACCAACTGCCGCAAAACCGATTCCGTAAAGTCCCATTGAAAAATTGGTGAGACCACCAGCGAAGGCGTAAGAGAGAACGATGGCAGCAGAAATGGTCAGTACCGGAATGGCAGTGGACTTCATCCCTACGGCAATCCCTTCAATGATAGTAGTTGCGTGTCCCATTTGGGCTGCAGTTGCGATACCTTTGGTGGGTGCATATTCATCTGAAGTATCATGTTCAGTTGATTGACCAATGATAATACCAGCAAGCAGACCGGTCATAACGGAAAGAGCAATTTTCCAATCAAGACCGAGTATTGGTAGAACAATAAACGCTGCAATGGCGATTAAGAGGGATGGAACCCAAACGCTGATACCAAGAGCGGTAAGCAGATTCTTTTGAGTGGCTTCTTCTTTGGTTCTCACCAAGAAAATTCCGATGACTGATAAGACGGAACCTATACCAGCGATAACCATGGGAGCGATGACATAAGATAAAAGTTTGTCTCCTGAAACTGCCAGTGAAGCTCCGATAGCTGCTGTTGCTAAAATACATCCACAATAGGATTCGTAGAGATCAGCACCCATACCTGCAACGTCACCAACATTGTCACCGACGTTATCAGCAATGGTGGCCGGGTTTCTTGGATCGTCTTCTGGAATATTAGCTTCAACTTTTCCAACCAGGTCAGCACCCACGTCAGCGGCTTTGGTATAAATACCACCACCGACTCTCGCAAAAAGAGCTTGAGTTGAAGCACCCATACCAAAAGTTAGCATCGTGGTGGTTACGGCAACCATTTTACCTTTTATAAATATTTCGTCGGCAAGCCAAGCTGGATCAAAAGTGGCACCGGCAGAAACCAGACCAATATGTTCAGCGAGACTGACTGAGAGACCAAAAATATTATGGTCGTATAACATATTTAATCCCCAGTACCATAAGGTGATATCAAGTAAGCCGAAACCCACTACCACTAGTCCCATGACTGCGCCAGCGCGGAAAGCAACTTTTAAACCTTGGTTTAGAGATTGTTTGGCCCCCCAAGCAGTTCTTGAACTGGCCTCTGTTGCAGTTTTCATACCTATGAAACCACATAAACCTGAGAAGAAACCGCCGGTTAAAAAGGCGACGGGAACGAAGGGATTTTGAATACCCATGAAAGCTAGAATAGTTAACAGAAGAACGAGTACGATAAATACAAGTCCCACTACGCTATACTGCTTTCTTAAATAAGCATAAGCGCCCTCTTGAACATACCCGGCAATTTCTTTCATTCGATCTGTTCCTCTGTCAAAACTCATGACAGATTTAAAGAAATACAGAGCAAAAATTAATGCTAAAACTGATGCGATTGGAGCGATCCAAAAATAACATGGTATCGAGCTCATTAACCCTCCTTAAAAAAAGTAAAAAATTATTAAAATGAATATAAATTTTCCACTTGATTATGATCGAAACAGTCAAGTTTGTATATCTATAAACTAATAAATTGATGGAATCAAAATATTAGTTTTACGTTGCTTGTTTATTTTTGTTTTTATAGTATGAAGGAGGTTTTTGTTGATCAATAGGAGTGTTTTATGACGAGAGAAAAGTATATAGTTGGAAACTGGAAAATGAATCAAACCTTGGCCGAAATTGAGCATTTTTTTGTTGGTTTGAAGGGAAAGAAAAGAGGTGTGCGAACCTGGATTGCTCCGCAGGCTATGCATCTTAAAACTGTTATGGACTATGCCAACATGCTGGATATAAGAGTCGGTGCACAAAACTGTGCCGATCACCAGTTTGGAGCATACACCGGAGAGTTATCCCCATTTTCCCTTAAGGATTTGGGAGTTCATTTTACCCTGATAGGACACTCCGAAAGAAGACAGATTTATGGCGAATCGGATGAATTATTGAATGCGAAAACTCAGCAGGCACTTCAAAGCGGTCTAAGGGTTATTTTTTGTGTCGGGGAAACTTTGGAAGAGCGAGAAGCTAATAAAACTAAAGAGGTTGTGGCCTATCAAATTTTAAATGGCCTAAAAAATATTTCTGAAAAATATAGAAGAAGAGTTAAAATTGCCTATGAACCAGTGTGGGCCATCGGTACAGGAAAGACTGCAACTAGTGAACAAGCACAAGAAGTGCATGCTTTCATTCGTCATGAAATGCTTTCTCAAGTGCAGCTTTCTTCGCAGGAAACCATTATTTTGTATGGTGGAAGTGTCAAGCCATCGAACATCAAAGAACTTTTATCGCAAGAGGATATTGATGGTGCTTTAGTCGGGGGAGCCAGTCTGAAGGCAGAAGATTTTTTACAACTTTGTATTTGATCGACACATAAATGGAAATAAAAAAGCCAAGAATGTTCTTGGCTTTTTTTATTGATCATTTTTTCTAGCTAGAGAGATTTTCCCATAAGTTCAAATAAATTGACACATTTTGCAGAATATGCGTATTCGTTATCATACCAAGAAACCAGTTTAACCATGTTATTTTCAATGACCATGGTACTTTGTGCATCAAAAATTGAAGTGTGTGCATCACCTATGATGTCAGTTAGAACAATGGGATCTTCGGTGTAATAAAGGATACCTTTCATAGGACCGTTGGCAGCTTCTTTAACTGCGGCATTTATTTCTTGAACGGTGGCATTTTTTTTCAAGATGACAACCAAGTCTACCAGGGAGCCCACCTGGGTAGGTACTCTCATGGCACAACCATTAAGTTTTCCTTTGAGTGCAGGAATAACCAAACCAACTGCCTTAGCCGCACCAGTAGAGGTCGGAATAATATTGGTGGCAGCACTGCGGGCCCTTCTCAAATCTTTATGTGGGGCATCTATAACCTGTTGGTCGTTTGTGTATGAGTGAATGGTTGTCATGAGACCTTTTTCAATTCCAAAATTGTCGTGAATGACTTTGGCCAAAGGAGCAAGACAGTTGGTTGTGCACGAGGCGTTGGAAACTAATTTATCAGAAGCTTTTAAGGTATCTGAGTTAACACCATAGACGATAGTGGCATCTACATCTTCCGCACTCTTGGAAGGAACTGAAAGGAGGACTTTTTTTGCTCCGCCTTGAATATGCTTGGTTATGCCCGCTCTATCTCTAAAGATACCAGTTGATTCCAGCACTATATCAACACTTTTATTTCCCCAACCAATATTGGCAGGATCTTTTTCGGCCGTTATTTTAATCGTTTTTCCATTAACAGTTATGGAATCCTCAGAAGACGTCACTTCACCCTTGAATCGCCCCATGATTGAATCGTATTTTAAAAGGTGGGCCAATACATTTGGCTGTACAAGGTCATTAATGGCCACCACTTCAATATTTTTGTGGTTTTGTAAAATTCTAAAGACAGTGCGGCCGATGCGGCCAAAGCCATTGATTCCAATTTTAATCGTCATAATTAACTCCTCGTTTAAAAAAGATATACCTAATATTGGTAACGCTTAAGTGAGACTATTTCAACTTAAAAAAGCGAAAGACAATCTGCAAAATAACCTGACCAAATTTATCAAAATTAATTCTTGATCGTTTCTAAACTTAAAAAACAAATTTACCCACTACATCTTATGCTATAAGCGAGAGATAATATGATTAATTGAATTTTTTATAAAATGAAATTGTTTCCAACGAAGTTGTTAAGGAGATGGTTATGACAAAAGGGACGATTGGGATTTTGACCGGTGGGGGAGATGTTCCAGGTTTAAATCCGGCCATACGGGCTGCCACTATCAGAGCAGTCAAGGAAGGGTACAAGGTTATTGGGATTAAAAATGGATGGAAGGGACTTATTAATATTGATCGAGATAAACCTCTGAGTGAGCAAAAATATGTAATGCCTTTGGATATCAGCGCAGTTCAGGCAGTAGGCAGAAGAGGCGGGACATTTCTTCACAGTGCCAGAACGAATCCTCTTCATATTAAAAAAAATGATGTTCCATTTCGATTGCAGAGTGAATATCAATTGGATGACAACGATCTCACACCCGAAGTGGTTAAAAATCTGGATTATCTTGGGATTAATTATCTGATACCGATTGGTGGGGATGATACGCTCAGCTATGGTGCCCATTTGCATAAGCAGGGCTTTAAATGCGTGGCAATTCCTAAAACCATGGATAATGATGTTTCGGGAACGGAGTATTGTATTGGTTTTAGTACTTGTGTTACCCGAACGGTTCATTACACCAGACAACTTAGAACCTGTGCCGGAAGTCATGAACGCTTTTTAGTGGTGGAAGTTTTTGGAAGATACGCTGGCTTTTCGTCCTTAATTCCTTGTCTGGCGGGGGCGGCTGACCGATGTGTTATTCCTGAGCATAAATTTGATATTGATAGACTGACCGAGCTGATGGTTTACGATAAAAGAAATAACCCTAGCGCCTATTCAGTGTTGTTTGTTTCGGAAGGAGCAATGTTTGAAGGTGGTGAGATGATTTTTGAAAATGATGAGAAGGATGGTTTTGGCCATAAGAAGCTTGGGGGCATTGGGGATTTGGTGGCACTCAAGTTAAAGGAACTTTCCCCTAAATATAATGGCGGAGAGAAAATTTCCTCTATTACCCAAAGATTGGGATATCTGGTCAGGTCTGGGGATCCCGATGCGATTGATTCCATGGTTTCGATGGCATTTGCTAATTTAGCCATGAGCTATATTATGGAAGGAAAAAGTGGAATCATGGTTTGTTTAAGAAAGGGGCGTTATGAAAGTGTCCCATTGGATGTTGTCATTAGTTATAAAAAATTGGTAGATGTATCAAAATTTTATGACATCAATCGCTACCGTCCAAGATATGAAAACTTTGAAGATAAACCAATGTGGATCATTTGAAGTTTAATTAGGGAGGAGTAAGTTGATTAATCGAAAATGGGCAATTCCACTTATCGGGGTGAATGTTTTGGCTTTGTTGGATTCTCTTTATCTGACATGGCATCACTATCAGATGGAAATTGCCAGACCGATCACAAGTAGCTTTTGTACAATTAATTCTTTTATTGATTGTGATTCGGTGGCGCTTAGTTCTTATGCCCGATTTTTAGGAATGCCGGCAGCCGGGCTTGGAGTTTTTGCTTATCTGTTTTTATTGGGTCTGTTTATTCATTTATTTTATTTTAAGAAAACAGACGTCAGCAGGGATTTGAATCTTTCCTTTATCGTGCTTCTGGTGATGCTGCTATTTTCTCTTAGACAGTTTTTAGCTTCCCTTATCTTTGTCAAAGCGGTTTGCATCATGTGCATAGGATTATATGTCTGTATAATTCTGATGGCCATTTTTAACTATCAACTGCTCCTTAAGATAGATTACAAGGAAGGGCTGAAAAAATTAGTTGAGATTTTAAAGTTTGCGCATATTAGGGAGAGCCTGGTTTATCTTTTAATGGTGTTTTTTTGCATTATTATTTCTACGGCGGTTTGTCTTTTATTTAAAACTCATTTTGAATCGGAGGTTTTGCCACCAGAGCAATCAGCTAATCAGGAAAAAGGGATTTTGGAGATCTATAACGAATTGCCATCGCAAGCGATTGACTTTAAAAATCTACCATTTAAAGGGGCAGAGGATGCACCATTTGTTTTTTTGGAAGTTAGTGATTTTGAGTGTCCATTTTGTTCCTTAAGGGGAGCCATTTTACTGCGGTTAATGCGCCATTTTGAAGGGCTGGTGAAAATATATTTTTTAAATTTCCCGCTTGATGATAAATGTAACCGCACGATCAAGGATAAATTTCATAACAATGCATGTCTGTCAGCAAAGTATGCTATTTGTGCAGACCAAGAAGGTAAATTTTGGCCATATCATGATTATTTATTCAAGCATCAAAAACAAATTTCCAAGGAGTGGCTGCACAGTTCAATTAAACATTTCAATTTTAATCAGGAAAAATTCGCAGCATGTTTGAAGGATTATGCTTCTGATAAGTTAAATCAAGAGTTGGAGCGAGGTTATCAACTCAATATCACTTATACGCCGACTATTTTTCTAAATAATAAAAAAATTTCCGATCTGGTCCAAAGAGAGGAGGATATTATTGCCCTGTTAGAGAGCATCATGAAGGCTTCGTTGGAGAAATAATCCCTTGGAAGAAATTACATTCAGGCCTATAGGTATTGTTAGAAGTCCATTTCCAGATAAGTTCGGGGTCCCTCGAAGATCAGGCCTTATTAAAAACTTAAAGGCCATCATTGAACTTGCCCCGGAATTTTCGCAACCTGGAATAGAAAAAGGTTTGAGCGGGTTTTCCCATCTGTGGGTGATTTTTCAATTTCATAAATATGCTATAAAAAAAACCTGGTCACCGACTGTGAGACCTCCACGTCTTGGTGGAAACAAGAAGATGGGGGTTTTTGCCAGCAGATCGCCTCAGCGTCCTAACTTCATAGGGATGAGCGCGGTGAAAATTGATGGAATTGTAAGAAAAAAGGATAGAGTATATATACATATCAGCGGAATTGATATGATAGATAAGACCCCCGTGCTGGATATCAAGCCCTACATTGCTGATTCGGACCGGCTCAACAATACCAAGCGAGGGTGGATTGCCAAACTTCCTCTTAAAAAACCTCTCCTAAAGGTTACATTTTCTTCCGGGGTGAGAGAATTTATTAAAAAAAATGAAACCAATGCTTCGGAATTTATCAAGCTGGTCAGAGAAATTGTGGCCCAAGATCCCCGTCCTTCCTATCTTCGCAGCCACCCCAGGAAGGGGCAAAAAAGTGAATTCACTTTCTCCTTTGGCGGATATGATATTGGTTTTTTGGTAAAAGAACAAAGTATTGCCTGTATCAATCGTATTATAAGTCTTTAATATTAAATATTTATATCCTACTTGAATCTTCTGGGTAAAAAAAAAATCAGTGTTTTGTCTATGAATTAAATGTGCTATATGGATGTTTATAAAACAAATGGAGTGGATGATGGCTTGGGAATATAGCGACAAAGTTAAAGATCTTTTTATGAAAGCGATTACTAACAAGGAACAGTCTCATTTTGGAACTATTGAAAATCCTGATGGAACCGGCAGTTATGGATCAATTGCTTGTGGTGATGCGATGGTGTTTTATTTTAAAGTAAAAAAAGATTCTATGGATCCCAAAAAAGATGTGATCATTGAGGCCAAATATAAAACTTTCGGTTGCACTTCTGCGATTGCTTCGTCAGAAGCCTTATGTCTCATGATCGAGGCGCAAAAACTGACTCCGATAGAGGCCATGAAAATTACCAGTCAGGATATTGTGGATTTTTTGGGAGGAATGCCGACGCAAAAAATCCATTGTAGTGTTATGGGTACAGAAGTTTTGAAAGTGGCGGTTAGCGATTGGGCAAAAAAACGAGGGTTGCAATTATTGGGTTTTGAAAACAATGATCAACCCGATCATGATGACGGGAAAATGGTGTGCCATTGTTTTGGACTTTCGGATAATTTTATCAAAAGGAAGGTTCACGATTTGAAATTGCAAGACCCCGAAGATATTAAAAATACCATCAAAGCTGGTGGCGGATGCGGGATGTGTGTTAACAGTCCCGACGGATTAAATGCGATTATTCAAGAAGTATGGGGCAGACAAGTGAAAGTTTCGGATGATAAAAAATTGATGGAAACGAAAAAAATTCACGAAGCCCTGCTTAGAGAATTTGAAAACGGTGCCAAGACCGAGTTGAATTATGTTGAGTTGGTGGATATCAAAGATCATATGGTTTATTGTATTTTCGAAAATGATCAAGATAAAAGAAAAATGGAACAATATCTTCATGATCGGGTGGATAAAAAGGTGGTTGTGATAGATGTATAAGGAAGAAAAGATGGTTACCTACCTAGATAATAATGCTACCACTCCTGTTGATCCAGCCGTCGTTAAAAGCATGATCCCTTATTTTGAAAACTTTTTTTATAATCCCAGCAGTGCCTACAAGGAAGCTCGCATTTCCAAACAAGCAATCGATGAGGCAAGATCGGTGGTCAAAAAAATGTTAAATGCCAAGTTCGATACGGAAATTATTTTTACTGGTTCGGCTACCGAAAGTAATAATTTTGCGATAAATGGCGTACTGGATGCAAATGTTGATAGAAAACACATCATCACCACCAAAGTTGAACATCCAGCAGTTTTGGAAGTGTGTCATGATCTTGAAAAAAAAGGTTTTACCGTTACCTATCTAGATGTTGATACTGCTGGAAATTTGAGTATTAAGGATTTGATTAAGGCCATAAGAAGTGACACAGCCCTGGTCTCGATAATGTATGCTAATAACGAAACAGGGGTCATCTTTCCCATCGATAAGCTGTCCCGTATCGTCAAACTGACTGATCCTAAAATTATGTTTCATACTGATGCCACCCAGGCTGTGGGGAAACTCGATATTGATCTTGCCCAAAAGCTCACTTATGTGGATCTACTTAGTTTTTCCGGGCATAAAATTTATGCTCCCAAGGGGATTGGAGTTTTGTATGCTAAAAAAGGCACTGCAATTCGGCCTATCATGCTGGGGGGGCATCAAGAGAGAGGGATGAGGGCAGGTACGGAGAATGTCCCCTATATAGTCGGGTTTAAAAAAGCCTGTGAACTTCTTATAAAAGAATTAGATGAAGGTGCTTCTGGTATTTTGGAATTGAGAGACCAGTTTGAGAAATTTGTGGTGGATTATATTCCATATGTAAAAATAAATGGGGGAGCGGCACCTAGAATTGCGAATACCTCCAATATCAGTTTCTATGGGATTGAGGGGGAGAGTATCCTCTATGCTTTGAACGAAGAAGGAATTTGTATTTCCACTGGATCAGCTTGTTCCTCTGGCTCACTGGCCCCTTCTCACGTCATGCAGGCTATGGGCGTGCCTTTTACCTATGCCCATGGGTCACTTAGAGTTTCGTTTGGCAGGTTTAATTCGAAAAAAGATTTAGAAAAAATTATCAATGTTTTACCGAAGGTGATTTCCAAGCTAAGAGAGATCTCACCTTACTGGGATTATCAAAAGGACATGCCAGTCGAATAGAGGTGGTTGTCATGTCCCAAGACCATGATCTGGTCGAAGTTTTAAACAATAAAAAAATCAATGGTTGACATATGTAAATTTTACGATTTAAAATTTGTATATGATATTAATTTTTAAGGAGACATTATGAACAGAAAAGAACTCATCGAAAACATTTTGAACGAAAAAACTCTTAGTCACATGACTAAAAAAGATGCTGACACTTTTGTAACAGTTATGCTTGAAACCATCAAGAAAACCGTTAGAAAAGGCGACGATGTATCTTTGGTTGGTTTTGGTTCTTTTTGCAAAGTTAAAAGAAAAGCCAGAACTGGTGTAAATCCTTCTACTGGAGAGAAAATTAAGATTAAAGCAAAAACTCTTCCTAAATTCCGTCCAGGAAAAGCTTTTAAAGAAATGATGTAATTTTTAATTTTTTGATTGCTTAAAATGGGGGCCCATCTGAATAAGATGGGCTTTCTAATATCATAGGGGAGATAAGTTGAATAATTATTATGATGTAGTTATTGTGGGAGGCGGAATTGGTGGTCTTGGGGTACTACATTATTTAAAGAAAAAGAATTTTAAAGTCATTCTTTTGGAAAAAAGTGCAAGATGTGGAGGACTGGTTCAAAGTGCTACGGATCGCAATCACTTGCTGGAAATAGGGCCCAATGCATTTTTAAAAAGTTATAAAAATACTTACGATTTTATTTGTGAGGTGGGGCTTGCCGATCAAATTATCAGTAATCGGCCCGAAGCCTACCATCGATATATTTTTAGAAATGGAAAAATCCATCCACTGCCAGAAGATCCAATCAGTTTTTTTAAATCTGACCTGCTTTCTTTTGCCGCTAAATGCAGGTTATTTTTAGAACCTTTTGTCTTAAAAGGTCCATCTGAGGAGAGTATCAAGGATTTTGGTAATCGTAGATTCGGAAAAGAGGTGACCGAGGTGATTTTAGATGCCATGGTTAAGGGTATCTGCACTGGGGATATTTCCCAGCTGGATATCAATTCCATGTTTCCCAAACTGAAAGATATTGAAAAAAATTATAGGAGTTTGCTTTTATTTTTACTTTTTTTTAAGAAAAGAAATGTGCAAAAAACCAATGATGGAAAAAAGACCTTTTTCTTGTCTTTGAAAAAAGGTATGGGGGATTTGTCCCATCATGTTCATAATAAATATAGGGCAGAGATTCAAACGGAGTGTCTGGTTACCCAAATCTCAAAAGAAGATGCCGGGTATCAGGTTTATACTGAAAAAGGCATTTTTTATGCAAAGGAAGTTGTTTTAGCAACCAGGGCGATGGAGGCTGCCAGCATCATTAAAAATACCTATCCGGACTATGCAGATATCTTATACCGGATACCCTACGCCAACGTTGCTACGGTGACTATGAGCTGGAAAAAAGAAGAGGTATTGCATCCACTGGATGGATTTGGATTTTTATCATCTTCAAAAGAAAAGCTGAATATTTTAGGGGCACTTTTCTCATCAAGCTTATTTCCAAATCGAACTCCAGAAGATGAAAAGATGATAAAGGTGTATCTGGGGGGACCTCAAAAAGAGGAGATGTTGAAGCTTTCCGATCAAGAAATCATTGAATTGGTTTTAAAGGATATACAACCAATCCTGCAAGTGCATGGTAAGTATCAATATGTTAAGCTTAGGCGCATCGAAAATGCCATACCCCTTTTCAATATGGGACATAAACAAATCAAAGAGCAATTAAGCGAAATGGCCCTTAAGTATAAGGGAATATATTTAGTGGGCAACTATCTAGAGGGTATCAGTGTTGATGCTACGATAAAAGTGGCCCGCACTGTATCCGAACAAATTAATAATTGATGAGGTTCAGACTGATAATCTGCCACCAAGGTTCCCATAGCTGTTTGATTTTTACGGAGCCTTTTTTGAATTTAAATTTAAAAGTATTGCTCTTGTTTTTGTAGGCATAGGCAGAAAATTTGATACGGGCACGATAGTCCTTATTTCCAGTGAATAAGGTGGCATCTTTATCACAAAGATTGGACAAATTACCTTTTATATAAAAGTTTTCCACATGGACATCTTTGTTATTATCAAAACATTTATCCGGATTCACGGTGGTACAGGTGATCAGCTTTTCTATTTTAGTATTATTGGTCCAGTGAATGTTATGAAATACCGCACCTTTGGGACGCTTAAAGGATATTGAGATGCCTGGCAGAATATCAATCAAGTTGGGGAAGGCCATAAAATTACATTTTAATTTCTTTTTAAATTCATCAGATATATCAATTAAATCATCATAGACTCTAAGTAAAATTTGAGGAAAGGAATTATCTTTTTTCTCGTTTAGCACTATAACTTGTAACTGGTCGTTGAAACTAAAAAAAGATGAAACCTGGATATGCTTATTAAGACCTAGGGCAACTTTGGCTCCCAGGGCATCCAAAAAGCTATGATCTTGAATATTATGGTGATGACCAAGTTCATGAATGATAATACCGATAGCGGTTTTAATATCAATGGATTCATAGATACCTAGATTATTTTTGAAATAAAGGAGGTCAAGGTTGAAATAAATGGGACCGCCAACCGCACTTCCGGTCTTGGCTATTTTTATTTCGCCGTCGATGATAAATGTGCCGGGATTACTACTTTCCGATATGAAAATGAGCGGTTTTTCCTGCGCAAATTCCTCTTCTAAGCTGCCTTTTATTTGAGAAAGAATTTCTTTTTCTCGTTCACTGATTTGACAGATGTCGCTGCTTAAACACAAGTCAATGTATTTACCAACGTTTAAAAAAGTATAGGTGAGTGTTCCTTCTGCTGCTCCACCGCCGTTGTTGACTTCATCCCAAGAAAAAACATTTTGACTGATAATCATAAGAAAAATAATCACCATTCTTTTCATTTTATTTCTCCACATTAATTTTCGTTAAGGGGAATAACTGAAACGATAATGTGTATATTTCAGTGGGATTGCCGGTTTCTAAGAGTTCGGCAATCTTCCTCTTGGTTGACATTAGAACATTTTTTGCTTTTTCTAATTGATTTAAGTCAATGGCCATTGTAATTGTGCTGAATTCTCGTAATTTTATATCAATTTTCTCTAAAGCATCGTGTGCGAGATCCAATGTTTCATGATGGTATTTTTTGATCGCCGAAGAAGGAATATCCCTGGTGGTAGAAAGAGGCAGGGATGTGCGTACCAATCGATGATCCTGGATCTCAATAACTTTCATCCTCTGGAGCCTTTCCAGAGCACTTTGGGCATCACTTTCAACAATGCCGAGCCGATTGGCAATCCATTTAGGATCAGCTTTGTTATGTTTTATTTTGGTGAGATTTAAAATGGCCATATAATGCCATTCAGAAATTAATCTAAAGGTATCCTCTGCCAATTGGATGGTTTCAATTTCTGCAGAAGTCGGTTTTTTAGAACCCTTCCCTTCAAAAAGAAGAGCACTCTCTTCTTTGGGAGAAAGTGCCAGCTTTTTAGCTATTTTTTGTAGATTTTTACGGGATAACTTTCGTTTACTTGCCAGTAGATCAGACAATGAAGTGCAGCCGATCCCTAAATCTCGGGAAAATGCCCGGAGAGAATACATTGGGTTTCGATAACGTCTTCGATCAAATTCTTTGGATAATATTTCTTTGCAATAACTAGTTTCCATCAGGTGGAGCTTGGCCAGTGGTTAAAGTCTGTTTAAAAAATATTGTCAAATTTTTAACCTAAACACAAGTAAAAAGATTTGTTGTCCCGTTTTCGGGTTTTAATTTTGTTTCTGTAAAACTACCGGGTGATTTGAACTTTGTCCCGAAGGGTATCTTCATACAAATTGCCAAGATCAATCGTTAAAGCGATGGTCCGGTTTTTTCGGTCAATGAATTCGGCCATAAAACGCCTTTCGGAAAGATCAGTATTTTTTAAACCAGGATTATTGTATGCCTCTGGCATGTCGGTTTTCATATTTTTGTAATTACCAATGAAGTCACTTCCACCTTTGCAAAAACGCACGGCCTGCACTCCCAGAAAATTTTCAATGTGTGGGGGGGTTGAACTTTTGTTCGTTCTGATCAAACAGGGAACGGTTTTGGTGTCACCGGCTTTTTTACCAGATCGAGACGGAGCACTCTTGCCCCACACTCCGAAGGGGCAATTGCTGTTTTTATAAACGATGGTGAATTCTTCCAGTTTATTATCTCTAAAAACGCTTGTTTGGATTTCCAGTTCCTGGTTTTTTTTATATTTAATTTGGTTTGCCAGCGCAATATCTCTTTTAAGCTTTTTTACAGGAATCATCAGACTGGCGATGCTTTCATATTTATCGGAGGAGTCCTGGAGAAAGGAGTCCTTGCTTCGAGTAATCATTAGAAGTCCCACGATGACAATACCCGCCAGCGCCACGGTAACGACAATTTCTATCATGGTAGTTCCTGTAAAACTTTTTAAAATAAATTTGGTAGTTCTTTTCCCATTATCCATGTCGTCCAACTCACATTTTGCACTAAATGATTTGCAATATCTTCTTTTTTAAAATTAAAGGTTACGTTGGCAATTATCTCTTTGTGGCATCTTTTAAAATGATCAAGGGATTGGAAACAGGGGGCGTTTTTATTTGGCATACGAGTGGTTCGATTTTTGTCATAGACGTTCACCTGGTAGGAAACTTTGATAATCCTGGGGGTAAGCTTGACCCAGGATTTAAGCCATCCTGTTTTTGGATTTTTCGAGTTGGATGCATATTCAGTGCCTAGTAACAGAGAATTATCCATTATAAGATTGTACATCTTTTCAACTTTTAAAGAGGATATGGTGCTGGCAATGCTTTCAGCGGTCAGTTGGGCCTGCCATTTGGTTTCCAGTCTGACTATATTGTCATGATCCTGGTCATACATGCTGGTAAATGAGTAATAGGCGATCAGAGATATGGCTGCAGCAATAAAAACTTCCACAATGCTCAGGGCACCTTTGGGATTTAAAAATAAAATTTTTCTTATTTTAGACATACCAAGATTTTAACATAAAATTGGAATTTTTAAAGAAGAGGCAATTTTTAGTGGAATTCCCGATGGAAGATACCAGTTTTAGAAAATTCGCTTTGACTGGTTACCCGGGTACGGTCAGGAATTTGATTGATATCAGCGCATCGGGCACAAATCCACTGTACTCGAATGGTCGGGTTGTTATGTTGATACTTTTCCACATCAGGTAAAATATTGTTGCATACTTCACAATAATTGCGGGTTTCTTGATGTTTGACTTTTTTGGTAACTTGTTTTTTTGCCAGTTTTGGTCTTTCATTTTCCTGACGACTTGCTTTAAAGCCAGCTTGTTGTAAGGCATCCTTAATGCTTTTACCCATAAATTCAAACTCCTTAAAAAAAGCGAAACAGGTATAAATATTAATAATGGATTTTTCTGGATTATAAAAGAAATTTTTTGCACAATTAATGAATAAATGAAAAATAGGTGATGTGTGGCAAAAATAATGATTTATGAAAAGAAATGGTGTCCTTATTGTAGGAAGGCCAAGGAATTTTTAATCCAAAAAAAGATTGAATTTGAAGCCATTGATGTTGAGCAAAACAGGTCTGTATTTGAAGAATTGATGGATACTCATAATTGGGATACAGTTCCAATGATTTTTATAGATAAAAAATTGATTGGTGGCTTTTCGGATTTGATGGCATTGGAAGCAAAAGGTTTGCTTAACAAGTTACTGTCTTAGGTAGGGGATGTTGATTATGTTTGAGAAATATTTTGAGTTAAGGGAAAATGGTACGAATTTAAAAACTGAAATTTTGGCGGGGATAACTGTTTTTCTGGCCATGGGGTATATTGTTATCGTTAATCCGATCATATTAGGTCAAGCGGGACTACCTCAAAGTGGTGTGGCTACAGCTACTATTTTGATTACCGTTTTTTCCAGTATTTTAATGGGTGTCTATGCCAAAAACCCGATAGCCGTGGCACCAGGTATGGGATTGAATGCCTATTTTACTTTTTCTGTGGTCAAGGGAATGAATGTTACTCCTGAAGTTGCGCTGGGGACAGTGTTTTGGTCGGGAGTGTTTTTTGTCATACTATCTGCGTCCAATATCCGTTCAAAAATAGTGGAAGCGATTCCCAAGCAGCTTAGATATGCAGTGTCTTGTGGAATTGGTTTGTTCATTGCGGTGATTGGTTTTGTTAATGCTGGATTTGTGGTGGCTTCTCCTGCCACACTGATTACTCAAGGCGCATTGAATGCGAAAACTATCACGTTTATGTTGGGTCTTTTTTTAACTTCATTTTTTTTGGTAAAAAAAATCCCAGGAGGAACTTTACTTGGAATTATTACGACCACGGTGCTGGCCATTCCGATTGGCAGGTTTTGGGGGAGCGAGGTGATTGTTTCGAGTTTTTCAAAGATTATATCCATGCCTGATTTTTCTCTTTTTTTAAAACTGGAATTGCTGGAAAGTTTGAAATTGGTTTATGTCCCGGTTATCTTTTCATTTTTATTTACAGATATGTTTGATAGCTTGTCCACTTTTATGGGAGTGGCGGAAGCTGGCAACTTATTGGATAAGGAAGGCAATCCCAGAAACTTGAAAAAATCTCTGTTAGCTGATGCGATTTCCACACTGATTTCAGGAATTTTGGGTTCAAGTTCAGGTACCAGCTATATTGAATCCGCCGCCGGAGTTAATGCCGGTGGAAGAACCGGATTGGTGGCAGTTGTGGCGGGCCTGTGTTTTGTGCCGTTATTGTTTTTTTCGCCACTACTTAGTCTGGTGCCCTCTTTGGCCACGGCTCCGGTGCTGGTATTAGTGGGAGTTTTTATGATGGTGCCCATTACTAAAATTAATTGGTACTCCCTGGATGATGCGGTTCCCGCATTTTTGGCAGCTATCTTGATTCCCATGACTTATTCCATAACCAACGGGATTGTTTGGGGGATGTTATCGTTTTTGGTTTTAAAAGTTTTGAGTAAAAAATATCATGAAGTAAACCTTGGTTTGGTGGGAGTTTGTATTCTCTCGGTGATTGCGCTTTACCTGGGGCATTTTCATTAATTAAAGAGCCAGGTTATAGGTTAATTAAAAACCCCAGCACATTGAGTTTGACAAAAAGTACATAGACCTGATGAATTTAAATGCAGCTGTTTAATAAGATAATTTTCTCTTTCAATAATGATCTGGTGGCAGTTATGGCAGTAGGTGTGTTGTCCTGCAGGGTTTTGAATATTTCCGGTATAGACATATTGAAGACCATTTTTGAGGGCGATCTCCCGGGCTTTTTTTAGAGTAGTGGGAGGGGTCATTTGGTGGTTAAGCATTTTATGGGCCGGGTGAAAAGCCGAAAAGTGAAGGGGAACATGTGCCCCCAAATTATTAGCAATCCAGTCAGTCATCTTTTCCAATTCTTTGGTTGAATCATTTAGCCCGGGAATGATCAAGGTCGTAATTTCAGTCCAGACTTTGGTGTTTTTGACCACATATTTTAAGGTTTCCAGCACCGGCTCCAGATGGGCATTGCAATACTGCTTGTAAAAAGCCTCGCTAAAAGATTTTAAATCGATGTTGGCAGCATCTAGGAAGGAAAAGAAACCAGGTCTGGCCTCGTCAGAGATGTAGCCGTTGGAAACCGCTACGGTTTTGATATCTGCTATCTTGGCATGTCTGGAAACACTCTGGGCAAATTCAAAAAAAATGATTGGTTCGTTATAAGTGAAGGCAACTAATTTAGTATGGTAATTTTTGGCAAGCTGGATAATGTCAGTGGGATTAGTGACCGGCGTAGTTTTATAATGATCTGGTGGAGGATTGGAAAGGTGGTGATTTTGGCAGAAATGGCAATCGAGATTGCATCCAAAAGTGCCAAAAGATAAAATTGAACTACCCGGATAAAAATGATAAAGAGGTTTTTTTTCTATGGGGTCCATAGAGAGTCCGCACGGTCTTGCGTAGGTAAGTGGAGTAATTTGGCCATCGCTATTTTTTCTGGCCTGGCAATGCCCGAGTTGCTGATTTTTTAAAATACATTTTCGAGGACAGACGAGACATTGAATTTTATCTACATCAATTTTTTTGGAAAATTTTTGATCATTCATAAGATTGTAATTAAATGTTTGAAAATAGTTTACCTCATTATAACAGAAAAATTCCAACAAAGATCATGCATATCAACTGGTTATGCTTTTTTTTTGTATTAGTGGCTGGAGGTGGCAATTTTTGACAGTTTTAGAAAAAATTCAGACAATTTAAAAGTATATTTTTTCCAGAAAGGATAAATTACTATGAAGGAATATAGAAAAATCTCATTGCTGTTCTTTTTAATTCTAATCTTTATATTCACCTCTGCCTCTTATGCTTCGAAAATTGTTGAGGAAGGTTATTTTGTTTTTGATGCAGATCGGATGCATTTAAACCTAATTAAATCCCAATCAGATTTAACTATCGACTTAATTAGTGCTTCAGGCTACGAGGTGTATGGGCCAAAAGGTACCCAAATCTGGTTGAATAATCTGGGTGTTTCTTTTATTTCACTTAGTGAGATACAGGATAGGGCCGCTATCGATTATATGAGTCCTGAAGCTGTTAATGCTGAGTTGAGAAGGCTGGAGCAAACTTATCCTCATCTTGCCAAAGTAGTCAAAATTGGACAGTCGGTGGCCGGAAGAGATCTGCTTTTTATTAAAATTTCTGATCACCCAGAAGTTGATGAGGTTGAACCAGAGTTTAAATACGTGGGTAATATGCATGGGGATGAGATCGCCAATCGGGAAGTTTTGTTAAAATTTGTTGAGTATATGCTTAGTGAATATGGCAAAAATGATGCTATTACGAGCTTGATTGATAATACAGAAATTTGGATCATGCCATCCATGAATCCTGATGGTGCCGCTTCAAGAAGAAGAGGTAATCAACGCTGGGTGGATTTAAATAGGGATTTTCCAGATTTTACATCCTCCGAAAATGCTAATGCGCCGGAAAATCGGGCCATTGAAACCAAGGCGATAATGGGTTTTCAAAGTGAACGCAACTTTGCTCTTTCGGCTAATTTTCACGGCGGAGCTGTGTGTATTAATTATCCGTGGGATACTACTCCTGCTCGTCCTCCACTACTTGATTTTATAATTGAAATTTCCAGGGAGTATGCCAATAAGATTCCTGAAATGATGAATTCAAGTCAATTCCACGGAGGGATCACCAACGGGTATGATTGGTATGAAGTCAATGGAGGGATGCAAGATTGGAGTTTTTACTGGCATGGGGATTTGCAGATAACCGTTGAGATGCATGGCTCAAAGTGGCCTAGCTATCGAAAGGTGGAGGAATATTATAAGTCTCACAAAAATTCATTGTTAAGTTTTATTAAAAGAGTCCATCAAGGTGCTGGTTTTTATTTTGATGATCGGTCGTTGAAAGGTAGGGTTTCAATTTTTAAACTTGAAGATATGGCAGGTCTTGGCAAACAGGATATAGGTAACTTCTCATTTAAAAATGGAGAATTTTTCAAGGTTTTAAATCCGGGGCAATATGAATTGATTATTGAAACAAGTGATAAGGGTAAATATCATGCTGATATAGAGGTTAAAGCTTCTCAAGTTTATGATAACGGAAATTATCTCAAATTAGATCTGGAAATTTAGCCAAGAGCTTGGTCGTTAAAATTTATTTATATTCAATGCTTTAATTTTTTTCCATACAGTTGCGCGGGCGGATAAGAAGTGTTTGGAAGTGAGGTTTAATCCTTTAGTAATGAGTCTTATTTCTTCGCTCTCATTTTCCATTACACAATCATCACTTCCAGCAATATAAAAAAGTGCTTCTAAGACACCGTACCTTTGTTGTTCACTCATAAGCTCGGACAAGGTGTGAGCGTAGATATGATGATCCAGTCCGGCCAGCTCTTTAATCTGTTGACTGGCAATAGAGATCACTGTTTGTGCTTGTAAATCATTCAAACCAGTCAGCGTGGTGATAATTTGTTGCATGGAATGAAGTTCGTCATTGGAATAATGAAAGTCTACATATGCGACTCTTGCCATAAGTCCCGCCAAGCAAGCAATGATGATTTTTTCATTTTCACTTGCGTCGGGAAGCGCCTGGGATATTTTTTCTAGGACATCATTTGACTTAGATTTTTTTTCAATATTACGATTTTTTAGTAATTCCCAGAAACCCATATGCACTAACTCGTTAAAGTAATTTTTTTATAGTATAGTGTCGTCTGGTGAAAATGAAAAGGAATCTAGAGGTAAAAAAATGGCACAAGAGGACAATTATGGTCGACCAGATGAAAAAACGGTTATAGAGGAAAAGTCAAAACTTAAAAGACCACCCCTCTATCAGGTAGTTTTGCACAATGATGATTATACAACTATGGAATTTGTGATAATGGTACTGCAAAAATATTTTCATATGGATAATTTAACGGCTCAAAACACCATGCTAAAAATTCACCAAGAGGGGGCAGCGGTTTGCGGAGTTTATACATATGAAATCGCAGAAACTAAACGAAACCATGTGATACAAAGTGCTAAAGATCATGGGCATCCCCTTGAATGCACTATTGAGGCGCAATGACAAGTTTGAAATTGGAATACATTATTAACGAGGCAATTAGAAAAGCGAATAAACTGAGGCACGAGTACCTTACGATTGAGAGTATTTTATATGTGTTGCTTGGGGATGCTTTTGTAGAGAGGGTTTTAATTAGTTGTGGTGCCGATATCGAGTATATAAAAAGTGCCCTTAATGATTTTTTGAATGATGATGCCAACTTTTCCATTTTAAGCGATAACGAGATTGAAAATCTCGGAAAGAATCAGTTTGCCGATGAGAAAGTTAGGCAAATTGCCAGACAAAATGGGGTTTATTATCAACCTGAATTAACCATATCTTTGCAAAGAGTTTTGCAAAGAGCAGCACTGCATGTCCAATCCTCCGGTAAAAACCAAATTTTGGGAATTCATTTATTGGTTTCAATTTTTGGTGAGGAAGAAAGTTATGCCATTTATTTGTTGAAATCCATGGGCATTGAGCGCTTGGATATTGTGCAAAAACTTGCTCATGGTGAAGATCACCCCCTGACTGATCAAGAGGGAGATTTTATTTCCCCGGATACTGGAAAAAAGGCTAGCGCCCTGGCTGCTTACACTGAAAATCTCAGTGAGCAGGTTCGGTCTAATAAAATTGATCCGATTATTGGTAGAAAAAGTGAAATTACCAGAATCTGCCAGATTCTTTGTCGAAGACAGAAAAATAATCCGTTAATCATCGGTGATGCGGGGGTTGGGAAAACTGCCTTGGCTTACGGACTTGCTTTTGCTATCGAAAAAAAACAGGTCCCTGAATTTCTTTTTGACACTGATATTTATTCATTGGATATGATGAGTCTGATTTCAGGTGCCAAGTATAGAGGTGAATTTGAAGGAAGATTTAAAGACGTGTTGAAAGAGCTTAAGAAAGTTTGCCAATCAGGGAAAAAAGCGATTCTTTTTATAGATGAATTACATTCCATCATGGGTACAGGGGCCACGACTGGTGGAAGCTTGGATGCTTCCAGTTTATTGAAACCGGCCTTAACCGGTGGTGAAATCCGATTTATGGGAAGCACCACCCATGAGGACTATCGCAAGTTTATTGAAAAGGATCATGCTTTTAGCAGGAGGTTTCAAAATGTCGAAATAAATGAACCGCAAACGGATGAGGCTTTTTTGATCTTAAAAGGTTTAAAATCAGGCTTTGAGAATCATCATAGGATAGAGATTCCTGATAATATCTTAAAAACTGCCCTAGACTTGTCGATAAAATACATTACCGATCGAAAATTACCAGATAAGGCGATTGATATTATCGATGAAGCTGGTGCTGCTTTACAAATCAGGGAAAAATTCAATCCAGGTGCCATCCTGGAGATCAGCGATATTGAGGATACGGTGGCTAAAATGGCCAAGATTCCAGAAGTGACGGTTAGAAGTAATGAAAAAGAAAAGCTGAAAAATTTGGAGAAGAACTTGTCGCTGCTTATTTTTGGTCAGGACAAGGCTATTAGTAAAGTGGCGGACACGGTTTTACTGGCCAGGGCCGGGCTTGGAAATAATGATAAACCAGTAGCCTGTTTTTTATTTGCGGGACCCACCGGAGTGGGAAAGACTGAATTGGCCAAGCAATTGGCCTTTAATCTTGGAATTCATTTTGAAAGAATTGATATGAGTGAGTATATGGAAAAACATTCCGTATCCAAATTGATAGGGGCACCTCCTGGTTATATTGGACATGATCAAGGTGGTGGTCGTTTAACGGAATCTATCAAGAAGCATCCTTATGCTGTCTTGTTGCTTGATGAGATTGAAAAGGCACATTATGAAGTTTACAATATTTTGCTTCAGATTATGGATCATGGGGCATTATCCGATTCACATGGAAGGCTTACCAATTTTAAAAGTACCATCTTGATCATGACTACCAATGCTGGAGCCAAAGACATGGATGCGGGAGCCATTTCTATTACCAGTCCAGATCTTGGCACAGTTGTGAATAACAAGCAAGATAAGGCGATTAAACATTTTTTTACGCCTGAATTTCGCAACCGTTTGGATGACATTATTTATTTTGAAAGTTTAAAAGATAGCGTGATTGTGAAAATTGCGCAGAAATTTATGTTTGAACTTGAAACGAAGCTGCTGGCTCAAAATATTGAACTGACAACCTCTCTTGAGGTTCTTGAATTTATCGCTAAACAAGGATTTGATCCAAAACTCGGGGCCCGTCCTATTGCAAGATATATAGATGAGCATATAAAACGCAAACTTTCCCATAAAATTCTATTTGAAGAGATTAGTTTCCATAGAAAAGTCCGGTTGATCATTAAAAATAATGTTCTTGATTTTGAAATCGATGATTAATTTATAGTTTTACTTGTAAAAAAAAATTCCTCCAAAAAATTTGAGCGTTTTTTTCTTGATAAATTGTTTTTTTGTCATAAAGAACGCTGTCTGCGTTTATTTTTAAGTAAAAAAAGAAGATTATTAAAAAAAAATGCGAATATAGTTTTTTTTTATTTGCGTAAAAACAATTTTATGTTTATTCTTTTAGTGTAAGTTGTAAAAACACATTCGACAGGAGGATGTCATGGTAAAGAAGACAACCAAAAAAGTAGCAAAGAAAGCAACAAAAAAAGCAGCTGTTAAGAAAGCAGCTCCAAAAAAGAAAGCTACAAAAAAAGTTGCTAAGAAAAAGTAATCACTTTTTCAGGTGAAAAATCGAAACGGCCTGGTTAATCTGGGCCGTTTTTTTTTGTGTAAACTTGGATTGAAAGCGTGTATATTCCGTCTTTTGAAGCTTGCAAGGTGCGAATGTGTTAAATAGTGACCTAGAAAATAAAGATCCAATTGATTATCCAAAGCGAAACGTTTGGATAAAAACCTTTGGTTGTCAGATGAATTATCATGATACCGAAAGGGTGCTGTCACATCTGCGAAAGCTGAATTTTTTGCCTACCGATGATAAGAATGATGCAGACTTGTTATTATTTAATACTTGTGCGGTGAGAGCTTTGGCCAACATGAAGTTTTATTCCCAGCTAGGGGAACTTAAGGTTTTGAAGAAACAAAAAAAATCAAACATCGTGATTGGTGTTTTGGGTTGTATTTCGCAAATTGAAGGACAAGAGTTGTTAAAAAAATATAAGCATTTGGATTTTGCGCTGGGAACGGATATGGTTGATCAAATTCCAGAGGTTTTGTACCGGATTTATTCTGGAGAGAGTAAAATTGTACTGGATTCCTTTGATAAAACCAGTGCTTACTCGATTGAAACCAAAATTACCCACCAATCCCCCCAAGCTTTTATTAATATAATGAAAGGGTGTAATAATTTTTGCACCTATTGTATTGTTCCCTACACTAGAGGCCGGGAAAAATCCCGGCTCATCAAAGAAGTCGTGGCGGATATTCAAAGATTGGTTGAACATAACGGGATTGCGGAAGTCACCCTGCTTGGACAAAATGTTAATTCTTTTGGAAAAGAAAATCAGGAAACCTTTCCAGAGCTGCTTGCAAGGGTTAATCAAATTGCTGGACTCAGATTGATTAGATACACTACCAGCCATCCTAAAGATTTATCCGATGAATTAATCAATGCTCATGGTACTCTTTCCAAACTGGCCTTGCATTTACATTTGCCAGTGCAATCAGGATCAAACACAGTTTTAGCACGGATGAATAGAAAATATACCCGGGAAGCTTATCTGGACTTGCTTGCCAGACTTCGGGACAAGCAAAAGGGCATAGTGATATCATCGGATATAATCGTTGGTTTTCCTGGCGAAACAGATGAAGAATATGAGGACACGATTGATCTTTTAAAACAGGCCAGATTTGATTTTATATTTTCATTCAAATTTTCTAAAAGACCGGGAACCCAGGCTTATTTAATGGAAGATCATCCAGATGATCAGATTAAATCTAAAAGGTTAAAAAAATTACAAGATTTGCAACTTGCCATCCAAAATGAAATCAGACAGGAAATGGTTGGTAAAACAATGCAGTTGTTGGTTGATGGTGTTGGAAAAATCGAGGGCAAGAAAAAATGGAAAGGCAGATCCAGCTGTAACCGGATCGTTCATTTCGATGGGCCACCGGAGCAATCGGTACCACTTTTATATAAATGGGTAACGGTAAAAATTACTTCATCCACAGCATTATCAGCTCAAGGCGAATTTATAAGTATTTGCTGATGGTGAGTGGGCAAATTTTCCTACTTATTTTTATATTATATGTTGCGCTATAATTGATCAAGGTAACATAGACTATGAAAATAATGTTCTTTTTTTTTATTTGCAGCCTTATCCTAATAATTAATCCATCTAATGGATTTGCAAGAATTGATATTTCTTCGGACGCTAGCTATTCCAAACAAGTGTATGGTGAAAACAAAGTTAATGCCCTGAGAACGAGGGCGTACGGCACATCTTTGGCCTATTATTTTTATAATTTGACAGCGGTGGAGGTCAATTATATCTATGATAAAACCACCAACACCGAGATGATCAACTATAAGGTTACGGATACTGATTATACTCTCAAATCGGCCCAGTCTGAGTTGGTCTCGGAAGTTATTAGTGTCGGGTTGAGGCAGGCATTTAGTCGCCCAGAGGCGAGAATCAGACCGACTATTTCTTTGGGATATGCTTATCGAATGTCTAGGGATAAGCGATCATACCATTATAAAAACGATTTGAATGGAAGCGATATATTTCTAAAAGACCAAGGACCACTTGCCAAACAAAATTCTTTTTTTTCGGCATTTGGAATCCAGCTTCGGTTGATAGGTCAGTTCTATTTAAGAGGATCGGTGCAGACAGTTTTTCCTTTTTTCAGGCCGAGTTTAGCCAGTGATTATTTGAAGTATTCGGCAGGCTTTTTATGTTCTTTTTAAAAATACCAGCGATAGTGATCCCTTTATTGTTTTTATCTTGTGCCAAGATACAGTACGTTTATGATCAAGGGCTTGGTCAAATGTCTATTTTAAAAAAAGGGATATATAATGAATTGGTGTTAAATGATCCTAAAATACCTGAGAAACAAAAAGACAAGATAAAAAAAATTGAAAAGTATAAAAAATATTTTTTTGATTATTTTCAAAAGTCTGCTGGACCAATATATTCTAAAACAACTTTTTTAAGCACCAAACCGGTCAGTCATATGGTGGTGGTTTCACCCTATAATAAAGTGGAAGCTTTGGATGAGTGTTTCTGGTTGGTAGGCTGTTTTCCCTATTTGAGTTTTTTTGAAGAAAAAAAGGCCATGGAGTATGCTGATACAAAATCTAAAGAGGGATTGGTGGTCTTTACCCGACCTGTTTATGCTTATTCGACGCTTAATTATTTCACTGACACTATTTTGAGTTCCTTTTTTTATTATGATGATGAACAATTAGCGGAACTTATCTTTCATGAACTCTTTCATACACTTTTTTTTATAAAGGGGGACGTGGATTTGAGTGAAAATCTGGCCCAATATTTCGGGCAGGAACTTCAATTGGAGTTTTTCAAGGTGGTTGGTGAGGAAAAAAAAATCAGAGTTAAAAGAGAGAAAGCCTTTGCGGGGTTAAGACAGAAAATTCTGTTAAAGATCGATAATCTGAATAAATTATACGAAGAAAAACAACCTGCGGGAATGATGGAAGCTGCGGTCATGCTAGAAAGCTTTTTAAAGGATGATTTTTATCCGGAAATGGAAAATTTTTGTCAAAAAAATCAAATAGATCAGAAAGATTGTTTTCCCATCAGGTCAAAATGGAATAATGCCAGCTTTGCAGCCTATATGACTTACGAAAAAAATATTGAACAAATAAGAAACCTGCATGAAAAAACCAATAAAAATCTAAAAGATTTCTTTGAATATTTAGTGGTAGAATATGAAAAGTTTAAAAAACAGGATGCCAAGGAAACCTTTGCTGAATTTTTGTTTCAAAACGAGTAGAGAAAAAGCTAAAGCCATGAGAGGGTACCAGTTATCATGAAACATATACTTTTTATTGATTCGATCCAGAAATTGGCAATTAAAAAAGATACGTCATTAATGATTGCCCTGACCCTGAAAGAGAATAATATTTCCACTTGGCTCTTGTTTGAAGAGGATCTTTACTGGAATAATTCCCTAGATCCCCTTCCCATGAATGTTTACAACTTCAGTGGTTCACTAGATCCCCAAAGTTATTATATTAATGATTTTTGTCTGCTGGATAAGCAGAAAGTGGTCTTGGAAAAAGGGGATATTCTTCACATGCGAATTGATCCTCCTTTTGATTTAAAATATCTGCGTTTTTTGTGGATCTTAAAAGCGCTTAAAAAAAATGGTGTGAGGATCATTAATGATCCAGAAGGAATCCTTTGCTATAATGAGAAGCTTTTTGCATATGAGCAAACGGAGTCCATGGATACTTATGTGGGAAGACAACCCCAGGAACTGGAGTTTTTTTTAGGCCAACTAGAAAAACGGGGTGTTGATGAAGTGATCATGAAGCCACTCGATTTGTATCAGGGGATTGGGGTTGAAAAAGTTTCCATGGGTCATGCCCGGAGACAATTTTTAGAGAAAACCCAAAACTTGCAAGGGCCGGTTATTGTCCAGCCATTTAATCGGGAAGTTGTAAATGGTGAAATAAGAAGCATTTTTTTTAATGGGACTTTGCTTGGAAATATTTTAAAAGTTCCAAAGAAAGGTGATTTTCTTGCGAATATTGCTAGAGGCGCCAACTTTGAATTAGTCGAGCTTACCGCAAAACAAAAAAGCACTTGCCAAAGAATCAGCGCAGAACTTTTAAATAAAGGAATTAATCTGATTGCTTTTGATATACTTGGCAATTATATATCAGAGGTCAATATCACCTGTCCCGGACTACTGGTGGAAGTTTCTGCGGCCAAGAAGATAAACCTGGCCCAGCAAATGATTGATCTCATTTCACGGTGAATTTAGAAAGGATTGGTGTAATCGGTGGCAAGCTCCACTGAAAAAGAATAGCATTCAGTTTTTGGCACCGGCCAATACGGGCATACATCAGGATGACCTGGTTCTCTTACGCATCCGCCGTTTGATTGAATGGGCGTTATCACTTCTATGACATAATATCCATTGGTCTGGGGAAAATCGGCTAAGTCTCCAAAACGTAGTATTTGAGAATAACCGGAACTGGCATTGGTTTCAAAGGCCATGGTTTTATAGACACTTGAACCGGCTGCTTTAATGCGAACGTATCCTTTAAGTTTGGTATAGGGAAAACTGACGTAGTGGCATCTCACTCCAGAATCATCGATAGTATCTTTCGCAGGGGGAGACTCTTTTTTAATTCTAACATCAAATTTCACATCTGTTTTCATAACACTGCTGGGGATATCCATTGCTTCACTACTCCATACATAACTTCCATTATAGGCGCTATTTTCCAGTCCATGGGCCACTACCGGACTAAAGGTATATGGGGGCCGGCCGTCTCCCGCAGTTCCAGTTGGGGTTGGATAGGGGGTATTGGTATAGACCGGGGTTGGTGTTACACTAACCGTACTGGTAGTCTTGGTCGATTTTTTATTTGTCTTGGTTTCAAAGCAACCAGAAACAGTTAGCATCCCAAGTGATAAAATTATAAAAGCAGTTTTCATAACTATTCCTTTTACCTTTAGCTATTCTCAAGTATTTATCGTAATTTTTTTTACTTAGATTAAATTTTTCGTTGGTTTTCTCATAAAATAACCAATAATTTGAAACATTCGAGTAATGAGGTCAGGTATGTAAAATAGTGAATCTGATCAATTGGGGCATATATACATAAAATCAATATATTAACTTGGGATGAAAAGGCTGCCTTAAGACCTGCCTTGATTTGAGTGGGGATACCTGTTAGAATACGACAGGGGCGGATTTGTTATTTATGAAGATACTCGAATCGTTTTTGCTTGATAATAATAAAATATTTTTTGGTTTTGCTTACTCATTATTGTCGGATGACCTGCAAGCACAGCAGGTGGTGATTGATGCGATATATGTATTTACTTTAAAGAGACAGGATTTAATTGATCAATTACATGATGACAAATCATCGTTAAAACAAGTTGATGTTTTGGCCCAGATTAATAAATTCATTTTGACTCAGATTTTTTCGATTGGGCAAAAAAGAATAATTCATTTGAAAAATGCCATTGATTCAGACGGATCTTTTTTAGCCTTTTACGAAATGAACATGGTCAAAAGAGCTGTTATCTATTTGAAATATAAAACGCAGACGGCTTTTTCAGAGATTGCAGAAATTATAGATGTGAATGAATTTGAATTGATGGGAATTTTGTCTTCTGCTCAAAAAAATCTGATTGAAAACTTGGGTTATGATACGAAACACTTATTTGTGTAAAGGGGAATATATTAAATTATGAATATCGAGATGCCAGGGAGTTCACCAAAAGTAGCAATTGCTAAAGATAAGGAAAATAATAATCGGAAGACAGAGGTTTTGGGCCAAACTGACCCGGACCCGTTAAGTCAGGACAGAGTCTGCTTACATTCCAGAAAACTGTTTAGTTTGATCAGTAGTAACGATGAAGTGAGTTCGTTTGAATATATGAGGAGACATTTTCAAGAATGTAGCTTCTGCCAAAATCAATATTATAAGCTTTTGAAGTTGAAAACGGAGATTATTAAAAATATCCCAGATGTAATGCCGGATAAAACAATGCAGGATTCTTATGCGATGGAAATCAGTGAGATGCTTGCCAAGGTTGAAAGCCGAGGGCATTTTGCCAAAAAACCGGAAATGTTTTTAGATAAAATTTTTTCATTTTTTAGTACTTTGAATCATTAAAGACTAATTGAAAATAGATGGTAAATTCCTTGTTTTTCACCAGTGCCACCGGGGGATTGGGTAATACCAGATCCTTAAGTGTTTCATCAAATAATTCTTGAATATTATCATTAACGGACCACCTGATAATTTTAATTGCCACGATGTGGCCTTGGGCATCGTAGGTTATTCTGCCGGTCAACACATGATTTTCAGTTTGTACGGCTTGTTCTAACTTAGGCCTTATTTTGGATAAGCGGGTGAAGTTTTTGATAAACGAGTTGAAATAGGTCAGATAGGTTCTTTTTTGAAAACTGTAATACATTTTTTCCATGGAATTAAGCTCATCCTCGTTAACTCCTTCGGGAGGGATAAAATCGATGTTGAAGGATGTTCTCCGATAGGTCTGTGGGTCTGAGTAAGCAATATTGTGTTCTGTAATAATTTTTTGGGCCGAAATGTTCTTTTTTTCCATTCTTTTTACAAGCGACAATTCAGCGGTTTTTTGATTTGAGTTACTATCCTTCAACGACTTTGAGTGGGAGTTGTTTTCGATTTCTCTTTTTAATGATTCCAGGGTTAATTTCGAAATTCTACTGGCAAGACGTGGTTGGGAAGGTTGTTTGATAGAAAAAGTTTTTGCACCATTTTTGATACCCAAGCGTTTTAGTTGCTCAAATTGATCTTTATCCAGTTGCTCAAGGGAAATGGTCTTTTTATTTACCTCAGTCATGTCAGTGCTGGGAATATTAAAATATCTCCCTATCAGCATCAAAAATGCCAGACAAAGGAGGTGGGCCATCAAAGAAAGGCTGATCGGCCTTTTAAAAAGATCATAAACGTACTCAATCCACATACCGCCCACTAGTTTATAATGATTACCGTTACTTTTGTAGTTGTTTGTCGTAATACCGGGTAATTTTGTCGAGTTCTTGACTCTTGTTGTTTCATTAGTAATAATTAAGTAAGTCGCCCTAGTGTTAATTATTGACCTGGACGGGTGGCGAGAGGTTACTCCATGGACAAGATGTTTAGTGGAAAGATATCAAGGACGATCGCCTTAACTCAGATTATTTGCCTGTTTGGTTTCTTGGGGACTTTGATATTCCAGCAAATCAATTCGTCAAAAATTCAGTCCATCTATATGATGTCGGACGGGGTGACAGTGTGTTTTTCCAGACTGGCCCAAACTTATACAGCTGGTTTATTAAAGCTTAATCATTCGCCATACTTGAAGGATGATTTCATTAAACGAACTGAAGAATGTTTTGGACAATCCACTGTTTCCCTGGAAAATTCCTTGTCCCGGACCTTTGATGAATCCAAGGAGTCACTCAATCAGTTAATGTCCGGAGTGCACTGGTTTCATGAGAAGATCAAAGCCGGTCCCAGTGGTTTGATAGATTCTAAGAATTTTAGTACGCAAATCAATTCAAGATACAGCAAACTGGAAGCCACCAAGGAGATCATGGTATCGTCTCTTGATAAAAATTTGGCAAAGTACTTAAAGTCGAGTCAGTATGTCCTGATCGCTGTTTTTATGCTGGGGAGTCTTTTTTTATTTTCAACGGTGATGCTCACCTTGAGTGAAAGAAGCAGAAGGAAGAAACTCAAGCAGATTGAAATGTTGGCCTCAGATGAGCTTTCCAGGGGTGACGAATTGGTGCTGGATAATGTTTTACAAGTGGTAAGTGATGCTTTGCTTGATTTGAATTTAATAACCACTAGGGACATGTTCGTAAAATTTTATAATAACGTGGTCACTGGTCGAATAAGTTCCTTTGTGCGACCAACCTATATTGAGAGGTATTTGAAAGAAGAGCTGGTGACGCCGACTCAGGCAAGGATGAGATCGTTAATGAGCAGCGACCTTCCGGCAGAGCTTGCGGTTACCCAGGAAGTGCAAGCTGACTTGATCAATGTTCAATTGGAGGATGTGTTAACCAATGTTATAGATAGTATGGCAAGTTATCTGTTTACCAGAGGGGTTTTTCTCGATCTGGACATTGAGGAAAATATATGGGTGCGGGCAACGAAAGAGGGGCTTGAGCAAATAGTGTTCCAGTTAATTTCCTATTTAAGTAAGGGAAATGCAGATGAAGGGAGTTCCAGAAGGATTACTATCAAGGCCCATATAAAAGATCAAAAAGTTGAAATTAATTTAATCAACCAAGGTCATGTTTTTAATGCTGAACTTTTAAATAGTATTAACTCACCTTTTATGACGGATAATTCATGTCTTCAGATTGCCAAATCCTTAATGCATGAATTTGAGGCAGATTTGGCTTTTTCCAACCAGGTTTCAAGCACTGACGAGCAGATGAGTGGGTTGGTACGCTTGGTTTTTGATCCAGGCACCAAGGAAAAACGTTTGGTGGGGATCAAGAAAGGCAAGAAAAAAGATTTGATAAGAGATATGTCGAATTAGAAAAATCTTTTTTGTTGTTTTTTATAATCAATGTTCTTTAAAATGGTGGAAACAACTTTGATAAAATATTCCTTGGAACTTTGATTTTCCAGTATAACCTTTAAAATCGCATTAAATTCCATTTTA
Source organism: Bdellovibrionales bacterium RIFOXYC1_FULL_37_79 (assembly GCA_001770015.1). GTDB lineage: Bacteria > Bdellovibrionota > Bacteriovoracia > Bacteriovoracales > Bacteriovoracaceae > XYC1-FULL-37-79. Next base: position 138,849 of record MEQB01000064.1, read on the forward strand.
TTTTTAGGCATAATTTCTTCGAAGAGGTATTCCGCCAGCAAATATCCCGTTAACTTGGCAGAAGATGATAAAATTTTCAACGGTTGCTTTTTGATATAGATATCAACGTTGTTATAATCATCAAGAATGGAAAGGGTCAGGGTCAGGTAGGTTTTTTTATGTTTATTCTGGTCATTGGTGGCATGCAGGGAGTGTAATTTTTCCTTGATATCGGCATAGTAATCACATTTTCTGAAGGGATTGATAATTTTGGAAGAAAAAAATGCAATCAAGTGCCGGTAAAGGAAAAAATAAAACTTTTTTTCCTGGTTATTTTTAAGTTGATCAAATTCATAGGCAGGGTTGATTTTTAAGTGTTGCTGGTGCAAGACATGAATACCTGCCAGATAGGCGATACGATTAATGGAGTAAGTGGGGCAATAGTAGTCATTTTTAAATGGGATTTTAAAAGTTTTTGACCGTTTAAGCAGCCGGATGTAAAAATTTTTAAAAGCAGCGTTTTTTATTTTTTTGAGATTTCTAAGAATACTCTTGATATTATTTTGATCGTAAAGATTAAAATCAATTAATTCATCTTTCGATAAATGAATAGATAAAACCCGGGATATTTTTTGAGCAAAATCCAGAAATGTTTCGCTGCTGTTTTCTGATAAATTGGAAAATTGCGAAAAGGAAATGGACTCATGCAGATCAAGTCTTGGGTCATCCAGAATGCTTTCATACCAATGAATCATACTCTCATATTTTATCCAAGGCGGGGAGCTTTGCAGGGTGTATTCGTTTTCATTGAATTTAAAAATTTGTTGTTTGTGGAGGGACTCTGTTTGATATTTCCAAAAAACATGATCCAGATTTTGATGAACGATGGTGCTGGTTATGGAGGTGTTTTGTCTGATGCGAACCTGTAGTGGCAATTTATCAGGGGTGACATGATATTCACCGAACACAACGAACAATGTGGTAGATGGATTTTTTTGTACAAAGGAAGTGATGATCTTGGCGGCTTCAACATCTCTGTGCTGAAGTGAACCGTTGGTATTTAACGCCACAATGGGTAAGTTGTATTGCTTTGCCAAGTCGAAAAAATATTTATAAAAAGGCCAGGGATAACGCCAATTGGTGAAGTATTTAGTTTTTTTCAAAAAGATTTCTTCTGAAATTTCTTCCTTGAGAAGTTGATTAATCAATTTTTGACTGTCCTTGAATATGCACTCAAGTCCTATGGCCAGGTTACTTTGTTTTTTTATAATATTGCCAAGGATGCGTCTCATATTTCTCGTGGATTGTTCAAATGCATGGAAATCCCCGAAAAAAACCACGCGTGATTTTAAAATGGAATTAAGGAGTTCGTTGATACTGGATTTAGACAGCGATCTTTGAGAAAACCGCTGGTGATCATTTTTATATTTATTAAAATCCACGGAAGAGTCGCTTTCATAAGAGAGGGCCTTTTTTTTAACATGAAAATAAATCTCTCTATGTATTTGCGAGAATACTAAATCTTTGTTCATACCAATATTGTACCCTATTTTTTATGATTGGCATAAACCAGAAGAGGTCAAACCGGGTTATTTCGGAGCTTGAGAAATTTGCTCGGTAAAAATTCTATTAATCAAACTGTCCACCTTGGCACTGATCATGCTTAATGTGGTTTCCATTTCTTTAAAGTTGGAGATAACTTTTTTCAGGTCGGATATTTGAGGAACATGGAGGTTATGAAGTACATGAAGAATAGGCGAGTCTAAAGACGAGTCAAGTATAAATTTTACAAAACCCAGCGCATCGATATCAGAATAGATTTTTAAGATATTTTTGTCTCGGGAAAAAATTTCCAAGCAGGATGTGTTGGGGTTGGTTGTAATTTGAGTTGACGTCAAGGGTGCATTTAGCATTACCGGAGATTCAAAAGTAAAGTCTATAAAATATTCTTTGTTTTGGGGATAGATAGGATAGGTTGGAAGAGGTAAGATGGCCTCAATCACCGAAGGATTGGTATAATTGATATAATTGCCTTTTTGTAAACGCTGACCTTGATCAAAGTTCCTGATGATATCATGAATTTTATGTTTAAAGCTGATGAGTAATCCGGCCACATGGCAGGGGAAAATATGTTTATATTGGTCGATTTCCTTGCATACCAGTTCAAAGGAATTCGATAAGGCTATCGGGTGATAGCTTTTTAAGGTTTTTTCATCTTGTGACAAAAGGGCCACTTTACTGATGTTTTGAGCATCCAACCGAGTGGGGAATGAGAAAAAACGAGGAATGAGTAGCTGATCTAATTTGGATTTTAGTTTGGCTTGTGAATTAATGGAAAGGGCAATAAGTTGTTTGCCTAAACTGGAATGAAAGAACTCACGAATGAGATCAACGTTAATATCCAAAGACTTGGGGGATAGGCCAAAATATTTATATAGGGCCATCCCATATTCTTCTGCTTTGGCCAGATAGGAGGAAGCACCGACTATTTCGAGATTGACATCATAGTTTCTGGAGAAATCAACAATGAGTACTAGCGGATATTTATCCTCGACTCGATCGTCCACTCCTAGTAATTCGTTGGCCATGGGATCAAGAGTCCCGTCCAGCTCCTTATCTGAATCATGTTGAAGAGATTCAATTTTAAATAAACTTTTTAAAGGCAGGCATGCTTTAGTGAGGTTTTTAAAAAAGCTGGGGTGGGTGATGTTGTCAGTTTCTTTGGAAGCAGCACTGATCAGTTTGCCATCTACAATGGCATCTTGAAAATATTCAAAGAGAATATTTTCCGACAATTCTTTATAGTATACCGGGTGACCTTCTTTTCCAGAGGTGTTAAGGAGAAAGCTTTCCAGTTCACAGACAACTTCGCTATATTTATTAATGCTGCTTAATTCTCCGCAAATTCTAAAGGTGGTGCAGGGGTATTTGTTAACTTTCGGTAAAAAATCTGAAATGTTGGATAAATGATGGGGATCGGTTTTAGACCGGTTGTCTCGATGAGGGTTTGATTTTTGAGATAAAATATAAAGGTAAGTAGGAATTTCACCTTTGCCTTTTAGATCTTCAAAATTGAAATTGGCATCCAGCTTGTAACTATCCAGGAGTTGCTCCATTTTATTGCTTTGACTGGGAACAAAAAGTTTTTGATTGGTTAAAACAAATAAATACCCGTCATTTCTTAGGTAGTTGAAGTTTTGGGTGATACTTCCCAGCAAAGAGTGGTGGCTGTTGGTTTTTGGTAAATCAGTAAGATTTAAAACGATTCGATCATACATAATTTCATGAGATACCTGGAAATCAGAAAACATATCAAACTGGGAGCCTTTGGGGCTGGTCACTTGTTGGGTGATATATTTTGCTTTCATGATCTCGGAAATAAATTTTCGCGGATCAAGGTTCTTTTTAATTGATAAATCAACCAGGAACACCAGAAATTGGAGTTCATGGCAAATTCTTATAAAATTACCATCCGCAAATTGTTCACCTTGAAAATTAGGGCATATCAAGTCCGACCATAATTCCCATTTGTGTTTCATGTTTTCTTCCTGGGCCAGCCAGTGTGACAAAGTAAGGGAGGTTACGTCATTGCCGGTATATTTACATCGTTTAACGGACGGCAATTTTTCAAGGGAATGATTATGGGGATATGACTTGCCTTCCACCCAATAAGGGAAAAAAACCAGTAAAGAGTTTAAAAACAAACCAAAATGTTTATTGGATAGGGTGGGGGAGTACTCATGGTTATGAGTATCGATGTCCTCATCGAGGCAGATTTTCATAATCTCCTCAATACCAATATGATGAAAATTTTGAGCAATTTTGGTAATTTTATCCTTGTATTCTATGGAGGGACGATACCAGCTATATTGATTGGCTTGTAATGATTCGCAATCAATCTCGGTGGAGCTACCTTTTTTGAAAATTTTTTGAATGGTAGAATTGGGATTGATCAGGGTGGTATCAGATAATTCCAACGAAATCGCCTGAGAAAGTTTGGTGATAAATCTAATTCTGAAAAGGTAACAGATCACCGCTCGAAAAGAATAAATTTTCGTAAAACGTTTTAAATACCCGGCAAAAGGTGAAGAGGCATCATCGACGTTGGACCAAAAATCCTTGTAATTATCGGGAGCACCGGGAGGCAAAGGATGGGTCTGGGTAAAGGAAAGATATTCGTTGTAAATCAGTAGTTTTAAGGAACGGTTTAAATTGCTGTTGGAGAGAAAAACTGCCTCTGCATCTGGAGCCAGTTCACCAATAATTTTTTTTATATTCAGAGCGGTTTTAGAAATAATATCTTCGCCACGCCAGCCAGAAACAAAAAAATTCTTAAGTAGTCCGTCTGTACCCGGGGGAGATTGATCGTGCAAGTCAGGTAATTGGGGAGGACCTTCCAAGTGAGTGGCCGGTAAATGGCCATAGGAGTGCCTATCCAACTTGTGAGGTGGTTGATTTTGGGCGTAATTTAGCCAAACGTTGGCATTAAAATTTTCTTTCGCCAAATTTTCTTCCCTCGGACTTTTTCCAGCTAATAAGGTTTTCAGATTGTACTAAGGTTTTAACTGAGAATTTTTACCTGATTAAATTAACAATGTCATCATAAAACCTATATAATCAATAAGATAAAAAATATTTGTTGTATTTGCCTTAAAACGAAGGAGTTTGATTCAAAGCATTTTTTGAACTAACAATTTTTAAATTAGGGGAAATATTTATTAAAGTATAGGGCCACAATCCCGATAAAAAGCAGAACCTATCATAAGATGGTTAATTTGGCTAAGCGTTAAGTATTTAAGGGGTTGTTCATGACAAAGAAAGAAGCAAGTATCGTCGAAACTGAACAAGGATTTAATGAAGCTGAACTTGAAAACATCATGAGTGAAATAGAGAGTTTGGAAGAAGAGTTTGTAAACGAAGGTGCCAGTTCTTCCGCTGATTTGGCCATTGATAAGGAAAGTGCACCCTCTAATGATTTTCAAGATGAGGTGGATAAGGCGCTGAATCACCTTGAGGATGAAGATCTGAGTAGTTTTGAAAAAGATATTGCCCAGGTCAATGAAGAGATGAGTGCCATGACGAATACCCAGACCAGTCCAGAGGATGTAACCTTGGATTCGCCGATTGTCCCTACTGAACAGGTTATTGAGGTGAAAAAAAAGCTGGATACTTCCGCACTTTTTGCCGAGTTTCCGGCCAAAAAAAGTCGAGAAACCGGTAAGGTCAGTAGCCAAGTTGATAAAAAACAAGAAACTGTCATTATGACTAAAAATATTTCTCCCGATTCCTCCTTTGAGGATGCGGTAACCGACAGTATGAATTCAGTCGAGATGGAAACCTCCACCAAGTCTGAGACAAATTCAGATAATGTTGTTCCGTTCAATTTTAATAAGGAGACTAAGATGTCCACCAAGGGTACCCAAGGCAATTGCGATACGACCATGAATTTTACCGTGTCTGGCCAGATGAATTTAAATTTGAACTTTACAGTCGGCGGACAGGAGATCCAGCTCACCATTAGTGAGGGAGAAGGTTTTTGTATCTCTATGGGAAATGGTGTTAAGTTTTCCGTACCTATTGAACAGAAAAGCACTCTTAAGCAGCAAAAGGCTAGTTAGAAAGATTTTTTATGTCAGTTGAAATTCTTGGCGGCAAGGCCCGGGGTTTTTTGGTGCAGGTGCCAAAAGGCGATTTGATCAGACCAACTTCAGTTTTACTCAAGCGCAGAATTTTTGATTCCTGGCAGAATTTGGAGGGTTGTATTTTTGTTGATCTGTGTGCCGGTTCCGGAGCCATTGGTCTGGAAGCACGATCAAGAGGGGCCCCCAAAACCATATTTATTGAAAAGGAACCGTCGGTTTGGAAAATTTTGAATACTAACCTTGATAAGTTTAATGAAAGATACGGCGAAAATGATTTTCAAGTGATTAAAGATGATTTTAAAAAATGGCTTCTGCGATTCGTTGATACTTATTCCAGTTGGAATGGCCCAGCACAAGAAAATACCATTTTATTTTTTGATCCTCCCTACGAAAAAAAAGATTTATATGAGTTTTTTGTCAAAACCGTTATGCAAGGAACCTGGTTTAAAGGTTATGTTTGGGTCGAATCTGACCAAAAAAAAGGTGTTTCGTCAGATTTTTTTGATCAATTCAAGGAAATCAACCTAAAAAATTATGAGCAGGGATCAAGGTACATCAGTGTCTTTTCTTTCTAAATCAAGATCAATTTGATAAGTATAGGTACACTTTTAAATTTGGAGCAAAAATGGTTGCCAAAAAAAAGGCTATCTATGCGGGAAGTTTTGATCCCATTACCAACGGTCATATAGATATTTTAAATCGCGCCCTTAAAATTTTTGATGAAGTAGTGCTACTGCTTGCCATCTCGCCAACGAAAAAACCCACGTTTACTGCCAAACAAAGAGCAGAAATGTTAAAAAGTATTTTTAAAAATGAACCCCGGGTCAAAATTGACATGTGTAATGAACTGGTGGTTGATTATGCCAGAAGACATAAGATCGGTTGTTTGATCAGAGGACTTAGACCCTCTGGTGATTTCGACAGCGAATCCCAAATGGCATCCATGAATTATCATCTCTATCCTGATATCGAGACGGTCTTTCTCATGACTGGTGGAAAGTTTTATTTTGTCTCATCCTCCATGGTCAAGGAGGCGTATAAATGGAAAGGGGATGTCTCCAAATTTGTGCCGAAAGAAGTTTTGAAATATTTAGAAAAATTCACCAAGAGGATATATGTCAATAAGTAAACGAGCTCAAATTATTCCCGAATCAATTACTCTTAAGTTAAATACCCTGGCCGGTAAATTAAAAGATGAAGGGCGAGAAGTGTTTAATTTGACGGCAGGGCAACTGCCTTGTTTTCCACCGGATGCCTTTATTGAAGATTTATTCAAAGTGGCCAAGGAAACCAAAAGTTTCCAATACAGTCCGGTGAAAGGTACGGAGGAGCTTCGAAAAAATTTTACGAATTATCTTGAGCAGACCAGAGGAATCAATATCAAAGATACTCACGATTCCTTGGTTGGTAACGGCGGAAAGGCGGTTTTAACAAACATTATCTCAAGTATCGTCGATCCGGGAGATGAGGTTATTTTATTTGCTCCATATTGGATTTCTTATCCTCACATGGTTGGTCTTTGTGAAGGGAAACTGATCATGGTCGGATCCGGTCGTCAAAAATTTGTACCGGATCTACAACAACTTGAAGAAAAAATTACCAGGAAAACTAAAGTGATTATTTTAAATAGTCCAAGTAATCCAAGCGGTATTTATTTAAGCGATGAGTGGATGAAAGAATTTGCCGTGATTTTAAAAAAACATCCGAATATTCTGGTTATCAGCGACGAAATTTATTATGAGCTGGCCTATGATGGAAAAAAACCCAAGTACTATTATCAATTTGATAAGTCTCTTTTGGCACAAACCTTTATTGTGCATGGAATTTCCAAATCACTGGCCTGTACCGGACTTAGAATTGGTTGGTGTGTAGGTCCCAAAGAATATATAAGTGCGATTGGGCGTTTGCAAGGTCACATTGCCTCTGGTGCGAACAGCCTGACCCAGGAAGCTTTGAAAAATTATAATCTTTTTAATACGGAAAATTTTTTAAAACCAATGCTTGATACGCTTAGAGAAAATGCCGGTATTTTAAAATCGGAGCTTTATCAGAGAAATCTAGGGCATATCTGGTATGAGATTAATTCAGCTTTTTATTTTATGCTTAATTTAAAAGAGCTTCCTTACTTTAAAAAAAATTCTTGTAGTTGCTCATGTTCGCTTACCGATCAATCATTTGAAATGTGTAAAAAGTTAATGGAAGAAACTGGCGTGGTGATTGTACCCAGCAGTGACTTTGGCATTGATAATCATGCCCGCATCAGTATGGTGTTACCTGCCGCCAAATTTCAAGTTGCGGTAGCTAAAATACTGGACTTTTTTACTAGGTAAAATCGAATTCCAAGTAATTAGATCAGGATAATTCTGCCTTCTAAAAAAAAATGCTTACCTAGTTCATACTATAGACAAGAGATAGACCATGTCTGTCTGTCTATGAGGTATGATAATGCTAAAAATCTTACTTTTCTTTTTGATTTTAATACTTATCTGCGCCTGTGGAAAATCAAGAGAAGAACTTATTGATGAGACCATTGAGAAGGCCAATATTTTACTGACTGCGGGTAATTGCGATTTAGCGATTACCATACTTGAAGGAATCGGTCGGCAGACTAAAAACTTTCGTTACTTGAGGACGTTATCATCTGCTTACGCTTGTAAGGCGGGGTATAGTGAGAGTGTATTATTTGGTGATGATCTTCCCAACATCTCAGCTACCTCGGTTTGGGGCAGTTTATCCAGTTTTACAACCTCAACTAAGATGACTGCACCTACCTCAAAAAGTTTTACCAACTTGATTACGGCCATTGAAATAATCCTCTATGCAGGCGGTGGTATTCCTTCTACAACCGAACCCACCGTGGCGGAAAGGAGTGAGTTTATCCAAGGAGCGGAGCTTGGTGACTTACATACTCAAGCTCTTTATATGCTTATTTCTGCGCTTGGTATGTATGTTTATCACTATGGTGCCGCAGATGCAGGATTAAAAGCGGGAAGAAGTGGAGGGGATGATTGTTTTCTTGATTACGATGAAACCATAACCACCACATCCACTTATGCAACTTTAGCATTGTATATTAATAACCTACCTGCTGATAATGCTTGCAGAGGAATTGTTAATAGTGGGCATCCTGATTTAACCACAGTTGCAGCGAATGTATCGAGACTTTGTGATGGAGTTTTTTTGTTTAATAATTTCAGAGTAGTCTTGACCGAGGTATTGGCGGATTTAGCTGCATCGGTTGATGATTTAAAAGTGCTTGAGTCGGTGAAGGTTGTGTTGGATTTGCAAAGGCTTGCACTGATACAGGCGCAAGCAGGTTCAGCTGATGTTGACACTGTTTTAAGTAGATCTGTGTGTGTTTTGGAGAACACTGCTGATACGAAGTATATTCAAACATATTTTTTATATTACTTTGATTTTTTATTTAATTAAATGATGACAAAACTTTGGGTGGCCCTATTTATTTTTTTACTTTTAAGCGTCAGTTCTTATGCTAAAGAAGTTCATTATCTGGTTAGAAGTCCCAGAGCATTGCTGATGGGAGATGCTTATACGGCGGTTGCCAATGATGAGTACACACTGTTTTATAATCCAGCCCTCTTGGGATATCACTCGGGGGTCAGTGGTAATATTTTAAATTTTGATTTTGGGGTAACCAACGTATTGGATAAAAAAGATTTGAATCGATTTGATGATTTCCCTAAAGACGATGCAGCCGCCATGGCGGATCGAATTTTGGATTTTCCCATTCATATGCATTTGGGCGTGACACCATCTTTTAAAATGGAAGCGTTTTCTTTTTCTCTGCTTGCCAATTGGACGAGCAATTATATTTTAAGAAACCGGGTATCTCCTACGCTGGATATAGATTTTTTTTATGATCGTGGTTTTGTGGCAGGTTATGCTTATAAATTTGGCAGAGGAGGCAAAAAGACCAAAAAGGGCGGACGCACCACCGGCCTAAATGGCTCTTTGGGGGTTGCGCTCAAGCATATTAAAAGAGAAGCCTTGCAAGGATCTTTCCCGTTATTTGGAACTTCAATTTTAAACGCCATTGCCTCACGAGATGATGCAGGTATTTCTAAAATAAGAAATGAACTAGGTTACGGAAAAGGTGATGGGTGGGGGGCAGATGCGGGATTTCAACTCCAATATGCGGGAAGTTTTTATGATATCATGAGCGGTCTGTCGGTTATGGATATTGGACATACTAATTTTAAAAAAGAATATGGAATTAGAAATGTCCCCAGACAGGAAATGATGGTTAACTGGGGAAATGCTCTTCAATACCATTTTGGAATTTTGAACACCACTTTTAGTTTTGACCTTCATCCAATCAATATGCCGATTGATTTTGCCAGAAAAGTTCATGTTGGCTTTAATGCGGATGTGCTTGGATATGGGGTTTATGGCGGTTGGAATGGTGGATATTTAAGCTATGGTGCTTCGGTCAACTTTTTTATTTTTAAGTTGATGGCCGGATTTTATGGTGTGGAGCTTGGCACAGAGAGAAGAGAAAAGAAAGGCAATAGAATACTGCTATATTTAAGTTTACTTAATTTTTCTTTTGAACCTTAGTCTATTCATGTAGAATGAAAGACAGGGTGTTCAACTGGAGGTTGTTTTGGAAAAAGTTTTTGTGCTTGATACTAATGTGTTGTTGTTTGATCCGATGGCCATTAATAAATTTGGCAAAAACACCGTCTTTATTCCCCTCATAGTTATTGAAGAACTGGACCGCTTTAAAAAAGATCAAAATGAAAATGGTAGAAACGCCAGGCATTTTTCTCGGATTGTGGATGATTTAAGATCCCAAGGTCCACTCTCCCATGGAGTGGCCCTGAGTAACGGTGGAAAACTAATTATTTCTTTGGATAAACACACCAAGGGAAAATATGATGTAATTGATATCTCAATTCCTGATAATCGCATTCTTTCAACGGCACTGGCCTTAAAGGAAGAGAAGAAAACGGTTACTTTAATATCAAAGGATATCAACCTACGTTTAAAGTCGGACATGCTGGGACTAAATGCGGAAGATTACGGTCCCAAAGATGTCACTATTGATGATCTTTATACAGGAAATCGCTTGTACGAGGTGGAAGTTCAAAGACTGGTGGAGTTTGAAAAAAACCGATTTCTTCCTTTGAGTGAAAAAGAATATGCGGAAATCAATCCCAACGAATATTTGATTGTGTGTGAGCAGGGAAATGATCGTCACCGGGCCCTTGGCAGGTATTCTTTTGATAAGAAGGGTATTGTGCCACTTATCCCTATCCGGGAGGGGGTGTGGGGTATTTATCCCAAGAATACTGAGCAGCAGTTTGCTTTCGATGCCTTGTTAAATGATGAAGTCAAGCTGGTGACCTTGGTGGGAAAGGCGGGGACTGGAAAGACGCTACTGGCAATTGCCGCTGGCCTTGAAAAAACCATTAATGACGAAACCTTTCATCGATTGCTGGTATCAAGGCCGGTACAGCCGATGGGAAAAGATCTGGGATATTTACCAGGCGATGTAAACGAAAAACTGGCTCCCTGGATGCAACCGATATTTGATAATATGGATTTTTTATTTGGACAACAACGGGGGTTGCATTCTTCTTGGGAAGAGCTGATTAATCAGGGACTGCTGCACGTTGAACCACTGACTTATATTCGAGGGAGAACGATTCCCAATCAATATCTGATCATTGATGAGGCCCAGAACTTGTCTCCCCATGAGGTTAAAACTATTATAACCAGAGCTGGGGAGGGCACCAAAATTGTTCTAACCGGAGACTGTGAGCAGATTGATAGCCCGTATCTGGATTCAGTCAATAACGGGCTCGCCTACGTTGTGGATCGCTTAAAAAACGAGAAGATTACCGCGCATACCAATTTAAAAGTGGGAGAGCGCTCGGAGTTATCCGAGATTGCTTCCAAGCGATTATAGGTACTCTTCAAAGTTGAGAATGGTATTTTCATTGTGATTGGAATGACAGGATAGTTTTTTGTTGGCGCCGGTGCGTTTTTCAAATTCTTTTAAAACCAGTCTGGATTTTATCGTCAGATCCTTGTCAATTACGCCGCGTCTTAGGTCGTTAATGATCATATTAGATTCGTTGATCAGCTCGGAAAAAGTTAACACCTCTAAATATTCCTTGAAACATTTGTTGGCAGCATTTTCGTCATAGATAGTTTTAAAACTGGAAAATGGAATAATATTATTGGAGTTTATGTCGCTCATTTTTGGCACACCTTATGTAAAATCCATTTGCAATGTGGCCTACCCCATATGATCTTTCAAGAATATGTTTTTATGCAGAACCAAAATGTGAAATTTTTACTTGATTAACGCATATGATTCAAGTAGTTATGCGTGGCGTTTTTGTCTTTTCCTTACAATTAGAAAGATAAGTACGGAAAGGGCAAAAATAATAAAGATAATCAAATTAAATTTTTTTATATACTCAATCATGGGAAGGCCAATAAAGTAGTAAGCGGTGAAAAATACGCTGGTGGAAATGGAAGCCGCAATGAAATCATAGATACAAAATTTAATTGGTTTGACCCCGGTGATCCCGCTGGTTAAAAAAATTCCGTTTCGTACCCCAAAAGGAATGAATCTTCCAATGATAAAAGTTAAAATTCCATACTTTTCAATATTGGTTTTAAACCATTCCACTTTCTGTGGGTTCATCATTTTGGCAAAAAATTTGATTTTGAAAATATGGGGCCCCAAAATCCTACCAAGATAAAAGCTGATCACATCACTCCAATAGACTCCCATGAAAACCCCGATAAATAAAGGTATCAACTGATCGGGATATTGAGCCGCAAGAGTTGCCGAAATAAAAAGCATAAGATCTTCGGAAACAGGCAGGTTGAAGCCAGCTAAAAGCAAAAGTCCAAAAATGGCGTAAGGGGCGATATGAATATTTTGTTGAATAAAGAGTATAAACTCATCCATGATCACATCTTGGGTTGCTTGGTTGTAAAATACCACTTAAGGATATATTAGTTTAAAATAAAAGGCCCACAAATTTGCAGGCCTTTTGTTTTAGATTATCGTTAAAAATTAGCCGTGTTTATTAAAATATGTTTTTGATGCCTGTGGATCTGGTTTCATGGTGTCTTGACCTTTTGACCAATTGGCGGGACACACTTCACCATTTTTGGCGACATATTGGAAGGCTTCAATCAGTCTAAGAATTTCATCAACATTTCTTCCCACTCCCAGATTATTAATGGTTGAGTGCTGAATCATATTCTGGTCATCTATAATAAAAAGGCCTCTCAGGGCCACTCCTTCTTCTTCAATTAAGACGCCGTAGTCCCTCGATATTTTTTTATTAAAATCACTCAGCAGGGGATATTTCACATTTCCAATTCCACCTTCGGCACGGCTTTGTTTGGTCCAGGCCAGGTGAGAGAAAATACTATCGGTTGAGACGCCAATGATTTCGGTTTTGAGCTCTTTAAACTGATCGATTTTATCAGAAAAGGCGGTGATTTCAGTTGGACATACAAATGTGAAATCAAGAGGATAAAAAAACAATACTTTCCATTTACTCTTCATATCACTTAGAGATAATTGTTTAAATTCTCCATTTACAAGCGCTTGGGCCACAAATTCTGGGGCCTTATTACCAACCAATCTACCCTTGTTAACACATTCATTAGTCATTTTTGTCTCCTTTTTAAATGTAAAATATGCTTAACTGTAGATAAGTGGAACATTGACTGGTTTGTTACAAAAAAATAAAAAATCTTTTTAGTCAACTGACTGATTTTTTTTTATTAACATGCTATTATTTCTAAAGTAATTTCAATATGTTGTCGAAATGTAATCAACGAGTGAAGTGTAAGGAAATTGAGGAGAGATGGTTAATGAAAGAAGTGATGAATTATATTCCCAATCCAATAGTTATCGAGCAAACCGCCAGAGGAGAGCGGCAATATGATATTTATTCCCGGCTGCTTATCGATAGAATTATCTTTTTGGGGTCCCCAATCAATGATGTGGTGGCGAACTTGATTATTGCCCAGATGCTTTTTTTAGAGCAATCTGATGCCGAGGCTCCTATTAATTTTTATATAAATAGTCCTGGTGGAAGTGTCTATGCGGGGCTTGCCATGTACGATATTATGAATTTGATTTCTTGTCCGGTATATACCACCTGTATTGGATTGGCAGCATCCATGGGATCACTGCTTTTATGTGCCGGTGCCAAGGGCTTTAGGTATTCCTTGCCACATAGTCGGATAATGCTTCATCAACCAATGGGAGGAGCTGGAGGACAGTGTTCCGATATTCAAATTCAAGCGAATGAGATTCAAGATTTGAAGAAAAAATTAAATGCTATTTATGCCAAGCATACGGGAAAGGATTTAGCATACATTGAAAAGCAGACTGATCGGGATAATTTTTTATCACCCGAGATGGCAAAAGAATTTGGTTTAATTGATTTAATTATTGAAAAAAAGAAAAAATGAATAAATTGGTTTTCATAAGTAGGAACTTTTAAAGAGGGTAAGATTGAATGAATAGGGAAAAAGGAAATTACCAGGCAACGCTCCATTGCAATTTTTGTGGGAAATCTCAAAAGGAAGTAAATAAGTTGATTGCCGGCCCGGGCTGTTATATTTGTGATGAATGCGTGGAACTTTGCAATGATATTATTTATGAAGATTCAGTAAAAACCAGCACCAAAGTGGCCATCGATAAGGTGCCAAAACCCCACGAGATTAAGGCCCATTTGGATCAGTATGTAATTGGGCAGGAAAGGGCGAAGAAAATTATTTCGGTGGCTGTACATAATCACTATAAAAGAATTTCCCATGGCGAGAAGATAAAAAATTCCCGCAATAAAAATGATGAAGTTGAATTGCATAAATCCAATATTTTGCTAGCCGGGCCGACAGGGAGTGGAAAAACTCTTTTGGCCCAGTCGCTTGCCAGATTTTTAAATGTGCCTTTTGCTATCGCAGATGCCACCTCCTTGACCGAGGCGGGTTATGTGGGAGAGGATGTGGAAAATATCATTTTAAATCTGTTGCAAAATTGTGATTACGATATTGTTAGGGCCGAGCGAGGTATTGTTTATATTGATGAAATTGACAAGATTGCCAGGAAGTCAGAAAACCCATCCATTACCCGGGATGTTTCTGGAGAAGGTGTGCAACAGGCACTTCTTAAAATTATTGAAGGGACTATCGCCTCTGTTCCCCCCAAAGGTGGCAGAAAACATCCTCAACAGGAATTTTTACAGGTTAACACCAGAAATATTCTTTTCATTTGTGCAGGGGCCTTTGTTGGTCTTGATAAAATAATTGAAAAACGATTGACCAAAAGACCAATGGGGCTGGTGGTGGAAGTCAAATCCACCGAGAAATCCATCGTCGAAAAATTAGGTGGAATTGAACCAGAAGATCTCTATAGATTTGGACTCATTCCTGAATTTGTGGGAAGGTTGCCGGTCAATGCCATGTTGGATGAATTGGATGAAGAAGCCTTACTCAAGATATTGACCGAACCCAAAAATGCTATCACCAAGCAATACACAAAACTTTTTGAATATGATGGCATCGAGCTTGAGTTTGAGTATGAAGCACTGAAAGAAGTGGCCAAGATAGCTTTGGAAAAGAAAACTGGAGCACGAGGCCTGAGAGCGATTTTGGAGCAGACGATGTTGGATGTCATGTATGATATCCCCTCTAATGATCGAGTTTGTAAAGTGTTAGTCACTTATGATTCGATTGTTGGAAAAAGTGGCCCGATATTGGTGGAAGGTGAAAGGATCTTAAAAAGCCGGGTGAAGGCCACTGAGTCACAAATCGAAGATAAAAAAAATGCGTCTTAAAACGGACGGTTTTTTTATACTGTGCGTGAGAGATATCTAATCGAAATTTAAGGGACAATTCTTAAATAAAAAAAACCTAGGAAATAATATCCTCAGCTTTTTTTTTGATCCTAATTTGAAATTCAGTCATAATTATTAGTAAGGAATCAAAATTTGATTTGTCAAAAGAAGACAAAGAATTTTGGTTTTGATTGCCAAGGCTGGGACAGGAGGTTACATGCCGGACAATAAAAACGCTGTTTTCAAGTTACCACTTCTACCCCTTAGAGACTTGATCATATTTCCCCATATGGTTATTCCGCTGTTTGTTGGTAGAGAAAAATCAATTTCCGCACTTGAAGAAGCGGTAAAAAGCAATAACGAACTTTTTTTGGTCACTCAAAAAGATGCCACAATCTTAAACCCTGAAAGAAAAGATGTTTATGACGTGGGGACCGTGGTTAATCTCATTCAGATGCTTAGACTTCCTGATAATACGGTTAAAGTTTTAATTGAAGGAAAATATCGGGCCAAGATTGTGGAGTTTATTGACGCCAGCAGTGGCTATGAGGCCCGGTTGGAGAGTTGTAGTAGTGAGGTGTGTGACGTTGGCGTTAATGTGGAAGCCACCGTCAGAAGTATTAAAGGCATCTTTGAACAATATGTAAAAATTAATAAAAGAATTCCTCCTGAACTTTTGATGAGCATTTCATCCATCATGGACCCTTCCCGATTGGCCGATATCATCGTGGCCCATTTGAATATGAAGATTCCCGAAAAGCAACAAATTTTAGAAGCAGTGAATGTTGAAGAACGGCTCAATCTTCTTCTCGAAAAAATGCAAGGTGAAATTGAAATTATTAATGTTGAAAAACGTATTCGCAATCGGGTGAAAACCCAAATGGAGAAATCTCAAAAGGAATATTATTTGAATGAGCAAATGAATGCCATTCAAAAAGAATTGGGCCAAAAGGATGATGGCAAAAATGAAATCCAGGAGATGGAAGAAAAGCTGGCTAAAAAATTAATGCCTGAGGAGGCCAAGGATAAGACTCAAAAAGAGATCAAGAAGCTTAAGTCCATGTCACCGATGTCAGCTGAATCTGCGGTGGTTAGAAATTATATTGATTGGATGCTATGCCTGCCGTGGAGTGAAGTCACGGTGGATGATAATAGTGTTTCCAAATGTCGTGAGATTCTGGACCGGGATCACTATGGGCTTCGAGACGTTAAAGATAGAATTATTGAGTATCTGGCGGTTAGAAACCTGCTTGAAAAAGGTGAAGGTAAGGGAACTATTTTATGTTTGGCCGGCCCTCCCGGGGTTGGGAAAACATCGGTAGGAAGATCCCTGGCTGAAGCAATGGGAAGAAATTTTGCCCGGATTTCTCTTGGTGGAGTCAGGGATGAGGCAGAAATCAGAGGGCATCGTAAGACCTATGTTGGTGCTATGCCTGGAAAAATAATCAATGCCTTGAAGAAAGCGAAATCCTCCAATCCACTTATTCTGCTGGATGAAATTGACAAGATGTCCAGCGATTTCAGAGGAGATCCTGCCAGTGCCATGTTGGAGGTTTTGGATCCTGAACAAAATAGAAACTTTGTTGATCATTACATTGAGTGTGAGTACGATTTATCCAATGTTATGTTTGTCATGACCGCTAATGATATTCATAAAATTCCAGGGCCACTAAAGGACAGAATGGAAATTATTTCGATTCCTGGCTATACCCCGTTTGAAAAACTGCAAATCGGCAAGGAATATCTAATCAGCAAGGCCATTATTAATAACGGGCTTAAGAAATTTAATTTTAATTTAAATGATAAGGCCATCACTTCCATTATCACCAATTACACCAGAGAAGCTGGGGTTAGGGAGCTGGAACGGCTGATTAATACCATCGCTAGGAAAATTGCCACGGAAGTGGTTACCAAGGAAATTCAAGCTGGTCGAGAGTTTAAAGTGGTGCAAAAACAACTCAAGAGGTATTTAGGCCCAAGTAAATTTGAAGGCAAGGATATTGAGGCGGAATCACAAGTTGGGTTAGTAAATGGTCTGGCCTGGACTTCCGTGGGTGGTGAGCTTTTACATATTGAAGTGGTCACGTTCCCTGGTAAAGGTAACTTACAAATCACTGGTAAACTCGGTGAAGTGATGCAAGAATCTGCCAAAGCAGCACTTTCTTATGTCAGGTCGATCAGTGACCGGCTTGGGATTGATAATAAATGGTACCATGAACATGATATTCATATCCATGTTCCTGAAGGCGCAACTCCCAAAGATGGACCAAGTGCTGGGATAACCCTGGTTACCGCCCTTACTTCTGCCATAACGGGTTTGAAGGTTAATGCCAATGTGGCAATGACAGGAGAGGTTACGATCAGAGGAAGAGTGCTCCCGATTGGAGGGCTGAAAGAAAAATTGCTGGCAGCCAAGCAGGCCGGAGTAAAAACGGTGATAATACCCAAGAAAAATGTTAAGGATTTAATAGAGATACCCGTAGAAATCAAGTCAGGGCTTGAAATTATCCCATGTGAAGAAGCGCACGAAGTTTTGAAACATGCCTTAAGCCTCGGACATCCAGAGCAATTTATGAAGGTAGTTGAGCTTAAAGTTTTGGAAAATAAAGAGGATTTGGATGTCGCGAATTAAACTTAACTTTTCTTTACTAAAAGAAACATTTTTTTTGAGGTAAAATTAGAAGAAATGTTTTGAAAAAGGAAGTTTCAATGCAAACAGAACGGGAATTTCTCCATGATATAGCGTCACCCCTTTCAACTATATCTTTAAATTTAGATTTTGCGTTAAAGCAGTATCGGCATAAAATTGAGGATCCATCCTTTTGGAAACACATCGAGGTATCCAAAGAGCAAGTCAAGCGGCTGATTGATATGGCCGATAAAAGGCATCACGAGGTAAGACTGCAAAACCCTGAGAAATAGTAAGAGAACTTAGTTGTTAGCAGATTAGATGATTGGTTTAAAAAATCTATTTAATTTAAAATGGGGAATCCACTGGTCAAAGGTCAAAGAGTAAGTGGTCGTCACGACTTTTCCAAGCAAGCGATCCCTATGTACAAATCCAAAATACCGACCATCAGCGCTGTTATCCCTGTTATCCCCCATAAAAAAATAATGATCCTTGGGGATTAGATATTTTTGATGCAAGGGATGTAGTTTGCTTGGAATTCTATTGACGGTATATTCTGAGTTACCCATTTTTTCCTGGTAAGAGAAATTGTTATGGGTGTAAAGGTTTTCAATATAGTGATCAAGGTCATCTTTAAATTTAAGGGTGATTTGATTATTTATTTTAACAAAGCCATTAAAAATTTCAATGGTATCCCCAGGAACTCCGATGAGTCTTTTGACATAATTTACGGAGGTATTAAGGGGGTATTCAAAGACAATGACATCACCTCTTTGAGGTTCACTCAAGCGAGAAAGGCTTAATTTAGTAAAGGGGACTTTGAGATCATATGCCAGTTTGTTGACAAAGACATGATCACCAATTTCTATCGTTGGTATCATTGAACCAGTGGGTATTTTACAGTGGTCGGCAAAACTCCATCTGAGTGAAAAAAGAAAAACAACTGCAATAATAAAACCTCGGTTAATAACCAGTAATTTTTTAATTTTGTTCATCATGTTTATACTCCAATAAATCCCCGGGGGTGCATTCCAAGACTTCGCAGATTTTTTCCAGGGTGGAAAATCTGATTGCCTTTGCCTTGTCTTGTTTGAGGATGGATAAGTTTTGAATACTGATGCCAATTTTTTCTGAAAGTTCGGTCAGTCTCATTTTCTTTTTAACAAGCAATAAATCAAGATTGATTCTAATGGGCATAACTAATCCTTGGATATTAAATAACCAGTTCTTGTTCTTTTACCAGTTCATCAATATTTTTTCTTATGTTGAGATGATATTCCATAAATCTAATCAGAAATCTTATGATGAAAAAAATGGCAAGATTGCTTATGCCTGTAAATTCGACGTAAATAAAATGGTACCAGTCAATAACTGGACGGATGAGGGTCATACTTTTTAAAAAAATTTCCAGATCATGAAAATCAAATCTGATAACTGAAAAAAGGGTGAGATCCAGGACAAATGCAATAATAAAAAAATAGCTTAATTTTTTTAAAAACATTAAGGTGTGAACGGTAATGCCATCGTGCCTGATTTTTTTTATAAGACTTGCGATGGCATGGTATTGGAAAAATCCGATCATTCCTCCAAGCGAAAGTGTGATGCAAATTAGAATTAATGTCGTAGGTATGACGGGTGGCATGGCTCCCAGATGTTGATTTTGAAAGAGCTTTTCAAGCAGGATGGAGTGGCTTGAGGTCGTTAGAGAGATAGAGAAATATACCCATACCAATAATCCGGGAATGGTCGTCCATGCTAGAATTCTAAAAAATAATTGTATAAAGAAAATGAACTTGTCTTGTTTCATAAAAAAACTCCCTAATTGATTTTTTTATTTCTCATTAAAATTTATAACATAAATATCGTGATTATCAATAATAACTTAATGATAATCATTAAAAAAATAACGAAATTCAATAAATATAAGGCGTTAACGACCCCTGATCGTTCAATTTGACAGAATAGGGAATTGCATTTAATCTCTCAAAAAACATCTTATGGGCGTTTAGCTCAGCTGGGAGAGCGCTACCCTTACAAGGTAGATGTCAGAGGTTCGATCCCTCTAACGCCCACCAATTTTATGTAGAATTCTTAAAGTTTCTTAAAAACAAAAGCATTATTAAGTTTCTAATTTAATGAGGCTTTTGTTTTTTAAACACATCGAAA
>MEQB01000065.1 GCA_001770015.1 Bdellovibrionales bacterium RIFOXYC1_FULL_37_79
AAGCTGTCAGAGTGTCCAAGCCACGGTAAACCAATAATTTTATATGATATAGAATCTAAAGGAAGTGAGGCCTATTTGGATTTGGCCAAGGAAATAATTCTCAAGGATCGAAAAAATGAAGTTATTAACAAACAACAAGCTCCTGCATTTGTTTAAAAAAGAGAGAATTTATGGCCAAAAAAATTGTATTAGGTAAGGGTATCGCTTCATTAATTCAAGATACCAATCATGAAATTGTTTCAAATACATTGGAGCAACATTTTGGAGAAGAAAAAGAATCAGAATTGGTTCACAACCCAACCATGGTTAGTGTTAATGAAATTAAAACTAATCCAAATCAACCAAGAAAAATTTTTAAAGAAAAAGAATTGGAAGAACTTTCAAATTCCATAAGAGAAAATGGAATAATTCAACCGTTAATTGTAAGAAAGGCGGAACAAGGATTTGAACTGATCGCAGGAGAAAGGCGCTTACGGGCAGCCATTAAGGCTAAACTGGAATATGTTCCAGTAATTGTTAAACGGGTTACGGATAGAGAAAAATTAATTCTGTCTATAATTGAGAATGTGCAAAGAGCTGATTTAAATTGTATTGAAGAAGCTCTTGCCTACTATCAGTTAATGGATGATTTTAATTTGACTCAAGAAGAACTTGCAAAACAAATTGGCAAAGAAAGATCAACCGTTGCCAACTTCTTAAGAATATTAAAACTTCCAAGAAATGTTATAGATCTAATTCAAAAAGATTTTTTAAGCTTTGGCCATGCGAAAGTTTTGGCAGCTCTCAAAGACCAGGAATCTGTGTCACGCTATGCTAATTTAGCAGCTACTAATGAAATGTCTGTTCGTGAGCTAGAAGAATTAATTAAAAAAGGTTCAAAAATAACCAAAAATACTAAACCTAATCAATATTTTGATGAAAAAATTGACCAACTTAAGCAAATTTTAGAACAAAACACAGGATTTCATTTTCAAATAAAAAATAAATCCAACGGATCTGGAGAAATTGTTATAAAATATAACAATGAAGCGGGTTTTAATGACATTTTTGATTATTTATTGAGAAAAAAATAATATTGTGATTATTGTATGGCAGAAAGAAAAAATGAAATTTCCGCAATTATTGAAGAAGGATGTAAATTCGAAGGAAATTTATCCTTTAACGGCGTTGCACGTATTGCGGGGATAGTGACCGGAAGAATCTTTTCTACTGACACCGTAATTATTTCGGAAGGTGCCAATGTTAATGCAGATATAAATGCAAATATCATTCTAATATCTGGAAATGTGAAAGGTAATATACATGCAAGTGCCCGGGTCGAAATCTTGCGACCGGCCCGTTTTGAGGGCACTATTACCACTCCGAGCCTGATTGTAGATGAGGGGGTAATTTTTCATGGTACCACCAAGATGCATGATAGAAAATAGTTGATCTATTTAATCAGAAATTTCCTTTGTTGTTCTAACACTTGAAAATCATACATTGACGGGTATAGTATAGTTACCAAAAGACAGAGGTGTTTTATAAATTTTTTACAACAACTTGGTGTTGATTATACATTTTTTTATCAGTTAGGAATTTTTTTATTATCTTTTTTTATTCTTGATAAAATTCTTTTCCAAAAAGTTTTGCAAGTTTATATTTCAAGATTGGAATTGACTGAATACAAAAAAAAGCAAATAGAGAAAAGCGAATTGGAGGCAGTCAAAGTAGAAAAGAAAATTGATCAGGAAATGAAACAGGCCAGAGAACAAATGCATCAATATTATAATGATTATGTAAAGGTACATGATCAATTACATAGAGAAGAATTAAAAGAAATTGAAAATCAATACGTTTCTAGATTTAATGAAGAAAAAGAAGTGATTATCGATAGTTTTGAAAAAATAGCGGCTCATGAAAAACAAAAAATTCCTGATTACCAGCAAATTTTAATGGAAAAAGTAATTAATGAATAAAAGAATGCTAATCTTAGTTTTATTTTGTCAAAGCATTGCTTGTTGCCTGGGTTCTGAATCAATTCAGCAAGGACTATGGTCATTAAAGTATCATTTTTTAAATTTTATCATTGTGGTGATGATGTGCTATTTTTTTCTTAAGAATAAACTTAATATCAAGTTTACCAATGAACATGATCAATTTATTAAGGAAGTTAAAGAAAACGAAAATAAATTGCATGAAGTAAAGATGAGATTAGAGAAGGCAGTGGCAGATCAGTCGAATATGAATAATATAATCGCTGAACTGGAATCTAAAACAAAACAATCAATTGAAAAATATTTGGAATTGAAAAAAGAGCAATTAACGGAACGGGAACATCGGCTAAAAATTGAAATAAGTCAGAAAAAAGATAATTTAGAAATCAGTCTTATTCAAAAGCTTTATTTAAAAATCATGAATAATATAATAGATAACACTAAAAAAGAAATTAAAGGTAATAAGGAATTACAAAACAAAATTGAAAATAAATTAATAGATAATCAACTATGAAAAAAAAGATTACGAATATATATGCGAAAGTTTTTTATCTTTTTTGGCTAGAAAATCCAAAATTTCTGGAAGAATTAGCCTTGTTTGCTGAAACCCTAAAAGAAAACGAAACTTTACAAAAAATTGTTTTTTATAATACTGTTTCAAAAACTGAAAGAAAAAATGTACTTTCTGAAATATTATCCAAGCTTTTAAACGAACAGATAGTGATAGGCTATGTATTATATTTAAATGAAAATAAAAGATTAATTTTTATTTTTGAAATTTTTGAAGAAATTAAAAAATTAATCTTTTTACATGAAGGTTTTCGCAAGGTGCAAATCGAAGGCACCAGTGATTATTTGGAAAAAAGAGTTTTGGAAATATTTAAAAATATCATTAAAAGATATTATCCAGAAAAATTGGAAATCGAATACTTTAAAAGAAATAATATTACGGCAGGCTATCGGGCCCATGTGGAAGATTTCTTGCTTGATTTAACCCTGGATACCCAGTTTGAAAAATTGTTAAAAAGGAGAAAGCTCACATGAGACTTAAACCAGAAGAAATTACTTCGATAATTAGAAAAAATATTTCAGATTTTAGTAACAAGATTGAAACAGTTGAAACCGGTATTGTGATAAAGGTGGGAGATGGCATTGTTAAGGCTTTTGGACTTAAAAATGTAATGTCAGGGGAATATGTTGAGTTTGAAAGTGGAAGTCGAGGGATGGTGTTAAATTTAGAGGAATATAGTGTAGGAATAGCGTTATTTGAACATGATCCTCTAATTAAAGAAGGTAGTATCGTAAAACGGACAGGAAAAATTGTAGAAATACCGGTAGGTGATAATCTTTTAGGTAGAGTAATTGATCCAATAGGTAATCCCATAGATGGTTTAGGTCAAATTGAAGTAATGCAAACCAGACCAGTTGAATTAAAAGCCCCTGGAATTATTGCAAGACAGCCTGTTTGTGAACCAATCCAGACAGGAATTATGGCCATTGATTCGATGATTCCTATTGGTAAAGGGCAAAGAGAGCTTATTATCGGTGATAGAAAAACCGGAAAAACAGCAATTGCAATCGATACCATTATTAATCAAAAAAATGATAACGTCATTTGTGTTTATGTGGCCATTGGTCAAAAACAATCCACGGTTCGGCAAATATATCAAAAACTTTTAGAGCATGATGCCCTAAAATATACCATTATTGTATCCGCTACTGCTTCTACCATGGCACCGTTACAATTTTTAGCACCGTATTCGGGTTGTGCCATTGGTGAGTATTATCGGGATAATGGTAAACATGCTTTGGTTGTATATGATGATTTGACTAAACAGGCTCAGGCATATAGGCAAATGTGTCTGCTTTTGCGAAGACCACCCGGTCGTGAAGCCTATCCGGGGGATATTTTTTATTTGCATTCCAGATTATTGGAACGAGCCTGTAAATATTCTGATAAAATGGGAGGTGGATCCCTTACCGCTTTGCCGATTATTGAAACCCAGGAAGGTGATGTTTCGGCGTATATACCTACCAATGTGATTTCGATTACGGATGGACAAATATATTTGGAGTCAGATTTGTTTAATTCGGGAGTCCGACCAGCAGTGAATGTCGGGCTTTCAGTTTCCCGGGTTGGCAGTGCTGCCCAGAAAAAAATAATGAAAAAGGTTTGTGGATCGCTTCGTCTGGAGTTGGCCCAATATCGTGAGCTGGCAGCCTTTGCTGCTTTTGGATCTGATCTTGACGAGGCTACTAAAAAACAGCTGGCCCGGGGACAGCGATTGGTAGAATTACTTAAACAGAAACAATATGTACAAATTGAAGTTATTGATCAGGTAATTGCGATCTTCGCAGCCACTAATGGTCTTTTTGATGTTGTTCCAGTTGAAAAAATTCAGGAAATAGAAGAAAGAATGTTGGCTTTTTTTAAAAGCACTCAAGAGAATTTAAGAAAGAAGATATCCAATTCAGTAGATGATTTTGAAAAAGAAAAGAGTAACATTCTAAGTATTTTAAAAGAGTACTTAAAAGACGAAGGTTTTTAAAATAAATGGCGAACATTAAAATTTTAAAAAAGAAATTAAAAACCACTAGAAGCACTTTAAAAATTACAAGTGCCATGAAGCTTGTTTCCGCAGCAAAAATGAATAAATTTCAAGACAAGCTTCATAAGGCTGAATCATATAGACAAGAAATGGAAGATCTTGTTAACAAATGTACTACAAATGAAACCTTAACCCATCCGATACTACGAAAATCCGGCAACACTTTTAAACATATGTTGGTGCTTAGTACTGATAGAGGATTGTGCGGTAGTTGTAATTATCATATTGCTAATTTTGTTAAAAATTTTATTAAAAACCAAGAAGAGATTATTCGTATTTCTTTTTGGGGATCAAAAGCAAAAGATATTTTAAAATTTCAGAATGTAGGAACACAATATCCTCATAAATTTGATGAAAATTTTAACCAGTTTATAGATATGACGGCATTTGATTTTTTAAATGAGTTTTTAAGCAATGAGGTGGGTGAAGTTTATGTTGCTTATAATGTGTATAAAGGTGGGGGATCGTACAAACCGATTATTAAAAAGATATTGCCACTTGAGATAAATGAAAATGAAAAAAAACAAGAGGATGTTTTTAAATATGAACCGAATCAAAAAGAGGTCTTGGATTATATTTTACCGGAAACATTTAAAAGTATTTTATATAGTTGTTTTTTAAATGCTGAGGCAACCGAACATGCAGCCAGAATGGTGGCCATGGATAATGCCGCTAAAAATTGCAAAGAAGCAATTAGAAGTCTAAATTTAAAAATAAATAAAAGAAGACAGGCATCGATTACCAAGGAATTAATTGAAATTGTATCTGGAGCAGAAACATTATAGCGGGGCTTATATGAATGAAAATATTTATGGCGAGGTCAAACAAGTTTTGGGACCGGTGGTTGATGTTCAATTTTCCGGGGGACATTTACCGGCAATATTAAATGATATTCGAACCACCAACCAACAGATATCAGATCAGGAAGAAAATCTGGTGCTTGAAGTGGCACAACATATGGGTGATGATGTAGTTCGCTGTATAGCGATGGATTCGACTGAAGGTTTGGCCCGTGGAGTTCGGGTAAGAGATACTGGCATGCAGATACAAGTTCCAGTTGGAAAAGGTCTGCTTGGAAGGATTATCAACGTCATTGGTAGTCCGGTGGATGAAATGGGTAAAATTGATTCAAATAAAAGCTACCCCATTCATAGAGATCCTCCAACATTTGATCAGCAATCCACCAGGCTGGAACCTTTTTTTACAGGAATTAAAGTTATTGATCTTATGGCGCCTTATTTAAAAGGTGGTAAAATTGGATTATTTGGTGGCGCAGGAGTTGGAAAGACAATTTTAATAATGGAACTTATTAACAATATAGCTACTCATCATGGAGGATATTCAGTTTTTGCTGGAGTTGGTGAAAGAACCCGAGAAGGAAATGATTTATATAGGGAAATGAAAGCATCTGGAGTTATTAATAAAACGGCTTTGGTTTATGGACAAATGAATGAACCACCTGGCGCTCGGGCTCGGGTGGCTCTGACGGCACTATCCGTAGCAGAATATTTTAGAGATGAGGAAAAACAGGATGTGCTTTTGTTTATAGATAATATCTTTAGATTCACTCAAGCGGGTTCAGAAGTTTCTGCCCTTTTGGGTAGAATCCCTTCAGCGGTAGGTTATCAGCCGACTTTGGGGACTGAAATGGGAGAAATGCAAGAAAGAATTACTTCTACCAATGAGGGATCAATCACCTCTATTCAGGCAGTTTACGTTCCAGCTGATGACTATACTGATCCTGCTCCGGCAACAACTTTTGCACATCTGGATGCGACCACTGAACTTTCTCGGGCAATTGTGGAACAAGGTATTTACCCAGCGGTTGATCCCCTAACCTCTTCTTCTACAGTTTTAACTCCAGAAATCGTTGGTGAAAAACATTATCAAGTAGCAAGACAAGTTCAAGTTATTTTACAAAGATATAAGGAATTGCAAGATATTATAGCCATTCTTGGAATGGATGAGCTTTCTGAAGTTGATAAAATAATTGTATCAAGAGCAAGAAAAATTCAGAAATTTTTATCACAACCATTGATTGTGGCGGAAACCTTCACTGGTCAAAAAGGACAATTTGTAAAGATTGAGGATACTATAGAAGGTTTTGATTCAATATTGACTGGAAAATGTGATCAGATTCCAGAACAAGCTTTTTACATGGTTGGTAATTTAGAAATGGTTCATGAGAAGGCGAAAACGCTTTGATGTTTGAAAAATATGCTTAAGATTAAAATAATAACTAAAAACAAGACGATTGAATCAAACCTGGAGGCAAATAGTATTATAATGCCCACCACGCTTGGTCCTGCGGGAGTTTTGAATAATCATGATAATATGGTAATTCTTTTGAATGTAGGCATTGCGGTGGTTGAATGTGTAAATGAGAAAAGAAAATATTTAATCAAAAACGGTGTATGTAAAATTTTAAATAACAGTATAACATTGTTATGCGATAACTGCGAAACCAAAGAAGAAATTAATATTAAACAGGCTAAAATGGATAAAGAAAAATATCAGAAAGAAGTTGATCAAATAAATATAAATAAAGATGAATATCAAAAATCCTATAAAAAATTAGAGGAAGCCAAATTTAAAATCATGATGATGGAAAATTAGTGGTCCTATGTGAGTATTCACCGGTTCTGTTGAAAAGTTTTTTTTCTTAATAATATTTACCTCTTTCAAAAAAAATAAAATTGATGCAAAATAGAGTTAGATGATTAGGAACATGAGGTTTATATCACCCCTACTATATGGTAATTTTTTTATTGCAGTGGTTATTGCGTGTTTATTTTTTCTTTGTCTGTTTAATTTATCTAGAACCCCAATAGTTATTAATCTTGGTTTTGTAAATGAGTTAGCAGAGACCCTGGCGGTGGTTAATAGAATACAATCGGCTCCCATCATTATCAGTAAAAATGTATCTAATAATAATTCCGATAATGAAATCTTGGATATAAATTCCATTATGGCTGATATTGATCATCCAACTAATTATTTTGTAAGAAAAAAAATTATGACTTCCCGTACAAGAATAAAAAGTATCAAGCCCTATAAAAGTGTTATTGGTGAAATTGATTTATCTGTCCAGGATAAAAAGATTGATCGCTTGGTGGGGAATCTTAACATAGTGGACACCCTTCCTTTAAAAAAAGTAACCGGGGATGGAAATATCAATAATGACGAAATATTAAAAACATATGAGCAAAAATTTTCTGTTCCTAAATCTCTTGATCTTGCCTCTTTACAAAGCAAACTGGTAGATACGTTTAAAAAGTTGAATGATATTCAATTGGCAGAAGATGAAAAAAGAAAAAATGAAGAAATATTGCAGCAGAATAATGAAATTGCCAAAAACACGCAAGAATCAGATAACGTAAATCCTGATGAGAATGAATCCTTACAATCCTTAGATGAAGTGAATACTCGGCTGGCCAAGACCCATACTTTGAAACCAAAAAGTTTTAAGATAGAAAATCTTAATGAATTCGAAAAAGTAGAAAATCTTGAAGAAGCAACTTCGATTGAGTATTCAAATGACAGTAAACCTATTGTAGAAGAAACAGAAAAATCGTTAACCACTGAAGAAGTCAAAAGCGTAGAAATTCATACTACGGATGTTCAGATTAAAAAAAATGACTATTCATCTAATGATTCTAATGAAAGCAATATTGGAGTATCTGCACAAATCGATGACTTTTATGTAATTGACTATTCAAAAAATAATATAAAAAAAATG
The DNA here is from genome assembly GCA_001770015.1 of Bdellovibrionales bacterium RIFOXYC1_FULL_37_79. GTDB lineage: Bacteria > Bdellovibrionota > Bacteriovoracia > Bacteriovoracales > Bacteriovoracaceae > XYC1-FULL-37-79. Next base: position 8,325 of record MEQB01000065.1, read on the forward strand.
GATAGTCAGCCGGTGGTTATTTCTCAAATGACAGGTGTTTCAGATCGGCTGGCACAAGTAATCGAAAGAGAAAAAAAGAACAACAAAAAAGCGAAAAACACATCTGTTCAACAAGCGTCGTCACCACCTACACCTCAAAAACCACGGGTGGAAGATCTAATTAAGACCCCGGAAGTCGCCTATGAGGATACAAGAAAAAGTAAAAAATCAATCCCCCCAGAGACCACCTCACCAAGTCATCTGGCCAACATCTCACTTAAGGCTACCCATGTGCGGTTTGGAAAAGGGTTGATGGAAAATGTGCATACTTTTCAATTTGTCCCCGCTTATAACAGCCAGGATTATTTATTTGATCGCGGTGAAGGGCACATAAATCTCTCCAGGGAGTTGAATACAAAATTGGCTACTATTCCAGGAAAGATCACTATCGATAATTTCGTTAGTACTAATTTGGATGTATTGCTTGAGGAAGGTGATTTTGGAATTAATGTACCCGTTTTTTTTGCAAAAGACTTTAAAAAATTTCTAATCAGCAAAGATGCAAATCTTCCGGGTGGTTTTGTGCTTATCGAGTTAGATGAATTGGTTGAGGATGTAAGTCTTGAAACAGAGGAAGGAAAATATTTATATTTAAACGACTCTTTTAAAACGGTTGATAAAACAGAAGCAACGTTTGTGTTAATTGCCGGGGTTGAACCGGGTAATATCCTTATCAAGTATCTTATTGGGGATCAGATCGCTCAAAAAATTATTCATGTGATAGAGGATGAAATCTTTTTTGAAAATGCCAGCTTCGAACGGGGAGGGTTAGATATTTTTGATTTAATTGAAGAGGGATTATTAATTAAAAAAGAAAAGGCGTTAGATATCTCCAATGATAAAATTAAATATTTTAATTATCAGACCATCTCTCAAAAAGAATCCCTATATACCTATTCAATAAAAACGCCGTATAAATCCCTCGGTGCTAGAAAGTATCTAGAGCTTGCTCATTTGAATGAACCAATTTTTTTAGGGTATTATGAGAAAACCAGCCTTGTCGTACCTAATCAGGAATTTATTAATTATATTTTAGAAGCCTTTGGTTATGATGATTTTAAAACGAGTTGTATGATTCAATTGAACCTGAATAATAATCCAGAAGAAATTTTATATACTGGAACTTCAAATTACAGTCAGCTTGGCCTGGAGGTAAAATACCTGGATGGGGAAGGTAATTTAAATAATGAGTTGACCGAAACCACCGAAAAAATATTTATAAATGGTGATCGACACGGGATTGTAAATGTTGAAATTAAATATTTTGACGGAAAATATGACTATATTCAAACATATTGTTCACTTAATACCTATCTTATCGAACAGCTTTAAGTTTAGAGATCTTTTTAAAATTCTTGGGAAAATATTTGGTTACTGATGTATCTTCAATTAGTACATAATCTGGATGATTAATAATTTGATCTGTGACAATGGTCACTATCGAAGATGGATCACTCTGGTTAGGTAAATGTGGATTAAGACTCAGCAGATGCAAGCGATCGATTCCCAGCTGAGAGGAGGTTTTTTTTAGGTTGGAATAACGGGTATTTTTGTACAGGTAAAATTCCTTATTATTATTGGAAGAAATATTATTGTAAAAAAACTTACGGTATTTTAAGGAAAAAACCATAGCCAAAACTTCGCTATAATAATTTTTAGAGGCAAACATTATATCAGCATGTGAATAATCCTCTAAAAATTTTTGAAAGTTAAATTCACCTCTTTTATTCATACTGCGTGCTTTTAAAATATGTTTATGGCCACTATTATAAGCAGAAATCGCTAGTGGCCAAGACTTATATATCTGGAAATTTTGTTTTAATAAATGAAAAGCTCCGAGAGTAGAAATGATAATATTTTTTCTCTCGTCATAGTTATCAGAAATTTTTAAAAAAGAATGCCCGGTGCTTTTTATAAATTGCCAAACACCAACTGCCCCAGCCCTAGAATGAGCCTTGATGTTGAAACTAGACTCTACAAAAGCAATGGCCAAAATTTCTTCGGGGAGCTCAAAGATCCTGAGGTATTTTTGAAAAGTATTGCGATAAAGGTCAAAATAAACCAGGCCTTGGTTTATTTGGTTTTTAAGGCCAGATTGCCGACGGAGTCCTTGCAACAAATTCCTTTTAAGTTGTTTTTTTCCATTTTTAGTGGTGGGAATGACGACTCCAGCTTGAATTATGTTTTCCAGGATTTTGTTTTCAAAAGCATTAAGAGTTTTATCGTCAAAAATATGGTTTATAGCCAATTTGATCTCGGCGAATCTTTCTCTTTCCATTTGTTGTCGAAAATTTGCCTTGGTGATTGATCCAACATTATTGAAATCCAATTCGGTGAAACTGATTGTGCCATAAACCAGGGCAAAATTGGATTTATCATGAACAAGTGTGGTGGTTTCGTCGTATTTACTATAAATGTCAAACCAAAATTTTACGGAGGAAGATAAATATTCCGGAATTTTAAAAAGAGGGTCGACGAAGTTTTCGGGATCTTGTTTTATATAGTCATAATTGTCTAGTTCAAGGTTTTTGTTAAAACCGACATAGGGGATTAAATTAGGATTTAGAATGATTTTTGTATTTAAATTATCATCAGAAAAAAAATTTTCAAGACTGTAGGCCCGAGCCTTGAATGAATAAATTGACGATAAAAAAATAACCAATACTAGTAATTTAATATTTTTAATCCTTGAAGCTTTTATTCTAACATCAATTTTCATTTTTTATTAAAAAAAGCCAAAGATTATAAAAACGCAGTGCGTTTTTATAATCTTTTATTAAGTCTTTTGCATATATTTCAAACATGCTTTAAAATTTATTATGAATGTTAAAAGGATGTAACAATGAATGAAATAAGTAACGAGAGTGTTTGGCTATCCATTTTTGAATATTCAAAAAAAACTGGAAAATCTATCTCTACAATTAGAAGGTACATTAAAGCGAAACGTATTGTTAGTCAGATGATTGATGGCAAATTTTATCTTTTAGTCGATGCAAATAGAAATGCCAATGAGCAAGTAGATTATTCAGATTGCCAGAAATTAAAGCTGGAAAAGCAGGTGGTTTTTTTGAAAAAGCAATTGGTGGCCGTTCAAGAGGAAATCAGTGAATTAAAAATGTTAGTAAATTTGTATGAAAGACAGACCGTTTTGAAAAACACTGCTTCCGGTTGTAACCAACCAGAAAATAATATTCAATAGGATTTTTACATGAATAAAAAATTTGTTTTAATATTGTTAATATTTTTTACTTTTAAATTATTGGCTGTAGAAGAAATCAGTTTAAGAAGATGCATGCTTCTTCCGGTGGCAGATTCTATCAAAGGGGCAATCTCTTATCAAATATATGAAAAGTTGGAAAACTATTTGAAGGATTCTACTTGGTGTTATTATCGGCATAATTCTGAAATAATGAATATTTTACGGAACTATAAAAATAATATTCATGAGCATTTAAATAATCCAGAAGTAAAAAAATTAATTGCAGAAAAAACTAATTCAGGCTCCTTAATAAGTGTTACGGTAAAATCATTGGCCAGTGGTTCAGAGGTATCGTTAAAAATTTATGGAAGTAATGGAGAAGATCTGTATTTAGATGAAAAAGCTCAATTGAGTCATTCAAATGTTGAAATGATTTATCAAACTTTAGTAAATTGGCTAACCAAGTTTGAAAAAATGATTCCCTATGATGGAATCATTATTGGTGTTTTAGGAGATCAATTTACCGTGGATACCGGAACGCTTTATGGTGTTATGGACGAGGATCATGTAGATATTGTAAGACTTTTAGAAAAAAAATCACACCCGTTATTAAAAACAGTTGTGGATTGGAAATATGACCAGGTGGCTATCGCTAAAATTTTTCATGCTAGAAAAAGTATTTCTCAGGGAAAAGTAATTGAATATGAATCAAAAAAGAAGTTAAAAACTGGAGATTGGCTTGTTTTAAAAAAAGCAAAAAGAGCAAAAACGGAAGAGGAAATTGAGATTATGAAATATCCAGAATCAGAAACTTTTGATTTTGGGAGACTTGGAACACTTGGATTTGATTTAGTGCTAGGTCCTGGAAGTGTAACCCAGGAAACCGAGGGGAATATAACGAGAAAAATGAGTGGCTTTATGTATGGAGCCAGGCTTGATCTGGAGCTATGGGCGACTAGAGATTTTTGGGGTTCCGTGGAAATCGAAAAAAAATTTGCTTCACTTTCTAAAGATGAAGGTACTTTTACCAAAAATTCCAACAATACAGATTTTGGCATATATAAAATCAAAGCAGGATATCGTTACTTACCATTAGGTTTTTTCTATGGACCTCGGGTGGATGGGTATATCGGTTATGCAAAGCATTCTTATGGAGTTGAAAATTCTGCTACGGATGGGATAGTGGCAGCAAGTATATCTGGATTAATGTTTGGGGCAAATGGCAATATTCCAATTTATAAAGATATTCGGATCTGGGTGGAGTTGGACTTTTTGCTAGGAGCTTCCTATAGCGAAGAGGTTGTAGTATATGGGGAGGATGAATCTTCTTCAAGCTATCATTTAGAGTTTGGCGGAAGTTATACATGGAATCCCAATATGAGTTTTCAGGGAGCGATTGGTTATGTTTCAAGCAAGGCAAAATTTGAATCCCCCGAGAGGGAGTATAAATTTAAAGATACCTCTGTGCGTTCCGGTGTTGTATTTACCTTTTAAGGAAATTTAATGAGTACGGATCAAATAAAAAAATTGGAAGAACAAATCATCCAACATCGTGCCTATTACTATCAAGGCAGGCCTATTATATCTGATAGTGAATATGATTTCTTGGAAGAAAAATTAAAAGAGCTGGACCCGGGAAATTTGGTATTAAATTTAGTAGGTTCAATCTCGAAAGATGAAGATAAAGTTAAACATGATGCCAAAATGTTGTCGCTGGAAAAAACCTACGATTCCCAGGATTTAATAAAATGGTTGGCGGATAAACCGGTTGTTTCAACATATAAAATTGATGGAGTTAGTTGTTCTTTAATTTATAAAAACGGAGAGCTGGTATTGGCCAAGACCAGAGGGGATGGGGTTTATGGAGAAAATGTCACCCCTAAAGTGCTGTGGATGGATTCCATTATAAAAAAAATTAAAACGATTCATGAAAAAGTTGAAATTAGAGGAGAACTTTATTGTCAGGAAAAAAATTTTTTTGAGTTGGCTAACGAAATGGAAAAAATTGGATTGGAAAAGCCAACTTCGCCCAGAAATATTGTGGCAGGACTAATTTCCAGGAAAGATAATTTAGAATTATGTCGTTATATTTCTTTTATGGCCTTTGATTTTGTAGGGCAAACTGCTTCTATAAAATTAGAAATTGAAAAATATTCTCTTCTTAAAAATATGGGGTTTAATATTCCTTTAGTTGTTTTACATAATGACAACCAGCATTTAAATGAAATAATCGAGGATGCTAAAAAATTTATGATGGAAGGAGACTACCAGATTGATGGTTTGGTTTTTACTTATAATGATCTCTCTCTTCATGAGGAATTGGGGTTTACCCACCATCATCCAAAATTTAAAATGGCCTTCAAATTTAAAGGTGAATCAAAAATTACAAAACTGGTGGATATTGAATGGTCGGTATCAAGAAATGGGATACTGACTCCGGTTGGATTGGTCGATCCCGTGGAATTATCTGGAGCAAAAATTACTAGGGTTACTTTGCATAATTACGGGGTGGTGAAACTTTATAATCTTAAAAAGGGAGATGAAATAGAAATAATCCGGTCAGGTGAGGTCATTCCAAAATTTTTATCAGTTAAGCAGGCTTCTGAAAATAAATTAGTAATTCCCAATAAATGTCCAGAATGTGGGAGTGATACCAGGATTGAAGATATTCGATTGATATGTACAAATAGTGAATGTAAGGCGAGGTTGCATGAGCAAATTTTAAATTTTATTAAAAAAATCGGGATTGAAGATTTGTCCGGCAAACGTCTCGAGCAGCTTTTAAGTAAAGGATTGATAAAAAATATTCCAGATCTTTATAGAATAACTGCAGATGATTTAAAAAAAATGGATAAAACCAAAGAAAAACTTTCAGATAAATTATTTTCAACAATTCAGGTTTCAAAAAAAGCAGATTTGATAACATTTTTATCTGCACTTGGAATTACCCACGGAGCCTATAATACCTGCGAAAAAGTAGTGCATGCAGGTTATGATACTTTGGATAAACTTTTTAGCCTGTCGGTGGAAGAACTTTCTCGAGTGGATACTTTTGCGGAAAAATCTTCTAGGGATTTCATTGTATCCCTTAAAGAAAAAGAAAGCTTAATCAATGAGCTGGTTAGTGTAGGATTTAATTTTCAAGAAGTTTCGAAGGAAAATAAAATTTTGACTGGCAAGCAGATATGTATTACCGGGGCCCTTACAGAGAAAAGAGCTGTTGTAGAACAAAAAATTAGAACCATGGGAGGAGTTGTCACTAGTAGTATTTCTAAGGATACCGATTATTTATTAACTAATGAGACAAATTCATCTTCTTCAAAATTTATCAAAGCTCAAAAATTAGGTATAAAAATAATAAATGAAACTGATTTTTTTGAAATATTTCAAATTTGACAAAAACATTTCTTGTTAATTGTTTAATATTGAAGATATGGTATAAAAATTAACTTTAATCAAAGGTGTGAAAGGATATGGCAAAAAAAAGTTCTGTTTTTATATGTGGCAATTGCACTTATCAGACTTCCCAGTGGATTGGCAAATGTCCAGAGTGTGAAGAATGGAATACCTTCGAAGAACAATTACAAGGTAAGACTCCCACTAGTAATCACTTGGCGATTAAGCAGCTTGAAAAGGAAAGACCCAAACTGCTTGATGAAATCGATATTAACCAAGAGATTAGAACATCTACTGGTATTAACGAATTTGATCGAGTTTTGGGAGGAGGATTGGTTAAAGGTTCATTGATTTTGGTGGGAGGGGAACCGGGTATTGGCAAATCAACGTTGTTGACCAAGGTGCTTGGCAATTTATCCCAGAGGGATGTGGAAAACCGGGTTTTATATATTAGCGGAGAGGAATCGACCTCCCAAATTGCCTCCCGGATGAGAAGACTGGGTATTGAAAATAATCAAAATATGTTTATTTATCATGAAAAGGATTTGGAAAATATTTTTGCAGAAATTAAAATTATTAAACCAAAATTTTTAGTGGTTGATTCAATACAGACCACTCTTTCTCCTGAATTGCAATCGGCACCGGGAACAATTTCACAGGTAAGAGAAGTGACCTTTGAAATTATGAATTTATCCAAAAATCAAGGGATCACGAGTTTTATTATTGGTCATATTACCAAAGAAGGTGCTATTGCCGGACCTAAAATTTTAGAGCATATGGTTGATACTGTTATTTATTTCGAAGGCGATCAAAACGGTTATTACCGGCTCTTACGGGGGATTAAAAATCGCTTTGGTGATTCAAATGAAGTCGGTATATTTGAGATGACCGGTGCAGGTCTGATGGAAGTGAGCAATCCATCGGAATATTTTTTAGATGATCATGAAAATGAAGGTCATGGACGTTGTACAACTTGTATTTTAGAAGGTACCAGGCCTTTGTTTGTTGAAATACAGGCCTTGGTGGTGGAAAACAAATTTGGTAATAGCCGTCGCACAACACAGGGTTTTGATAATAATCGTTTGTCAATGTTGATCGCGGTGATTGAAAAATATTTTGGAATAAGCCTTTCATTTTTTGATGTGTATGTAAACGTTGCCGGAGGAATGAAACTTTTATCCAGGGAATCTGATTTATGTATTATTGCCGCAGTATTAAGTTCCTATTTTAATAAATCATTAGATTCAAGAACGGTATGGATTGGAGAAGTGGGGCTTACGGGAGAAGTTAGATCAACACCGAGGATGGATATTCGACTTAGATCAATTCAGCAACTCAGTTATAAAAAAATAATAACTTCCAAAAAAAATCTTGAGTCAAAAGAAATTCTGGTAAATAATCTGGCAGTAAATAATATTAGTGAACTGAAAAATATTTTTGATTAATAAATTTTTTTAACATAATGGGCCCAGGTGTTTTTTTTCTCAGTGTAATAATCTGTTTGATCAGTATTTGGAGAGAAAACCAGATCCTCTTTCCAGTACTTTTCGATATCATGAAAATCAATTAATTCAAGCCCGATCGCAGCACCAAGGGCCACCCCATAGGCAGTTGTTTCAATATTTTTTGGCCGGATAATTTTAATATTGGAAATGGTAGATTGAAGGTTCATAAGAAAATTATTGGCACAAGCTCCACCATCCACCTTTAATGATTCAATTTTAATTTTTGAATCTTCACACATCGCAGTTAGCAAATCATTTATAGAGAAAGCAATTCCTTCTAGACAGGCTTTGATAATATGAGACTTATTAGAGTCTCGGGAAAGTCCTAAAATAGCGGCTTTAGCCTCAGAATTCCAATGTGGCGAGCCGATGCCTGTAAAAAAGGGTAAAAAGAAAATGTTTTTGGTATCTTCCAAATTGCTGATTTTTTCAGCAATTTTTTCGGTTTCACTGGAGTGGGTAATAATATTTAAATTATCTCTTAACCATTGAACAGCCGCACCTGCAATGTAACAGCTTCCTTCCAGAGCGAAAAAGGATTGACCCTTGTAACGATAAGCAATGGTGGTGAGCAAACCGGATTTTGAATAAATTATGTTTTGGCCAATGTTTAATAACACAAAGGCGCCGGTACCGTAGGTACATTTCATGGATGATTCATGGTAACCTGCTTGTCCAAAGAGGGCGGCTTGTTGATCTCCCAAGATACAATTAATCGGAATACCATCAGGTAAAAAATCCAATCCCTCGGTTTTACCAAAATGACCAAAGGAATCTTGAATGCTGGGTAGAATATTTTTTGGAATTTCAAAGATGCTTAAAAGTTCATCATCCCAGTTTGAAGTTTTTAAATTGACCAGCATGGTTCTGGATGCGTTGGTTGCTTCGGTTAAAAAAGATTTGCCTCCAGTTAACTTGAATAATAAATAAGTATCAATTGTGCCAACCAACAGATCATTATTTTCCAGAGAGGTTTGCACTTTTTTAGTGTTATTGAGTAGCCAATTAATTTTACTGGCAGAAAAATATGGATCAATGGTAAGACCAGTTTTTTCTTTGATGATTTTTTCACGTTTTGATTTTTTAAATTTATGACAATAGTCCCCGGTTCTTCGATCTTGCCAAACTATAGCGTTGTGTAATGGTTGTCCGGTCCGATTAAAAGCACAGGTGGTTTCTCTTTGATTGGTGATTCCGATACTGAGTATGTCTTTTGGTTTAATGCCAGATTCTACCAAAACTTGGGTGACAGATTTTTTAACAGAATCCCAAATGGTGTCCAGATTGTGTTCAACCCATCCGGGTTTAGGAAAAATTTGTTCAAATTCAAAATTAGACTTCTGGATGATTTCAAAATTTTGGGTATTGATGAGCAAGGCAGTGGTTCCAGTGGTTCCTTGATCGATTGATAAAATATAGCTCATATTTTTTCCTTATTTTAAAACAGGTTTGATTTTATTGTCGGGGTCTGGACTGGTAATAATGGAAACCAAGGCCACCCATCGATCGGCGATTCCATTGTTAGTGGCTTTTAACATGATATACGATAGAATAATTAGAGTTAAAAAAAGAAAAATAAATTCAATAAATGATTGGCCATACATGTTTTTTAAAATGGTTATTTTCGGGGGAGTCCTCATGATAATATTTTAATATATAATGCCATTATTATTAACTAAATTATTCAATTGTAATGAAGGTGAATGGAGATTTTAAAATTTTCCACTTATTCAAAATATTAAAGCCCGCTTGTCTTGCAACTGACTAATAAGGTCAGATATCTGCAAATTTTGTCGCTATCAAGGTAAAAATTTTGAAGACGATAAGTACGAGAAGTGTATTGATAGGAGAACCATTCAAAAGAGTTTAAAAATTGAAGTTATGAGAGTGATGAGTAAAATGCTATTGCGATTAATATTGTTACTGTTTCTAGTTCAGTTACTATCGTTTTCAAGTATTTTTGCCACAGAATATGAAAGTTATCTTGTTCGCCCAGATATTTTATCTTTGCAATCAACAAATCATAGTGCAGATTTAAAGTGGGATGATTTAAAACGTGCCCACGTGGAAGCTGTCGCAATGCTATTGGAGATGTATCCAGAAGAAGAAATTTACTTTTTAGCACGGGATTCTGAACTTCTACATGATGCAGCTAAAATTGTTTCAAAGGATGATCCAAAGCGATTGAAGCAGATACATTTGCTTAACATATCCCGAGCAAATATGCGAGATGAACATGTGAAGGACTATCTTGCCCAAGAAGGCATTAGTAAGGAAGCATTTTCAAAAGGAAAGCAAATTGTATTTGTTGATACTGGTTTTGTTGGAACCATTCCTGATACACTTCAAACATATTTTCCAGCAGAATTTCATAAAAACATGCGAACTCATTTGATGAGTTCAAGTTCATCGGAATATCCATCAACGAGAGTATTTCTTACTGCTTTAAATCCTGCCGCTTCTTCCTTAAATCCTGGTAATATGCACGGTACAATTATTGATTACGAACATATGCCACGCTTTACAGATCGTTCTACGCGTTTTGAATTAAAAGAGGGAAAGTGGCATCCCATAAGCCCTATAAAATCCAGCGGATCTGATGGAGAAGTATCAAAAAGTTTAGGAATTAAATATGCGGAAGATTTAAAAAATTATCTTGAAAGCGATGAGGCCAAAAATCTTATGCAGAAAAGAAGGGCATTATGGAAAGATCTTTTGGATATATCAAAAAAAAATGACAAAGATGCTTTAATTGCTAAATTGAAAACTATAATTACGGATAAAGAATTGGGCCCATACGGTGAAGCGATGGCCAGAGATTTAATTGAAGCTTCTTCAAAGAATCATCTAGGATCAAGCCAAAATTTATTATTGTCTGATATTGGTTTAGAAGAGATTAAATCTACTTTGGGAAATAGTAATAAAAAGAAAATTATCGAAAAGTTCCCTCAATGGAAAGAATTATTAGAAGATCCGGAAACTGGAATTAGTAAATTATTAATGAATAAAGATTTAACAACACTTGGAAAAATAATTGATGTGGTTGATGATCATGAGTTTTTTATGATTTTATCTAAAAAAATAGGTGAATATGATACAAGTGAAACTAGGGCAATCATTCAGTTAATGATTGATAAAAATAAAACCTCGTTACTTTCTCAGCAAACCTTTAAAAATCCCGCAACCTCTCAAATGAAGGATCTCTATATAAAGACAATTAATAAGATAGTTGAAGATGGAAAGATATCAGCACTTGATTATTTTATAGAATATACATTATCTCAACCTCATACCAAAGATATGGCCGATATACATAAATTAATAATCGAAAAAGCTGTTGAATTTAAAGACCCAAGAATATTTCAATGGTTTTCAAAATATATACTAACTAAACCGCATACGAAAAATATGGTGGAAATGTCTAAATTAATCCTGGAAAAAGCAACTGAATTAAAAGATGTAGAGACGTTTCAAAGTTTTGCAAAAGATACACTTGCAAAACCACATACAGAAGGTATGGATGAAATATTTAAATTATTAATTGAAAAGGCTGCCGAATTCAAGGATCCATGGACGTTTCAATACTTGGGAAGTTATTCACTTTCGAAGCGTCATACCTGGAATATGGTGGAAATCCATAAGTTGTTTATAGAAAAAATTACTGAGCTTAAAAATAAAAAATTATTTGAAGATTTAAATTTTTATAATTCAGAGTCTCGTTTGAAAGATGACAAAGCGTTTGATGGAATTCGTAAGGTTATTAAACAAGTTCGTGATTATCCAACGCCTGATTGGGAAAGAGTACAGCAAGTGGTTGAAAAAGAACTAAAAAAATCAATTGTTTTACCTGTTGATACTCTATCAAAAGATAAAGTAAAAGAGATTAATATCAAACTGGGACCTGATGATAAAATAAAACTTAAGGATGGTACAACATTAACAATTGTGTCTGAAATTGATACGGGCAAGAGGGGAAAGGTTTATAAGGTGAAATCTGATAAGGGTGTTTTGTTTGCATTGAAGGTGGCAAAAAATGATACTCCTGAGATTTTAACATCATTTGTTAATGAAACTGACAAAGAAGCGTTATATAAAAAATATGGAATTTCTCATGCGAAAATTCTTGTAACGGAACCCACTTATATTTTAAAAGAATGGATAGAGGGTGTGCGTGCTGATGACTGGATGAAAATTTGGGAGGAAAGTGGTTTTCCCAGCGAAGGAGTTCCTCAGCTTGAATCTCTTAAAAAAATGTTGCTAGAAAATTCAAATAAGGGTGTGTATGTGGGGGATTTGAATCCAAAAAATTTGATTTGGGATAAAACAAGATGGGTCGTGATAGATTCTGGGAGAATTCAGGAAGAAATCTCTTCAAATGCAACACTGGCCTATTATGTAGAAAATATTTCTTCTCGTTGGGGAAAAAGTATTAAAATTTCACGCTGTCTGCGAAATATACTATTAACTGACCCTATAGACCAATAAATTATCTTTATAAGAGAGATTTTTCTATTTACATATTCGGACAAGTCTTGATAAACAATAAAAAAAAAGCCTGGGAGTCCATCATGAAAATGTTAAACCATAAAAGTTTATACCGTTTACCATGGTCTTTATCAGATAATGGTATTTCATGGTTAGAAGTAACTACAAAATGTAATCTACGCTGCAAGGGATGTTATAGAGATCCTTTAAAAGACGGGCATAAAACCCTCCAAGAAATCCAAGAAGACCTTGATGTTTTCAAAGAAAAAAGAGTCAGTGATTGTATGAGTATTGCCGGTGGAGATCCGCTGGTGCATCCTCAAATTGTTGAAATTGTGGGTATGATTTCCAGGATGGGCTGGAAGCCAATACTTAATACTAACGGAATAGCCTTGAACGATGAGATGCTTGTTCAACTTAAAAAAGCTGGTGTTTATGGTTTTACTTTTCATGTTGATTTAAGTCAAAACCGTCCAGATGCTCCTCAAGATGCCCGTACTGAGGGAGATTTAAATGTGGTCAGGGAAAAATATGCTAGAATGTTACAAAAAGTTGGTGGAATTTCCTGTTCATTTAATCAAACCGTTACTCATAAAACTTTGCCCCAGATCAAAGAAGTTTATAAGTGGGCAACCAAAAATATCGATATCGTTCAGTCAGTTGTTTTTATCTTATATCGAGAACCTGGAATGTCCCCACATCTGGAATCCTATGTTAATGGTAAAAAAATTGAAATGCCTTACTCCAATACCGATTGGGGAGAGGGTAGTATTTTAAAGGCCCAGGATGCGGTGAATGTTATTAGAGAATTTGAGCCGGGGTATATGCCCAGTGCTTATTTAAATGGTACCTGTGATCCTGCTTCGTTTAAGTGGTTATTAAGTGTTAGAATGGCCCAAGGGAATAAAACTTATGGTTTTGTGTCTCCCAATTTTCAAAAAATTGTTCAAAATGTAACTCATTATATAAAAGGAAAATGGTTATCTTATTCCAGCCCGAAGATGGGAGAAGCGGGAAGAATGGTAATGGTTTTATTTTCTTTGTTTGATAAACAGATGAGAAAAATATTTTTTAACTATATAAGGGAAAACCTCCTATCACCATGGAACTTCCTGAAAAAGGTACATTTTCAGGGTTTTATGATTATTCAACCGATCGATTTTTTGGAGGACGGAAGACAGAATATGTGTGATGGGTGCCCGGACATTACAGTTCATAAGGGCGAGTTATATTGGAGTTGTCGATTGGAAGAAATTAAGGAATATGGTGCGTTTTTGTCAACTTATCCAAAACAAAAAGATTGTCCTAAATCTGCCAATGAAATAGTGGTGGATAAAACAAAAAACCAAACCCTGGTGCAATAAATATTTAGGTCTATAAGATCTAGTTTATTTTCAAAACTTTAGGTTAATGTAATATCAGATATATGTGTTACTGCGACCTAAAGTTTTTTTATTAGTTAATGTCCGAGTTTTTTATTTAAATATTTTTATTAAAATGTAATATTTTTCCCTTCTAAATTTATCATAAATTATTAGTGAAATATTTATTTCTTCAACATCAATCCCGATAAAAGTGTAAGAAATTGTATGAGTATTAAAAATCTTAAAATTCTTAGAAGCCGATATTTTTATTTGTGGATGATTATTCCGGCGGTCGTTATTCTTGTAGCAGTCAGCTTTATGATCAGACATGGGATTTTTCCGATACAAAAAGAAATTTTGCTTAAAGAAAAAAAAGAAAAACTGAAAGATATTGGGATGATGGTAATTAACCGGTTTGAATATTATGACCGGCAAGTTGTGGCCGGAAAAATTTCACTTACCAAGGCTCAAGATCAGGCAAAATCGGAAATAACAATTTTTAATAACGGGAGAAATAAGCATAATTATGTTTGGATTCATAATATGAATTCTAACTTAAAAATACCAAAGCCGGTTGGGCAAAAATTTAACAGGATTCTTGAAAGCAAAAGATATGAATTTTTAGAATATACCAAGATAAGCAAAGACCAAACAGGCTATAAAAATCAGGGAATTTCGTTAGTCATGGGTTTTGGGCCATGGAAATGGGTGGTTGGTATAGGACTTGATTCTGAGGATTTTAGTGTAACCCTTGAAAAAGAAAATAAAAAATTAGTAAAAATACTGGGAATAATTTTATTAGTTATACTTATTCCGACAGCATTGATGGCATGGATTGTAAAACTACGGGACCTGTCAATGATTTCAGAAATTAAACTTCAAACCAACGAACTTAAACGATTGGCCATGATTGCAAATCATACTCATAGTGGCATTCTTATTATGAATAAAAAAGGTGAAATAGAATGGTTGAATAAAAGTTTTACTAATATTACAGGATATATCTTGCAAGAGGTATTGGGAAAAAAGCCAGGAGATTTTTTAAATGGAAAAAATACTGATCCAAACATAATTTTTGAAATGCACCAGGCGTTAGAAAATAAGCAAAGAGTGTGTGTGGAACTTTGTAATTATAAAAAAAATGGTGAGGAAGTTTGGTTGAATATGGAAATTATTCCTGTTTTGGATAGTCATCAAGAAGTGATGAATCATATTGCAATTGAGCAGGATATTACTTCCAGAATGAATATGGAGAAAGAAAAAGCTGAAATGAGAAAAAAACTCATCCATAGTGACAAGCTGGCAACGATTGGAGAGTTGGCAGCCGGGGTTGGCCATGAAATCAATAATCCTTTGGCTATAGTCCAAGGAAATTTGGAGATGCTCGGCAAGGAATACGAAAAAAACGAGGCATTCTGTTTGCGATTTGAAAAAATAAATTCAGCCATGGAAAGAATTAGAGGAATAGTCAAGGGTCTTAGAAGTTTTGCCAGAAATGATTCTGAAGAACAAGAGATTATGGATATTCACGAAGCCTTGAATGATACGATAAGCCTGGTCGAAACAATTTTTATTAAGGAAAATATTGTTATAAAGAAAAATTTTGGATGTAATAATGCCAAAGTAATTATAAATCGGGGTAGATTTCAACAAGTAATTATGAATCTTCTTACAAATTCAAAGGATGCATTAGAGGGCCGGAAAGGTCAGATAGATATTATTACAAAAAATATTGATGATCAGGTTTGTCTTAAAATTGCAGATAACGGCTGCGGTATTAAAGAAGAAGATTTAGGAAAAATTTTTCAGGCATTTCATACCACCAAGGAAGTTGGGAAAGGTACAGGTTTAGGTTTATCCATTGTTACATCTATAATTAATAGCTTTGAAGGAAGTATCAGCGTTAAATCTAAAGTGAACCTGGGAACAGAGTTTGAAATTTTATTACCATCCGC
>MEQB01000066.1 GCA_001770015.1 Bdellovibrionales bacterium RIFOXYC1_FULL_37_79
AAAATCAAGTGATTAAGCTTGGCGTATTTAAAATGAATCAAAGAGCTATGAAGCTTTATCGCCGGCTTGGATTCAAGGTAGTTGAAGAAAGTGAAACTCACTATATGATGAAATATGAACTTCAAAAAGGACAAGAACGATGAAAGAAAAAATCCTGGAAAAAATTAATGAGAAAATTTTCATGGATGGAGAAAAGAAAAAGATCAAGTGTGCCGATGCGTTGCAGATAGCCAAGGAATTGGGGATCAACCCCAAAGAAGTGGGGCTATGTTGCAACAAAAATGACATTAAACTGGCTAATTGTCAGCTGGGTTGTTTCAAATAATGGATACCAGACCCCTATATGAACGGGTCATCTTGGTGGGCTCAACTGCGAGAAAAGCAGGTAAGACTACTTACGTCACCAATTTTCTTAAAACCAATAAAGGGAGATTTATTGCCATTAAAATTCAAACTTCATTAAAGTATGAAAAATTTGAAATTTTCAAGGAAGCTATCTGTGGATTGGAAAATGATACCCAGAAATATTTAAAAAGTGGCGCCAAGGATGCTTACCTTATCAATGCTCCCGCAGATAAGATTATGGAAGCGTTTATGACACTTTATAAAAGTATTGATCCAAGCAGTCCTATTATCTGCGAGTCGACCTCACTTATAAAATATATAAAACCAAAGAAATTCATTTTGTTCTACAAGATTGATGCAAAAAAAAACAAACCGGATGTTGATTTATTTATTTCTATGGCCGATGAAATAATAAAAATCAGTTAAGTTTTCTTCTTGGCCAAAATTCTATTCAGGGAAGATGGGTCAATGCCTAGATACATAGCGATTTGATATTGAGGAATCCGGTTAACCATTTCGGGATGTTCATTTCTAAACAATTCATATCTTTTTTCCGCTTTATACATCAGAAATTGATATTCCCGATCCTCCTTGATGAAAAATTCCTTGTCATCTAAAACCTTGGTGATTTTATACCAGCATATATGGCCATCCAGGAGTTTTTCATAGTCTTTATATTTTGCGACATAAAAAATACAATCCTCCATGCATTCAATGTTCATTTTGGATTTTTCTCGGAGGACTATTGAACGATAGTGACCAGTGGTTTGTCCCTCTTGCCTGAAACCTTTTATATATTCCTGACCGTTGGATTTCAGGTAAAATTCCTTGATCAGACCTTTGACGATGATTGCGAAATCATCATTGATTTCATCAAATTTGCCAAAGTAAGCCCCTTTTTTAAGTTTCAATTCTTTCATAAAGCTTATGGCCTTTGTTTTTTCCTCCGGAGGAATAGGGCATATTTTCTCAAGATTTGCAAAGATGCTTGGCCAGTGACTCATGAAAAACCTCATAATCAAGTGAAACTTTGAATTAATATAATCAGTTTACAATCATGGTGTGAAAAATGGAAATAACAAATTTTAGATTTTTTTAGATTTTAATTTAGCGATGATACGATTTAAGGAAGAAGGATCAATTCCCAGATACATAGCGATCTGGTTTTGGGGTACCCGATTAACTAAATCGGGGTAGTTTTGATAGAATAATTCATATCGCTTTTGGGCCTTGCACATTAGAAATTGATACTCCCTATCTTCCTTTATAAAAAATTCCCGGTCACTGAAAATCCTTGATATACTCCTGTCCATTGGATTTTATGAAGCTTTCTTTTACCAGACGTTTGACGATGATTGCAAAGTCATCATTGATTTCATTAAATTTGCCAAAATAATCCCCTTTTTTAAGTTTCACTTCCTCCATAGAGCTCATTGCCTTTTCTTTTTCTTCCGGGGGGATAGGGCAAATCGTTTCAAGAGTGTGAAAAAATGTCTTTAAATGACTCATAAAAAAAACCAGTATGTTGATAATAATCAATTTAAAAAGGCATACTAACCATTTAGTTTAGAAACATGAATAAGATATATAGAACTACAATGTTAAATTTTTTAAATGATTATCCTCATATTCGACTTGCCAGGCAAGAGGACAATGAACAACTTCTAAGTTTTGTAAAAAAAATAAAAATGGTCACCCATCAGACTATCCTGGCCCATAAGCGGGAACCTGATTTTTTTGCCTTTAGTCGTCTGTCGGGAAATCCAAGTTTGATTTTTATTATGGAAAATCAGGATCAATCAATTGGTGGGTATGGGATGCTTACCAAAAAGAAGGTCTATATTGAGGGAGAATTAAAGACTGTGGGATACCTGACGGATATTAGAATTTCCGATTCACTACATCGCAAAACCAGGTTTGAGTGGCGAAGTCTGTATCATGAAATGTTGAGAAATAAACATTTGATCGAAGAAATCGCAGATTGTTTCTGCTTTTATTCAATTATTATGAGCGATAACCAGCAGTCGCTAAATGCTTTTACCAAGGGGAAAAGAGGGGTTATTTATCGTAACTTTTGTAACTTTAAAAGTGTGAATATCTTATTTCGATATAATATCTTTAAAAAAATAAATGACTTGGAAATTCGTGAAAATTATTTTGTGAACGCAGCTAGTGAGGATGATTTACCCGAAATTAGAAATTTTCTACATTCTGAAAATAAAAGTAAAACATTTGGGTATAACTTTTGTGCAGACGGTGAAGATGAGTTGATTAAGAGGTTTCGAAACTGGGATCAATTCAGCATATCGTCTTTTATCTTGGTAAAGGATAAAAGTAATAAAATTGTTGCCTGTACAGCGCCGCAAATGTTCTCTTCCAATAAGTCATTAATTATTGAAAAATTGAACTTCAAATTCCGCTTATTGGGATTGGTAACAGGAATGTTCGGACTACCCAAACTAGTCAAAGGTGAAGAGCTGAAAATTTGTTTTTTAACTCATTTGGAAATCTCTTCTCACTTATCATTCTTAATAAGAAAAAAGATATTTTTGCTTATCATTGAATATTGGTTTAGGCATAAACCTCCCAAGGCACACCATATGCTTTCATTTTATGATTATCAATACAACGATTTTTCATCCATGTTGAAGGAATATGGATATTTTCACCTGGTGAATGATGGAAGCATCTATGAAGTTTCTCCTGTCGAAGACAGTTTGAAACCAGTCATTTTTTCAGATCGGATCAGTCACGAAATGGCATTAAGCTGATAGTTTGGGATCGTGTCTTTTGAAAAATAAAAAGATTGAGGTTATCCCTACAAAAACCAAGGGGATCAAAAAAAATAAAAAATTGGTCCAAAATTGTCTGTTGAACACTTTTAATTTTAACCTGTTGGCTTGTTCTCGTATTTTTCCTTTCTTTTTTACCCGATCATTTAAAATCAGTTGAATAACAGCAAATTCTAGTGCTATACATCGATGTCAACCACTAATAGCCTTAAGAGCTCATGTTAAAGAATAAGATAAAACATAAGTTTGGGGGCAATATCATTATTCGGAGGAATTTTATGTTAAGATCATTATTTTTAGTTATAAGTACGATTTGGGTTATGAATGTTTGCGCAGAAGCCGTCTTGATTCAAGATTGGACCACCACATCTGAAATTGAAATTGAGGGTGTTACTATCAGTTTCAGTTATCAAAAATACCTTCATACTTATATGAGCAACAAACCACATACTTGGACTACTGCAAATCCTGTTTTTATTAACGTAAGTGGTGGGATTGCTGCTGATGCTAGAGAAATCAGGGTTGTTCTTAATAATGACATAAGAGGAGATTTGGTCTGTGGTCTTATGCCTAATTCGAGAACTGAAGGCCAAATCGTGGATTTAAAAAGAGCAACTGAAGGTCATTTTTATGCCCAGCTTGAAAGTATTATACTCACAGATGTTCCTTATTGCCATAATGAATATAGCGTCGGTCAGAGAGTTGCGATTGTTATTGATGGCAAATGGCTTCCAGAATTTAATGCATCAATTCATTAATCAGGTAAATTATGAGGTGTCCTCGATCGAAGACAGTTGGAAACCAGTCATTTTTTCAGACCGGATCACTCACGAAATGGCATTAAGCTGATAGTTTGGGATCGTGTCTTTTTATAAATAAAAAAATTGAGGTTATCCCTACAAAAATCAAGGGGATCAAAAAAGATAATTTAATACCCTGGCTTCGAGCAAGGCTTGATCCCCAATGTTCAAATAAAAAACTGATCAGGAGTGCAATGGCACCGGTGGTTACCTTTAAAAATAAATTATAAAAGGCATGATAGATGGGAGCCGTGGCCTTGCCAGCCGGTTCATGGTCAACACTCTTGGCAAGCAGTACGTAGGTCAATACCAAAGTTTGGCCAATCCCAATCCCACAAAAGATACAACTTCCCAGATAAAGTGCAATAAGCAGATGCATGTTAGAAAAAAAACCCATGAGTCCAATTAAAATCAAAGAAGCAATGAAGAAAAAAAAGGAATAAAACATCCACTTCAGCGATCCCATGGCCTTGATCATTTTAGAAGCCAGTGGGGTGCAGATGGCGGCAAAAAACACGCTGATACCCACAGCATAAGAGGTATAGCTATGAGGTTTTTTTAGCAGGACTTCGGTAATATAGGGAGCAATAAAGGTGAAATAAGTATAAACACTGTTAGCTGCCAGTATACAAAGCAAAGATATGAGAAAAAAAGTGTTTTTAAAAACCAGGCTAAAATCCTTTAATAATGACTGATTATTTTTTTCATTTTGACCTACTTCTTTAAAAGGTAATAAGAAGGTGGAAATCATCATAAATATAAACCCGATGATCGTAAAAAAAGTAATTGTATTTTGAATTCCAATGAGATTGACAATAAATCCACTCATACCAAGCGACAAAGCACCTCCAATGATCATGCCAAAAGTAACATAAGTGGAGTAGAGGGATTTATCGTGATCGTTTTTGGCGAGCACCGGAAGTAATGATAGAAAGCTGGTTTGATATAAGGAACAGCAGAGCAAATTAATGATAAGTAGTCCCAGAAGAATGATTAAATTACCCATATCAGTGACCTGATTATAGATAGGATTAAATGGAGCCAGGGAAAAAATCGAAAAAGAAATGACCGCAATTAGTTGAAAGAGAAATCGTTTTTTTATCTGAGAGATGTACCTTCCCAAAAAAGGATCAATCATGGCATTGAGAACTTGGGAGAGGGCAATGGCCAGTCCTATGAGGGTCAAATCCTTAAAAAAAAGATAAGGCTGGTTGGCAGGGGAGATATAGGGCATCAGCCACATCCCTGTAACCCTTAAAGTACAAACATACCCAATGTTACCAATAAGAAACGCCCACTTTATCAAACTACTTCCTCTCTATTTTTAAAAAGCTTATCAGTCGTCTTGCTTCTTTTTCGCATTTTGCATGTTCTGTTCATTTTTCTTGCGTTGATCCTCGTAGTGCTTTTCTATTTCACAGGCGTTTTCCACAACCTTGTATTTACACAAAAGTTTTATCTTTTGTTGTTGTATCTCAAGAGTCTTTTGGCATGGAATTTCTTTTTCTTTTTGGCACTCTTCTTCATGCTTTTTGGCGGCGGTATCCAGGATAGTAATTTCTTTTTGATATTTTTCAAAATTCTCCCTACTAAACTCAAATTTTTTAGTATTCATTTCTCGCTGAAGTTTGCGCTCTTTTAGTTCCTGGTTGGTATAAAACTTCTTGGTTGGGACCTTGGTTTTTGGGGGTGTTTTTTTGACCTTATATTTTTCCTGATATTCTTTAATTAATTTTTGCGTTTCACCATCAATTTGGGGGTCGAGGGGTAAAGTTGGAACTTGCGAATAGGCGACTAAAATAAAAAAAGAGACGGCTAGCGTTAATGTCATTATTTTCATTTGAACCTCTTATTTAAGTTTTAAAATATTATATAGTGTCCTATTACTGAGTCGTAAGGCACTGTGCGTCTTTGCCATTGTAATTTTTTTTAGGTACTTAAGGTAAAAGAAATGGAGATCCGAATGACTGACGATGATAAAAAAGAAAAGCTTCCTTCCCCTAAAGAAATTCAAAATGAGATCGAAGCATTGATGCGAAATAAATTTGGAAAAAATATACAAATCATAGCTCAGCCTTTCGACTTTAATGATGCCTCTAAACCTGAACAAGACAAACAAATGGATGAGGATATAATTGACAGTAAGGAGTTTGATCTAAATTTTAATCTGACCCCAAAACAAGTAAAAGAATTTCTTGATCAATATGTTATTAAGCAAGATGAAGCCAAAAAGGCTTTAGCAATTGCGGTTTGTGACCATTATAACCACGTCAGGGAATGTCATTTAAATAAGCTAAGTGGAACTACCGATAATGAGGATGACAATTATTCCAAACAAAATGTTCTAATGCTGGGGCCAACCGGAGTAGGAAAGACTTATTTAGTTAAAACTTTGGCCAAATTAATTGGTGTTCCATTTGTTAAGGCCGATGCCACCAAGTTTACTGAAATGGGATATGTTGGTGCCAATGTGGATGATTTGGTCAGAGATCTGGTGCGCATTGCGAAGGACAATATTGAACTCGCTCAGTATGGCATTATCTATTTTGATGAAGCCGATAAAATTGCTGGAAATAAAAATACAGTTGGGAAGGATATAAGTGGTCGAGGGGTTCAATATGCCCTACTCAAGCTGATGGAGGAGACTGAAATTGATTTAAGAGGGGCACATGATGTTGCCAGCCAGATGCAAGCATTTATGGATTTTCAAAAAACCGGCAAACTAACTCCCAAAACCATAAACACCAAGCATATTCTTTTTATTGTTAGTGGTGCTTTTTCAGGACTTGAAGAGTTGATTAAAAAAAGGCTCAAAGTCAGAACCATAGGTTTGAATATAACGGAAGAAAAAAATATTATAGATGAAATGAATATTTTAGATAATGCTGTTACTAAGGATTTTATAGATTTTGGTTTTGAGCCTGAATTTATAGGAAGGTTGCCGGTTAGGCTTTCTTGTGTGAAGCTTTCGGCAGAAGATCTTTATAAAGTCCTAAAAGATTCCCGAGGATCGATTATTAATCAGTATGTGCAATCCTTCAAGTCTTTTGGCTTGCAAGTTACGTTTGAAGATGAGGCGTTAGTGAGAATTGCCCAGCTTGCTTACTTGGAAAATACGGGGGCCCGTGCCTTGATGACGGTTTGTGAAAAAATATTTAGATCTTACAAGTTTGAGCTGCCGGGAACCACGATTCAATCTTTCAAGGTAACCAAGGCATTAGTGGATAATCCCGAACAAGAACTCCAAGCTATTTTAGCTCGTTCGATACATAATTAAAAATATACTTTCGAAATTCTAAAATCGTTTGCTCGGACTGTAAGGCTAAGAGGGTCTTGTTTTCAGGTAGGATATCATAGAGTAGCTTATCAAAAGAGTATTGAATGGTTTGCATGCCAAGGTAAAGTTGAATAAAAAAATCAATATTCTGGTTGAAGTAGTGCTCAATGAGGGCAAAAACGTCTTGATGATTGTCGTGAGCCTTACATCCCTGGCATATGCCATGATTTTCGATGTATTGGACATGACAAAAGGTTTCTTGACCAATAATAAATTCTCGTTCCTTGATATCTTCTGAGAATTTATCCATCATTTCGATGGCCAGATGGGGATGTTGTCCAAGCACGATGAAAAGTTTTTCATAAAACGTTAAATGGAGCGATATGAAAATAGTATCTTCCAGTAGATATTCCAGATATTCCTGGGTGGAATCGGAGGTTTCTTCCAGTTTTTTTAAGTCTTCTATGGCAAGGACAAAAGGTGAGTCAGGATGATTAATCATTTCGTCAAAGTAATGATTAAGCAGGGAAGGAGGGATCACATTTTCCGCCTTGGCAGGGGACTTTAAAAAATGACTGAAAATTTGCATATGTCACCTCTTAAATTTGTTATAGTATAATCATATCATAAAAAATTAAAAAACAAGGAGAATCGTTTGAAGATTAGTGTCATAGGAGGAGGTGTGATGGGTGAAATTATCACTCGATCGATCCTTAATCAGCAAATTGCCAAACCCTCAGAAATGATGGTGGTGGATATAAATGCTTCCAAAAGAAGAATTTTGAAAAAAAAATACCTGGTGGCAACGAGTAAGTCGGCCCTTAAAGCGGTTTTTAACTCGGAGGTGGTGATTATTTGCTTAAAGCCACAGGGTTCTAATCAGGTTTTAACAGCGCTCAAAGGTAAAATTAAATCTGATGCCCTGGTCATATCCATAATGGCCGGGATCAGGCTGGCATCTCTTGAAAAGTGGCTTGGCCATCGTAATATCGTTAGATCCATGCCCAATATTTCATCTAGGATTGGAGAGGGGATGACGGTATGGTTTGCCAATAAAAATGTACAAACCTTGCATCTTTTACTGGCCCAAATGATTTTTCAAAGTTTTGGAAAAGAATTACGGGCCATTGATGAAAATTTGATTGACTCGGCAACGGCGGTTTCAGGTTCGGGACCCGCTTATATTTTTTATATTGCGGAAAAACTGATTAAAGCATCTATTGATCTTGGGTTTGATGCAAAAGAGAGTTTGAAATTAATAAGGCAAACCTTTCAGGGGGCAATGGATTTGTGGGATGAAACAGCGCTTTCACCTAAAACCTTGCGGGAGATGGTGACCTCGGAAAAAGGTACGACGGATGCTGCTATTAAAACTTTTGAAAGACTGAAAGCTGGAGAAGTGTTAACCAAAGGTGTTCAAGCGGCTTTTAAAAGGGCCAAAGAATTGGCCAATGAATAAGGGGAAGATATGCGAAAAATGCTTTTTATTATTTTTACTGATGATGATTGTAAGCTTAATCATGCCTTGTTATATGCCAATGATCTGAAGGGGAAAGGTCATAAGGTTAAAATAATTTTAGAAGGTGTGGCCACCAAGGTGGTAGGTAAATTGGATCAAGTGGGTAACGATTATTTGAAAAAGCTATTTAGCAAGGCCTTAGCGGATAATCTCATCGTGGGGGCCTGTGCCAAGGCCAGTAGTGGATGTCAAAACCCGAAAATATCCGTTTCAAGCATAATGGAAAAAAAAGGCATTGAGATGCTAAATGAGTTAAACGGTCATGCTTCGATTAGTGAGTATATGGAAGATGGCTATGAGTTGGTGATTTTTTAGTTACTATTTTTTCGGATAATGTCTTCGGCAAGATTATCAAGCCGTTTTTTTTGTTCATCAGAAATATTATCTTTTAAAAATTTTTTGGCGGTCTGGTCGATGATTTCAATTTGTTTTTTATAGTCGACACAAGGCTGACAGAAAGTCATATGCCAATGATAATCAATTTTTTGAAAAAAAGTTAGATCCTGGTAGTTAGCCGAACGGTAGCTTATTTCACTACATCTGGTGATCTTTTTAATGAGCCAAACCGGCCAACATCTTACGATAAATTCATGCAATAAATACCGTAAGAAGTTTCTCATACGTCCTTCCTGGTTATGGATTTCTTCTCTAAACATTCTCTAAGCAGACTTTTTGCTCTGAAAATTAACACCCCAAGGTTAGTGCGGCTTAGTCCCAATTCATTACAGATAGCTTCACTTCCCATTCCTTCAACTTCTTTCATGTTGAAAGCTACTCTATATTTTTCGTTAAGTCGGTCAAGACAGTCTTCGAGACTTGTTTTCGCCTCTTGAATCCACACAAATCTTTCGGGATCAATTGGAGGATTGGTCCATCTGCCGTCATTATCATAGTGATTATCAATCATATGATTAAAGGAATCATTATCTTCCGAATCTAGAAATTTACTATTGTTTCTCCAGTATTCCTTTATTTTATTATATAAGATGCCAAATAAATAAGTTCTGATATGGGATTTTCCTTCAAAACGATGAACTCCTTCAAAAAATGAATTCCACGTTGATTGAAGAATTTCCTCAGCGTTATCACCGCTTAAGCCTCTACCACAGGCAGCATTGTAAAGTTGCTTGTTATATTTGGTAACCAGCTCCGCAATCGCTTGTGGATTGCGGTTGCGAAGTTTTATCAGAAATTCATCAGAGCTAAAATTTTGATCCATCATTAATTAATTTTTTCAAAAACCTTTTTGATAATTCCCACCGCAATATCAATTTCATTTTTAGTGATCACCAGTGGAGGGGCAAATCTTATAATATTTCCGTGAGTTTGTTTGGCCAGTAATCCTGCTTCTTTCAAGGCGCAACATGTATTCCAGGCTTCAAATCCTGTCACAAATTGAACTGCATTGAGCAAGCCTTTGCCGCGAATGTGGGTCAGTTTAGGGCATTTTATTTTTTTAAGTTCGCTTCGTAAATATTCTCCAAGCTCGTATGACTTGGAAGCAAGGTTTTCCTCTTCCAGCACTTCCATTGAGGCAATGGCCACCTGGCAAGCGAGAGGGTTTCCTCCAAAAGTTGAACCATGAGATCCAGGTGTGAAAACTTTCATGATTTTTCTATCGGCTACCACGGCTGAGACTGGAAAAACACCTCCACCCAAGGCTTTGCCCAGGCACATGACATCTGGCCTTACACCTTCGAGGTCACAGGCAAATTTTTTGCCTGTTCGACAGAATCCGGTTTGCACTTCATCGGCCATAAAAAGGATATCGTGTTCGGTACAAATTTTCCTGACTTCTTTTAAATAGCCATCGCTTGGAACATTAACGCCAGCCTCACCTTGGATGGGTTCAACTAAAAACGCAACCGTCTTATCGTTGATGGCAGCTTTTAAAGCTTTGGTATCGTTAAAAGGAATGATTTTAAATCCAGGTGCAAAAGCACTAAAACCTTCCCGGCAGACAGGGTCGGTGGAAAAAGAAATAATGGTTGAGGTCCTGCCATGAAAATTTTCTTCACAAACAATTATTTCCTGTTCACCATCTTTGATGCCTCTTATCTTGTTACCATAGCGGCGAGCCAGTTTGAGAGCTGTTTCTATGGCTTCGGCACCAGTGTTCATTGGTAGTGCCATTTCATATCCTGTATATTCGCATAACTTTTTTAAATAAGGTGCCAGCTTATCTGAATGAAATGCTCTCGAGGTAAGGGTTAGGGTATTGGCCTGGTCAATGAGTGCCTTAATTATTTTAGGGTGGCGATGTCCTTGATTAACAGCTGAGTAAGCTGAAAGAAAATCCATATATTTTTTCCCTTCCACGTCTTCCACCCAAACACCTTCGGCTTTGGATATCACAACGTCCAAGGGATGGTAATTATGAGCTCCGTACTTATCACCTTGCTCGATTAATTCTTGTGATTTTGTCATAAGCAATCTCCCAAATTTAAATAATGTAGTTTATCTATAACAAATTTAAAAAAGGGCAACAATGAAAATCGGATGATAATTAACAACGCTTAGCATTGGGATAGCAGTTTCTAGAAAAAGGCGCATCGGCCTTTTTCTAGCTATTCGAGGTCTACATCAAAGACCGTAGTTGATTTGCTCTCATTGTTATAAAATGCATTGATCGAAAAATTGAACACTATTTTAGTTTCAGGAATAACCGGTAGATTGGTAACTTTTGATAAATTGTACTGGGCCTTGAAACTATAAAGTTTGTTATAATTCCATCTAAAGCCAGCTTTAAGTGTTTCTTGGGAGTTGGTACTTTTAAATTCGTTGGCGAGCACAACGGGGGCACTTAATATATATGAAATTTTATAACCAAACTCTTCGCTGCCAGCAGGAATATTATAACCAGTTATTTGGAGAAAATATTCGCCGGGTTGAATACGTTTTATGATACTTTCATTGCTGTCGCCATTAGCAGATTGAGCTAGCTGGTTGCCAAGTATGTCAAGCAGTTCGATATCAATATCGGTAGTTGGATCAAAACCATAGTAAAAGGTTTGAATTGATAAACCAAGTATACCTTGAGGGACACTGATAGGTATAATCGTGACATCCTTGTGTTTGACGACCATTGAAGATTCATATTTCAATTCAGCTATTTTAAGGGCACTTTCACTGATGCGTAGTGCAGATCCAGGATTTTGAGCATTTTCAATCATCACATATTGGGCATTGTTCATTTTTTTGAGAGAAACTTTTTCAATATTAAGGGCCATTTCTCCAGCGTTAAATTGAAAGTAGGCTCCGGGGATTCCATCATAAAGATAATTGGAGATGGAGTCTGCCTTTATAACCACTTCGTAGAGGCCTTTGGGCATTTGATTGATCACATATTTGAGGTTATTTCTTCCTTCACCATATTCAGTGCTGGATAACACCCATGGAGTGTTGGCGCCAAGGTCTTTGGGCTCTATCTCGATACCTTGATGATAAAGATGCATGGATAGATCCCCTGGCATGTTGGGGGAAGTGCTTAGGTTTAACAAGGTCGAACCATGCTCATTGGTTACGGGAATAAAAAATCTTTGAAACATGGTGGATGGAGTAAAACCGCTTACGCCAAATTGAAAATTTTCGCTCAATCCATCGAAGGCAGTATGATAACCGATGATCGTGATCGGAAAGACCACATCAAAGTACTCAGGATCGTCTAGGTTATATCCCTTGATTACGGTGTGGTGGAGACCAGGTTTTAATCTTCCGTTTTCAATAAGCTTGTCTTTTAAAATAAAGAGCTTGACTTGTGCACCTTCGCCTCCAAACACATCAACTATTTTCTCTTTGGATATATTTAATCGGTTAAACGACAACCAGTTTATATCGGTTGGAATTTTCAAAACCAATCGTTCATGTCTGGTTAATTCGCTGGGAGTTTTGCCTGCATCAATTTTGATGTTGAATAAAATTTGGGAATCAACATCCCCAATGCTGAAGTAGCCGATTGAATCTTGATTGTATCCAGGCATGACCGACTTGGTCTGGGTTCCCAGATAAATTGCTTTTTGCTTTTGGATATGTTCTAAAATGTTCCAGGCACCGATGGTGTTGATTCTTCCTGCACCTCCTTCAAGCCAGTTAAACTGGAATTCTTTTTCTTCCGGTTTGCACCATTCACTAAAGTTGGTGCCAAAGGATGAAAAGCAGGATGTATAGGTGAAGCTGTCATATGGTATGGCAGAGTTTAAAATGGCCTTTCTTAATTTATCAAGCGTGGTGGCCTGAAAGTTTTCTTTTGAGTTTTCGGTCAGTTTAGAAAGCCCAGATTTTTCAAGAGCATCATAAAGCAGCGCAACGATGCTGGCGACGTTGGGGGAAGCCATCGAAGTACCGGGCCAGTATTGGAAGCTGCTATTATCATTTGGATTGAGTGGTTTTGCCAGTGGTACAGAGGATAGCACCCAGCCAGGAGCACCGATATCAGGTTTTAGTGCTCCATCATGAGTTGGTCCCCGTGAAGATGAGTTATCTGGCCAAATTTTATTTTCTAAAAAATCACCAGCTCCAAAAAATTGTCTAGCATTGGAACTCATATAGTTGGCTACGGCAATGATATATTTAGAGGTGGTCGTTCCATGGCTTTTGATACCTGGACCTTCATTCCCAGCTGCTTTTACAAATGGAATATTATATGTCTTGGCAATAAGATCCATCAGTTTTGATTCTGGGCCTTGAATGTCATTGATGGGTGCATTGTTGCCAAAGCTGAAATTAAAAACAATATTTTTATGTTTTTTGCTGAGTTTAATAAGTTCATCAAAGAAGCTGGAGTGTTGTGAATCACCAATGTTGGCAACGTTAATGATCTTTGCTTGGCCGCAAGCACTTGAGTATTCAGGAGCAGTTTGAAAATTACCAGCGGCAATTCCGGTTACGTGGGTTCCATGGCCATTGATATCATACCCAGCTATTCCAACCTTGTATATTTTTTGTCCTTCCGGGGTTTGATTGATCAAGGCAAGTTCTTTACCGTCTTCCGTCAGTTCAATACCTGGTTCCAGATTAATCACCAGATTCATAAGCCCTTTGGTGCGGTCAGGTATCAGACCTTCTTCCTGGGACCTAATAATATCCATGCGGGTCGTATATTTATAATAGCTAAGACTGGGGTCTGCATTTTCCACATAACGATCTTTTACATTTTGAGCGACCCAGTTAAAATCCATTAAAAGATTTTCATCCTCAATGGTGGAGTCACCGCCTTCGTTGTAAGTGAGGGTGTCGTTTACATTGATGTAAGCCGCAAATTTGCCTTCACTATCTTTGAATACTACGACTGGAAAAATTCCCGTATCTTTTCCATCCTGGTTCAGGTCATAATTTGCATAACCGTCGCGGTCAATTTTGAGTGATTTTTCAGTAATAAGTCCAAGGTAAAATGCTTGTCCTTGTTGAAGCTTGGCGCTTTTTTCAATTTGGATGTCAACACCTTTCAGTTTGGCAGTCAAAAAGGTCACTCCATCGATTACTTCTTCCTTGGCCTCGGTAACGAAGGCCACATCATTTATTCGAATGCTCCTGAGATGAATAATGCGATCCTGGAAGATATCCGTTCTGGAAATATCAATTCCCGTGTCAAACACGGCGATAGTAGAAGAAGAACAGTTGAGATCTATTCCGTATTGCGCTTTAAATTCAGTGATAAGTTCATCCGCTTTCATCAGCTTTGCGGAGGATAAGTCTTTGAGTATCAGATCAGTCTCAGGGCCTATTATTTTATCTTCTTGATGAATTTGATAAGGTTTAGTTTCTTGTTTTCTATCGAGGATAAAAATATCAAAACTGTTTGTTTTTATCAGCTCAAGTGCTTTGAACGCCGTAGCTTTAAAGTGGATATACTGGATTCGTTTATCTGCATAAACGATTTGTCCCCCAGCATTTAGAATATTTTTTTTAACTTGGTCAAAATCGTCTTTGGCTATGGAGATAAAATGTTTTGCTTGCTCTTCACCATCATCAGTAGCGGATTTGAGAAGCTCCATTTTTTTTTCATTTTTTGATGTAGCAAGGAGTTCGTTATAATCGCTTTTGCTAATGGCAACCGGTTCGGTTGTATGTGGTTTTTCGGTTTTTTTTAAGGAACATGCATGTAAGACAAAAAGTGCTAGGGAGGTGGTAACAAGAACAAAGAGAAGCTTGGTCTTTTCCATTTTGAATCCTTCGGTTTGGCAACAGTGACCTTAAGATCTTTGTATATATAATTTACGAAAAATAAACAAACGATATGCAGCCATAGGGTTTATTTTACAGATAATGCTGGGCGCAATCTGGCGCACCGACCAGTGCTGCGTAGCACTAGTCGGTGCTTTTATATCTCTTGGTTGAAAAATGACTGATGAGTGACAGTGCTGAGAGCACGATTGAAATGGTAATGAGGTTCATTGGTTCTATTTTGAAATCAAATAAATAATAAGTTTTATTCCATGATTCGGGCCTTATAAGAAGGATATAGCAAATACCCAATAAGTAGAAAATATGCAAAATATACAGGGGGCGATCACATGGTCGGTAAATGGAATTTTTTTTCATTATAAATCCTGAATTTACCCAGGTTAACCCCAGTATGAACCAGATTAATTCAAGGTCAAATTGAAAACTTCTGGTTTGCAGGAAGGGAGCAAAGCTAATGAGGATAAGCATGCCTCCAATTGATTGTACTATTTTATATTTTTTCAATATAAATTCCTATTTTTTTAACCGATCATAATATGTTATCCTTATTTTTTTAATTTTTAAAATGAGTTAGTTTATGCAAATGAGTTTTATTTTAGTGCTGATATTATTATTTTTGGTGTCCTGTTCCAGTTCGACCCCCAAAACGTCACTACCCAAAGTTGATCCTCTTTATCGGCCTCCGGAGTCTCGGGAGGAATATTTAAGACGTTTGGCTATTGAAAGATATCGAGCGTTGCGCTTGGAGTATCTTAATCGACCAGCGATAAAAAAAAGAAGCCAATCCAAGGTGTTAAGTAAAAAAACGGAATTTTTTGATTATCAAGTAAAACCTCAGGAAGTTCAAGCACCAATATTGGAGGATCCAGCCGTCTTGCAAAAAAGAAGGGAGGATCGTGAGGCAGAGATTATGCAAAATATTGATTTGTATTGTATAAAAAAACAAGATAGCGCTGAATTTAATAGCACCGCTGATTGCAAGGAATTCTGTACTAACGCACTTTTGGATTGTGAAAGTGAAGTGGAAAATGGTTTTGAAAGAAAAGACCGAAGTCTCGTTATATGTATAAAAAACCGATTAAGTCGATGACGGATCGAAGGAGATGGCAGGTGGAAAAACCTTGTAAAGTGGTTACCGCTGAACAAATGCGTGAAATTGACCAAATCACCACGCAGAAATTTGGCATGAGGGGGACAATGTTAATGGAAAATGCAGGGGGGGCTTGCACAGATGAGATCGAACAGTTTGTCCAACATCAAAATTCTTTCAAGGGGAAAATAAAAATATTTTGTGGAACCGGTAACAACGGGGGGGATGGTTTTGTCATTGGACGTTATCTTGCTAATCGAGGATATGAAATAGAACAATATTTAATAGGAACGATGAGTAGATTAAATGGTGATGCCAAAGAGCATGCATTAATCTTTCTAAATTATGGCAATAAGTTAATAGAACTTGATGATGAGAGTAAAATTGATCACATTACCATAAATCAAGATGACATAATCGTGGATGCTATCTTGGGAAATGGCATTAAAGGGGCCATAACCGGAGCTATTTTAAATGTTGTTGGGAAAATAAATGCGTCTGGGGCGAAGGTCATTGCTATTGATATTCCTACTGGACTTCCTACTGATTTTCCCCATTTGATTGGTGATGCCATTAAGGCCACCCTGACACTTACCATCGGGTTGCCGAAAATATCTGAAGTTCTTTATCAAACTAAAAAATGGGTAGGGGAGTTGAAAATTGTGGATATTGGCTTTCCAAAAGATTTACTCCTGTCCAAAGAAATTAAAACTAATTTAATATCTAAAACAGACGTTGTTCAATATTTTCCAAAAAGACGCCAAGATGGCCATAAGGGCGATATGGGGAATGTTGCTATCGTGGCGGGCTCGGTTGGTATGACTGGTGCAGCGATACTTTCAGCGCGAGCAGCTTTTTTAAGCGGGCCTGGATTTGTTAAATTAGGGATACCTCAAAGCTTGAATGAGATTGCCGAAAAAAACTTGATAGAAATTTTAACTTTTCCCTTGGCCCAGACCAGTGAGCAGTCACTTTCAATCCATGCTTATGATGGGATAAAAAAAATGTCCAAGGATTCCTCATCTTTGCTAATTGGACCGGGGCTATCTTTAAATATAGAAACCAAACAGCTGGTTAAAAAAATCATTGGTGAATGCCATTTGCCTCTGGTGGTCGATGCTGATGGATTAAATATTTTATCGGAGAATATTGCCATTTTAGAAAATAATCATAGGCCAATTATTTTGACTCCCCATATCGGCGAAATGAGTAGGCTTATTAAAAAAAGCAAGGAAGAAATTTTAAACGATCCGATTAAGTATGCTACTTCTTTTGCCAAAAAATGGAAGGCCATTATTGTACTTAAATCAGCCTCTACCATTGTCGCTGACCCTGAGGGAAACATTTGGGTTAATGTGCTTGGGAATGATGGAATGGCCAAGGCCGGATCAGGGGATATCTTGGCCGGCCTGATTGCGGGCTTTTGGGCACAGGGAGTTGAAGGAATTCAAGCCGCCATTATTGGAACCTGGATTCATTCCATGGCCGGTGATTTAGCGAGCGTAAAAAAAGGTAAAAATGCCATGATGGCCACCGATATATTGGATGCCATTCCTGAGGCAATCAAGACGACTTTGGCGTGAGATTTTTGCTCGTAAATTGAGTTGATTAGGTGTATGTACTTGGTTGTTTGAGCCTTAATAATTGAATCATACCAATTCAGGAGTGATGTATGGGAAGGAAGCTTCTTATTAGAGATTTGACCTTAAGAGATGGTCAGCAATCCCAGTTGGCAACCCGAATGAACCAAACCCAAATTGATAAGTTGCTACCTTATTACAGGGATGCCAATTTTTATGCCATGGAAGTTTGGGGAGGAGCGGTTCCTGATTCAGCGATGAGGTATTTAAATGAAAATCCTTGGGAACGGCTGGCAAAAATAAAACAAGTGATTGGTGGTGTCAGTAAACTGACTGCCTTATCCCGGGGAAGAAATTTGTTTGGTTATAATCCTTATCCGGATGATGTGATTGATGGATTCAGTAAGCATGCTGTGCAAACTGGTGTCGACATTATGAGAATTTTTGATGCCCTTAATGATACCAATAATATGCTGGCGACTATTAAGAGCGTAAAGAAATATGGAGGAGAAGCCGATTGCGCTGTTTGCTACACAGTCGATCCGAGTTATTCATGGTGGTTCAAACTTATGAGGCTAATGGAGGGAAAATCACTTCCACCCAAATTATTTACTCCAGATTATTTTGTCAGTAAGGCCAAAATTTTAGAAGAGTCTGGCGCAGACATGATTTCCATTAAAGATATGGCAGGACTTATTGACCCCGCATCTACCGCTATTTTAATCGACAAACTAAAAAAGGAATTGAAAGTTCCAGTGGATTTACACACTCACTGTACACCTGGTTATGGATTAGCATCCGTGCTTATGGCCATGATCCACGGGGTGGATATTGTGGATACCGTTATTATGAATTTTTCGCAAGGTCCGGCAGCCCCTTCTCTTGAGTTAGTCCAAATTTTTGCGGATAAACTGGGGATGGAAACCAGCTTGAATATGCAGGCCATAGAAAAAATAAATAAAGAATTATTTCATGTCAGACAGGAACTCAAGGCGTTTGACCAGCTTAAAAAAATTCCGGTTCAATTTGATTATACCAGGGATCAGCTACCTAAAAAAATCCATCGTTTTTTTGATGAGGCGATTATGGCAGCTTCCGATAATAAAATTAATATTCTACTTGATAGAACTCATAAAATTGAGAAATATTTTGGATTTCCACTTCCTGATATTAAAGTTCAAAAGGCAGAGATTCCCGGGGGAATGTACTCTAATATGATTGCCCAGTTGGAAAGCTTAAAAGTTCCTGAACTTTTCAATGATGTTTTAAAAGCAATTCCAAGAGTAAGGCTTGATGCCGGACTGATTCCCCTAGTTACTCCTACCAGTCAGATTGTGGGGGCTCAGGCAGTCAGTAGTGTTATTCAAAAATCCAAGGGAAACCATTTCTACTCGCAAGCTTCGACTCAGTTTAAAAATTTAGTGATGGGCCAATATGGGAAAACGCCTTACCCAATTGATCCAGAATTTAGAAAATTAATCACGGGAAGTCCTGACGAAACTCCCTACGAGGTTGATAAATACGAGCATGCCGAAAATTCGCCCATTGAAGAGATCGGAGTCATGTTATGCGAAGATGAAAAAGAACAGCTTTTGCTTGAACTCTTTCCCACGGTGGCCAAAGAATTTCTAAAGAGGCAAAAAATAGACCGTTTTGAGAATATGCAGGCCCAGAAAGTCCATACAGATTATGAGCTTATGGTGGAAGGGTTGCGTGGAAATTATCAAAATTAAAAGTCTAAAAATCGTTTTTTATTTTTTTAAAAAATTAAGGGTTTTTTCAAGGGTTGTGTTGATGATCAATTCAGGTGGGACATGTAATTCATTTAAGAGTGGCATAATGAGGGTATCGTCACCTATTTGATTAACAGTATGGGCATCACTATCAACTACCATCGGGCAGTTATGTTTGAGACAGATTTCTATGAGTTTTCTTTGCTCTTGGGGGGTAATGAGTTTGAGTTCTATTTTTGAATTATTGAGCTCTAAAGCCACATTTTTTTGGGCACAGAATTTGGCGACTTCGTTAAAATCGAGGGGAAAATTGTGATCAATCGGATGAGTGATCACATGGACTTTGTTCGAGTCTATTGCTTGCAATAATAAATCGGTGTATTGCTTGATTCCAAGTTGGTGAGGAGTATTGAAATGGAAGCCAAGTAAAATAACGTCGATATAGGGTTTATATTCTTCGGGCAAATCGATTTTGCCTTTTTCTTTTGAATAATTGCATTCCATCCCTTTAAAAAAATGAATTTTGTCGTTATAGGGATTTTCAAATCTATCAAAGAAAGTGGATGGGGTGCGAGGCTTAAGCATTGGCCCATGGTCAGTGATGGCGATGGCCTTTAATCCTTTTTGAATTGCAAACTGAAGCATTTCTAAAACACTGTGGCAGCCACATTGACTATAGGAGGTGTGAGTGTGCAGATCGCAGTTAATCATCTTTAAATCCTGATATTGATGGAAGCATAATAATTTGATTTTTAGTATAATTGAACACAAAAATATGCACAGGCTGATATTTTTAGCGAAGACAGATGCTGAGCGTTAGAGATTTTTACATTGTTCTTTAATTCTATTCATAAATGAACTTTTAACATGTACATGAGCATAATGCGGTCAGTAGGTCCCGTGATTTTAAGTTTATAACCTTAGGACGGATATGCGAATTAAACATTTACAAAAGTTTTCCCGAGTCTTAGTTGAATTTTTAAAGTGCAAATACAAAGCACAAATGAATGAGCGTCAAAGTCGTGAATATCAATTGAAAAAACTTAAAAAAATAACCAAACTTGCCTACGAAAAAATCCCCTTTTATACCACTAAATGGAATCAGGCAGGTTTTCACCCTCGCATGCTTAAAACGCTTGAGGATATTCATAAAATTCCAATTCTTACTAAGGATGAATTAAGAAGCGAATATTTAAAGGGATTGGATACTTCCAATTGGAAAGATGGGAGATGGCTTGCTACTACTGGATCGACGGGAGCTTATGTAAATTTGTTTCAACCAAATAGCAAAATTGCGAGAGAACTGGCAGTGATGTCACCCCTATTTGTCTCCGTTTTTTTTCAAAGAAAAATCAATAAAGGACTTATGTTTTTAGTCATAGAAGAAGACTCGTATGAGGCAATGGGAGGGTTTGAGTTACCCAATCCGCGAGTTCGTTTTGAGGATGTCTTTATCCCCTTGGAAGAGATGATTAAAATTATCAAGGAATTTAAGCCGGATGTGATTGTTACTTACCCAAGTCGATTAAAGGAGCTTCTTTCGTATATGGAAGAACACCAGATAAACAGTGTAATCGTTCCAACGATTATAACTTCCGGCGAGAAACTTGACGAAGTGACCAGGCACAAGGCCATTAAAATGTTTCATGGTTCTATTCATGAAGCATATGCCGTCACCGAAGTTGGGGTGATAGCCCTTGAAAGTCCTGATAATGAAGGATTGAAAGTGTTTGACTGGAAAATTTATTTAGAAGTGTGCGATGATTGCGGGGTTGCTTTAAAAGAAAATGATCAGCTGGGCAATATCATTGTTACAGACTTGGAAAATGATGTTATGCCAGTCATCAGGTATTCAGGTCTTGGTGACATGGCAAGTTTTAAAAATTATCAGAAAACTCTTTTAAATCCTATCTATGGAAGAAAGGTCGATATCGTAAAATCACCGAAAGGAAGAAGCATTCATCCTTTTAAACTGACTTTGGAAGTGCAAAAAGTGGAAGGTGTCAATATCTATCAGATTCAACAGAAAAAAATTAATGAATTGGATGTATTAATTGTGCCAAAAAAAGATGCTTGCCATGACACAATAAAAAAAGAAGTTGATATGTATATGAGATCTGCGCTTGATGATGATATGAGTATTAATGTTCACCTGGTGGATAAGATACCTCGAAAAAATAATTCCCATAAACATGCGACGGTTGTTTCGTATCTCCAGTAATTTTAAAAACAGCTAGGGATTTAATACAACCCTGGTTTTCAAGGTCGGAGTATATCTTGGGATGTAATATTTTCAAGATTTTATATTTATCTTGAAAATTTTTAGAAAATAAATTACTACTACTCTAATCGGAAGAGAAATCAAATAATGTACTAACAAAGGTTTGGTGTTATGAAAAACAAAATTTTTTCCCTAGTGTTATTCGGAATAATTATATCTACAGCAAATTGTGCAGATGTAATGTTTCAGTACAAAAATAAAATGGTCAGCCTAACTGCCAGCTATGATAGTAGCGACCTCCCTGCTTTAAATGCTTTCTACCAGTTATTTTCTGGTTCAGTAGATCAAGATAGTGATACGGTCTGTATCAAGAAAAATAATGAAGATTCTGTGCTGTCAACTTTAAAACAATTGAATGACTTAAATAATTATTTGAGTGAGGGATTGTTTGAAGATCATGCTATTCGTTCAGCCATCAGTTCTACAATGCTTTATCCAATCAACCTCAGGCTTGTTGACGTACCAAATGAGGTGAATGTTGGTAGTTTAAATGTCAGGTACTGCAGATAATCTAAAAGGGAAAATCCTCGTTACTAATCGACGGCTTTTTGGGGATATTGTTTTTTTTAGGTGAATAAGCATAAGTGTGGATGGTAAGAGGAGCTATCTTGATGGATTTGGGACTAGTCGGGCACACCTTCTGGCAAATACCGCATCCAATACAAAAATTCCTATCAACTTTTGGTGCCAGTACGTTATCAATCAGAACCATTTGGATGGCACCAGTTGGACAATGCTCCGCACATGAGCCACAAATCCGTTTGTGCACATAAGGAATGCAAGAAGTTTCATCGATTTTTGATTCGCCAATCTTGATCAATTGCTTCTGTGCGAGTCCATCATAAGCTAAGGCACCTGTAGGGCAAACGCTCAAACAAGCATTACACTCGAACGAACAATAAGCTTCATCAAAATCAAGATAGGGTTTGTTGGTGCCGTCATAGCCATTTAGGGTAGATCCACTTTTCAATACTTTTGTTGGACAAACCGTCAGACAAAGATTGCATCCGGTGCATGATGAGTAAAAGTGTCTAAGTGATTTGGCACCTGGAGGGATAACTAAATGGGTGCCCATTAAATTTGCTGAACCTGTTTTTTTTATAGCAAAAAAAGCCAGCAATCCCGATCCTATTAATAGGAGAGTTTTAAATGTTTCACGTCGTTTCTTATTTTGATTGAGGAAATCCTTGCGCTTTCGCCAAGGGAATTTAAAGGTTATTTCAAAGGCTTTCTGGGGACAGCTTTCTAGGCATTCAAAACAGGTTATACATGCTTCTTTTATAATAGCGCCATCCCTAATACAAAGGGTGGGGCACTTGGTTTCACAGACTCCGCAGTGATTGCAGGCCTTGGAAGCATTGATATTAAAAAGGGCGTTAAGATTTAGAATTTTATAGATAGCGCCAGAAGGACACAGACCCTGGCAAAAAAAGCGGGGAGCAATAATGGGAATTACTAATATCGAAAAAAGAAATAATAAAATAAATATAAAACTGACGTATCCTACCGAATGAGTTAATGAGAATAGTCGAATAAAATGGCTGAAATGATCAAAAAGTCCCTGATAATTTGAAGCAGTAAATATTAAAAGTAAGCTTAATATTAAAATAAGGTTGCTGATAAAAGAAAGAATTGGAAAAAATTTTTGCGGTACCTTTGTTTTTTTGATTATTTTAAAAACGATATCTTGGATGAACCCGACCGGGCAAAGATAGGAGCAGTAAATTCTACCGATCAAAAGTGGTATGATCAGCATAAACAAGGTTATATAGAGGAAAGTTGGAAAAATAAATTTAGCCAGGTAACTGAACGTGGGAAAAAAGTGCAAGCTGCGAAAAAAATCATGTGCCTGATTACCCTGATCAAAACTTAGTAAAAGAATTGTGCTACAGATAAAAAAGCTTAATTGGATGAAAAAACGGATTTTTTTAATCATGCTTTTTTATTGATGTAGATTTTTTTTATATTACTATTTTTTATATCAGTGCTGCCCAGCTTGAAATCTTCCGCTAGCTTGAGATAAGTAACTTCGCTAGGATTCAAGTTTAAAATTTTACAAGCAGCAGTGTCAGCCAGGACTGCATCTGTGGATATAAGTTGCATTTTTTTCAAAATGACATCGTCGGTGGAAATTCCTCTCGGACCATTTTTAGTCATTACCAGATAAGCATCTACGATGGTTAAATCAGCATTTCGCAGAAGTGGGAAATCCGCAATCGCCTGATTGAGTCCATACTTGTGCCAAAATTGCCGATCCCAGATCACCCCCATAAAGTTTTTTAGGGATGCAGTCATCTTGGTACTGGAATGATGTTTAAGTGTGGGGACGTTAATGATTACATCACTTTCCAAGAATGCCTTATGCACTTTTACTTTTTTTAAAATTTTTCCTCCAGGGATATTTTTTTCGAGATAATATTTTTCATCGTCACTGGGAAGCATAATTCCCCCCGCATTTTCTACCGCTTTTTTTATTCCACTATTTTCATAACATGAACTCATGGTATTGCAGGTATTATCAAAAACTACGATTTTCGAAGCACCTGCCGCCTTACAATGTTCAATAATTTTTGCCACCAAATCAGGTTGAGTATTGGCCCCTTCTCCCGGGGTTCGATTCCATCCGATATTAGGTTTAACCAGAACGCTCTGGCCTGGTCTTACAAATCTTTTCATTCCACCAATCGCTTCAATACCCACATCGAACATTTGAGCGGGGGAACCATCTTTTATAGCGATCAGATCTGGGTATTTTTTAAGTGGAATATTAGCGAAAACTTTTTTCAGAGGTGTGGTAAAAAGATAACCTGTTAAAAGTAGAGACCATTTCAGGAGCGTTCTTCTGGATGTTTTCATTTTTTCCTACTGGTTGAGCGTTCATAGTTGCTTTGGAATTTGATTTTGTGCTAAAAGTATAAAAGATAATAATAAACTTGGAAAGATGTGATGTTTGGAATAGGTGCTTTTGAATTGCTTTTCATTCTTTTTTTAGGCGTAGTCATTCTTGGGCCTAAAAGAATTCCAATCCTTGCTGAAAATTTGGGAAAGGCGTTAAGAGAATTTAATAAGGCTAAAAATTCATTTTTAGATGAAATAAACGCTGATAAAAAAGGGGACTTGCAAAATGATGTCTCCCACGACGTACCTTTGGTTTACCAGGATAAAGATCATAATAATTAAACAGTGATAGGGGATGATATATGTTTGGTTTAGGAAGCGGAGAAATATTAATAATAGCTTTTTTGATAGTTCTTTTATTTGGGGTCAAAAAACTTCCTGATCTAGGTCATGCTCTCGGCAAAGGGATAAGAAATTTTAAAAAAGGCCTGCATGATCAAAACGAAGAATAGGATTGAGCTTTATTATAAATCATTAATTAACATGTTTATTAACTTATGATTAATAAGATTTAAGATGTATTTTTTGGTAGGTTCAGAAATATTTTCAAACCTGACTGCAAAACCGCCGATATTATTATTGCTATCCTTGGCGGGAGTTATGGCGATCACGACGCCTTCAACTAAAAATGTGAAGTCCATAAATGCGATATCAAAGTAAAGCCTGTCATCTAAATCCACATCTTCAAGATTTTGAGTTTTAATAAACAGTCCACCAATGGATAAAGAGGTAATATTTCCTTTACCCATCACTGGTCGTTGCGGATCTTTAAAAAATTTAGCGGTAAGAGGCCAATTCACGCGGTTGGATTTTCGAGGGTTTTGATCAATTTGGGTAACTAATTCCTCAAACTCAGTAAGATTCTTACAGGTCTGAATAGTTGAATATTTTTTTATAATATTTTCTGTTTCACAACTGTGTTGATTGCACAAAAATATGATGGGCAGCATGTTGTTAAGGTTAAAAATGGCCTCTAAAAATTTATGATCATCGGCTAGATTGCTGGGTTCAAATAGAAGATAGGGGGTGTCGGGGACATTGATAAGGTGAGTGAGTAGTTTTTTTATATCGTCAAACGGAAGAATGCTGGCATAACTTTCTTGGAGATTTTTTTTTAATGAAAATTTTCCATCTTTTGAAAAGTAAGTGATATTGTCCATTTTGAACCTTTTAAGTATGAGGTGATCTTTAAACCATTATAGTCTTTAATGAGATTTACTCATAGATTAAATTATTTCATTAAAATCGCACAAAATAGTGAATCTGATTTATTTACTCAAGAATTTGGTGCGGATATAAACGCTCATGGTACCAATTTCAAATAAAATAATCAGTGGAATCCATAAACAAAGCATCGTTAA
Source organism: Bdellovibrionales bacterium RIFOXYC1_FULL_37_79 (assembly GCA_001770015.1). GTDB lineage: Bacteria > Bdellovibrionota > Bacteriovoracia > Bacteriovoracales > Bacteriovoracaceae > XYC1-FULL-37-79. The sequence continues at coordinate 25,860 of MEQB01000066.1, forward strand.
CACGTCAGGCGGGGTAAAGATGGCGGAAATTATGGCAAGCCCAATATAGGTATAGGGCCTGGTTTTTTTTAAGCTCTGGTAAGAAACAATGTTGAGCAGTCCCAAAATAAAAATCACCATTGGAAATTGGAAAATAAATCCTAAAAAAACTAAAACTTTTATGGAAAAAATAAGATAGGTTTTTAAATTAGGCATTGCTAAGACATCTGAGACTCCAAAATTTAAAAGGAGGCTAAACGTTGAGGGGAATACCACATAATAGCCAAATAAAACTCCGCTTAAAAAAAGTAGAAAACTGATGATTATAAAAGGTCTGACCAACCTGATTTCCTTCTCATACAAAGCCGGTTTAATAAAGGACCATATTTGAAAGGTCCAAAACGGTGAGGAAAAAATGATGGAAGCGTAAAAGGAAATTTGAAAGAAGGATATTATCTTATCCAAAATACCGGTGAAAATAATTTGTTCATTTGGTTTAAGGGCGTCTCTAAGCGGAATAAGCAAAAAACTGGCTATTTGATCCCCGTAAGAAGAGCATATGATAAACCCGACAAAAATAATTAAGGCAATTTTGATACAGGTTAGCCGCAGTTCTTTGAGATGTTCATGTAATTCCATTTTTCGCATGGAATTTTTTAACATTTTTTGGGTTATTTTGAAATGAAATAGGGAATGATTTTATAGCTCGACGTGTCCACTGGCCCTTTTTAAAAGTTGGTTTATAATGGTTTTATCGGTAGATTATAAAAAGTTGACTGTTTTTAACGTGAATCCCAATCAGGAGTGGAGAATGAGTGAAAAAGAAATCTTAAATGCCTTAAAGGACATACCAGATTTTTCTAATGAATTTTTAAAAAAGCGAAAAATATTTTTATGGGGTGGAGTTGATGATACTTCGGCCAAAGATTTAGTAGATCGTATTCTTTACTTGGAGCAAATGGATTCAGGAAAAGAAATTGAATTTTATATTAATAGTCCAGGTGGAATTGTTACTTCGGGAATGGTGGTCTACGATACCATTAAACTCATTAAATCTCCCGTATCAACTATTTGTCTGGGGTTGGCGGCGTCCATGGGGTCGATCCTTTTATCGGTAGGTGCCAAAGGAAAAAGAAAAGTTTTTCCCAGTGGAAAAGTAATGATTCATCAACCAGCAATTGGTGGGGTTATCGAAGGGCCGGCAAGTGACATTTGTATCCATGCTGAGCAAATAGAAAAAACCAAAAGAATGGGGGCCGAAATTTTAGCAAAAAACTGTAACCAACCATTTGAAAAAGTAATGAAAGATTTTGATCGCGATTATTGGATGAATGCCAGAGAATCTGTTGAGTACGGTATTGTTGATCAAATTGTTGAAAGTCTCTAGTTTTTATTTTTCTGAAAAAACGATTGCTTCAAAAACTGAAAAGTTGGCTTTTTCTCTCCAGGCGTCCATGGGAAGTCCGGCTTTTTGCGCTAGATAATTAAGCGTTGTCGAGCGGTCCCATCCTTGTTCAGGAGCAACCTGAGGTAAAAAAACCGCCGATCTTCCATTTTTTTCCAATATGATTCCATGTTTGCCAACCTCAAATTCCTCATAAGAATTTATTTTTTGGGGAGGAGTTAAAATGGAAATTTCAATTTTAATTTTATTAAGCTCACTGGGATCTACTGGACCAAAACGAGGATCTTGGGTAGCGGCTGAAATGGTTCTATTTTTTACGACTTCCAAAACACTGCGGGTAGGGTTAATTTCCCCAATGCAGCCGCGTAATTCCTTTCCTATGTGAAGTGTAACAAACCCTCCAGCCATTTGTTTCATCGGTTTGGTTATGGTAATTTGAGCATCTTTCTCGCTTGGCACTTTTTTGGTTTTAATAAAGGTTTCTAAAATTAACCTGGAAAGTTTTAGTAAATCTTTTTTTTCATTGTCTGTAAAATTCATAGTGGTTTCCTTGTCAGCGTTCCATTTTCCCTCAAAGGATAGTGAAAAATAGCTGACCACCGTCTCGGTGTCACCGGTTTTATCAGCGGAAGTGGAATATTTTAAAACATTGGTTTTGGCATTTGCAGGGAGTAGGTGAAGTAAAAGAGAAATTGGCATGGCTCCACAAATAGTATCCTGGGTTGTCTCCACATGTCTTAAAAAAGCTTTAGCATCCAAGTTTTTGATAGGGAGGATGGAGTTTTCATTTAAATTTTTAAGATTTTTAGCAATGTCATGTTTAAATGGAGTGAAACCAAAATTACTTCCATAATGGGTGAAATCGCTACTGATCACGATAAGAGTTTTATGATCAATAACTTTTTTTAAAAGGTTGGCGACTTCTATTATTTTATCGGCACTAAATTGTCCCATGATCATGGGAATCAGTTTAAAATTGCGAGCAGTTTCTTGCAGAAAAGGAATTTGATTGTCGGTGCTATGCTCTTTTAAAAAGGGCGCATTATTCTTAATAAATAAAGAGCTTTTGCTAAGTTGGTCAATAATGTTGGTATCAAGAGGTATGGTGCCGAGTACGGTCTTATATTCATCACTATCTGGTAGTGCAATTTGATTAGTTAAATGGTGATAGTGACTAGGGCCTACTACAATAATTCGATCATAATTTTTCCCGTTAATCTGGGCGTAGGAGTAAGCCGCATTTTCACCAGAATAAATATAGCCGGCATGTGGAGCAATCAAGGCCATGATATCATCTTTGGGATCAGTGTGACTGGCCTTGATGAAGTCTTTAATTTGTTTTTTTAACAAAGTTGAGTCAGCTGGGTACCACATTCCTGTTTTTTCTACACCAATCATAGTCTTCCCCTTTAAACCTAAAATTACTAAACTCAAGATCAAGTTTGCAAGCAAAAAAAACAGTGTTTTTTTCATGCGTATATACCTACTTTTGGCACGAAGGACAGTAGTAAGTTCCTCTTTGGTTTAATAAAATGATTTTCACTTTAGTTTTTTTACATAGCATGCAGACGGGTTGATGAAAAACCACCAGGTTTAAAATTCCTTGTCCCTGTTCGCCATGAGTATCTTTGTACCCACCATGGAAGGTTACACCTCTTGATTTAATGGATAGCTGGGTGACTTTTATGATGGCCTTGTAAAGTTTGATGGATTCAGTTTTTCCAATTTTATGGCAAAGTTTCATTGGTCTGATTCCGGCATGGGCACAAATTTCGTTGGCCATGTAATTACCAATCCCTGCAAATAAACTTTGTTCCAGCAGCAGGGGTTTTATTTTTCTATGGGGATGTTCAAGTAGCACATTGTAAAGATAGTTATGGGTAAAACTAGCGGTTGATACATCCACCCCCAGCTTACTTAAAATTTTATCTTTTGTTTTAAGCCCTACGACATACAGAAAACCAAAACGTCTTGGATCTACATAGGTAAGATGATTTTTTTCGTTAATTAATTCTAAGTGTTTGTGTTTTTCGTAGATAGCGTTTGCCGAAATTCGCCACGATCCACTCATGCCGAGGTGGGAGAGTAGGAAGTGATGTTCTCCTAGGTGAAAAATTAAAACTTTTCCGTAGCGGGAGATGTCTCGGATGGTTAAATTTTTTAAAGAAAATTCTTCCAGTTTTAAAAGTTGGGTTAAATGTTGTGAACTTTTTATTTCTTTTATTTTAAAAGGCAGAATTTCCTTTAATTGATTTTTGATAGTTTCGACTTCGGGTAGCTCTGGCATATCTCTTTCAACCTTTTGTTTTTATTAGTGTCGTTTGGGCCATAATGCTTTCATCACGACTTTACACGACTTTTATTAATTATTTATAGCATTTTTAAAACTCGAAAGCGATATGACATTTTCAAATGGTACAGTTTGGGTAACGTCATCTTCTCTTTCTTTACGAATATGATTCATAATTTTCTGGGAAAATTCTCTTTGGTCATCTTCATTGCAGCTAGAATAATGATCAGCAAGTTTTAAATCTTTGTGGCCTGTCATAGCAATGACTGCATCAAGGCCTCCACCGACTTTCCTGGCCAGTTTTGCCATTCCATGCCTTAGTATATGCGTTCCAGAGTAAGGAAGCTTTCCTTTCTTCTGGGCGGCCCTATAATTAATTTGAATGGTACCGTAATTTAATGGACGACCTTCTACATGAAAAACAAAATCATTACCTTTTATTTTAAAGGCCTCTCTTCTTTTTAAAATCTCCATAATCTCATCTGTGATGTATACAGGCCTTGCTTCTCTATTTTTAGGAAAAGGCTTAAGTTCTAAAAATGATTTACTCGTTTGATCCCAAATACAGGTATGTTTTATTAACAGCCTTTTGTTTTGCTGGTCAATATTACTCCACTGAAGTCCTGAAACCTCTCCAATCCTACCAGCAGTAAAAAACTGCATCATCGCAAGTTCTCTATACAGTGGCATTAAATATTCAAAGAATATAAATGCATGTTTTAGATCAATTTGCTTTTTCTTATCAGGAAGAGGTTTTATGAAACCCAATTTTCGATGTTTTCTTTTTATTGGGCAAGTTAAATGTTGAGCTTCTTGTTCAAACTGTTCACTTTCCTTATACCAATTAAAAATAGTTACAAACATGTTAAGCTCATTATTTAAGTTACATCTTCCGGCCTTACCACGTCCTGAATTTTTATAATCAACGGAGCTGAACTTTTCTACCCAATGTTGTACCCAGCTAGTGATTTTAGAAGGTGTAATCTTATCCATTGGTAGATGCTCTAAAATTTGGAGTAGAGTGTATCTTCTGTGCCAAATAGCTTTTGTACTTGTTGCTAAATTAGGAAAGTGCTGTTCTTTCATAGTATTCCATACAAATGCTAGGGTAGAATACTTTTGTTCAACATTTTCTTCATTTATCTCAGAAGAAATACCATCAAAATGTTTTCGCCATTTTTTTGCGTCATAAAGGTTAGAAAATACTTTATTATGTACTTTCCCTTTAATTCTTTTTTCAGCAAAAAATTTTCCTGTTTTGTTATTTTTGTAAATACCAGTAGTAACTCTTTTTAAACAATCTCTAAAATTCATTTTCATTCTCCTTTTAACCATTCAATGATTTCACTTGGAATGAAAATGAGCTTCTTTTTGCGTCCTCGTCGATATGGAACTTCACCTTTGCTGACTAAATTATAAATTGTCCCTTTTGCATATTTGGTGAACTTACATACTTCATCTATTCCCCATATTAATTTGTTAAAGAGCGTAAGCGAACCTATTAGTTCACGGTCGTCACTATACTGCGTGGATTTAATTTTGTAATCAGTTTTTATGTTGTTTTCAGACAAGCATTTCTCCCCGTTAAAATATTTTACTAAACCAGTTGGGCAATATTTAATTTCTTAACCAAAAATTTTCCAAGGGTAATACCCCCTCTCGTTTTTGCTTTATACTCATTAAAAAACCGCTCGACCTTTTCCATTTTAGTCATACTTGCCGCTTGAATCTTTTTCATGTCTTTGGAATTAATTTTAGTGATTCCCCAAATCGCCAAGTCTTTAAAAGTTATTTTACGTCCGTACTCTTTATTATTTGCCCTCTCAAGCAAATCAAGCACCTTCCTAAGAACTTTCAAATCTCTTCCCAGATCAACTCTAAATCTGGTCTGCTCCTTGTTTATTTTGAACACTGCTTTATTATTTTTTAACTTTTGATCTATCTTTTTTTCTTTCACTTTCCTAACTAATCCATCCAACAAACTATTTTTATCATCCTTACCAATCATTTATTCACTCCTTACTTACTTACTTTTTTCAACTCGCCCCTGCTATTTTCTTATACCTTCAGCCTTTTTCAGCGTCTTTTTGACTATACCCATCACACTGGTGGGAGGGGGATAGTCAAAAAACGCGGTCAAATAAAGGGCCGAATTTAAAGACAAATTCAAGAAGGGGCGAGTTTTGCATTCTCCAGTATTCTCCAAGTATTCTCCATTTTAGAAAATAAAATTTGGCCCAAAATACTTTCATTTCTCTACGTCATAAAATTATTCAGTGCTCATAGTTCTACCTCCCGTAATCTTTTTTTAACTTTTCTAATTTTATATAAGGCAAGCCACATGCCAGTTTTGATTTTTAACCAATTGCTCGCTAACCACTTGAAAAAATAATAATTAATTATTTTTTGAAGATATTTTTAATTTCGGATTACTGCAGGGAATTTTCTCAAAAATGAGACTCCAGTCTCAAAAATGAGAAAAAAGTCTCATTTTTGAGACTTTTACAAGAAAAAGAAGGTTTAGAAAAAACCAATTTTCAATTTGAATTTTTTTTAATTTTTAATCAAGTGGGCCATAAATTCGCTATGGCCCACCGTACAGAGTATCCCCGTTTATATCATTGCACTGGAAATTTCGTTTTATCTACTGTCCCATAGAACATATGAACATTTGGGTTGATGGAACTGAATTATTTTATATAGGAAACTTAATTTTTTTGTCAATATTATCATCTAATCTTTCAAAGACAATCTTAAACATTTTATTTGTCCCATGCTACAGCATATCCATACTATTAGAGATATCTTTTTCTAGCATTAAAAAACTTCTAAACTTTGCAAATATTTTCATGATCGCAATATTAACCCCAATTGCACGCTGACTTCTGGAAATACCTGACATGAAATCATGGCGAGACCATTCTCAGTTAAAAACAAGGGAAGTCGTCTTCAATTCCCAGACATGTATTCTATTAGTTTTTGTTTTCGTATGTTATTATTTTCTAAATACCGATGAAAGTCTGCAAAATCGATTCCCGCCAAGACATTATCTACAAATTTTTCACCATCAACTTCAAATAAAAGAATTTCTTCTGGGCTAACAAATTGAGCATTCGTATCCAGCATTTTCGAATTCAAAACTGTTGAATGATCGCTTATAAAAAAGTTTTTTATATAAGTTGATTTAGCAATTGAACTAATTTGATTTGTATAATCGAGATCATAAATACGTCCATTGTATTCCAAGATAAAATGATATATCCATCCAGTAATGGGATGGCTCTTAACGTCGGATTTGGATCTGCCTTCTCTCGCATCCTTGACATAAAACTTGGCCTTTTGAGTTTCTCTGTTTATCCGATTTTCAGTTGTTAGATATAAAACCTTAAAATCTGAAAGATCAATTTGGGGGTATAATTTTTTTATTTCCTCAAGTAAAAAATATACATTTGACCTACAAAATCCTGATCCGTAAAAACTACAATAATGATATAGTTTGTGAAATCGTTTATCCATTTCTTTCTGTCCGAAGGTCGTTGTTTTTTCTAAAACGCTATTTAAACATTCTCGCATTTCAGTGATTGGAAATGAATTATTTGAATACAATAATGTGCTTATCAAGATCGTAAGAATAATCTTTTTTGTTTTCAATATAGTCAATATCTGGATATGAAACCCCTATAAATACTACTTGGGTATTTTTCGGAGAAAGGTGGTAACCTCTGAAGTCAGTGATGAATAAATAAAGACATAGGAAATATATGCCAAAAGTTCGGGAAAATCATTTCATATCTATTATCGAAATTGATAAATGAAGACTTTTTGTTTGAAATAATCAGCTACAAATTTGAAGTTACAAGTATCGAAAATGTTCAATTATAATTTCAGTGAGTTGGGAGTCAATTACAGAAGCCAGTGGTACCTCAACATTGATTTACCACTGTTTATTTAGGCCATAGTACCTGCTGTTTCTAAGTACTATAGTACTAATAGCTACTACAATTGACCGTAACTGCGTGCAAATATTAATTGAACATAAACTATATGAATATTTTAACGACCACTCACTATATATATTGAACAAAAATAAATTATTAGGTAATAACAAGTGTCAAGAAAATAGGTGCGAAAAATTAAAATCTAAATATAAGGTGGCTTCCACCGTGTAAATTAGAATTTTGGTCGAAGTTGGTTTTTGTTATAGGGGGATAAACATGAGATTTTTTTTCTATTTGGTATTATTTATTACATATTTAAAAGTTGCGGTTGCTCAGGAAATAACCCTAAGCAAAGAAGCTAAAGCTTATCATAAAATAAATACTATTACCAAATTACAGGAATCTTCAACTCTAATAAATAACTGGCGTGACTACGTTGGAAAGAGTGCTGTTTATTATAGTTCGAACCCTAAAGATCCTCGGAATGGCCAACCTATAGAAATTTTAAAACGATCAAAAGACAGTACAGACTTCGATGGTTACTCACTATATACTGTCAAATTTCCAGATGAGGAAATTCAAGATATTAATCAATATGACATCAACATTACTGAAGGTTGTACAATTCAAGGTTTTTGTGTTGGTGATTATGTTGATGTTTATTTAACAGAAGATTTTTATGATGTTATTAACGTAGTTTCTGGCAATATCATCTATATTTACTTTGATCAAGAAGAAAATGTACGTTTGGCAGTAAGATATAATGAAAATTTGATGGCATTTGGTATTTGGCCTGCTCAGATTAAGTCATCAAAAAAGATGAGATGTACAGATGAGCGTATATGCATTGGAGATACTTTTTATCACAATCCTTTTCACCCTGAACAAACTGATTATAGTTCCGAAGTAAAAGTTTTAGATATCGTCCCTAGGAGGAGTATTTCATCAGGCTTTGGTTATACTTACAAAATGGAAATTATCGATGGACGTGGTAAAGGCACAGTATATAACGAATGGGGATCAGCAATACTCCTTGTTTCAACTAAGAAATTTCGAAAAACTATTACAGGTGAAAGTATTGAAATGATCAAAAATGTTCCTGGTTTTGGAATAGGGTTCAAGGATCCTAGTGGACAAATTTGGAGTTCTTTATTTCCAACACCTGTTTGGGATCAAGTCAGTTATGATGATTTTGGCTTCGCTTCGTATGCTTTATTAAGTCGTGGTGAAGCTGGCAGGGTATGCTCAATGATAGGTGGTAGAATTCCAAGTTATAAGGAATTAAAAACCCTTATGCGCCATCTGGGTGCTGGATATCCTTCAGAAAATGGGAGTTTTTATTCGATTGATGATCAAAGGACACCCGTTATTAATGGATTAGGTATTACTCATTATTGGCGGGGTTCTAATGAACCTCATTTATTTACAACATCAGAAACATCATCGTATCCGATATATGTTAATCTTAATCATTATGTTTCTAGTGGAGGATTTGGTTTTGACGAAGATGTTGAAGGTTCTACCGGTAATGTTATTTGTATAAAATAATTTCACCAACCAAAAAACTTTTTATCAATTTCTAGATTTGACATTTTTAAAAACCAATTTTGTCACAGTATTGTTTTCACGACTATCACGACTGAATTGGTGAAATGAAGTGAAATATTGTGAAGAAAAGTGAAATGACTAAAACGCCAAGAAGCCCATTAACA
>MEQB01000067.1 GCA_001770015.1 Bdellovibrionales bacterium RIFOXYC1_FULL_37_79
ATATCCAGTTAAACTTGAATAAATAAATCAAGTAACTGAAAACTTTGAATTATTGGGAATGATACATACTGCACAAGAATTCTAGATATATAATAGTCGAACCAGTGTCCATAAAAAAGCCACCAAGTTTTGGTGGCTTTTTTTATTCATCCGATTGTTAACAAATATAGCATAAATGACGATAATTAACTGTGCAGAATTATTTAGTTCTGATGAGAAAAAATATGACTAAATTAATAACTTTACTAGTACTTGCGCTGTGGATCAACCCTGAGTTATCTTATGCCCAGGGTAGAATGAAAACATGTCTAGTAAATATATTAGCAGAAGCGACTGCCCAAAAGAAAAATGAACTTTTAAGAGAGGCTGTTGCCCGTCAGCTCGAATTTTCTGCCAGGCAAACAGTGAGAAGTATTTTTCTATTGAGATCTGATTGGCAAAAATTAACTCTCTTTCCCATTAGTGGACCTATAGGTGTTGTAATGGATGGAATAGGGTTAGCAAAAAGTGAAGGAAGCAAAAGCCTCTGGAAGCTTCCATTTCAAATGATTCATAAAGATGGAGGTGTGTTAGCAGGGGCAGTTATATTATCTTATGTCAGACCTAGACTTATAGTTGAGCAAATTGATTTTGATAAAGGTACTAGTGAATACTATGACAAGCTTGGTAAAAAAGTTTATGTTTTTGCCTCAATCTTAGAGGCAGGTGCTAGACTGGCATCGGTACCAAGATATGAGTTTTCAGAGAAATATGAAAAATATCCTAATACCCATTTTATTCAGGCCAATGGTTATGAGGATCTTAAAGAAAAGTTAATTGAAATTAAAAAGAACTATGGGAGTATTTATGGATTGGAGATATTTGGTCATGGAGCAATCGGTGAGTTGGAGGATATCGATATAAAGTCTTTGATAGGAAGTGGGCAATATTCGCCATTAACAAATGTATTTCTTCCTGGTGGGAAGATCATATTAACTAGTTGTTCTACAGGAGGGGGGGAGAGAGGCAAAAAATTTACTGAAGAGTTTGGAAAATTATTTTTGGACAAAGGAGGAAGAGTATACAGTTCAAAATTAACCATCAATTCAAGGCTATATGAAGCTTATCTTAAATCAAAAGGCTTACCTGACATAGCTACAAAAACAATGCTATCCATCAGCAGGAATACGGCGTTAAATTTCACTGTACCTGTTGAATTACTTTCTCGTATTTTATCTCAAGTTGATGAAGTTCTTGTCTCCGAACCAGTAAGAATCACTGATATTCCTAGTCAATAACGTGGTGAAACGTTGCCTGACACGTTTCTGTTATTAACCCAAATCCCCGAATAACTTTTTTCTTTTTGCCTAACCCCTGAGGGCATAAAACCTGGGAGGGATACTTGCGCCCATTTTTCCCAGTATTATTAAATTTGTTTTATAAATTCCATATCTTCATCACCTGTAGACTTAACGATCATGCCACGATTAGTTTTTATATACATGACCTCTGCAACCGACTGATTGCCAGCTAAAATGTGAATAGTGACTGTGTCAGAAGAGCATGCTGCACTATAGCTCATTCCCTCAGATAATGCATGATTTTGCCCATCCAGGATTACATCCCTCTCTTCATTGTTGAGAATGTATACTCCGTCATTGTTTTTTTGCATAGATAAATTCATTCTCATTGTTCCGTTTTCAACAGCATAGCTTCCATTTAGGTCTGGGCATGCAAATGTTGAAAATGAAATAAGGTTTGTTAACACCAATCCAAGTAATAATTTCTTCATAAGCTTACTCCTTTATAATGCAACTTTAAAAATTAGTTAGAGTGTAAGATTAGCAATTTCTTCTTGAAGTTTGAGTATTTCTTCGTAAATTTGTGGATCAAGGCTTGTTCCATTTTGCTTAGCCAATAAAACTTCTTCTTTTAATTGAGAAAGTCTATCATTGAGATCATTATATTTTTTCAAAAGTTCGGGACTAACATCGGTAACATCTTCTATCGCAAGTGAGGTAATACCGTAGGGATTATGTACCGCATATCTAGTCAATCCTGTCATCTTACCTAGCTCGTAATATTCTGCGGTCGTCTCTGACAATTTCACTGAAAGTGTTTGCCAGTTTTTTAGATTGATTGCTTTGTAAGACACAATCCCTCGATCACTCAATAATAGAAGTTGAACTTTTGAATTTATACATACGGTATACGAGATATTGTTATCTAATTCACTTACAGCAAATATTATATTTTTTACATTACATTGTTCAGTGCCATCAGTTAAAAAATTTAAAGCGGTAACTTGAAGTAGGTGAACATATTGTTTAGTCGTTGAACCTGACTGAGAGTTACTATTATCTGTTTTTAATTGAGATGAGATTTGAGAGCCTTGGGAGGGCGTGCTACTATTTGACTTATCTTTGCAGCTAGCCACTAAAAACAATAATGATATTAAGACCAAAATATTTAAGCACTTCTTCATAATTTTTCTCTCAGTTAGATATCAGCTAATTTCCCTTTTCGTGTGAGATCACAGTTTGTTAATAATGTTTTTACAGAAATGTAACAGAAGCGACGACCCGGCGCAACAGTAGTCACAATGTCGGATAATATTTTCAATACCAAGCGAATTTCCCTCGAGTGTCTTTTGAAATAATCAGCTACGAATAAAAAAGTTACTGGTATTGAAAGTTCAATTACTAAATTCAGATAGTTATAGTCAATTCAGAACTAGTGGATATTTTATGGAAGTTAAGTGATTGAATTTATATTCAAGAAATTATTTTAAAAATCCTCCATTTGGAAAAAAAATACATATCAGTAAATATATTTTATTTTTCGTTCTTCTGGATTATTGTATCATCAATATAATTTGCGCCAACCGTGGTTGGCAAATTTACCAACTTGTGTTACACTGGGGATGCTGGAAAGGGGAATTGATTTGATTATAAGACCTGACGAACTAGAGATTATTGAAGCTAAAATTGAATTTAATATGAAAGAGTTTATGTCTCTAGAAGTTGATTTGAGTCATATTAATAAAAATGGTCGTTCTTGCTACAGTGTTTTAGAGGTAAAAAAAATAGTAGCTACTCTTATTGATGGATTGCTTCTTTCCCCTTCTGGAGAAAAAGAGTTTGGAGATGAATTTTGCTCCTATTTTGTAAAAACTGGTGAAGTAATGGAAAAGAAATTAAAACTAGTTTTTTGTATTTGTAGTGATAAACCAGATTGTATTGGAGTTATTACTCTTTATAATGTGAGGTAACAATGAATCCTTATGAAATTGATATTGAAAAATTAAAAGAATCTGAAGAGATTAAAGATGAAAAAGACTTTCTAAAATTAAAACTTGTCACTGAGTTCTTAAAGATTATTTCAACCATGAAAACGGATCAGGTTTTATTTCTTACCGGCCTTGATAAGTCAGACCTATCAAGGCTTCGATCATTCAACACAGAAAGGTTTACCATTGATAAAATTGTTGGTCTAATCGATGCGCTAGGATTTTCTACATCTGTTAAAGTAAAACTAAAAAAAGTTTCTTAATATTATGAAGACTTCCTTGATTTATTTTTATTAAAAACTAACTCATCTAGGGGGGGATATATCTAACTTATGAGCAATTTGAATAATATTTTCCAAGCTTTTTGGAATCACTCCATAAAGATAACCATGCAAAGTAGAGGGACTTATCTCAGTTAATTCAGATAATTTTTGTTGGGTAATTTTTTTTGATTCTAGGTAGGTAACTAAAGTTTTATTAAGTTGAATTTTTTTCACAAGTGCCTTCCTCTATAGAATTGGCCTTACCTGCTTTGATTTTACTTGTCTATTTGTCCAAAAAAACTGTAGGAATCTCTCCTTGAAATAAATATAACTAAACTCTTAGTAGATAGCAACTAAGTTCTTAGTTGGAAAATATAGGCTAGGATTAAATTGATCAAGGAAGTACATTACACGCACTAAAACTGTCTATCATTCGGTTTATGCTGCAAGAAAAAAGCTCATTTCAAGATTTTGAATTTAATTCTAGCAATTTTAACCGAACAATTATTTTATATGGAGAAAACATCATAAGGAATATTAAACGAAAGTCCAAATAACCCTGAAAGCTCTCTAAATTCATTACCGATGGATGAGCTACTATTTAAATCAACTGTTGGGATATATAAGGCTCCCAGCGATGCTTTGTTTTTCAGAAGATAGCTCACTTCAAGTTTAGCACTTGGAGCATCTCCTTCATATCCCCTCTCACTTGCAGCAGTTAGATTCGTGGACAGGTATAGGGATACGGAAACTTTGACCATGTCCAAAAAAGTATATGCAACATATGGCCCTATCATTTGACCGGAAATTACGTCGTTACCAAGGTTATTGTTGTACTGAGGATCGTACTTGGCTGAGAAGTGTCGATAAGCAAAGTCTAATCCGGCTTCAAAACCGCTGTAGGTTAAGCCTGTTTTAAGTCCCAGCCCGTACCCAGTAAGATCTCCATTTCCAGATGTGCTCGAAGCTCCCGAAGTATTTTGTCCACCGATCAAAAAATATTCCATATAAGGACCGGCCTGGAATTTAAAAGAGGCTTGGGCGGAAAAGGCCAGGAGTGTTGTAAGAAGAACTATGGGCAATAACTTTGTCATAAATAACCCTCAATGATTTAAAAATATTTATCAAGCTGTGTGTACACAGAATATTCTCAATAATTCTTATGTCTTTGTCAAATCCAACTGGGTGTACTGGCTGTGCATATACATTCCATCCGCGGGAAGAAAAATTTTACTTTATTTTTTTACAATAAAAAACACCCTTTTATGATTTTCAATGTTTTCGACTAAAAGTTTATTTTTAAATTTCATGTCAGAGTAGTATTCAATACTTTTAAAACCAGCTTTTCTCAATTGTGCTATAACTTCTTTCTCTGCTGGGAGATAAATTCCGCTTTGGATTTTATAAAGTTCATCTGTATCTTGAATCCAAAGCCCTCTATCCCAATTTGTTTGCAATGCCACAAGGGTGCTTAGGTCAAATAAAAAATACCCATTATTGCTTAGATGTTTTCTAATCGCCTTGAAGCAACTGCAAAGAGACTTGATGTTAGGCAAGTGATTTATAGAATCAAAATTGTAGCAGATCAAATCAAATTTCCTAGGTAATTTCAACTTCTTTATTCTCCAAACCAATTAAAAAAATTGTTTATTTATTTTTATGAAAATACATTGAGATTGTTGTTCTATTCGCACTACTTCTGGTAGCACTAATATTTACGACCTCCATGTCATAAATAAATGAGTACTGGAGTAAATATATCAGGTTTGAGTAATTATAATTGTTGTTAGACAGGCAAATTCGACGCCACTTGGCCACTATAATTAACGATGATTTCATGTATGTAATACTTGAACTTCCTTCTAAAGATATGAACAATAATTGCCTATTAATATTTTATACGACGATAATTTCTATAAATTAAAAAAATTACGATAAATAACTCATGAAGTTTTTTTTTATTATTGTATTTTTTTTTATTGTTTCAGCAGGAGCGGAAACAAAATATCCCCTAAAATGTGGTGACTACGAAATATTTTCTAAGGCAATTCAAAAACGATCTAATGATCGCCTGATTATAGAAATAATTCTAAATCCACAAAGTTACTCTAAAACTAAATTGATTTTAGAAAATCAAATCAGTGTTTTTCAAAATCAAATTTTTAAAAAACATGTTTGGGTTAAATTAAATGTAGAATTACAAAAATCCAAAGGACCTTATGTATTTATGGGAAATATTAATACCATACAATATTATCCTCAAGCTATCGTTAGTAAAATTGATAGTTTTGTGCATGTAATTAAGGAAAAGGAATGTGGCAGATAGTTCTGATACTATTATTATTTTTAACATCAAATTTAGTTGAAGCTAAAAAAATTGCTGTACTAATGGGAGGTTCATCTTTAGCGGAATGGGATAACGATTTATTTTTATGGAGAATGGAACAGTCATCTCATCGATTAACAAATCGTGGTTGGGATGTAAAAATTTTATTCGGCAATAAAAACACAGATATCGATGGTTGGAAACGCTTTCCGGCAAATTCCCGAGGAGTTGCACCAGGGTCTCCGGCCAGTTGGATGTCACCCGACAATTATAATAAACAAATCGATAGTATTATATCTAATGGAGTGGGGCCGAGTGATAGTATAGAAATACAAATGAATGCACATGGAGCCACTGTTCTTGGTAAACATTTTTCGGCTTGGCAGTTATGGCAAGATAACCCTGCGTATAATTATACTACAGCAATGATTCTTACTCTAGTTAAACCAACAGTGGGAATTCTTGGTCCCAAAATTGAAGATTTATTAAAGACAGGTGCAAAAGTTCATCTGGATATTTATTCTTGTTATAGTGGCGAAGTTTTGGATGATATGAGTGAACTTGTAAAAAAATATAAAGGACAATTGTGTATAACTGCTGGAACAACCGGAGATGGAGTCCAAGATGAACGTGGAGATTTCTACTCCTTTATTCCTGAAAATCCTCATAGTAGAGTTTCTGTTCTTGATCAATTTTACACTTCAAAGAACCCCGATGCTCAAATTTCATCGTTGCCAAGTTTCCAAAAATTTATTGAAAACTCTCTCGCGCCCGACAAAGAATTTTATCAAATTAAATGTTCTGATATTATGAATTCTAGCTTGCCAAATCAATTCCTCCAAACTTATTCGTCAATTGTATTAAAAATAGGAGATGGGCAGAAAAATATTGAAATGAAAAAGCTTTCAAAGTTGGATCGATTGTGTACAAAAGATTATCAACAAAAATTACTCATTACAGTTAATCACAAACTTTCTGAACTGAAAAATAAATTTAACTTTTCAATATCGGTACCCCAAAATGAAGAAAATCTCCATTTTGCATTATTTATGAGTGACTGTTTGCCCAGCGATGATGTCTGTGACTGGAATAAAGAAGAACTCACAAAAAAAGGATATCCCACAACATACTCTTTTTTTGATATTGCCAGTTTACTTGATAGTAAGATTAATTATGAGTATGCAAAGATGGCCAAGAGAAAATTATTTTCTTTAATAAATCTAGACCCAAACACTTCAAATGCGTTCCAGCAATTTATGAAAGAATGGAAGGAGATAAAAGATTTTGTTGATGTCGAAAGTTGCGATAAAAATAAAGTTAATCAATTAAAGATACTTCTTAGGCAAAATTTATTGTTAGAAGAAAAACAGAAAAATCTTAATTCACCCGATACCTTAGATTCAAAGCTGTCTAAGGCATGTTCAAGTTTTTACTATTAAATAATTTCAACTTTAAAAGCAAAACGTTCATATGTTGAATGGGACATTTTTATTACGAAATTTCCAGTGCAATGTTATAAACAAAGGAAGTCAAATTATAAAAATTAAGCTTGAAGTTGATACCATCCCTCCTGAAAATTTTGATTTGAGGTGAGAGATTTATATCGTCCGATTCCTTTTCAAGTAAAAACAATGCCTTTTTCTGATTTATTTGCGGCGAAAGTTCATGCTGTTCTTGCAAGAGGGTGGGAATCTAGAGTCAAAGGAAGAGATTTTTTTGATTATCTTTGGTATTTAGGACAAAAATCTCTCCATCTTAAACATCTTGAGCCTCGCTTAGTTCAAAGTGGAGGTTGGAATAAAAAAGAAGTTCTTACTAAAGAAAAATGTTAGAAACTTCTAAACGATAAATTTGAAAGTTTTGACGTTAAGCAAACAAAAAAAGATGTCTCACCATTTTTAAAACAAAAAGAAAGAGAGTCTTTGGAAGTATGGACCAACAAGTTTTTTATCGGAACAATTAAGAAGCTGACTTTCATTTAACGGTTATTTGTTAATTAATGTGTGAACGAACAAATTATTTGAAATGATACCTCACCCCCTATGAGGAAGCAACAAATCACGCTCAATTGCTCCCATTGCCTTATAGTTCAGAATTTACACAAAGCCCTCGGTTTGATTGATCGAGGGCCTTTTAATATACGCCTTTTATTATTCTGATGGGCGACCGTTAAGGGAATCAATAAAAGATTCCAGCTCTTTAAGTTTTTCGCCCACGCCTTCCAGTAATCTCGCAACCTCCACTATAAGTTTTGCGAGTTTTTTACAAAACTTAAATAAAAAACCTCATTAAGTTTCTGATTTATGGTGATATTCTTAAAGTTCTTGTTACAGGATCGGTTAGGCTTGATCATTTTCGAAAAGGTGGAGACTCACTATTTGGACGGTACCACTATTATCGCTTACATCCTCTTACCATTAATGAGGTGTTGACAAATAATCATAAGGAAACGATTCATAATCTTCTTAAGTTTGGTGGCTTTCCTGAACCTTTTTTATTAAAGGATGAAGTCTTTCATCGAAGATGGCAAAGAGAAAGAATCTCCCGAGTGGTGGCCCAGGATATCAAGGATCTTGGCTCAGTAAAAGAGTTATCCCTCATGGAGCTTTTAGTGGATGCCCTTCCAAGTAAAATAGGCTCGCTACTTTCCATTAAATCAATAGGGGAAGATTTGGAAGTATCGCCTAATACGATCTCTCATTGGATCACTCTCCTCGAACAGATTTATTACTGCTATCGTATCTTGCCCTATGACCCTACCAAAATTAGAGCAGTCAAGAAGGCCAACAAGCTTTATCTATGGGACTGGTCTGAAGTGGAGGACGTGGGATACCGTTTTGAAAACATGGTTGCCTCCCATTTACTGAAATACTGTCACTATCTGGAGGACACGCAAGGTTATAAAATGGAACTTCGCTACCTTAGAGATATCGATGGCAGAGAGGTTGATTTTGTCGTATTAAAAAATAAAAAGCCACTTTTTGCGGTAGAGTGCAAAACCGGAGAAAAAAATCTTTCAAAACATTTGTTCTATTACAGAGAACGGTTAACCATTCCTCAATATTATCAAGTCCATCTAGGAGAGAAGGAGTACTCCGAATTAAATATTCACTTACTTCCCTTTACAAAATTTTGCATACTGGAAAATATTCCTTAATTATTTCATAGGTAATATAACATCTTACCACTAAGTTTACAGATCCGAATTTATGACTTGCTAAAAAATGAATCTAATGGTGTATAAATCATTAGACATGACAGCAGAAATTATTTTTCATCAGAAGATTACTTGAAACCATCAAGATGGGAAACGAACTGCCATATTTTCCACGCATCCAAAGATTATCCATAGGGAATTAAATATAGAGCTTGGTTTTTAGAAAATGAGGGATTTGTTTATGAAAATGAATAAAGCATTATTAATTGTTGAACCAACCAAAGATGCTTTTGCTCGTTTTGCTTCAGTTTTAAAGCATCCGAATAGGGCTAAATATAAGGGATACACTATTATTAGTTTTCCTTCTTTTAAAACATTGGGAAAAGTGATTATTGGAGCACGTCTTGAGCTTCTATCAATTATTAGAATTCA
Source organism: Bdellovibrionales bacterium RIFOXYC1_FULL_37_79 (assembly GCA_001770015.1). Classification (GTDB taxonomy): domain Bacteria; phylum Bdellovibrionota; class Bacteriovoracia; order Bacteriovoracales; family Bacteriovoracaceae; genus XYC1-FULL-37-79. The sequence goes on from MEQB01000067.1 coordinate 9,447, forward strand.
AAAGCCAAGCTCGATTCAGGAATTAGCCCGCATGGTTGAGCGTGATTTTAAAAACGTTCATAGTGTGATGTAAAGCTCTTAGCTGAATATGGGCTCATTGAGTTAAAAGAAAATGGTGCCAGGAAGTCAGCACACCTAAGAGCGCTTTATAGCGAATTTTTAATAGCGGCATAATAAAATGATTGGGGTACAAAAGGCCTTACGTTGAAAGTATCTGAGAATTTCTTTTCTCCATTTTAGGATTTATGGTTTTCAGTCTGAAGATTTAAAAAGTTTTGCAAAATTCTATATTAATACACTCAATAATATTGATAATAATCAATTAAGCGAAAGATCGTTGCTTGTTAGGATATCCACGAAACATGGTTTTCACCCGATAGGAGAAATTATATGATCTATGAAAAAACGGAAGCTTTTTGCAATCAATGTAATCAATATCACCCTGCCGAAATAGAAATCGATGATAAGAGGGTTCTCGGAAAGGTTTGGTGTCCAATAAAACCGTCAATTCACCAATTGTCTGATCATGCTGATTTATATCTTAAAATTAGGAATAAATTAAATTTTAATTTAAATAATGACCTTCCAGTTAGTGATCGGGCATTTGTCTATTCCATTGAAATAACAAACGCATGTAATTTTAAATGCCCTATTTGTTATGCGGATAGTGGCTCTAACCCAAAGTCACTGTTTTTATCTGTCTTTGAAATTGAAAAAAGAATATTAACAATTAAGAAGCACGGGGCAAAAGTGGTTGTTTTGACTGGTGGTGAGCCCCTGATGCATCCAGAGATTTTAACTATTTTAAAATTTGTTAAAAAGTATAGAATGAAATCCATAATTTGTAGCAATGGTTTATTGATAGCGCAAAAACCAAACCTTGCCAAAGAACTGAAAAAAGCTGGATTGAATAAATTTAATCTTTCACTTGATACGCTAAATACTCAAACCCAAATGCAAATGAAGGCCAATGATTATATTGATATGAAAATAAGAACCATCAAGAGTGTCATTGATGCGGGCCTGGGAATAGGTATTATTATTACTGTCACAACAATTAATCTCGAAGAGATTCATCGCCTTCTGGCTTTTATCCTTCCTTATGCTCCCCGCCTTAGGATGATAACAATACAAGGAGCAGGACCAGGTATAAGATATGAACTTGATCATAATACTCTTGTTGATAGAGAAACTATTATTAAAAAAATTACACATAAAAGTATTCTTGAGAAAATTTCATGCGATGATTTTAGGCCTTTTCCAAACTATGCTCCTTGGAAAATTCAAGGACACCCAGATTGCATGGTTAACACACTTTTGGTAGTAAAAAATAATGAAATAACGCCACTGTCAAAATATCTAGATGTTGATGGTTTTTATTACGATCTTAGTAGAGTTAATCGATCATCATCATATTTTACAAAAAATATTCTTCCTGTTTGGTTCGTAATCAAAAGAGCCAAAAAAAATCAATTATTAAATTTAATTGACCTTTTCATGTCTCGCAAATTTGGAATTGGTAAACACTCTTTAGTCATTTTAGGAGTAGTGAGTTACGCTTTCACCGCCTTCCAAGAAAAGAAAAAATTGCATCTTTGTCCCATGGCTTTTTTGACTGCAACTGGCCCTAAAGGTGCATGTGCATATAATGGGATGGGAGAGGGGGAAGTTAACAGTAGACTTTATAATGAAAAAAACAATATTTTTTAATAAATAAACCTCATGTCTGTACTTTCAATTATTTTGCAATGTTGATTGTTTTAAATAGCAACAAAACGAGACGTCTTACATAAACTTCTTTCCTGATCAATAACAAACTCTTTTTTCTAAGCGTAGAGATTATAAAGCATGCTAGGGGTTGGTAAGGTCGATTGACATTGAAACAGATTGTTTATCTTCTAGGCCACCGAAAACTCTTTCATATATACTATAATAATCAAGAACATATTCAAAGTTTACGGGATATTTGAATTTTACCTCATTTTCTATTGCTGAAAGTTTTCCTACGTTAAATCTTTCTGATCTATCGATGTTATCGTCATTATCAATATCAATCTTAGCATCCAAGAAAATTTCATCTTGGTCATATGAAAGCTCACCATAACAATTCTTGATCCCACATTCTATACCGTCTACCTGGCCTTTAATTATTACGTTTTCAACTAAATGTGCAAATGGTATTACACATTCTCTGAATTTGTCTGGTAGACATCCATGGATAACAAAATGGTTAAGAGCATCCATCTTCACTCCCTGATTAGCACATTTCAAAGTATAAATCGTTTGCGCTGCCTGAGCAAAATTTCCAATGAGGGCGAGACACACAATACAAATTAAATTTTTCATAATAATCTCCCTTAGTAATATGGCTGATATTCAATATTAATTAGCTTCGATCAACCTTATTTTTTGCATGTTGCAAATTTAATCCCATTGCTACAAGCAACATTTTACAATTTCCATTGTGTCAGCATCATAACAAGTTCTTTCTTTTTAGTTTAACATCGCTGGTAATGGTAAATTGTTTTATCTAAATCTCTTTGTATAACGATTAACATTCTGTGTCAATACGTTCTAGCGCACCATGAAATTTGTTCATGTTATCCTTTTAGGCAATTTTCTGTTCCGTCTTGCTGCTTTGTCGCTTTTCACCTGACCGACACCAGTTTGCTTAAAGCAGTATCCGATTTTTCAAGGAAATACTGTATTATCGTTAAGCTTAAGATCTAGGCTTTAAAAATTTCCAAGTACGATGTGGGATAAAATATTTGAAAGCATTCTAGTATCCATGAAATAATTAGGATAAGCTTTTTCCAGATTTTCGATGTTATCAAGATTGACAAGCACAATATTTATCTCATCGCTACTATGATAAACTTTTTCCATTGACGAGTATTTAGTCAGAGCTTCTTTAAATTTGCTTTCAGGAAATATCTCTACGCTTGTGGTATTGGTTGAAGCATTCAAGGTTAGTAGGGCATATCGGCCATTTCTACCTTTTGGACGATTCTCTCTCCAATTGCTTGTGTAAATCGAAGTGTAGGCATTAAGTTGTTCAATAATATTAAGATTACGGATTGCCTTTATGAGTAGTTTGTTTAATTGAGAGGTTGAATATATTTCATGCTCTTTTAATACTGGAGACTGTTCCTTAATAGCAAAACGGGAGCTTAGGAGCTTGAAAAACTCCTTCCAGTCGTTGGTGCCTTCACCGGTTTTAAAAGATGTTTTTTCCAGCGTACCAAAAACCTCAATTCCGGTTGCCCAATAATGTTGTAATAGGCTTCTAATTTGAATTTCAATCTGTATGGATGCGGGAGTTTTGTCTATCTGGTAGATGGCATGAATGCTGCGGTATCCGTCATCTTTTGGATGAGCTATATAGTTATTGATTTTTATAATTTTATGTTTTGAATTTCTTTCTTTAAGGATATTGATCAAGCTTATAACTTCATTATTGCTTGGAACCACTATTCTGGCTCCAGCGATGTCGTCCATTGTTGATAGCTGCATCTGGGGAAAGCGTTTTAGCTTTAAAATAATTGAATGAATTCTTTTTATTCGATGAGTGAGCGTAAATTGATCGCTGCTTAGGGGAAGGTTGGTGGCCTCTTTTTTTAATAAGTCGGTGAAATAGTTCAGTGAGGGAGCATGATAACTTCTCCACTCTTTCAGAATTTTGAGATCGTTATCGTTTAATTTTTCATCAGGTTTTGCACACCGTAGTCTTTTTCCGATGTTTTTAATCTGACTTCTGGTAATCTTATTAATCATATTGATAAAATTATATTATAAGTTCTAAAAACAAGCAATATTTTACATAACATATTGATTATTCGATATATTATGTAATTTATGACATCTATAAATAATATTTTACGACGTAAATGTAATAAAAAAAATGGTTTAATGATCAGGTCTTGAAATGGATTCCTGAAAGTGTAAAACTATCTGAAATAATATTGAGGACTTGCCCCAAAGTTAGCTAACCTTACGATTGTTACAAACTTATCCAGTCTATGTTCTAGCTTATTTAATATTTAGCTCATCACATTTTTTCGAGTATCCAAAGATCTTTTAGTAGGTCGTGCGAAAAAGTAAAGAAATTTGACAATTAGATGACTTTACTCGTTTTTAATTTCAAAAAAATGGTGCAACCATGTAATTATAGGCACAAGGAAAGATCGTAGTATTTTGCAAGCTTAATTTGTGATAAGAGACAGTATAAATTTTTTGAGGGAAGTTATAATGACAAAACTATTGGTTATGATGGTTTTATTGTTGTGTATTGTTAATAAGCTCTGTGCTTATGATAAATACGATGTCTTGGGAGTTTTAAAATCTAGTATCTCAAGGGAGCCTCAGGTAATTCGTTTGGAAGAAATTAAAAAAGATCAGATCGTTTTTAAGTTTTGTGACACGATTGAAAGTGACAATTGTCAAATGCTTGGAAGGCAAACTGGATACAGTATAGCTGAACTTGAAAATTTTTCTATTCAAATGAGAGCGCGTGCAAAAGTAACGATGTATGGGACCCCTCTGATGGCGCTAGTCCCATATGTTGCCGCCTATAGCGTTGCCGCTACGCCAGGATTAGGAATAGGGGTGTTATTTTTGATTTTTATCACATCCGATCAAGCAAACAAGGCAATTGTTAGCGATAAGATGCTTGATAGTCTGATGCTTAAAAGAGTTGGGAAAGTGCTTGACCCTGAAGCACTTAATTATCCGATGAAATTAAAGGAAAGTATTAGTATTGTAGAATTTTCTTATTTTTTAGAAAAGATTCTTAATGCAGGTGAAAAATCAAGTTTTGAGAAAATGCTTGATATGGGCCGACAACATATGATTCCAGAGGAGTACTATAATAACGAAACTTAACCGCTGCCTAAACAGCTTAACTTTTAAGGAGTGAACAAATGACAAAGCTACTTTATTATTTTTTAATCACATCTTTTATCTGTTCCAGCTCTTTTGCTTTTATGATCACAGATAAGGAGGGGGATGTTTTTCTTAAGATTGTCGGAGTCAAAAATCAAACAAACTCAGTTCAGCTTTTTGTCTGCCATAAAACGTTTGGTAGCGATAATTTCAGCAATTATCAAGCTGGAATTGAATGCGATAACAACGCTATAGGTGATAAAATTTTTGACAAATCTTTTCTTGTTAAAAAAGCTAAAAAACTTGAAAATGGATATACTACCAAGCAGATTGTTGATCTGGGAGCCGGTCTGGTGGTTGGGGTGTATTCAGGAAAGATGTTTGTACGAGGCAGCGGATGTCTCGGCGGCAGTGAAGGTTTTGGCGCATATAAAACTAAATTATTCCTCACAGTTGCTAGCTTAACAGGTACGGCCACATATTTTACATCAAAAGTATTAACTTCGTTATTATTTGATTTAAAATTACAACACTCTCTAGAAAATATTTCAGAGTCTGAGGAAGTGATTGTAGTGTTAAAGCAAAATATTGAAGATTTTATTTCAGATATTTCTGATGCAGTTTTGGAATAGGATTATCTATCGATATGAATTTGGTAAGAAATGACCTCGAAGAGAATTATCCCGAGAGTCATCTCTTACCAAGCAAGAGAACGTCATGTGCCTTTCAGGTAAGTGGCTGTTCGATCAATGATTGGCGCATGCCTAAGATTTAACCGTGATGTAATAGGTAAAAGCGTTCAAACCCTTTATTCATCGATTCTGAGGAACTTTGGGTTGCATTTTATTCGGGACTTTAGGTTTTAAGCAACGATCAAAGAAATTGATACATTCTTTTATCATATGTTCAACATTCTTTGGTGTGAATATTAAATGTCCTTCATTCGTGTATTCAATCAATTCGACCTTTTTACCTAAGGACAATAATGTACTATAGTATGCTTTTATATGATCGACAGGGCACTTGTCGTTCTATTAATTGCTCTTAACAGTAAATGGAACTTTATTTTTTTTCATAACAAGTTTTATCCATTCAAGCCCAACTTTTTCTCGATGCATACTATTTGTACATTCATTGGTTTGACAGAATGACTTTATTTGATAACAAATATTGTTGTTATTATCATTGAGAAATTTGGCCAAAGCAGATTTTTCTGCATTTTTCGACTGGTTCATATTGCATAAGTCGAGTTGAGTAAAAGTTGAAATTAAGCTAGTTGCAATACCTGTCCGATGCCAAATAGCGACAGCCTCCGATTTCAAATTAACTAAAGGAGATCCACTGGAACCTGGCCCCCCAGCAATATCATAAGAGACAAGTTTTTTGGGAGTAATTAAACTATTGAGGATGTCTTCTTTTTCTATTATATCTTCAGAAAATTCACGCTTTGATCGTATAGAAATAATTGCTGGGTCACATCCCAAGCATCTGGTTGGGAATTGTTTAGGTACTTGTAGAGATGAAATTCGACCTGTACTAAATACTAAGGGATCCCAGGAAAAAAAAGATACTATTGAGTTACGACCTGAATTTACGACAGGGTATCTCTGGGTATTTCTTAATTTTTCAAGATGAATCAATTCCCATTTATCGTCATAAGTTCTTAGAGGAAAACCTGCCGCAAAAATTCTGTCTCCTTTTTTTGGAAGTTCGATCGAAATTTTTAAGAAACTTGAATTGGTAACATCAGTTTTTTTCATTAATACATAATCGTGATATCCAAAATATTTGGACTCTTGTGGATATGCGTAGAGAATGTAACCATTCTTACATTTTATTTTATCATCGAAATTTCCGTCTTCCGGTATATCACAAAACACTTTGGCAACATGATAATTGGTTAAAAAGAAGCCGTTGTTTGAAATAAAAAAACCGGTTGCTTGATTATCTAATGAAAAAACAGCTTTTGATATTCGTCCAAAGTCGACTGAAAAATCCTCTTTTGCAAATATTGAGTTATATTTCCAATAAAGTTTCCAAACCTCGAAACAGTCAACTTTTTGAATTTGATCAAGTAATTCATTCTCGGGAGAAATTTGAAAATTTTCAGTAAAATTATCTACCAATATCCATTGATCAGCTTCTGAGTATTTCCAATAAAATGAATTTTGAGATGTTATTAAATTACATTTTTCAGCACCTGCCCTACTGAAACCATCTTCCGCTATTAGATAGAAACTAAAGAGCACAAATGTACTTACGATTAATAATTTAATAATTAATTTTGTCATTTTTTTTCATATGGTTAATATCCTGCTCATTTTGTTAATTTTAAAAAATTCTTGGTTATTTGAATTTTTTTAAAGCCTACAATTGGTAGATTTCTCTGCCATTTCCAACAAGCGCTCAGAAAGTTGCTTTGCATGTTCAGGCATTCTTTTTCGATACATTTTGGCCATTTCATCATTTCGTGATACCTCACTTGCTCCAATTGCATCAGCACTGATTGATAGAGCATCACTAGCAAGCCCCATAAGAATATTAGTTAACTTAGAGTTAAATTCTTTGCAGTCTGTAATTCCTTGAATTTCATCCTTTCTATGCTGTATAGTCTCCTCCCCCAGAGCTTTAATTTCGTTTGTCAGCTTTTCTATGTCATCCGGGTAATAAGTAAAGGCAAGCAAGGATACTGATGACGTCAGCGATAATAATCCAATTAATAATTTTTTCATGTTTATTCTCCTTCTCGGGTATGGTCATTAGATATATGTCATGTCAATTACGAGCATGATAAATGAAAGAGATGTTAATTTCAATAAAAATGACGCACAGTGTATTTTCTTCAGTTGGTATCGCTAGTTAGCTAATTGTGGGGGATAAGTTCCTGATATTATTTATGACAGTTTTGGATTAAACTAGTGTGTAAAGCTCTGGCCTTAACTGTGGCCTGCGTCCATTACAGTACGGAAACTGGGCACGGTGGCTCTTGGTCGATGGGATTGCTGCGCATTTAGTTGGATGTTGTTGCCAGATATTATCCCATCAAGAAATCAACTATAATGTTATAAGAGCTTGTGGTTCCCGAATTTAAAAGGGAGATGGTGTTGAAAGTATTAGTGGTATTAATTTTTATGATGATGAGCAATAGCATGTATGGAAGACGTCCCGCCATTATTGGTAACGCTAGAACGGCGGAGGATGTGTATTGTTCTTATCAAAACAGCTTGATTGATCCAGGCGCAAATAAGGAAGATTTTATTGCTTTATTTGAAAATTATTTTAATTTGGGGCAAATTAAAGACGTGGTATTAAAAGAAAAGATTTTTTGCGTGCTTTATGATTTTTATCTAATAAATGATCTGGTCTATGCCGAGGAATTTAGAAGTCGAATGTCTCATGTTGATTGTCCGTAATTACCGTCATCCGCTTTTAAAACGATTTTACTGTTGGCATTAAGATAATAAAATCTGTTGTAACACTTTCTCTATCATATAAATGGGAATGGTACAGAACCGTTCATTGATACAAATAAATTCACCCTTCTAGTATTTTGCCGCCTAAGTATCATAGTCATTTCGGTTAAAAAATAAGCGAAATATGTATATTTATTCCTTGGTTATAGTTATCGTCTGTCGACGTTTTTTAAAGTTAAATTTAGGCTAAAATGATTGTTTTTAGTCTTAAAAATAGCCAACATATTGAAATTATTTATCAACATTCATATTCGCACCATATTTATCAATGGTGGATTGATTCTTTGGACAGACTAGTTAAAAGATTGATGACAATATGATAATATACTCGCAAAACAACCAACGAGGAGATTTCTGGTGGCACCTTGGCAAAAAAAATGTAGGTATATTGAGAGGGAATACAGCAATCATGTGTTTAAACCCAAGGCCATCCCCATGTCCCAATTGGCAGTCATTAATATTGGACATGATGAATTGGAAGCTGTCAAACTGGTGGATGTTGAGCACTTAAGGCAGGTCGATGCAGCTGAGAAAATGGGAATATCCCCTGCTACCATTCAACGGATTATCGAAACGACACGAGAAAAAATTGTAAAAGCATTGATTGAAGGCCACGCCATTATTATTGATGGCGGAGACTACGAAATTAAAGAAAAAAAATAAACGTATTATTTGTTATATATTAAAAATACCACTTGATTATATGGGTATATACTCATATACTACACTTGAAATAGTCACTATCTTCAAAATTAATCAATTTAATATAATTAAGGAGGGGGAAAATGCCAGGGGGAGACAAAACAGGACCGATGGGTCAAGGACCAAGAACGGGTAAAGGGATGGGATTATGCAGTCCTCATCCAGGAATCCATCATCGAAGTGGTTTTGGCTATCGGAGAAGGTGTGGCAGAGGAATGGGGTTTTTGAATCGTTTTGGTAATTTATGGGGATTCATAAAACAGGCTTTGCCCAGAGAAAAAGATCTGCAAAGTTATTTAAACGAGTTAGAAGCTGAACTCAATGAAGGTAAAGAAGTATTAAAAAATATTATTGATTTGAAGAATAAGGAAGATGACCAATCAGAATAACGTTAAGGTTGTTAAAATTATCAGCATACAGATGTTACAGACATAAGGATGAATTACAATGCATGTATTTGGCCCAGTTCCTTCTAGGCGTTTAGGAACATCCCTCGGAGTGGATTTGGTGAAGCATAAAATATGCTCACTAAATTGTGTCTATTGTGAGTGTGGGGCAACCACTGACTTGACGATTGATCGGAAATCTTTTTTTCCCCTAAGTGATATTATTTTTGAAATCGATAGTATCCTCGTGGGAAAACCATATTTGGATTACATTACTTTTTCGGGAAGCGGGGAACCCACGCTTTCAAGTGATATTGGAGAGGTGATTCGTTATATAAAAAAATATTATCCTCAATATAAGATTGCGCTACTGACTAATGCTACCTTGTTAAATGATATAGCTTTAAGAAAAGAGCTTTTGCCGGTTGACTTGATTATTCCATCCGTAGACGCTGGAAGCGAAGAAGTTTTTAAGAAAATTAATTGCCCGCAAGTGAATTTATCCCTAGGAGAACTGGTAAACGGTCTGAAGGCATTTGCTGATGAATTTGAAGGACATGTCTGGATTGAAGTATTTATAGTTCCTGGTATTAATGATGATGATAGCGAGATTGAAAAAATTAAACAGATATGTCATTTGATAAATCCAGAAAAAATACAGCTAAACACCTTGGATCGTCCTGCCCCTCATAATCCTACTATCACCTCGGCAAACATTGAATCACTTATGGCGATGGAGAAAATATTTTATCCACTAAAAACTGAAATTATAAAGTCATCAAACAATAATGTTTTAAAACAAACCAATTCAAAGTTCACCTCTCACATCCTTTTAAATATCATGGATATGATTTGCAGACGCCCCTCCACCACGCAAGATATAGCCAGTGCGCTTGGTTTAAGGATGGTCGAAGTAAATAAATATTTAAAACAACTTAAGGATAAAGGTATCCTGCTTTTTAAAGATGAGGCCAGAGGACGATTTTACTATATAGAAAATAAAAATTCCGAGGATACAAGATGAACAATATTGTAATTGCCAGCGGAAAAGGGGGAACCGGGAAAACCACCGTTGCTGTCAATCTTGCTTATTATTTATCTACCAGCGAGCACCAAAAAGTGACTCTCCTTGATTGCGATGTAGAGGCACCTAATGACAATCTGTTTATTAATGCAAAATTTTCCGAAACTCGGGAAGTTAAAATTCCAAGACCGGTATGGATAGAAGACCGATGTAGTTCTTGTGGCAAGTGTGTCTTGGTATGTAATTATAATGCAATTGCTAAAGTCAAAAATAAAATTTTAATTTTTAATGAACTATGCCACTCATGCGGTGCCTGTATTTCGCTTTGTCCTCACAGCGCTTTAAGAAAAGAAGAGCTAGCAATTGGGAGGGTGGAATTTGCGAAAGAAAATGCACCCTTTGCGTTTGGCCACGGGATTTTAAAGATTGGAGAAAGTCTTGCTCCGCTAGTGATCAAGCACTTGAAAAAATATATGGACAAAAGTTCCATCAATATAATTGATGCTGCTCCCGGCACGACCTGCCCTGTAGTTAAGTCAATGGAAGGTATGGATTACTGTCTGCTAGTAACAGAGCCAACACCATTTGGATTAAATGATCTAACTCTTGCCGCATTGTTGGCGGCTAAATTAAATCTTCCAACAGGAATTGTGATTAATAGGTCTTACGGAGCGGATCAAATAATTGAAGATTTTGCGACGTCATGCCAGATCCCAATTGTCGGGAAAATCCCTTTTGATAAAAAATATGCTCAAAGTTATTCCAAAGGAGATGTTTTAATTAAAAGTTTCCCAGAATTAAAGGCGATCTTTGCGGACATATACTTGCAAATGAAGTTGATTCAAAGAGTGCCACTGGTTGATGAGATCAAGGACCAAGATGTGGGAGCAATGGTCAATATTTTTAGTGACAATAATAAAATACAAAAAACGCCCTATCAAGAGATGGTGGTGATTAGTGGTAAGGGGGGAACTGGAAAAACCACAATTACGTCTGCGCTAGCAGAGCTTATGGAAAATAAAGTGTTGGCAGATAATGATGTTGATGCTTCGAATCTTTATTTATTGTGTAAGCCGGAAGTTCTAAAATCAGGCGATTTTACTGGAGGTAAAAAATATTTTATTGACCAGGATAAATGCGTTGGTTGTGGTGCATGTCTACATTTATGTCATTTCGATGCTGTTCATTTAGCTTCTGGCAAACCAGGTAAATATGAAATTAATAAATTGTCTTGCGAGGGATGTGGCCTTTGTTATCATCTCTGTAAGTTTGGTGCAATTTCAAGCTACGAAACCGTATCGGGGAAATGGTATATCTCAAAAACAAAACAGGGATATTTAAGCCATGCCAAATTAGGTACGGGGGAAGAAAATTCTGGAAAGTTGGTCAGTTTAGTTCGCAATAATGCATCAGACATTGCTCAACATTTCGGGATGAAGCACATTTTAAGCGATGGGCCGCCCGGTACGGGATGTCCGGTGATCTCCGCCATAACCGGAGTGGATCAAGCTTTGGTGGTTACAGAGCCGACATTATCAGGCATCCATGATATGCAGAGGGCTCTTGATTTGGCCAAACATTTTAGTGTGCCTTCTTTTATTGTTATTAATAAGTTTGATTTAAATAGGGAAATGACGGAGAGGATTAGAAGCATTGCCAAGGAATATAAATCCAAAGTTATTGGAGAAATACCGTTTGATAAAAATGTTCATGATGCTCTTATGAAGGGGGAAAGTGTTGTTACTTATAAAAAAGGTGAGGCCTATCTGGCAATTTTAAATCTCTGGAAAAATTTAGATTCACAAATAAACCAAGATGAAATGATGTCAGTATTTAAGAATATCTTAGAAAGGGGTGTGAAATGATTTTAGCAATTACTTCCAATGGGAAAAGTCTTACTTCTGGAATTGATCAACGATTTGGACGAGCAAAGTATATTATTTTTTATAATACAGATGACTCCAGTTTTGAGTGTTATGACAACGATCTCAATCTCAATGCTCCACAAGGTGCTGGAATTCAAACCGCTCAAAATGTCGTGGATAAAGGAGGAGAGGTTGTTATTACGGGAAACTTGGGGCCAAAGGCTTTTAGAGTTTTAAGCGTGGCGAACATCAAGGCTTTTTGTGCTGTTGATGTGACCGTAGCAGAGACAATTGAGTCTTTCAAAAATTGTAAATTAAAAGAATTAACAAATCCTAACGTTGAAGGACATTGGGGTTAACTAAAGGAGTTTTCAATGAAAATAGCAGTACCTGTAGCAAACCAGCTTTTATGCATGCACTTTGGACATTGTGAAGTTTTTGCTTTCTTTGAAGTGGATGAAGCTAAAAAAATTATTAAAAGCTGTACTGAGGTTACTCCTCCCGCTCACGAACCTGGGATACTTCCCCAGTGGGTAAAAAAACAGGGGGCTGATCTTGTTTTAGCAGGAGGTATGGGACAAAGAGCGCAGGAACTTTTTAATCAAAACGGCGTCCATGTGGTTGTCGGTGTCACTGAAAATAATCCGGCCAAGGCAGTGCTTGATTATTTAAAGGGAAATTTGATCACTGGAACGAACGCTTGTGATCATTAAAAATGTGGAAATTAACGAGGTGAAAAAATGTTAGGGATATTTTATTCATCCAAAGACCCAGAAAAATTTGGTAAAAACTGCGGCGAAGAAAAAAGAACAATACCTTACGTCCAATTAGTGATAGTTCTGATTGGTTTAGGTGCTTCGTTTTGGACGTATCTTCTTCATCTTCAGCTTAAAGCACAATTGGGATCTCCCTTGATTTGTGATGTAAACGAAACACTTAATTGTTCTAAAATTATAGGGAGTGCGCAGGGGGAGTTTTTTAATATTCCGCTTGGAATCTGGGGAATGAGCTATTGGTTGATTGGATTAAGCCTGGTTTATTTCTTGAAATTTTCGCAGGCTTCTTTCAGATATATTGTTTTTTGGAGGATGCTGGTTTCTTCGGTTGGATTTCTTTTTGCTTTAGTCCTGATTTATATTTCATACTTTATATTAAATGGGATTTGCGAATTTTGTTCAGTAGTCCAGGCATGTTGTATCCTTTATTTTATTGCATCATTTATCTCTTATAAAAGAATGGACAAAAATTCGGTTTACTACGCTTTGTCGCTGGATTTTTATAAGTTAGTTGGCAGTGTGGTAATTGCTTTTATTATACCTTTAATGATTTTTGCTGCTACCAATACATTTTTATATGAATATTATAAAAAAAATATTGAGCAAAATAGTGCTTCTAAAGAAGGGCCAATTGCATCTCAAACGAGTGTTTTGCCCCTTCCTTTCTTAGATAATGAGGATGTTGACTTTTCTTTAGGAGATGATAATGCCCCGGTGGATTTAATCGAATTCACTGATTTTGAATGTCCTTTTTGCCAGCTGTTGCACGAAAAACTGCAAGAATTAAAACCTTTAATCGATAAAGGGATGATAAAAATTTATTTTAGAAATTGGCCTCTTAGTTATCACCAGTATGCCACCACTTTGGCGATTGCTGCCAGGTGTGCGGGTTGGCAAAACAAATTTTGGGAATTTGCCAATTGGTCATTTAAAACGGCAAAACAATTTGCAGAAGATCCAAAGAAGAAAGAAAAAGCTTTTTCTGATCATGGGATTATTTCACAAGCAAAATTAATAAAGTTAAACCTTGTTGATTTTGAAGCTTGTCTTCAAGACCCCAAAATGCTTGCTAAAATTAAAAAAGATAGTTCGGATGCTGCTCTTCTCGGAGGAGAGGGTACTCCGTTTTTATTGGTGAACGGCATACAATATGAGGGAGATTGGTTAAACCCAGACGAATTAAAAAACGACATTCTTAAAATCATTAATAAAAAACGTAAAAAATAAATAAAGTCTCCAATATTGAGAAGCTGAAGTTAAATATCTGATTTGAGTAAAACAGTCGGATGTTACAGAGAAGCGGGCCAGTAAAAAAAGCATGAAACGCGAAATCTAATCCAAAGGTTTGCGAAATACTCATGTATAATTAATGCTAGCCTATGGAAAATAAAATCTTAAATAAAATGATCAAGCCTGAAATCTTCCTGCCAATATTTATTATAGCTTATGTTATTTTGAGTTCATTATTGTTTTATAAATTTTGGAATTATAGCAATGATCAAACATCTAAAATGGCAATTCAAGCAACGGAAGCGATGGCGATTGGATTGAATGGCGAAATGTATAGAAGGTTGAGAGGAGTGCCTGAGGATGTTGGAACAATTCATTTTGAAAGTGTAAAAAAAAGAATAATGAAATTAGTGGAACTTTATAAGGGCGTTAAGTTTATCTATCCATATATTTTGAGGGACGGAAAGTTGATTTTTATTGCGGATTCTGAACCACCCGAATCAAAGGATTATACCCCTCCGGGGACTGAATATTCTGAAGCCGATCCTGAATATTTTCGGCCTTTTAAAGAGAAACGGGCCATTGTAACCAAACCCGTAGTGGATAGATGGGGGACTTGGGTGTCGATCCTGGTTCCTATGATTGATGAGACTACCGGTGAAGTGACTTCCGTTTTGGGGGTTGATTATCCTGTCAGCAAGTGGAATGACGATGCGGTAATACATATAACCCAATTGTTTGTTATTCTTTTATTCTTTCTTCTTCTCTTGATAACGATTTATCGATTAGTCGTAAGTATTCATACTCGCAAGACCAAGGAACAAATGCTGCGGGAAAAAGAAAAGTCATATCAAGAGTTGTTTGACGGAAGTCGGGATGGACTCGTGATGGTGGATACGCAAGCAGGTATCCTTGATGTTAATTCTGCATTTTGCCAAATGCTTGGGTACAGTTTACAGGAACTTAAGGAAAAGGAAGATTTTTATTCAATTACTCCGGAAAAATGGTGGAGGTATGAAAAAGAAGAAATTTGGAATAATCGATTGCTTAAGCAAGGCTATTCCGGGATATATGAAAAAGAATATATTAGAAAAGATGGGACCATTTTTCCAGTTGAACTTCAGGCCTATACCCTAAAAGATGAATCAGGGAACGTTAGTTCCTTGTGGGCCGTGGTTCGTGATGTCACCGAACGGAAAAAAATGGAGCAACATACCCTCAAAACTCAAAGACTGGAATCAATTGGAATTTTAGCGGGGGGTATTGCCCACGATTTGAATAATTTACTTGGTGGAATCTTTGGGTACATAGAGTTGGCAAGAAAGAATGTTAATGAAGGAAAATTCGATGATGTTTTGAAATATTTATCAAAGTTGATGACGATGTTTTATCGGGCCAAGGATTTGTCACTACAACTTTTAACTTTTTCAAAAGGTGGGAATCCGGTTTCTAAAAATCAATCTCTGATACCGATTCTTAAACGGTTTTCAGAGTTTTCTTTGAGTGGTTCCAATGTCAAGTTGAATATTTCAGTGCCCGATGATTTATGGAATGTATGGGTGGACGAAAACCAAATGGGGCAGGTTATAGATAATATTATCATTAATGCCAAGCAGGCGATGCCGGCTGGAGGAGAAATTACAGTTTCAGCTAGGAATGTGTTACCTGGAGAAATTCTTCCGATAGGACTTAAGGCAGGCCAGTATGTTTGCTTTTCGATTGCGGATAATGGTGTGGGGATTTCACCAGAAAATTTGACTAAAATTTTTGATCCATTTTTCACGACCAAGCAAAAAGGAAGTGGGCTGGGGTTGGCTACGGTTTATTCAATTATAAAAAGGCATGAAGGTGAGATTGACGTTAAATCACAGCTTCATGGGGGGACAATTTTTACGATTTATCTGCCGGCTTCAATCTCGCAAGAAAAAAGTGAGCCAGCGCAAGCGAATGAAGAATTTAAATATTATGGCAATGTTTTAATTATGGATGATGAAGAGGATTTACTGGATCTATTTGCATGTAATTTGCAAGAGTTGGGTTGCACTGTTACCTGTGCTCATAATGGAGATGATGCGGTGGAATTGTTTTTAAAGGCCAAAGCTGCTTATAAACCTTTTAATTTGGTGATTTTGGATTTGACGATTCCTGGAGGGATGGGCGGAAAAGATGTAATCAATCGTTTGAGGGCAATTGATAATTCATTTATTGCTATTGTATCAAGTGGCTATTCTGATGATGATATTATGGCAAAGCCATGTGAATATGGATTTAATGATTCAATTGCCAAACCCTATTCTAGTCAGGAGTTTATTGAAGTGCTTAGACGAAATGGTTTGAAATAATGTGGTATTAGTAGTTGCACGGTAATCTATATAAAGCCGATTTTATTAACTGGACCAGTTGATGAAGTGAATATGGCTTGTATAGTAAATCAAATCCTCCCTGTTCTTTAATAAATTTTTGGGTATAGGCACAATTTCCCGTTACCAGTAAAACAGGAAGAAGTGGCCGGATTTTTTTTATTTCTTTTAGAAGTTCTATACCGGTTAGTTCTGGCATTTGGATATCTGAAATGACCATGTCAATGTTGTCCTGGTGTTTTATGATTTCCAAGGCCTGTTTTCCATTAGTGGCTTCAAAATATTGGGTGATTTTTTCGTATGCGTTTAGACACATAATTAATGTGTTAATTTGCTCTGGATCGTCATCAACAACAAGTAAAGTGATTTCTTTTTGCATGGGTTTTCTCCCGGATTATATGGATCTCATCCAATTAAATTTTTTCCTTGGATAATTTTTTCCGTCCACTATCTTCCAACGTAAGGTAGATTTCAGTCAAACCTCTGGTCCTAAGAGTCTCAAGGGAGGGTAAAAATTCTTTTTGATATTTAATTGCCCTTTCTTTTAGGGAAGATAATTTTTCTCGGGGTGTTTTAGGAGCTATGAGAACAATTTTATTATTTAAGTGATCTAAAAAAATTTCCATCCAGGAGCATTTGGCTGAAAATTCAACAATGACCCCGTCGAATAAGGCGGAATCAGGATTGCTTTTAGCTTCATATTTATTACGTCGTCCTTGCTTGATCAAAGCTTTGGTGAGTGCTCTAATAACAACTCTATAATGGTTGGCATTTTTAAAAACACGGTGATTGGGCGCTAAATATTCTGGAAATTTAAGATCGTCTATCATGTAAAGCCTCATTTAAAAGAGTTACTGATAGAACCCATATTATAACAATAGTTACTTTAAGTAAACATTGATGTTGACCTTTGATTGGCGATGACAAGTAAAAGTATTGGTGTTATTTTATTATTTATTGAATTACTTGGCGGGTTTGGTATGGGAAAAAAAATAAAACTGAATGATGCGGAGTGGGATAAGCTTATTGATGATGGACTCAAGAAACTTGCAAGTTCTGCCACCAAGAAGAGGGGGAGTGCAGCCAAGCTAGCAAAAATTCTTAATAAGAGCAGATCATCTATTGTCCAGATGAAGACCATGGCAAAAGGGAGTACTTCTTCTTGGATAAGATTACTTTTTTATAAGGCAGACATTGATGATTTACATGCTAAAGAAATCATTGAAAATTTAGATTCTATTCTATTGAATATAACGCCCCCGTCTCAACTAGATAAACTCTATGAGAGATTAAAGGAGCTTTATTCTGAGCAAGAAGTGGCGGCTTTGTTTCGGGTATTGATTTCAAAAAGTGCGGTCGAGGAATTCCTGGGAATTAAAAAGGAGTCTACTAGAATGATAAAAATCAAAGACCACAAATCCGTATAACATGTTTAGGACTATTCTTGTGGATCAATGGATAGGTATTGTGAAATGGTATCAGTATCGAGCACATATTCTAATTCATCAAAAAACTTGGAGATGATTTTGTGTGTCTCTTTGGTATTGGCTTTGGATGCTTTTTCAACCAGCAACAGCAAATAAGCTTGTTCGCCCGAATTTAAAAAGTGTTTTTCACTAACATCTTTTACATCTGTCTTGGAAAAATCAAGGTTATATTCTTGTTTAACCTGGCCTATGAACCTAAAAATATGATTGGCCAGGGGTAAATAGTAGTGTGGGTTGACAGACTGAATTTGCGTGCCAAGTACCACGGCCCTGGCGGCTAGTTCACTTTCCAGTTTTTTAACATTCAAGGCTTCTTTGATTTGATAGGCCCTGACTGTTTTTCTGGTTTCATATTCGGTGACTGTGATATTGGTTCCGTCTAATCTGATTCTGAAGTTGGAGGGAATGGCATAGGCGAGTGATTGAATTAAAAAAATGCCAACTGTTACTATAAAATTAATTTTAAACATATGTTCTTTTCCTCCAAATCTTTTAACTTATAACTGGCACCATTAGCATTTTTGATCATTGCGCTCAACTATAAAGCAAATAGCTGAAAATATTTCATAAAATGGTGAAAATGCTTAAAGGAAGTCTATGGAATTACGATAACTTAAGTGCCAAGGAGTAAATGTGAATTATAAGGGTTTTGTAACTACAGTGATGATGAGCGTATTTTTTGCAGTAGTTGCTACTCCTAAATATGCCTGTAGTGAGGAGATAAACTTTTTGGATAAAAGAATCCAAAAAATTGAATTAATGTATGTTGAACAGGTTTTAAAGTCGTTGGGAAATGAGCAAGCGACGTCATTTGAAATAATTACTCGATACATAGGTGGCAAGCTATCAAATGCAAATGTTTCCCTTAAAGAGCTGGAGGTTTTAAAGGGGTTGGTTTGGAAGTATCCTCAGGTGTTTGTGAATATTTTGGGTGAACAAAGTAAAGCAACTTCTAATAATAATGTGTCGCAGTTAGTGCCCATACTATGTTTGATCATCCTGGCGGCGGATGAAGCGTTGGTGTTTAAGTCAGTGCAGATCATTCAAAAGATTGATGTGCAAAAAAGAAAAATGATATTGGATCAAGCACTGCGTTTTGTGTTTTATCCCGAACATGTAAAAAACTTTGCCAGTTATTTAAATAATTTTGAAGATTATTTTAACAGCAGTAAAATGAATATGATCCATGTGGCCGCAAGACGAAATCATCAATCAGGTTTTGTCGGTTTAGTCTATGAACAAGTACTAGATAGCAAAGGTGCTAGGAAAGAATTAGATGAGTATATTTTAAAAATTAGAGACAATTTAGAAAGAGAAGCGGTTTCGACCTATCAGATAATGGCTGATTTCAAAAAAAATTACTATTTGCGACTGGAGGTAATTGATATCTTGAGAGGGAATCCTCAAATAGATTTTAAAGAGTTTATAAAATTGGCACAAAAGTTAAGTAGCAATCAATATGATGATTATCAAGATTTCTTTTACGAACTTAGGGACATCGTGGAATGTACTAATTATTTGCCAGAGGCTGATTGTGAAAACCGGAAAGATCAAATTATTCAAAATCTTCTTAATAATCATCAACGTCAAAATTCATTTAGGCCAAATTTGTATGGACTTAATTCGATTTTTTATAATGAATATAAGGGGAAAGTTTTTGAGTTTGTTGAAAAAACCGTTGACCATTTTGATATTCTCTCAATACATCAACAAGCGTATAGCGTGTACCTGATGGCTCTAAAGATCGGGGATGATTCTCTTAAGGAGATAGCTAAGGAAAGTATTACGACTAGTATCTTAGGGGAAAATGCCAGTTTTAATAGCATAAGTCCAGAGATTTTTGAGCAACCAATTTTTATAGATGATGATGGTATGGTGCCTGATAGAATTGGGATATTAAAAAATAGATATACACAACAAGGCAAAAGCTATTATCAAATTCAAAACAAAGTTGACACCGTGGAAAATAGGTTTGCTTATTTTATTAATCAGATAGCAAGTTCCCTGGAAATTAAATTCCTCATGACGGTAGAAGATATCCAGGAAGTTGGATTAAATGATGACATGATTAATAAATCAAAGCAGATTGCTAAACTGCTTACGCAATTGTGGGAAGGTATCATTATTGACAATCCCCAGGTCGTTGAAGAGGCGAAAAGAATTTTAAATCGTCCTGAAAGTGATTTCGGTAGGATTTCAGCGGAGGCTTTTTTGAAGGCCAATAAGGGACCAGAGGAGCTTTCAACATATCTCAGGGAAATTGAAAATAAAGACTGGATTAATTATTTGGAGAAGTTAGAAAAATTGGATGTATCCAAAAAACCGGTACCAACGCATCCCAGTTATGAAGAGCGCACGGTGAATCAGGCGTTATACAGTCAAAAGATCAAAACGTATCAAGAATATCATCAAGCAAGAGAAAGGGTGAAGGTGATAACCAGATCCTTGGTGTATTATAATAACCGGTTTGAAATTAAAAAGTGGCTTAAAGATTTTTTTCTCAATTCAAAACATATTGAATGTGAAAATGATATCGAGCTTGATATTGTCATGGCGGCGTTACTCAGTTTTGATGATGATTTGCAGTATATTGCTAGTCAATATGTGTTAAGTAAAATGAATCGTTCCCTTCCAAAACCTGCCTGGGAGCAAAATCTTTTAGGAGGGCTGCGGGTTTATTTACATCAGTCAGATCAACATAAAATGAAGATGAATGTTTCTAAGCTGGTCAGTTTATTTACAACTCAATGTGATGAACAATTTATAAAAAAATCTTTACTTCCAGAATATATGCAGGAAATAAACCATGACATGAAAAAAATCCTGGAGAAGATTATCAGCGGTTGCTTAAGTAATGAACAAATTGATCTAATCATATCTCAAATTGTTGAAAAACAACTAATTGGTAACATCCCTGATATTGAGAGTATGGTGGAGGGTATAACCCGTGTGGATCACGCTTGGTCAGGTTTAAGCAAAAGTGAGCTTAATGCGCTTGAAAATTTTTTCTCGTTTGCTTCTTATGATATGCCTCAAGTCCGTAGCAGATTGCTGCAAATCATAACTTATTTATCCATTTATCATGAGGAATCCTTGGTAGGTAAAATTTTATTTTTAGGTTTAAAGAAAAAAGGTGAGTTCGATGAGTTTGTAACTGAACTTATCTTGCAGAGAATGAAAGGCAAGGATGAATTATTTAATCGGACTCTTGGTAGGATATATAAGACTGATAAATCAAAAGAAGAGTATTTCTTTTTAAAAATTTTATATGGCGTCAGGTATGGGTTACTTTCTAAAGAAGAAATTCTTTCTCTACTTTTAAAACTTGATTTTAATTATAGATTGATTCAAGAGGCGGTCGAGTTCGAGGCAAGGTATCACTCATCTTATACTCCTTCGTTAGAGGTTGAAATTGCGCAAAAATATATTAGAGAAAAAAAAGGAGCGGATTATCTTAATCAGATTTTGCTCAATAATGATATAAGAAATTTATATATGGTAGTTAATGGAGGATATTCCCCTACTTCTAATGATGAGTATCAAGAAATTGCGATTGAATCATTTGATCGTTTTTTATTCCATCAGGAAGCGGTGGTGTTAAATGCAGGAGGGCCACAGACATTATATGCAGTCGTTGATGATTTGGGTACGCAGCAAAGAGATCAGGACGGAATGATTCAAGTTAAAGAGAGTACTTATTCCAAGACCACCCTCAAGGCTATTTTTAAAAACATAGACCGAGTGGTAGATGATTTTGTAAAAAAGAAACCAAAAAAAGTCAGTTTTGCCTTTATTGATCATGGTGGACCGGAAGGCATGGCCCTATGGGGCGAACGCATGGATATGAATAAACAAAGATCATATCTTGATAAATTTGATGAAAATACCATAGTTCAAAGTTTTTTTTCAGCTTGTCATGCAGGCGCTAATTTGGTGTTCCCTCATCGGGTTTATCCTTTCCAGAGTGCAAACATGTTTGAATTTCTTGAGTTTCATTATCCCTATAATAGATGTGCTCTTGGTATAAGCATGCATGATGAAGTCAGCTATAGTTATACCGTGGCAAAGACCAGTGCCGCTGATAGTAAATGGTCTCAGATTTTTAAAGCCTTTCCTAAGTTGACTCTGGCCACATTCCAGCGAATTTTATATGGCAGTGGAATTCACGACGGTCTTTCAGATGGCAAAGTTAGCAGTACTCCTATATTGACATCAGATTATTTCGTTGATGATATCGCAAAAATTATATGTTTGGAAAAATTACAAAAACCAGAAAATACTGATGTGATGAACTCACCATTTTTTGTAGAGATTATTCCTAAAACACTTGAAGAAAATTTACAAATTACCTCGGCTCGTCTTATTAATGAAATTGTGGCGCTTTCTTGTGGGGACGAACATCGACAAAAGATGGATAAATTTACCAAAGAATATAAGGAGTTTGAATTGTGGTATGATAAATTTCAATCACTGCTAAATAGTGTTACGGTTAAGTATCTAAAAGAAATTCGGCCTGAAGCATTTATGGAATATACAAAATATTTGAAAGAAATTGAAGGTTTAAAGGCAAAACTTTTAACTAATGAAATTACGGGGGAAGAAAAGGATAAATTATTTTATTTAAGAGATAATCCGCCTCTTTCTTATAGCAAAATAAAAAGTTCTATAGAAAAGGGGTATCAGTTTAATAAACAATTTAATGAAATTTTTATAAATATAATTGAATCAAAGGAAAATGAAGTGGTGCTGGAAAATGGGCAGTTGTTTGGGCCATCGGCCATGTATATAGAAAATAAGGATAAGATCTATAGTTCTACAATCACCTTTAAAAAAGAGGAGCTTGAATACCTGCGAAAAAAATTTTCAAATTGTTTGATTAATAAATCAAGCTGTGTAAATGGTAATTTAATAAATGATCTGTTGGATGATTGTTATCAAAAAGGCCGCACTGCTCAAGTTGAGCGACAAAAGTATTACCAAAAATATCGCAGCACACTTAGAAAATTAGTAGAGGAATTATTGGATGATCCTTATTTGCTGTCAATCAGGAGAAGATATGAGTCTATTCACCATTGCGAGAATATACCTTTTAATTAGTTTTTTGCTTTTGGGTTGCAGTAATAAAATGGGGTTTTCTCCACTTACCAAACAGGAAGCAAAAACTATTAATAGCTGGCAAATTTCGCCGGTTTTTCCTTGCGGAATTTATATTTTAAAAGGTCGCTTAATTGAAAGTGATGGATTATATAAAATAATTTTAAGAGAAAAAACCCCAACTCAGTTAGAATTTGTTCTATTAGGGGGAAGCTTGGATCAAAGATTTTCAAGGTTAAATACGAACGTGGTGGTAAAGGTTTATAACCCAGCTCTTATTGAAGATAGAAGTAATCCGAGTGTCTATGTTAAAGAATATCTTCAGTATGAACCAGAGGTACCGGATTATGAGATTAAAGAAAAAAAAGCTTGCAAGCTTAGCGGTGAGTTTGTTACACCCCGCTGAGAAACTCTCTGGGTGATTTAAAGCTTAACCATGATGGTTTAAGGCTTGACGGCTTCAATCATCACAGATTGGACGTAATCTTCAATGTTACTACCGGGGAGCCAGTTTTTAATAAATTCTCGACTCTCATCTTTAGGAGTGATTTTGATTTTTTTAAAACCAGCATGGGTTAAAAATATTTTTATTTCTTCCAAGGTACTAGCACCGGCTATACAACCTGTATAAGCTTCTATCATTTGGTCCACTTCTTTGGGTAGAGGACAGGTCTTAATAACGTCAGATATGGCCAATCGTCCGCCTTTATTTAGCACCCTAAACGCCTCTTGAAAAACGCTTTGTTTGTCGGTAGATAAATTAATAACACAGTTTGAAATAATGACATCAATGGTTGAGTCTGCAATGGGAAGTTGTTCAATTTCACCAAGGTGAAATTCTACGTTGGAATATTTTCCTTTTTGGGCATTTTTATTTGCCAGACTGATCATTTCAGGGGTCATATCAATTCCAATGACTTTTCCTTTTTTACCAACTTCTTTGGCGGCGATAAAACAGTCAAAGCCACCACCACTGCCCAGGTCTAAAACGGTTTCGCCCTTTTTCAAGGAGGCAAATATTTGGGGATTACCGCAACCAAGTCCCATGTTGGCACCTTCAGGAATACTTTCAATATCTTCCTTGGCATAACCAAGCTCAAGAGAGGTTTTTTTAGAATCAATGGATGGTTTTTGACAACAAGAAGGTGAACAGCCGCAGCTTTTTGAGCTGGTGGCGATCTGAGAGTAAACTTTTTTTACTTCGCTTTTTAATTTTTTACTTTGGCCATCTTCATGGTTATCAAACAGATAGTGTAATCTCTTCATTAGCTCATCCCGAATTTTTCTAAAGGATTTGAGGTCTTTTGACGGGTCAGGAAGGCCCCAATGTAAACGAACCGCCTTGCCCAAAAATACCGGGCAGATTTCCTCTGCACATAAGGTAATGACGGCATCCACATCTTTTGGATTTATGGAATCAACACTTTTTGACTGATTCGCGTTTATGTCAATACCAATTTCCTCCAGCGCTTTTATGGCCAAAGGATTAACCTGGCTTGGTTTTGATCCTGCAGAAGAGATTTTAATTGTTTTAGATACCAGTGATCTCGCAATCCCTTCTGCCATCTGACTGCGTGCTGAATTGGCAACACATAAAAATAAAATATGTTTTGGCTTTATTTTTCTAAGTTCGTCAGCTTCTTTTTTCCATTGCATGATTATTTATCCTTTGAAAACCAATGTGATGTTTTATTGGCGAATTTTACTAAAATAAGCATAACAGGGACTTCAACAAGCACACCGACAATTGTGGCCAAAGCGGCTGGAGAACTTGTGCCAAAAAGGGAAATTGCCACTGCTACTGATAATTCAAAAAAGTTTGAAGCTCCAATCATGCCGGCAGGTGCTGCTATGTCATGTTTTAGTTTTAATAGTTTGGATGCCAAATAGGCTATAAAAAATATTAAAAAAGTTTGCAGTGTTAATGGGACAGCAATCATTACAATATGTAGAGGATTCTTTAAAATAACATCCCCTTGAAAAGAGAAAATAATGATCAAAGTTAATAAGAGTCCAATAATAGTAATATTGTTAAATTTAGGAATAAAAGAATGATTGAAATAATTTTCTCCTCTTTTTTTGATCACAAAAAGACGTGTTAAAATTCCAAGTCCAAGAGGAATAACGACAAAAAGGATTACTGATAAAATCAAAGTGTTCCAGGGAACAGCAATGCCACCGATGCCCAATAAGAACGCCACAATGGGCGTGAATGCGATAAGAATAATTATGTCGTTTGTGGCGACCTGAACCACGGTGTAAGCAGGGTTTCCCCTGGTGAGATGACTCCAAACAAAAACCATGGCCGTACAAGGAGCGGCTCCCAGCAGAACTGCTCCTGCTAAATATCCTTTGGCCAAATCTGCGGGAATAAAACTTTCAAAGACAACATAAAAAAAGAAAGCTGCGATTCCATACATTGTAAATGGCTTAATAAGCCAGTTGGTAATCCAGGTTACATAGAGTCCCTTGGGATTCTTTCCGACATTTTTGATACTTTGAAAATCAACTTTCATCATCATTGGATAAATCATAAGCCAAATCAAAACAGCAATTGGAATTGAAACGTTCGCATACTCAAATTGGCTTAGAAATGAGGGTAGAAATGGTAAAAATTTTCCAACGAAAACTCCGATGGCCATACAAAGCATTACCCATAAAGTTAAATACTTTTCAAAGAAGCTGATGCCGATGTTTTTTTTATCACTCATATAGTTCTCCTCGTCCCTCTATCAAACGATAACAATATTTTTTGTCAAATAATTACCTTCCTAAAGTTAAATTTCTGCTATCAGCACCCTTAGTCTTTTTAATCCATGATAATCTATACAATAGCAAACCGCCGTTCCTTCTATTTCTCCCCGTATAAGACCTGCCTCTTTTAATATCTTCAGGTGTTGAGAAACGGTCGATTGTGCCAGTCCATTTATTTGCTCGACAATTTCACCACAAATACAACTTTCTTTTAAAGACAGGACTTTTAAAATGTGTACACGCACGGGATGTCCAAGTGCTTTAGCTAGAAGTGCCAGTTCATCACTAGTCTTTTGATTAATAGTTATATCGTCATTTGGCGATTCAGTACAGCAAATATATTTGCTTTTTCTAGCTGTCATTGTTTATTATTATCGTAATATAACGATTAAGTCAATACTGTCTATATGAATTATTTGATGATTGGATAACCTTTTTGAAGCCACTCACTTATCCCGCCTTTAAATAATAAAATACGGTTGGATGGAATTTTCCACTTCGTAGTAGCGATTTTAGCAGCATTAGGGGATCGGTCAAATCCAGTACAATAAAATATAATTTTCTTTTTATGGCCGTGCTTTTTGAGGGTTTCTTGGGTTAAGGTATTTTGGGGATCACCTTCAATGAAATAGACCAGATTAATAGCACCTTTGATGTGACCTGCCTGATATTTTTCAAAAGGCCTGTTATCAATTAAAACATAATCTTTGTTATTTAGATAATTATTAAAGAGTTCGCTGGCGGTAATAATTTCAAGGGAGCCTTCAACTGTTCCAATACAAGTAAGTGGAAATAATATTAATAAAATAATTAATAGTCTTTTTATATAAAAATTTATCATTTTTATTCTCTTCATAAAATGTTTAATAAGTATGTCAACGTAAAATAAATACCAATTCCAATTAGAAGGGTTCCGGTAACCATTCGGACCCAATATTCCACTTTTCCAATTTTTTGAAAAATTTTTCCCACACTGGTTACGCCAACAGCGATAAGAATGGAAAACAAAAACACCGGAAGTCCTGTACCAATCCCATACATTGAGGAAAAAAGAGTTGCAGAAGAATATTTTGTTGCCAGAGGAATTAGGCTTCCAAAAAAGAGTGCTGCCGAAACCGGACAAAATGAAAGGGCAAACAGCATTCCAAGCGGAAATGCGCCCCATATGCCCGCATTTTGAAAAAAACTTTGAAATTTTCCACCTCCCCCCATGGAGGGTAGCGGCATAGTAATCAGCTCGAGTAAGAACATTCCAATTACAATTAGGAGGGGCCCTAAAATTTTTAGCATATGAGTTTGAAGAAAAAAGGAAAGGCTTGGAATTTCCAAAATACTTTTTATCACAATATAGGAAAGAGCGATATAAGTGAACATTCGCCCAAGTGTGTAGAGTGCTCCTGTCATTAAAACAATTTTTTTATTTTCAATTTTTTTGGAGATAAAGGATATAGCGGCAATATTTGTCGCCAGCGGACAGGGAGATATTGCGGTTAATATTCCAATCCAAAAAGCGGTGGAAAGTCCAATGAGCAGATCCATGCTATAGCTCCAGATGTTTTTTTATCTCTTGTTTGATATAGTTTTTGAAATTTGATTCATTCCCAGCTAATTTCCAGATTTGATCTACGTTGGTAAATTTTACTTCCTTACCTTCTTTTTTGATAGAAAGAAAAAAAGATATGGAATTTAATTGATAATCTTGAATGTAGTGACTTTTAGATGGCTCTTCCACATTAATTGATTCAAACGTTATAAGTCCTTCTTTGACTTCTTTATCAAATGATTCTTTTAAAACATCTAAAATATACCCTTCCATAAGGTTGCATGTATAACATCGGTTAGTTCCATGGAAATAGAGTCCTTCAACCCGTTTGGATAGAGTGGGCCTAGAGGTATCGCTGGCTTGTAAATCAGTCGAAGAAGCATTGTTGTTTGCATTTTGATTTATCTCACTTACTCCCCAATATAAAATAGATAAAAAAACAAACAAACCAAGTGTGATGCTAATAATTCTTTTTAATTTCATACATATCTCCAATTATTTATCCCCAAAAGTATCCATAAATTATCCCGCTAACGGTTGCCATAATGATAACTAAAGAAACAAATACAACCGTTTTTTTAGTACCCATTACACTTTTGATAACTAACATGTTAGGTAAGCTTAGGGCGGGACCTGCTAGTAGTAGTGCCAAAGCCGGGCCTTGTCCCATTCCATTTCCAATTAGTCCTTGTAAAATTGGGACTTCCGTAAGAGTAGCAAAATACATAAATGCTCCGGCAAAAGAAGCAAAAAAGTTTGAGCCAAGAGAATTGCCTCCCACCATAGTTACAATCCACTCTTTAGGAATTATTCCTTCGGTTTCGGGTCTTCCAAGTAAAAATCCAGCAATCACCACCCCAAAAAGTAATAAAGGGAGGATTTGTTTGGCAAATGTCCATGAAGATGAAAACCACTCTTTGGTTTCATCGCTACTGGTATTGGCAACCAGTGATAGTCCGATAAAGCCGACGGAAAAAGGGATAAGTGGATTACTTGGAAACCATAAATAGATAATTAAAACGCTAATAAGTGTTAAGGCCAGTTTCCAAATTTGTACTAAAAACCATTTCCACAAAATTAGATTAAATAAAATATAGAAAAAGGTGGTAATGATCCATTTATTTGTAAAAATTAAAAACCAGAGACCTTCGGATTCTTGAGGTTTTCCCCAATTGGCAAAAACTAAAATTCCCACCATGGATAAAAAATAAAAAATATTCTGATACAAGGGGCGGGTAACTTCGGGTTCCGGCATCATCATTTGTTTTTTGGTTTTTTCGATTTCTTCGTTTTTAAAAATAAAATGCATGAGTAAACCAATAATGACACTGAATAAAATTGCCCCCACGGCTCTTGCGATTCCAAGAGGTGCGCCCAGTATTTTGGCGGTTAAAACAATTGCTAAAATGTTGATGGCAGGGCCTGAGTATAAAAATGCACAAGCAGGACCCAGTCCTGCTCCCATTTTATAAATTCCAGAAAAAAGAGGTAGGATGGTACAAGAACAGACGGCGAGAATGGTTCCAGAAAAAGATGCCACCCCGTAGGCCACAAATTTATTTGCAGTGGCTCCCATATATTTCATGACGGATGCTTGGCTTACAAAAACTGATATTGCTCCTGCAATAAAAAAGGCAGGTATCAGGCACAAAAGAACATGTTCTCTGGCGTACCATTTTACCAGATGAAATGATTCCATAATGGCATTGTCAAATTTTGGATGACCGATTGGAAGAAAAAAAAGGCCTAGAAATAATACGGTCATCCATATTAATATTTTCCATTCTTGTTTAAAATTCATAACCACCCCAATCTTATGTAATGAAAAATTAATTAGCTCTTATCACACCTTCCACGCAATCAAGATATTTTAATACGCAAGGCGTTTTCAAGGTGTAAAAAACTTTCATTCCTCTTTTTTCGTCTTCCACTATTCCAGCATTTCTAAGCACCGCCAGATGTTTAGAAACAGTAGATTGATCTAAGCTAACTAGTTCGTTAATCTCACAAACACACATTTCTCCTTTGGAGAGATGATCAAGTATCAGAAGTCGGACAGGATGGGCCATTGCTTTCATTATATTGGCGCGTTTTTTGTAGTTACTGAAATTTTTTTTTAACACCAGATACCTGCCTTTAGTGATATATGGCAATATTACCATATAGTATTGTTGACAGTCAATGTAAGATTTGATCTTTTGATATTAAATAATAGATAGTTCTTGAGGAATTTACTTATATCAAGCTTAGGTGCCTAACAGGATTGTCTAGTAAATTACCGGATATTTAAATATTTGTAGACGTATAAATCAGGTGATGACAAAATTCTTGAGTGAATACAAAATGGATTACTCCCCACAAAAACATCAATCAAATTAGCACTAACAAAGTTGATGATTATGCTGAAAACACTTTGTATTCATTATTTGAAAAAACGGTTGATAAATTTCCAAATGCTTCGGCATTAATATCTGAAGACGTTACCGTAACCTATTTTCAACTTGATCAAAGGGCCAACCAGCTTGCTAATTATCTTCAAACAAGTGGCATAGGTGTCGGCGATTTTGTGGCTATTTATCTTGATCGTTCAATCAAACCAATCATCTCGATAATCGCAATTTTAAAATCAGGTGCCACCTATATACCCATTGATCCTAGTTATCCCGAAGAAAGAATTAAATATATTCTAGACCATACTGGGGCTTCATTGGTGATAAGTGAGAGTGGATTGGCCGATGCTAATAACAGCAAAATTAATTGTCCAGTTTTTATTTTGGATGATCTAGCTATTTTAAATCAGTATTCGTCAGCTCGTTTATCCGATAAGCGAATTACTGCGATACCTAATGATTTGGCCTATATTCTTTTTACTTCTGGAACCACCGGACATCCCAAGGGAATAATGACCGAGCACCGGAATGTTGTTGGTTTTGTCCACGCTTTTAATCAAATAATAAAAATAAATTGCACTGACCGGATTTATCAAGGGTTTTCTTTAGGCTTTGATGGATCGGTGGAAGAAATCTGGATGGCATTTTCAAATGGTGCCTCTTTAGTGGTCAGTAATCCAATTGCGGCTAAACTTCCTGATGAAGCTGCCAGAATAATGAATTTGTATGCGGTAACGGTTTTTTCAACTGTTCCCACGTTTTTAGGCTTGATTAAGCAAGATATTGCTTCTTTACGGCTTATCATTTTAAGTGGGGAAAAATGTCCCGCTTCATTAGTAGATATGTGGGAAAAGAGTGAAAGACGAATTCTCAATGTTTATGGGCCTACGGAGACCACCGTAAATACCACTGTCAAACAATGTTATCGAGGACAAGAAATCACCATTGGAAGTCCCTTGGTAGGATATGATCTTTATATCTTGGATGATCATATGAACCCTGTTAGGAAGGGGGAATCTGGAGAACTCTATATCGGTGGAGTTGGGGTCTCCCGCGGATATTTTAATAACGAGGATTTAACTCAAAAAACATTTGTAAAAAATCCTTTCTATCAAGCCGATGGTGGTTCACCAATCCTATATCGCTCTGGTGATAAGGTTTGTGAATTAGAAAATGGAGAAATCCAATTTTATGGTAGATTGGACACCCAAGTTAAAATCAGAGGTTTTAGAGTCGAGTTATCTGAAATCGAAGCGATTATAAATGAAGCACCCCACGTTAAGAGTGTTTTGGTTCAACCCTATCAACGCTCACCCTCCCATCTTGAGCTGGCGGCTTATGTAATTTCCAATTGTAAAAAAGAAGATTTTGATTATCAGGGGATTTTGACGTTATTGAAATCCAGATTGCCTACCTATATGATCCCTTCCTACTTGGATCTTCTGGATCATTTTCCCATGCTTGCCAGCGGAAAGGCGGATCGCAAGAATTTGCCTAAACCAATCAAACCGTTAATTGATTGCAATCAATCGATTGAATTACCAGGTAACCAACTTGAAGAACAATTGGTTTCTGCCTGGAAAACAATATTTCAACTTGATTCCATCTCTACCGAGGCTGATTTCTTTCTTGATCTTGCCGGTTATTCACTACTTGCAGTTGAGACCATCTCTTTGCTTCGGACAGAATATCAAATTAATCTTTCGGTCAGAGACTTGTATCATCTAAAGACTATTAAAAAAATCGCTGCTCATCTTGGTGATGAAAAAAATAATAATCGCGATGCTAGCGTTGACAGGCAGGAAATGGCTTCTTCAGCTAAAGATGTTTTTAACTCTACTGCAAAATGGGAAAGGTTGCTTTGTCTTGTTCTGCAGACTGTTTCGCTATTATTTCTTTATTTATATCCAGTAATGCTTATTGGATTTTTTACTTGGGTAGGCAAGCAAGCGATAGCCGGAAATGTTTCCTATACCTCCTTAGTGATGATTTCTCTATTTTTTATTCTTTTTGGGTATCCACTCCATCTTCTGACTGGCATTGCTTTAAAATGGATAATTATTGGAACATACCGTGCTGGAAAATATCCCCTTTGGAGTCTTTATTATTTCAGATGGTGGCTGGCTTCACGAATTCAAGCTGCCTCGGGAAGTGCTCTGTTAGTTGGAACACCCATGTATAGTGTCTATCTGCGTTTAATGGGGGCAAAAATTGGTATTAACAGCATTATTAACACCACCCATCTTGGTAGTTTCGATTTAATTTCAATTGGTGACCATTGCTCCATCGGTCAGGGTTCTCATTTACCTGGCCATCGTATAGAAAATGGAATGCTCATGATTGCCGGATGCCAAGTTGGAAATCATTGTTTTATTGGAGATCATTGCTGTTTGTCTTTAAACACGAAAATGAGAGATTATTCCAAGCTGGAAGATCTTTCTCTTCTCACTGATAATCAAGAAACGGAAGAAGGACTTTCTTATCTTGGTTCTCCTGCGGTTATTGGTGAAATTTCTTTGCCAGAAATTAAAGATGATCAGAGTAAGGCAAAGCCTATTTTTTATTCATGTTGTTTTCTTCTTGCGCTGATTGGAATTCAAATTATTTTTTTACTACTGTCGCTTCCATTGTTGGCGGTTTTAGTTGCAGGATTTTATTGGGGAAAAATTGGTGGACTGATAGGGGCTTTATTTTTTGATGCTGTTTTTGGGGTCATTATCTTTTGCCTTGGAATCGCTTTGGTTAGAAAAATAATCATGCCTCAAACTCCCACTGGAATTTTTAAATATTATTCTTTATTTTATATTCGAAAATGGATGATGGATAAAATTTTTGCATCCAGTGTGGGAATCTTGCACTCTTTGTACACCACTATCTATTTACCAACGTGGTTACGCTTGATGGGGGCAAAAATTGGTCGTTTAGCAGAAATTTCCACAGTTTCTAAAATGACTCCTGACTTGACACTAATTGGTGATGGAAGTTTTTTTGCTGATGGTTCAATGATTGGCGGACTTCGTCTTTATAAAAACCATATTTTGCTTGCCCAAAATAAAATAGGCACCAGAAGTTTTGTTGGCAATAATGCGCTGTTGTCAGTTGGAAAAAATATGGGGGATAATTGCTTATTGGGTGTACTTTCCTCTGCGCCACAGGAGCATATCACTACTCCGGATCATTCTGAATGGTTGGGTGTCCCTTCTTTTTCTCTTCCCCATCGAAAGAAAATAACCTCTTTTGATATTACGCAGACTTTTAGCCCTACCGTTAAATTATATATTTACCGCTTTATTATTGATGGCATGAGGATACTGATTCCTAATTTTATTGCTCTGGCATCCTCCTGCATCCTTGTTGCATTTTTTTATTACGGATTTTATCATTTTAATTTATCACAATTGTTAATCTTAAGTCCGCTAGTGGGAATAAGTTTAACGTTCATAGTTGCTCTCAGCGTTGTCATATTAAAAAAGATGATCATGGGAACATTTAGGCCGGTAATCAAGCCACTCTGGTGCGTCTATGTTTGGTGTAATGAATTGATCAATGGCGTTTATGAGACTATTGCCGCACCACTATTATCCCCGATGCTTGGTACTCCCTTTTTTAATGTTTATTTAAGGATGATGGGATGTAGAATTGGCAAACATGTCTATATGGGCACTACTTTATTTTCCGAATGGGATTTGGTTCAAATTGGTGATTACTCGGCGTTAAATGAAGGGGTGGTTATTCAAAATCATTTATTTGAAGATCGCATAATGAAATCATCTTATTTGAAAATTGGCAACGAATGTTCTATTGGAAATATGTCGGTAGTTTTGTATGATAGTGATATTGGAGACAAAGCCAATATCCAGTCTTTGTCATTAGTTATGAAAGGTGATAAATTGCCACCTAATACCAAGTGGGAAGGAATTCCAATTAGTGAAAGATAGTAATGCTCATAGAAGATAATTATGAATAATAAAATCAAATCTTTTGATGTGGCCCGTGGCTTTGCTTTATTTCTTATGGTTCATATCCATA
This sequence comes from Bdellovibrionales bacterium RIFOXYC1_FULL_37_79, assembly GCA_001770015.1. GTDB lineage: Bacteria > Bdellovibrionota > Bacteriovoracia > Bacteriovoracales > Bacteriovoracaceae > XYC1-FULL-37-79. The sequence goes on from MEQB01000067.1 coordinate 43,441, forward strand.
TTATGGAAGAATGTGCGTTACCAGATTTTACGGAATCTTTTTATGCTTTTATTATCCATCTTCTTTCCAGTCCTTTGACGGCCAGTCTTTTTGTGTTCATCATGGGAGTTTTTTTCCAAATTTCTGACAAACCTACCCTGAAATCATCAATCATTCGTGGCGTAAAACTAATAGCACTTGGTTATTTTCTTAATTTTATCCGCTTTACCTTGCCAGTTTATATTGCATTGAATTTGGATCTTTTCACCCTTGAGGATATTGCACCTAAAACTCCTTTATCATATATGAGGATCAATGATATTTTGCAATTTGCAGGTCTGGCACTTATCTTCATGGCGTTTGCTAAACGTTATTTTAAAAATCCGCTTACCAATTTATTTTTATCCTTAATCTTTATAGCGGGATCACCTTTTCTGTGGGATTTTACGACCTCCAATATATACCTTGATTTGGTTTTAGAAAACTTTTGGGGGGATAGTGTTTATATGAATTTTCCATTCTTCCCCTGGATTGTTTTTCCGTTGCTGGGGATGACTTATGGAGCGATATTAAAAAAAGTCAAAGATACTTCTAGGTTTTTTTTATATTCTTTTATTCTGGGAGTAATCATGGTGCCGCTTGGCCTTTATTTATTTAGCCTGAATCCGGAATATATAAGCTTGCAGGCAATTCATGATTTTTCGGTGGGCTGCACGGATTATGATGTGATGATTTATATGATTGGAACTATTTTGCTCTTCATACCATTTTGTCACGGGCTCACCAAATATCTGCCTTCCAATTTTATTTTTGATCGCCTTTGTTATTGGAGTAAAAATGTTACCAGCTTTTATATTATTCATTGGATTCTAGTGGGGTGGCTGGCAATGGATATTAGTGATCCCTCTAGTTTTGGATCAATTGTATTGATTATACTAATTTTGATTGCCACCGATCGTTTGGTGATGTCTTGGAATGGATTTAAACAAACTTATAAAATTAATAATCTAATCTGATTGATCTGTCTGGTATGTAAAATGATTGAAATCTTTACTGCTTTTATTTTGTCAAAAATTTGTTTGATATAGGGTGGGGGGTATGCTAGCTTTGGTTTATGAAACAAAAACATAATCTAAAAAGACGTAAAGAGACGTTGGATCATTTGAGCCGTATTGTAGGTCAGATTGAAGGATTGAAAAGAATGTTTGAGGAGAATGAAGAATGCATTAAAATTGCTTCACTCACCACTTCAATTGCCAAGTCTTTTGATAGTCTGAGACTTAGAACATTAGAAGGTTTTGTAGTTCATCAACTTCTTGGTAACAAATCAATTTCCAAAGAAAAATTAAAACAGTTTCAAGACCTTTTGAAACTTCAAAGGAAGTGAGGGGCCTAATATGAGTTTTATAAAATTGGATTCAGTTGGAAAAATTTATGTTAGTGGAGAACTCACTGTTCCTGCGATAAAGGACATTTCTCTTGAAATTAATGAAGCTTCATTTGTCTCCTTTGTGGGGCCATCAGGGAGCGGGAAAAGTACGCTGTTAAATTTACTTGGTTGTCTTGATCAACCTTCTAAAGGCTCTGTTTCAATTAATGGAACTCTTGTCAATAAATTAAACCAACTGGAAAGAGCAAATTTTAGAGGAAAAAATATCGGCTTTATTTTTCAAAACTTTAATTTACTTCCGGTGCTTACAGTCTTTGAAAACGTTGAATACCCATTATTTATGGTTCAAGATATACCCAAAGAAGAGAGAAAAAAACGAGTGCTTAATTTATTGGAAAAAGTAGGAATGCTAGATCAAAAAAACAAGTATCCCAATCAGCTTTCCGGTGGGCAAAAACAACGAGTGGCAGTGGCACGGGCACTTGTCACATCTCCCAAGGTGGTTTTGGCGGATGAACCAACTGCCAATCTGGATAGTGTAACAGCATTTCAGGTAATCAAGGTGCTTCATCATATGCGAGATGCGTTTGGCACAACGTTTGTGTTTGCCACCCATGATCCCAAAATAGTGAAAGAAGCGGAAGTTATCTACACATTGGAGGATGGCCAGATTAAAAACCACGAAATAATGGCAAAGGAATCAAAATGAGTAATCTGTCAGGAATAATAAGGATTGGAGTACGAAATCTCATGCGTTATAAGCGGCGTACACTATTAACGGGCTCACTGATTGTGATGGGGGTGGTTTTGGTCATTGTTTTTGGAGGGTTGGCAACAACTTTTAAATCATCTGTGATCGGTGTTATAACCAATTCTAGTCTTTCTGATATGCAGATTCATAAAAAAGGTTACGTCGAGTCAGTTGATAACTTACCCCTTGATATTTATTTAAATCCTTTTCAGATGAAAAAAGCTGAAATGATCTTAAATGAAAATAAAAAGATCTTGGCTTACAGTCCAAGAATCCGTTTCGGGGCAATGATTAGCAATTATATAAAGACTTCCAGTATACGTATGACTGCGATTTATCCTAGCAATGAAAGTAAAACGTGTGTAGGACTTACTTCTCGAATTAAAGGAATTAAAAATCCTGAACAATTTGTAAATAAAGGTGAGGTGGTTTTGCCTGAGATTTTGTTTAAGGGACTTTCCTTAAAAATAGGGGATGAGGTAGTCATACTTTCTACAAATCGAGAAGGTGCTGTTAATGGTGTTCCATTAAAAATAGCGGGTGTTATTGAAAGTGTAATGGGACCGTCGGGTAAAGATGGCTATATCCATATTGAAGATGCTAAAGATATTTTAAGAATGGATGAAATCAATATTTCTGAAATTGCCATTCATGTTCAAAAATTCGATGAATTAAAAAATATTAAAAAAGAAATAGCCAAGGCACTGGGAGTTACAAGTACCGAGCAGGTTTTTGAAGTGCATTCCTGGGATCAATTGGCTCCTTTTTCTAATATTGCTAAAATGATTGATGTTCTTATTATTATGGTTCGCTTGATTTTGATATCTATTGTTTTGATTAGTGTGATGAATATTATGATGATGTCAGTATATGAGAGAACTAATGAAATCGGAACTATTGCGGCCATGGGGACTGTCCCCCATAAAATATTACAGATTTTCCTTACAGAAGGTGTTGCGCTTGGACTGGGTAGTGCGGTGATCGGTTCTATGATTGGGGTAGGCATTTTGCTAACACTTAATTTGAGTAATTTGACATTTAAATTCCATACGATACAGATTTTACTTGCTCCCAGTATTTTGTGGGGGGATGTTTTCTGGACTATTTTTATTGTGTTACTTATTTCCATTTTAGGTGGGTTTTGGCCGGCGTATAAGGCGTCAAAAATGGAACCAGTAGATGCATTGAGGCACGTATGAAAAAATTATTTCCTATAATTATGTCGGTGGTTTTGATATTTTTAACAGAGGGTGCCTGGGCAGTTGAAGATGCTAACGAAATTTTAAAAATAATTGATAAAAACCTGATGCCTGATTCTTACGAGACTTACCGGCAACTTATTAATGAGGAACCTGATGGCAAGAAAAAAGAGTTTACTTTTTTCACACTTAAAAAGGGGAAGGATAAAATCGCAATGCTTTATCTATCTCCTGCAAGTGAGAAGGGAAGATCGACTCTTCGTTTGGGTGATAATATGTGGCTTTTTATTCCAAATGTAAACAAGCCAGTCCGAATTACAAGCCTTCAGTCTGTTGTCGGTGGGGTTTTTAATAATGCTGATATTATGACTTTGGATTATAGCGAGGAATATGACGCTACCATTGAATCAAAAACTGGCGCAGAGTATATTTTGACGTTAAAAGCAAAAACCAAAACAGTCGCGTACGATAAGCTTAGAATGTGGGCCACCAAGGATAAGAAAATTCTTAAAAAAGTCGAATGTTACGGAGCAAGTGGTATGCTCATTAAAACTCTTGAATTTAAAAATGATAAAGATTTTGGCAATGGTCTTGTTCGTCCTTCGGTGGTTGAAACCTATAGTCCTTTGTATAAGGGCTATAAGTCATTTATGATCTACCAAAAAGTAAAGGCCAGACAAGTCCCCGATGAAGCATTTACTCAGCAATTTATGAATCGACTTGGACAGCTTCGATGAAAATTCTTATCCTGGTCTTGGTAGTTGTTTTACATTCTTTTGTGGCAGCAGACGAAAATACTCCCCTACCATTCAACACAAGTAATGAAACGCTCGTCAATAAGTTAGAATGGAGTGGAAACTTGGATGTTAAATATGCCTTGCTTCATAGCAGGCAAAATTCTTCAATCTATAAAATATTGAATTATCAGCAGCAAGATACCTCCTCATTTTTATCCCAATTTCGTCTGGAACCTTATATTAATACCGATTATGTTGCCAGGCAGACGTCTTTCCACTTGAAAAGTCACGGAAAGTTTTACAGTGAAGAGGATTCACAACTTGATTTATTAGAGTTGTATGGAAGCGTTAATCCGTCTTTTGGCTCATCGTTGACCGGAGGGAAACGGGCGTTTAGTTGGGGAAAGGGGTATGCTTTTAATCCGGTGGGATATGTTAACCCACTTAAAGATCCTGAAAATCCAGAGTTGATTCAAACCGGAATTATTTCTATTTCAGGTGAATATACTAAAAGTATTACTTCCGATGTTTTAAAAACGATGGCGCTGACAGCAGTTATTATACCGGCCACTGCAACACTTAATCACAGCGGTGAATTTGATAATACTGACCTGGCGGTCAAAAGTTATTTTTTATTGTGGGATACCGACGTCGACATTTTATGGTTTGCCAGTAAAGTAAATGCCCGACAAATAGGCTTAGATTTTTCTAGAAACATTTATGAAAATATCGAAGTTCATGGAGAGTTTAGTACATTTACCCATGCCCAAAGAAATCTTGTCAAGAGTGGTACACTAGGTAGTGATATCACCTCGGGAAGCTCTTATCTCTTTGGTATGCGATATTTGAATACACTTAATACGACGTTGATTGCAGAATACTACCATAATGGCATGGGTCTTACCAAATCTGAATTTGATACTTATAGGAATTATCTTGATAACGTTCTTGCATCAAATAATGATCAGACTATCTTGCAAACACAACGGACTGTTAAGACCAATTTTCAAAAACCAGTCTTAATGAGGGATTATCTGTATCTCAAAATAACCCAGCCCGAGCCATTTAACTGGGTTTATTTTACACCTTCTCTTTATTCAATCATCAACTTGCTCGATAAAAGCTTTTCTTTGTCAGCACCCCTTAGTTATAAGCCAATTACCAATTTTGAATATGTTTTTACGCCCACATTTTTTGTTGGTAGCAATAATTCTGAATTTGGGGAAAAACAATACGGACAACGGTATGAGATGTGGTTGAGGTTTTTCTTTTAAAGGCGGGAGTTGCATATGATTTTTCTTCTGTCGCTTACTATTATTTCGGTTTTGTTTTCTTATATGTTTGATCGAAAAAAAACATACCAAGGTATTTTGAAGGGACTAAAAATGTTTTGGGGAATTTTTCCCGACTTGGTTTTGATTTTGGTTGTTGCTTCGTTGATACTTGGGTTGTTATCCCGGGAAATGATTGCCCAATACGTTGGGCAAGATTCTGGCGTTTGGGCAACCATCATGGCCGCTATCATTGGCTCAGTGGCACTTATACCTGGGTTTATTGCCTTTCCTCTGGCAGCTTTTTTAAAAGAGGCAGGAGTTTCTATAAACGTTCTTGCCGTTTTTATTACCACCCTCATGATGGTGGGGATTATAACCTTTCCCATCGAAGTGAAGTTTTTGGGATTTAAGGCGGCTCTGCTAAGAAATGTCTTAAGTTTTGTGGGAGCGTTAGTGATTGGTCTTTTGATGGGGGTTTTTCTATGAGACCAAAATCAAAAGTGATTTTTAAATTGATTGTGATTTTAATTATTGTACTTTCTGTCATGATTGCTAAAATCACCGGCCAAACTTTTGCAATTTCAGCGGAAATATATTTTAAAAATTTTATACTTGAAATGATTCTTTTCCTTCCTCTTATCTTTATTCTTATTGGACTTCTGGATTTTTGGCTACCGGATAGCCTGGTGGAATCTCATATAGGAAAGGATTCTGGAATTAAAGGTAGCCTTTGGATTATTTGTTTGGCAATGCTGGCTGCAGGGCCGCTCTATGGAGCTTTTCCAGTCGCAGCAATGCTTTGGAAAAAGGGATCAAGTATTAGAAACATTTTTATTTATATCGGGGCTTTCTCAACCCTGAAAATTCCTATGCTGACTTTCGAAACTAGTTTTCTGGGTTGGAAATTTACACTTTTAAGAACAGCTATCACCTTGCCGGTTTTTATAGTCATTGCTTTTATATTGGAATATTTTCTTGAAAAAAATGATTTTTCGGTAAATTAATTCTTTCTGGATAAATTCTCACAAAAGAATAATATTATTCTTAGCACATTTTTTATTCATATCATCTGGCCATATGCTGGCCTGAATCTCTCCAATATGGGCCTTTTGTAAGTAAAACATACATAGCCGGGATTGACCGATCCCTCCTCCGATGGATAGAGGTAATTCATCATTAAGTAATTTTTTATGGAATAGACAGTTCATTTTATCCTCTTGGTTTCTGATTTTGAGTTGCCTGGCAAGAGCGACCTTATCAACTCTTATTCCCATGGATGACAATTCAAAAGCCATATCCAACAAAGGATTCCACACAATAATATCTCCGTTTAACCCTGGATAGCCATTATCATTGATAGTGGACCAATCATCGTAATCTGGGGCCCTGCCATCATGACTTTGACCATTACTGAGTACTCCACCAATACCAATGATAAAAACGGCTCCGTATTCCTTGGCTATTTTATCTTCTCTTTCCTGAGGTGATAGCGCAGGGTACTTTGTTAACAATTCCTCTGCGTGAAAAAAAGTGATATTTTCTGGGAGAAACGGTGTGATTTGTGGATGTTCTCTGGCAATAAAAAGTTCTGTTCGCTTAATGGCTTCATAAATTTTTTTGACTGTTAGTTTTAAAAAAGGAATGGTTCTTTCATTGGCGGTGATAACTTTTTCCCAGTCCCATTGATCGACATAAAGAGAGTGAATGTTATCTAATTCTTCATCGGCCCTTATGGCATTCATGTCGGTATAAATTCCAGCACCGCATGGAATTTGATGGTGTGCAAGTGCCATTCTTTTCCATTTTGCCAGCGAGTGGACAATTTCTGCTTCTGTTTCATGCAATCCTTTGATCTTGAAGGTTACCGGTCTTTCTGTCCCGTTAAGGTCGTCGTTAATTCCAGTTCCTTTAAGTACAAATAAAGGAGCGGTCAGTCGCTCTAAATTTAATTCAAGAGATAGATTTAGTTGAAAAAAATCTTTTATCTGTTTAATTGCCTTTTCGGTCTGGTTGATGGTCAACGATGGACGATAATTGGACGGAATGTAAAATCCTCTTGGCATACAATTAATTCCTTTGCTCTGATGTTATTATTACTCGAAACAGGAAAGCCGACTCTGATTTTACCCGAGAAGTTGGTTTATGACAATGTAACTTTTTTTACCAATATGAACCTTGATTGTTTCTTATATTCAATAATGAGCCTCATTTTTTTTGTTCACTCTCCAGATGGGAGTCCTGTAAAATTTTTTCTGTAAACGCCAGCATGATGGCCGAAATTAAAAAAACCAAATGGATAATTATTTGTATAGTGACCTGTTCTTTTTGTTTATGTCCAATGTCGATGAAAGATTTTAGTAGATGGATTCCTGAAATCCCCGCCATGGCCGCCGCAAGTTTGACCTTTAACGTTCCTGGGTTAATCCTCTCTAACCAGTCTGGTTTGTCTTCATGCTGGTTTAAATCAAGCTTGCTAACGAAGGTCGCATACCCTCCCACAATGACCATGATAAGAAGATTGGAAACCATGCTGATGTCAATTAAAGTTAATACTCCAATCATCATAACTTCGGCGGAAATTGTATTCACTGTTTTACACAAATAAATAAGTTCTAGTAGAAATTTATAAGTATAAAGCATGGTGCTGACCATGAGTCCTAGATAGATAGGGATTTGTATCCAGCGACTGGCAAAGACAACACTCTCCAAAAGATTTTCAAACCTTTTCATCTTTACCTCATATAAACAGGATCATATCTGATATGTGATGAAAGCAATTAAATTTTACAAAAACATAGCTTTAACATGTTGATTTACACTAATAATTTCCGGGTAAAAAACATTGGCCCTGTTGTAAAAGTTATTAAATGAGGACTGGAAAAAATATGCCGATAGTTGTGATTTGGTTTGGTAGTGCAAAAAGTAAATTGATGATGAACGTTATTTAATTCTTTGGTTGGTTTTTCTTCATATAAAATATGTTATTGGTCAAGTTCTCTACTTTTTAATAATGTTAACAAGGAGAAGATTTATGTCTAAAACAGAAGCGGAAAGATTGGTTACTGATCTTAAAACTATCGCACATCATGCAGAACAAGTTTTGATGTCTTCAGCTGAAACAGCAGGAGAAAAGGTTCATAATGTAAAAGAAAAATTATTAACCACGTTTGATTCAACAAAAGCCTCTTTGAAAAGCATGGAAAATCATGCCATTCATGCTGCCAAGACGACGGATGTACATATCCGCAAACATCCTTATCAATCCATAGGGATCGCCCTCGGCGTTGGTACCCTTTTGGGAGCAATAGCTGCTAGGCATCAAGCGCAATGAATGGTGATCAAGTAACAGAGCCAGGGTTTATTGAATTATGTAAAAAATTATTAAGCAACTCATTAACAGTTGTTCAGCAGCGAGTGGAGCTGATAAATATCGAGCTTCTTGAAGAAAGATCTCGCTTGCTTACTGCAATATTTTTAGTAAGTGGTGTGATGATATTTATTCTCATGATGTTTTTAATGTTGACGCTTGGTCTGCTGCTTTTATGTGATGAAAATTATCGTTTGATGCTCGTTGGAATTTTGTTTTTGGTATATTTGGGTCTTGGGGCAATTTGTTTTTATTTGCTATTGAAACAAATATATAGAAAAACCATTTTTTCAACGACGTTGAACGAATTAAGAAAGGATCAAGAATGTTTGGGTTAAGATCAGAAAGTTTACAAAAACAAAAAGAAATCTTGATAAATCAAAACATTCAGCAACGGAATGAACTTGGTAAGGTACTTAATAATTTTGAAAGCATCGAAGTACTTTGGCTCGAACGGCTGGAATGGGTAAGGAGCCATAAAACCTGGTTGGTAGGAGGTTTGGCCCTGATGGGTGGTTACTTGATTCCTAAAGCGAAAATTTCTCAAGGATTGATTATGAAAATAGCAACTGACGAATTGGTGTTAAAAACTTTTTTGGCATTTTGTAAAGGTTATCAAAAGAGTAAAATCGTAGAAGTTAAAGATGAGTCTCTTTAAAATCAGCGAGACTCATCTTTATTTTTCAATTAATATGTGATTGCGTGGTCCAGGATTCAGGACGTTTAAAATGTTGGTGGAGTTCTTGTTCAAAATCACGGGTAATTAAACTCATTGTAGTAAATTCGGGGCATTGGTGTATGCTTTTTTGTGTGCGATCGATATAAACTTTTTCTTCAACCCAACTTACATGATCAATCCAATCTGGCGAAATCAGCACTTTTTTACCAGGTAACCAATTATGAGTATCAATAATCAAATAGCGAATCGCCCAAGTTTTTGTATTAATGATAAAATCATCCACATGACCTATTTCCCCATCGGTGGCCTGAATATGGTGTGCACCTACGTCCCGAGTGCTCCGTAAATGAAGGTCAAATGGTTTGCTACCATGGTCGTTTAATATTTGTGTTTCAGGGTCATAAGTAACGTGGTGTGAATTACCCAAGCTGTTGGGGATATTCCAATACATGGGCCAGCCAAAATAGCCATGGTATTGTTCTTCAAATTGTCTCGATACAGGTTTATCAGTTTCAGGAGAAGGACAATCTTCAATTTGTTTTTTAGTTAAATTAATTTCGATGGTTTCTTTTTCCTTGTTGACCGATCTTAGCGCATGTGGGGATATTAAAACCAGCTTACTTGAAAGCCAGTCTCCAGTATCTACCACTAAATATCTAATGGTCCAATGATGGTCATCAAAATAAAATTCTTTAACAGTACCAATCTCCCCGTCAAGACTGGCCAATTTATAGCCCTGTAGTGTTTTTGCATTGTTTAACATAATGGTAATTCCTTGGTTGTTTTGTTTGGAACCGACTTAATTTAAACAAGAAAAAATAGCCTATAATTTATGAAGAAATATCAAAGTAAAAATGAAATGGTGTTCACTTTTTATAATATTTCTGAACATGAACAAACTTTAATTTTCAATTCAATCTTTCTTCATACTAAAGTGCTAGGGTTCAAATCATAAGTCGTGCACGTTTAATATTCCCACTAACATAAGAAACAGGTTGTATATGATTAATGTGAGAAATAATTTTGATTGCAAAGAATCCGCATGAAAATGCCTCTTGTCTTTAGAAAAAAAAATATTTCAAAATATTCTTATTTAGTTTTTGAAGATCCAATCCGGTCAGAAATATTTAGCGCAACACACTTGGAAAGACATGGGGCCAGCTTGGCCGAAGCACAAAACGTCACGCTTGATCCCGGTCGGGGTGTAAATATCTCGGTTAAACTTATAAAAAATGAAAGGTTGCTTAGAGAATCTTACAGAATAATTCTCAAAGAGATAGATGAGCAAAGGGCAATTACGCCAGCTGCTGAATGGTTGGTTGATAATTTTCATATAATTGAAGAACAAATTAAAAATATTAGATTTCATTTGCCGCTGGAATATTACTGGGAACTTCCTAAGCTATCCGTAGGTCCTCTTATTGGTTACCCTCGGATATATGGTATCGCTTGGGCATTTGTGGCTCATAACGATAGCCTTTTTGATCTTGAACTTTTGAAACGTTTTGTGAAATCTTATCAAAAAGTCCAACCACTTACCATCGGTGAATTATGGGCCATTTCCATTACTATTCAGATAGTAATGATTGAGAATTTGAGACGGATTGCCAGTAGAATTGTTGGATCGCAGACCGGGAGATCACTTGCTGATAAAATTGCAGATGAACTTCTTGAATTAAATGGAAATTCAACCGTTATTCGTCCTATAGATAAAATTATAAAAGAATTAAATGAATTACCGCTTTGTAGAAGTTTTGCGGTTCAACTGATTCAAAGATTAAGATCACAAGATACAAAAGTTCTTCCACTCCTTAAGTGGCTCGACGACCGTTTGCTGGGACATGGAATTAGTCTGGATAAAATTGTTATGGAGGAACACGCAAGTCTGACGGCAGCTAATGCTACAGTTAGAAATATCATTACCAGTATGCGATTAATGTCGGCATTTGATTGGCGGCCATTTTTTGAAGAAGTGAGCTTGGTGGATGAAAAGTTTAAAGACGAGCCTACGTATAGTAGAATGGATTTTATTACACGGGATCGGTATCGTCATGGGTTGGAAAAGCTGGCCAGAGCTGCAAGCCGACCTGAACTCTTTGTTGCCCAGTTATTACTTGATAAAACCAAAACAATTCGTAATCAATGTCAAAATCAAGTAACCGAAATTGACAACAAAAAAGCTGATCTTGGATACTATCTTATTTCTTCAGGACGTTATGAATTTGAACATGATATTGGCGTCAAGATAACGTTTTTAAATCAATTTTTAAGATGGTGTATCACGCATGCGCAGCTGTGTTATTTAGGGAGTATTTTTGTTTTAACTTTATTACTTTTATATTTTTGTTCACCCACAAGCTTGCTTTGGGCCATACCCGGTTTTTTCGTAGCATTAGATATTTCAATTTCACTACTTAATTATATAACACTTGGTTGCCTGGAACCACGGCATCTTCCTCGTCTTGAACTAGCAAGCAAAATTCCTTCTGATTTGAAAACATTTGTAGTCGTACCAACGCTTTTTCATGATGAAGCAGATATTATAAAACAAATTGATCAACTTGAAGTCCACTATCTTTCAAATCCTGATGGGGCTGTCCATTTTGCGCTTTTATCAGACTGGACAGATGCAGATCACGAAACGGTTTCTACCGACTTGACACTGCTCAATATGGCATTTTTTAAAATTAAAAAGTTGAATTTAAAATATGGCCTTGTGAATGATGGTGAAAATCGTTTTTATATTTTTCATCGTAAGCGAATATGGAATGAAGTCGAAAATACGTGGATGGGGTGGGAGCGTAAACGAGGTAAAATCCATGAATTTAATCTCCTTCTTCGAGGTGCTAAAGACACTACATTTCTTGATTTTGCTGATAATTATTTAAAGATTCCAATGAAGGTTCGTTATGTAGTCACCTTGGATGCAGACACCAAGCTTCCTAAAGGATCTTTAAATAAACTAGTTGGGACGTTAGCCCATCCCCTTAATCAAGCGCGCTTTGATACCTCCACTAATTGCGTGAAAGAGGGGTATGGAATTTTACAGCCGAGAATTACATCGGCTTTGCCATCAACCAAGGATAGTACAATTTTTCAGCGGCTATATGCTGGATCTTGTGGCATTGACCCCTATACATCAGTGAGTTCAGATGTTTATCAAGATCTTTTTGGAGAAGGTAGTTATACGGGGAAAGGTATCTATGAGGTTGATGTTTTTGAACAAGCCCTAAAAGGACGAATTCCGGAAAATCGAATTTTAAGTCATGATCTTTTTGAAGGTATTTTTGCACGTTGTGGACTTATAAGTGATGTAGAGTTTTTCGAAGACTATCCTTCACATAGCGAGGTTGCCCAGGCCCGAATTCATCGCTGGACGAGGGGTGATTGGCAACTTCTTCCTTGGATCTGTGGCCGGGAAGGAAAAAATATTTCTCTCATTAGTCGATGGAAAATGTTTGATAACCTACGCCGTTCATTAAATCCACCGTTAATATTATTCTTACTGGTACTCATTTTTACAACGGAAATTGCAACCGTTTTACCGTGGATTTTACTTATTTTGGTCAATGTTGGATTACCCTCATTTTATCCTTTTTTCCTAAAACTCATTTCAATCAATAATAAAAATCCATTGAAACAACAATTCCAAGTTCTTTTTGAATTTTTTCATTTGGGATCGGGACGATTTTTTTTGAATATCGTATTTATTCCTCATCACTCGGGAATTTATTTGGATGCCATCTTGCGAACGCTTTTTAGATTAATAATTTCAAAACGAAAACTTCTGGAATGGACTGCGGCGGCTCAATCCACCATGCTTTCGAGCCATAACCTTGGGAGTTTTCTAAACAGCATGATTAAAGTCCAAATTTTTACCAGCCTGTTATTGATTTATGTTTTTAACTTTCATTTTAATAATTTTTTTCTGGCTTTGGGGGTTGCCTTTTTTTGGTTATTAAGCCCTTTTATTGCTTGGCAAATAAGTATTCCCGCATCAATAAATAAAGCGGCGAAAGCATTATCGAAAAATGATATAATTTTATTGCGGGATTCTGCCCGAAAAATATGGCGTTTTTTTACAACTTTTGTCACGGAAAGAGAAAATTTTCTGCCTCCTGATAATTTTCAAGAAGATCCAAATCCAGTGGTTGCTCATAGAAGTTCTCCTACTAACTTTGGCCTTTATTTATTATCCGTTATGGCCGCTCGTGATTTTGGATGGATTGGAATTTTAGATATGGTCAAACGACTTGAATTAACTCTTGAGCATATGCAAAAACTTCCTCGTTACAACGGACATTTTTATAATTGGTATGAAACGACAAATTTGCAAGCTTTAGAACCACGATATATATCGTCCGTCGATAATGGAAATTTAGCGGGGCATCTTTTAACGTTAGCGCAAGGTTGTGAGGAGATGTTAAAACGTCCAGTAATTTTAACCAATAGTTTGATTGGCATTCAAGACACCTTTAGACTTTTCAAATATACCCTGTCTCAACTGCCAGATGACAAAAGAATATTAACCGTTGACCGTAGTCATATTATTGTGGCAGCCTTTGAGCTTGAGACTTTATTGCTAACATTTTTTGATCGAATATTGGATAAGGATCTTTTTTGCAATCAGCTTTTAATCAAGGCTGAAGCTTTGGTGGATGTAGTGCGTACCTACATGTTAGAGAGTGAAGATAATGAAAATAACGAAATTTTAAATTGGGCACAAATGGTCAATGATGAGGTAAAAAGTCATGTGTTAAATTATCGACAACTTATTCCTTGGGATATTTATTCCAATTTTAATGAGATGATTGCTTTTGATAAAAATCGTTCTGCTTTAGGACAAATTCCACTGGGCCTTTTATCTTCACGATGTACCGAGTACGCGGCGTATTTGCGACGGCTGGGAAATACGTCTCTTTCAAGTGATGCTATATCCATAATTCAGGCATTGGAGTTTTCCGCTTCAACTTGTGACAATGTTTCAAAAAAATTAATTGAAATTGCATCTATTTGTCGTCATCTTATCAATGAAATGAATTTCAATTTACTATATGATAAGGAAAGAAAACTTTTTTCAATTGGTCTTCGCGTCTCGGAAAATTTACTTGATACCAATCATTATGACTTGTTTGCCTCTGAGGCTAGACTTCTTAGTTTCGTAGCAATTGCCAAAAATGATGTGGACGTGTCCCATTGGTTCCGTTTAAATCGTTCGCTTGTCGCGGTAAAAAAAGGGGCGGTACTTGCTTCATGGTCAGGGTCCATGTTTGAGTACATTATGCCTGCGCTGGTTATGAATAGTCCCCATGCAAGCTTATTGGAACAAACGAATCGTCTTGTGGTTGAAAATCAGATAAAATACGCCCAGCAAAAATCAATACCTTGGGGTATTTCCGAATCGGCTTATAATATTAGGGACATTCATCTTACTTATCAATATTCAAATTTTGGGATCCCTGCTCTTGGTTTTAAGCGCGGTCTTGGCAAAGATCTTGTCATTGCACCTTATGCAACATTTCTAGCTGCGATGATTAATCCGATGGAAGCCGTATATAATTTAAAACAAATCCAAGTATTAAAGGGTGAAGGGATTTATGGATTTTACGAATCCTTAGACTTTACCAAGGAGCGTCTTCCAGAAGGTGCCTCGCAGGCGGTTGTTAAAACATATATGGCACATCATCAAGGAATGTCACTGGTCTCAATCGTCAATGTTTTGTTTGATAATTTATTTTGTAAACGATTCCACCAAGAGCCAATCGTAAAAGCCTGCGAACTTCTTCTTCAAGAGAGAGTACCTACAGATGCTTTAACCACAAAATTCAGAGACAATCATGCCGAGGTAGAGCATCCTAGCAATAATAACGAAACTATTGATAGGCATTATTACACACCCAATACATCTGTTCCACGCACTCATCTTCTCTCGAATAACCAATACGTTGTCATGATTACCACTTCGGGTTCTGGTTATAGTCATTTTAAAAATATTTCAATCACCCGTTGGCGTGAGGATGTTACTCTCGACTGTTTGGGAAGTTATATTTATTTTCGTGATATTCATTCACAAAAAATATGGTCCGCAGGTTTTCAGCCTACCTGTGCAAAACCAGAAAGTTATGAAGTGGTTTTTACCGAGGATCGTGCATGTATCACCAGGGTTGATAATAAAATTTTGTCTCGTTTGGAAGTTTTTATTTCGCCCGAAGATAATGTCGAAATTAGACGTGTAACTCTTACCAATAATGGTTTAAATGTTCGAGAGATTGAAATTACTTCTTATGCTGAAGTGGTTTTAAATACCCAGCAGGCAGATGTTGTGCATTCTTGTTTTTCCAATCTTTTTGTCCAAACTGAATATTGTGCTGACGTTGGTTGTTTAATTGCCACACGTCGTCCACGTTCAAAAAATGATGAAAGTCTATGGATGGCCCATGTTATTACTGCGGACATAAATTCCATTGGCGAAATAGAATATGAAACGGATCGAGCACGATTTATTGGCAGAGGAAGAAGTCTTAATAATCCTGTTTCGATTGTCGATGGAAGACCTTTATCTAATACGGTCGGTGCCGTTTTGGATCCTATCACAAGTCTTAGAAAACGTGTTATCATTTCATCAGGTGCAACTGTCTATGTAACCTTTTCTACAATAATCAGTTCCACTCGAGAAGATGTACTGCGTTTAGCAGATAAGTATCGTGATATTGCCACCCTCAAACGTGCTTCAAACTTGGTCTGGATTCAGGCCAAAGTAGTTCTTCATTATCTGGGCATCAGACCAGAGGAAGCCAATTTGTTTCAACAACTTGCCAATAGATGTTTATATATGGATACTTCACTTCGGCCTTCCGGTGAAGTGCTTAAACACAATGTGCTTAGTATTAATTATTTATGGCATCATGGAATTTCCGGTGATAATCCTATAGTGTTAGTTCGTATTGATGATATTGAAGATAAAGGTATTATTCAACAATTGTTGAGAGCACATGAATATTGGGGAACTAAACAGCTGATCGTCGATTTGGTTATCTTAGTTGAAAGTGCTAATTCATATTATCAAGATCTTTATAAAGCTTTAAAAATCATGGTTCGTAAGCATTTTGCTATATCAGGTTCATATCTTCCCCAATTAAAAGGAAAGATCTTTATTTTACATGCCGATGTAATTACTTTACAAGAGCAAAATCTTTTAAAATCAGTTGCCAGAGCAGTGCTGGTGGCAGGTCAAGGTAGTCTTTTTGAACAAGTCAAACGAATTAAAATTAAAATTGATCATAAGAATGAAAAAGCTCCTTTGATGCAGCTAAAAGACAGATTTTTATCATATAATATTGCAGTTCCCAAGCTTGAATTTTATAACGGCCTTGGTGGATTTTCATCAGAAGGAACTGAATATGTCATTTGTCTTAAAAATGGCCAAAGAACTCCAGCTCCTTGGATTAATGTCATTGCAAATCCCGAATTTGGGTTTCATGTTTCTGAAAGTGGTGCTGGTTTTTCATGGTCAATAAATAGCAGGGAAAATCAAATTACACCGTGGTCAAACGATCCAGTATGTGATCCCACCGGAGAATGTTTTTATATTTACGACGCAGACACTGGTTATGTCTGGAGTCCAACGACTGCGCCGATTCGGATTGAAGAAGCTAAGTACGTTATATCTCATGGCCAAGGTTACAGTCGGTTTGAACTGATTTATCAAGGTATTCAAACAACACTCACTCAATTTGTGCATTGGAGTGAACCTGTAAAAATTTCTAAACTAGTTATAAAAAATTATACAAATAGAAGGCGAACACTTTCGGTCTATGGCTATGTTGAGTGGGTACATGGTTTTTCAAGGTCGGCGAATGCCCCTTTTATAGTGACTGAAAAAGATGAAAGTACCGAGGCTATTTTTTCCTACAATCCTTCTAATGCGGAATTTGGAAAACGAATATCGTTTGCAACTTTTGTGGGTGGTAATGATTCATTTACTTGTGATCGCACTGAATTTATTGGTAGAAACAAGACCAAGCAAAAACCCTCGGCAATTGTGAATAATAAAATACTATTAAAAAAAACCGGAGCAGGGATGGATCCGTGTGCAGCCTTACAAAAAAAAGTTGTTCTGGAAGCAGGCCAGGAAATTACAATTATTTTTCTTTTAGGTCAAACCGATAGTAGAGAAAATTCTCAGGCATTAATTAAGAAAATTGATTTACCAACCATTAATACGGCCTTTTTTGATGTTCAAAAGGAATGGAACAAAATATTAGGCAAGATCCAAGTTGAAACTCCTGATATGTCGATGAATATTATGCTAAACAGATGGCTTTTATATCAGACAACAGTATGTCGTATGTGGGCCCGTGGTGCTTTTTATCAATCAGGTGGGGCGTACGGCTTTAGAGATCAACTTCAAGATTCTTTAGCGCTGATTTGGGCAAGACCTGAAATTACCAGAGGACAGATTCAAAGAGCATCAGCTCGGCAGTTTAGTGAAGGAGATGTCCAGCATTGGTGGCATTCTCCATCGGGAAAAGGGGTGCGAACTCATTATTCCGATGATCTATTGTGGTTACCATTTGTAGTATCACACTATATTGCCATAACCAAAGACCTTTCCATTTTAGATGAAAGTGTTTCCTTTTTAAAAGGCCAGCTTTTATTACCAGAGCAAGAGGATGCTTATTTTACTCCTGAAGTCAGCACTGAAATGGGGTCAATTTATGAACATTGTGTCCGCGCCATCGATAAAAGCCTTGATGTGGGTGAGCACGGTCTTCCCTTGATGGGATGCGGAGATTGGAATGATGGAATGAATCATGTTGGTGTTGGGGGAAAGGGGGAAAGTGTTTGGTTGGCGTGGTTTTTACAGACAAATTTAAACTCATTTTCTAAAATAGCAAGAGATCGTGGAGACTTTGAAAGATCGTCTGATTGGATTAAAAAATCATTACAATTAAAAATTGCAGTTGAAAAGGAAGGTTGGGATGGTGCTTGGTATCGCCGTGCCTATTTTGACGATGGGACACCACTTGGTTCTTCATTAAATGATGAGTGTCAAATTGATTCGATTGCCCAAACATGGGGAGTAATTTCACAAATGGCAGATTTGTCCCGTGCCCAATTGGCCATGAAGTCTGTCGATAAATTTTTAATCTATGCCACTAATAAACTGGCATTATTACTTTCTCCTCCCTTTGATAAAACTTTGCTCGATCCTGGTTACATAAAAGGTTATGTTCCAGGTATTAGGGAAAACGGTGGACAATATTCTCATGCGGCAATTTGGTGTGTACTGGCATACGCACAGCTCGGCCAAGGTCAAAAGGCAGTTGAACTTTTTACCATGTTAAATCCAATTAATCATAGCTCAAATCGTGCGGAAGCGTTTTGTTATAAAGTTGAACCATACGTCATGGCAGCAGATATTTATTCGCAAGCGCCTCACGTGGGACGAGGTGGATGGACCTGGTATACCGGTTCGTCAGCATGGATGTATCGGGTTGGTATTGAAACAATTCTAGGATTTAAGCTTGCCGGAGATAAATTAGAGATTACTCCACAAATTCATCCTGAATGGAAGCAATATAAAATTTACTATTTATACGAACTAACCCAGTACGAAATTGAAGTACATAACCCTAAAGGTTTATCAAATGGATTATCAAAGGTGACATTGGATGGAAATATTTTAAATGTCGGTCATTCTATTATTAATTTAGTGGATGATAAAATTAAACATAAGATAGTTATAGAATTAGATTTTAATCAGGTTGGTGGTGTATGAATCTTGTGTTGCAGTTTTTGTTCATAGTTTCGATCATATCATTTTGGTCGACTGATCCAGCGAGAACTGAGGAAGTCAAATCTTCTCCCATCCGCTTGCAGCAGTATAAAACAATTTATTTTTTAACTGGAAAACCCGATACAAAAATTCAAATTAGTTTCAAGGTTCAGCTGATCAACAATTTTGACCTGTATTTTGCGTATTCACAACTCATGATGTGGGATGTTTTTGAGCCCTCAGCACCTTTTAGGGATTTAAATTATAATCCAGATCTGTTTTATAGATTCTTTATAAAAAAAGAATCGAATCGATGGATTGATTTGGGTATATTTGAACATGAATCAAATGGACGAGATGGTCGAAATTCCAGGGGATGGCATAGAACATACGTTTTATTTCATTCGACTCAAACAATGGGCGGACATAAAATTCTTTGGTCAATTAAATCTTGGTTTCCTTATTCGTATAAAAATTCAAACCCTGATTTGCCTAAGTATCGCGGGTTGTGGGAATTCCAAGTGACTGTAAGTAATTTGCTTCGATCTTTCTGGGGTGAAAATGAGTTAAATCTAAGGCTTTATCCTGGAGGTAATTCTTATCTTAATCCTGTCGCTGGGGGACAGGAGATATTATTCATCAGTAAAACAAAAATGACCGCCTTTGCGCCAGAGTTTCTTATTGGATTTTTTCATGGTTACGGTGAAAATTTACTTGATTATGATAAAGATAGATTGGGTATAAGGGCAGGTTTAAGTTTTTAATCATGAACATTGTTTAATTTTATGCTTGGTCTTTCTTCACTTTTAATATGCTAATTTCCATTTGTGAGATTATAACCAACCAGGGAGCATAAATGAAAATTAAAAAAAGAACCGGCAGAGAAGAAGAGTTTTCAAGCAAAAAATCCCATGATTCAATGATTAAGGCAGGTGCTAATGAAAAAACGGCAACCGCAATTGCAGATGGAATTAAAGCACATCCTGGAATTACGACCTTTGAGGTTCGTAAAGAAGTTTTAAAGAAACTTCAAAAACAAGCACCCAAGAGTGCAAAACAATTTGAAGAATTTAAAAAAACATCTTTTTAAGCGGATTGTCTAAAATAATTTTTCCGAGGCAAATTCTGCCTTGGAAAAATTTTTTATATTTTTATGGGGATTTAGAGAAGAGGTGCCATAATTCTTCCAATGCCTTCAATGTAATTGGAACCAGTGTAATTTACAAAATGAGCCAGGCGGGTGGACTTGATAATCGGGTCAAACTGATCTTTTATCAATTGAACTTCATGTTTAGAGCTGAGAAGAACCCCCACTTCATAGTTGTAAAGTAAGCTTCTCATGTCAAAATTAGCAGAACCAATAAGCGCAAATGTTTCATCAATGACAGTCAATTTTGAATGAAGCATTTGGGGATAAAAATAGTGGATGATTCCACCAGATAAACTGATCTGTCGCAGATAACTTCTTCGGCATAGATCAGGCAAGACATGATCGGAATGAAGTGGCACGAAAATCTGGACATCTATACCGCGGCGACAGGCAAGCTCAATAGCACGTGTTAGTGATTCATCTGGAATAAAATACGGGGTGGCGATAAAAATTCTTTTTTTTGCCAGAAAAATTTGTGTCAAAAGTATATCGTAGAGTGGGTCTCCTGCGACGTCGGGGCCACTTGTGATCACCTGAATTGGTGTTTGATTTTTAATTAATTCTGAACCTTGATTTTTCGCAAAAGAAAATGATTGGGTGGGTTCATTAAATTTGCCGGTTGCAAAGGACCAGTCGGACATAAAAAGATTTTCAAAATCGGTAAGCGCTTCTCCTGAAATAAAAAAGCAAAAATCAATCCATCTTTTTTCATCACGTAATTTCCCCATGTATTCTTTGGAGATGTTCATTCCTCCAAGGATTGCCTCCTTGCCATCTATTAAAATCATTTTTCGATGATTACGAAGGCTGGAATAACCGGAAAAGGGGACTCGAAAAAATGGTACAAAAAAAGCAAATGCTCCTTTTGCCTTTGTTAATCGTTTAAGTTTGTATCTTGGAAACCAAAATGAACCAACACCGTCCAGGAGTAATTTTACATCAACTCCACTTGATGCTTTTTCACATAATACTTCAAGAATTGCTTTTCCCACAAGATCATTTCCAAAAATATAGGTTGCAATGTGAATAGATGATTTGGCATTTTGAAGTAAATGCATGATGTTTTGATATGTTTCTTTTCCGGTAGATAGTGGTTTAAATTGATTATTTTGGGTTTGGGTCGGTAAGCTGGATTTGTTGATTATACATTTGATTTCAGAACTTTCTCCAGATAATAATAAGGGATTAAGTTTTGGGTAGAGGGGAGCTTTTTTTAAAGCTATACGTTTGACTTTTCTATCACCAATCAAAAGATACATCGGGATTCCCACGTAAGGTAACAATAAAATGATAAGAAGCCAGGCAACGGTACTTCCTGGAGCGCGTCTTTCTCTTAAAACCTTTGAGATCAGGATCAGGGTTAATAAAAATGTAACAATGATGAGTAGTGAATTTAAGGTCCATATTTTCATATTGCACCCTCTTGATCATTTGTGTCGGTAAGATCATAATCATTAATTTTATCCAATTTTCCGTATAAAAAATGTGGTCGTATTTCATAAACAAGAGATCGAATCCGAGGTAAAAGTAACATTAAATTATTGAAGGTCAGTTCTTTGTGAATATTATAAGAAAATATTTTCAGGTGCATGTAGCTATAGCCTTAATTCATTTTTTGTGTTTAAGTTTAAATATTTGTTGGGTTGATTGATCAGCTTATTATGACAATTATGCAAAAGCTCCAGATCAGCTTCTTGGCAATTATTGACAATTATTTTCGATTCTGCACAAAAAATACCTTTTATACATTGTGCTGGAATCAAGACATCCTTCATCGGCCAGCAATCACGGGTATCTACAATAAGTGAACTAATAATCCATGTCGCATCATCAATAATAAAATCTTTGACGATACCAATCTCGCCGTTTGAATTTATGACCCGATAGCCAGTCAAATCACAAGTATTATTAAAATTGATTTCTAATTGGTTTTCGTTTTGAAAGATTTTTTGGAGTTTTTCACAATCTTGTTTATAAAAAAATGGACAGTTGTCAATTTGCATTTTGGTTAAGTTTATTTTCATAAAACGTTTTTTATTATTTACATACGCCAAGGTATGAAGGGAAATTAATACTTTTTTTGGAGTGGACCAATTACTATTGCTGACAATCAAATAATAGACTTTCCAATCATGATCATCAAAATAAAACTCTTCAACATTTCCAATCTTGCCGTCAAGACCATATAATTTATAACTTTTGAGTTTATTTGCATTGTTTAACATATTTAGAGTACCTTGTAATGCAGTCAAGCGTAGCTAGCATTTTTGTTGGACAAATATCAAAACAATAATGAAAAGTAGTCGATGGTTTGAAAATAATATTCGTTGTTAAACGATTGGAAAAGATTCTTTCAAAAAAATGAAATGTAGCCAATACTTGGACTACACTTCATTTCTAATTCTTTATCATTTAACGACGAGATCATTCTTGACAGATTTAACCCCATCAACAGTGTAAGCAATATCTTCCGCAGTCGAGGCAATTTTTGATGAATCAACAAAACCGCTTAATTGAACAACGCCTTTGAATGTTTTAACATTAATCTGCAAAGATTTAAGAGAAGCTTCTCCCAAAATGGCAGATTTAATTTTTGTAGTAATCACTGAGTCATCGACAAATTGTCCAGTGCTTTCGGTGGTCTTGGTGCCTGTGCAGCCCGCTATGAAGGTGGCGGCTAATGCAATAGAAACAAAAAATTTACAAATACTCTTTAATTTTAACATAATGAAATCTCCTTTTTTGGTAAAAATATGAATAAATTTTATATTTTTCAAATTGCTTATTTTTTCACATCAACCAATATCCGCTTATAAATCAGCTGGAAATTAACATATAAAGAATGAATTAATATCCAACCTAAAGTTAAACAATGTTCATAATTACGAATTTGTTTGAATTTATCTTGGCATTGGATATACAGATAGATTGAAGTCCCGGTGAGTGTTTAGGAGCTTTCAATGATTAATCCTTATAAAGTTTTAAATGTGTCCAATGATGCCACAATAGATGATATTAAAAAAGCATATAGAAATTTGGCAAAAAAGTATCATCCTGATTTAAATCCTGGACGTGAAAAAAAATCAGAAGAAAAATTTAAAGAGATTCTTTATGCCTATAAGTTAATAGGTACTGCTCAAGCTAAATCAAAGTTTGATCAGGGTATGTCGGAAGAACAAATACAACAACAGCATCAAAAGCAGTATGAAGAGTATATGAAAAGTCAGGGCAATCAAACACCGCATGGAAATTCATACTATGATACCCAACAAAATGGCGGGCGTTATTCATCTAATTTTCGTCAAAGTTTCGATGCAGAGGATATATTTGAGCAATTTTTCAAGAATAAAAAATCAACAGGTACTACTCGCGAAGATGAATTGTATAAAATGGAGGTAGATTTTGTTGATGCGGTTCTCGGGGGGGAAAAAATAATCACTTTGCCAAGTGGGAAAAATCTTCAAGTCAAAATTCCAGCAGGGATAGAAGAAGGACAAAAATTAAAATTCAAAAATTTGGGCTTATCAAATGGGGATGTGTATGTCCAAATAAATATAAAAGCACTTGAGGGATTTACAAGAGCAGGCCATGATATTTATACCGATCTATCAATTAGCTTTTTTGAGGCCATCTCGGGTGCAACCATCGATATTCCAACTATCGATGGGAATATTCTTTTAAACGTTCATCCCGGAGTTACTACGGGCACCAGGCTAAGAGTAAAAAATAAAGGTGTAAAAATGCATGGTTTGAGAGGTAATCAGATCGTCACCATAAAAGTTGTTATGCCAAAAGAGGTAAAACCACTTTTGCAAGAAGCTATCCAAAAAATTGAGAAAGATTTTTCTTATAATCCCAGGACATCAATATGAAAAAAACATTCAAAAAAAATATATCAGATGTTTCAAATTTGTGTAATATTCCGGCAGAAGTAATCTTTCACTATATTCAGGAAGAATGGGTTTTTCCTGCCGACAAACAATCATTAATGCTTGATGAAGAAGATGTGGCAAGGATTGATCTTATAAATCAACTCAAGGAAGATTTCGGGGTTAACGATGAGTCAGTGCCTGTAATACTTCATCTCGTTGACTATTTAAATGTGTTAATGCGTAATTTGAAATAAAATAGGTACTATGATTTATATTTTTCTAAATTTTGCTTGATTTGCTATTTATTTTTATGCAAAGTAAGTTCATCAAATAAAACATTTATCAACCTGGACATATAATATGAAAGAATTTTTGCACACCATGATTAGAGTGTTTGACCTTGAAAAAAGTCTGGATTTTTATTCTATGCTAGGCCTTCAAGAAGTACGTCGTGTTCAAAATGAGGAATATAAATTCACACTGGTATTTTTAAAAGCACCCAACTCTGAAGCTTTGCTGGAGTTGACTTACAATTGGGAACAAGATAAACCTTATAGGACCGGTCGCGCTTTTGGTCATTTAGCATTTAGTGTAGAAAATATTTATGATTATTGCTCATATCTTCAAAGTCATAACGTTACGATTTTAAGACCCCCAAGAGATGGCTATATGGCGTTTATCAAATCTCCCGACGGTATATCGATTGAGTTGTTACAAATTGGCTTACGTCTGCCTCCCAAGGAACCGTGGGTAAGTATGAAGGATACCGGGACGTGGTAGAGGTTTTTGTATGTCATCATTATCAGTCATTGATCTTTATAAAAATTATTCAAGGAAAAATCGACCGGTGGTGGAAGCTGTTAGGGGAATTTCTTTTGATATAAAACCTGGGGAATGCTTCGGATTGCTAGGCCCCAATGGTGCTGGCAAATCAACCACCATGAAATGTGTCACAGGCTTTTACCACCCTTCCAAGGGCTCAATTAAAGTGCTAGGTCTTGATATTGCCGCAAATCTAAGAGATGCCCGTATGAAACTGGGCGTGTGCCATCAAGATGATACGCTTGATACTGATTTTGCAATGCTTGATCAACTTTTACAGTTTGCCTCCTTTTTTCGTATTGATAAAAAAGAAGCGCTCCTGCGTTCAGAAAAACTGTTAAAAAGATTTGATCTTTTAGAGAGAAAAAAAGATTTAGTAGAATCGCTTTCTGGAGGGCTGCGCCGAAGGTTGCAAGTCGCCAGAAGTTTAATTAACAATCCCGAACTGCTGGTTTTGGATGAACCAACGACCGGGCTAGATCCTGAATCCAGAAGATCCTTGTGGGAAATTCTTTGTGAAGAGAGAAAAAAAGGCATGGCCATTTTGCTTTCCACCCATTATATGGATGAAGCTCAACGGTTATGTGATCGAGTTGCTATAATATATAAA
Organism: Bdellovibrionales bacterium RIFOXYC1_FULL_37_79; assembly: GCA_001770015.1. Taxonomy (GTDB): domain Bacteria; phylum Bdellovibrionota; class Bacteriovoracia; order Bacteriovoracales; family Bacteriovoracaceae; genus XYC1-FULL-37-79. Next base: position 69,049 of record MEQB01000067.1, read on the forward strand.
GGAAAGATTGTGGCCTGTGATAATCCACAAAAATTAATCAGCGATGTGACTAATGATAAAATGATTAAAGAAGAGATTCGTCCCGGCATTACGATTGAAAGACCATCTAATTTGGAAGATGTTTATCTTTTACTCACCGGAGTCAGTTTGGCGGCGGATTTATCCGAGGGAGCGTAAACATGGGCAGGTTGATGATTTCGCTTGGCTCGATTTATCTAGTATGGAAAAGATATGCCTATGTGTATAGAAAGAACATGGCCTTTGCCGTGATTACCACTTTTGTTGAACCATTTTTATACCTGGCTTCGTTTGGTTTTGGTTTGGGTTCAGTAATTGGAATTATTGATGTCGGTGGAATTCAGGTGTCGTATCGGGCGTTTGTACTAGCTGGAATTGTGGGACAAACCATCCTCTTTCAAAGTTTTTTTGAAGCCGCCTATGGTAGTTTCGTTAGAATGTATTACCAAAAAATATTTCAGGCCATTGCCGTAACTCCCGTTACCATCGAAGAAGTTTTATGGGGAGAAATTATCTGGGATGCCAGTCGTTCATCCACCTCGGCGGTAGCGGTGATGTTAATAGGAGTCGCTATTGGAGATTTTTCCATTTTGGGAGTTCTATGTGCTATTCCAATTTGTTTTCTTTTTGGGATGATCTTTGCAAGTCTTGGATTATTGGTCTCAGCGAAATCGCAAAGTATAGATAGTATAAGTTATCCTCAATATCTTTTCATCATTCCCATGTTCCTTTTTTCGGGAGTCTTTTTCCCTTTAACCAATTTGCCAAATCTAATTCATAAAATTATTTTTATACTTCCTTTGACTTCAGTATTGTCTGTTCTTAGAACACTGGTGTTGGGCTTTACTTTCGAGTGGTGGGCACCTATTATTATTTCGGGCTGGGGTATTCTGCTGATTCCGCTTGCAAGAAAGGCCATGATCAAAAGATTGGTGGCCTAATTGAATCTTCGTCTGAAAAAGGGGATCGTTTGTCCTAGTTAATTGTCAGAGTTAATCTTGCTTAACTAGTTTTATCCCATTTTCGGTTTTTTCCACGCAACCTGCCTTAAAAAGCGCAGTAAATGCTTTTTTAAATGCCAGTTTGCTGATTCCAAACATTTGGTAAATCTCTTCGGGAGAGCTATAGGTGGTTATAGGCAAAAACCCATCTGATTCTTTTAGGGCATCAAGGATAAAATCAGTATTTTCTCTTACCGCTTTCATTCCAATAGGGTTGAGGGCAACATCGACCAGTTTATCCGGACGAATTTTTTTTACGTAACCAATCGTTTTTTTACCAAGATCTACTTCGGTAAAAATTTCATTATGATAAATAATCCCAGAGTATTTATCTTCAATGATGACTTTAAATCCCAGAGGCGTTTTTTGGAAAGGGAGGATTTCAACTTTTTGTTTTTCGTAAAGTTCAATATTTTTAGCTTCAAGGAAATTTCCAAATTTTTGGGTGGCAAAAATGCGGTTGGTGCCTGGTTCAAGGCAAATGCGAACCAGATAAGATGAACCGAGGGTTATATCTTCTTTCCTTTGATTGCCTGGCAGCAAGAGATCCTTGGATATACCCCAATCGAAAAAATAACCAAAGTCTGTTTCAGCCTTGGCCTTTAGGAAGGCAAATGAGTCAACTTCCGCATAAGGAATTTCAGCCGTGGCCAGAGGTTTACCTTGGTTATCGCTATAAATAAAAACTTCCAGTTGGCTTCCAATTGTGATATCAGGCGGTGCAACCGAGACTGGCAAAAAGATGGAATCATTTTCTTCGTTAGAAAGCTGGTAACCTGAATTAAGTTCTTTTGAAATAATGAGAGTTTGAATTTTTCCAATTTTTATCATGCAGTACCTTGTTTTTCTCTATGTTTTGTAAAAGTTAGCAATACCTATCATAAATTTCATAATTTATGATAATTTTTTTATGAATAACCTATTCTTATTAAATAATCCTATAGATAACCGTTTTGCATAAAAAACTTTCGTTTCTCATCAAGCACTTTTTTCCATTCATTTTCTGGATAATATTCTATATCAATTTTCATAAATTCTTCATCTGTTATTTCAAGTGGTTTCGAGGGGGTTCCAGATGCATCCAACCAGATTTCATCACCCTCAAAAAACCATTTACCCTTGTACTTTTGATCTTTGGCTGAAACTGCATATTTTAGTTGACCATTTTTATGAAAATAAATTCGATTATCTTTGATATTCAAATTATACACTTTAACACTTTCATTATGATTATATATAATCCCTGAGAAAATATTTCCGTTATCATAAAAAGTGGTTGGACCAGTGAATTTAATATTATTCCACAGATGGTAATTGTCCCCGTCAATTGTAGCGTAGGCTAAACGATGATTTTTATAAAATCCAACTTCACTCCCAATTTTCAAATCCAAGTTATTAATTTTATCTTCACTGACAATAGTTTGCATAAGACTACCATCGGTATATAGGGTTACGAATTGATCAATTGTATTTCCAGATTGATGGACAGATTTAGCTTCTAATGTACAGTAAAAAAGTTTGCCGTTTTTATAAAAAGAAGTTGTGCCTTTGCATTTTATCCCGTTTTCAGGTTTAAATATTTTATTAAAAACAACACTTCTAATAGTATCATCATTCCAAAAATCGACAAAGTATTTGTTTGATATAGGCACTCCATTATATTGGCCATCTCCTTTTATAGCTGCTGAAATCAAATTATTTTTATCATCGAAAAAAACTTGAGAATCTTCAAGAAGAGTCCATCCCCATTTAGCAAGTGTATATGATTCCAGCAATTTACCAGAAGCAATTTTTCCATTTTCATGAAATGAAACTATGTTCATCCCTGCAAATTTCATTTTTTTAAACTCAAAATCATCTACGACATTGCCGGATTGAATATTTCCGTTGGGGTAGAATTCAATTTCTTGTCTTGGAACAAAGCTGAATCCGTTTAAACTGGTTTCGTTAGTGATGGTGGCCTTTTTTATTTTATTATTGTCGTAAAGTTCTACCGATGTGCCACCCATAAGTTCAATATTTTGATAGATCGAGTCACCGGCTAGGAAGAAATTTTTTACATTTCCATTTTCATAAAAATCAATACCGGTTTGGAAACTATTATAGAAATTATTTGTGGCATAGACTTTAGGAAATATCTCTTCTAGCTTATTATTTTGAAATAACGCTGACGACGGAAATCCATTATTATGACAATTACAAAAAGTATAAACGTCGGCTTTTGATTGATCACAACGTAAATTAATCTTTTGCGTGTAACTATCTCTGGACCATAAAACAATAACCTCTCCATCGTCTTTATAAATTGAGGTTAGTTCCACGGGAATTTTTTTATTTCCATTGCTGTCACGTTTCATCACTAATTCAACGTAAGGGTTAGCGGATTGCTGATCTTTTAATATGTATGTCACTTTATTGTTGCCAATTGTTATGTTGAAAGGTGTTTTGGCAAAATAATTTCCTCTTTCATCTATATATCCGTAGAGGTTTGCATTCACGCCCGGTATATTCAATTTGGTAAGATTATGCTTGTTTTCACTATTTCCCCCATACAAATATCTCAATACCAACTGTCCCGGGGTGTTAATTTTCCATTCTGGAAAGAATGATAATATTTGTTTGTAAGTGTCGCTTGATATTTCATCAGTATTTTTATTAAATAATTTAGCTACGATGTCTCTAACTTGTTTTGAATCTTTTGCTTCTGGAAATAATGAATACATCCACTCATGAAAAATTAACGCTGCTTTATTCACTTCATTCATTTTATTAAACAACCTGGTGTCGTATTTTACCCTTATCAATTTGCCTACCCTGGATTGAGAAGCAATTTGGAGAAGGAGGCAATTACTTTTAAAGGTGATATCATGAACAGAATCATCAATAGGTATCAATCCGGTATTTATCCTCTCCCAGTTAGGATTTCCAGGTACAAAATTATCTTTTAAATAAAGTAAATCATTATAAAAATGATTTTTGATGTTTATAAATCCACTAATCTTTTCATCTAATATTTTTAAATAAGGCTTATGCATATCATTAACAAGCCGGGACTGATCAATGTTATGCAAATCCAAAAGTGTCACTGTTTTTATATCTTCTATTTTAATGTTTGATAATGGATCTACGGCCACATCCGTATTACCATTATTTTTTAGCTCTTTGATTTTATCTGCCACTAGATTTCTTATTTGGTCAGAACTAAAACATGTAATCACATCTCCGCCATTACCAGTGCGATGCCCTAATCCGAAACACACATTTGCTACTAAAAATACGATTAACACGGTCAACTTTTTCATTTTTTCTCTCCCCTTGATTATTTGTTTAATTTAAAAAATTGTGTTGAGAAACAATACACATGGTCTTGTTTCTTATTTTTTTTACGCTGGGTTGCCCAAGCGTCTAATTCGTCATAAAAATTATTAATTTTTTTATAAAATTCTTCTAGATCTTCTTGATTTATAGCAGTTGTTAACGTATCAATTTTTCTTTCATTGACGTTTTGAAAATCAATTGCAATTTTTGCCTTGTCTAATATTTGTTTGTTGAATTTTCTAATAGCTTCGCTTGGCACACCATCATCTGTGATCAAATTTTTATAAGTTTGAATCAAGGTATTATCAACTTCTTTTAATAATCCCAGTCGGATGAGCCGTTCGATTGCAATTTTCACAAGACTTTCGTTAAGCCCCAGTTTGCTTGCAATCCATTGATAGTTATTTTTAAATTCCTTGGTATCGGTCAGCTCAAGTATCGCAAAATGATACCAGTCTGAAATAACGCTAAATTTTTCGGCAATCAGTTGCTCATTCTCATGCTTTTTAAACATTAATTGTAATTTTAATGATGCAATTTCTCTTTCACTTTTTGATCTAGCATCACTCGCTAGAACCATGGAACAAAACATCTCGACTTCTTTGTCGGAAAAATTTAATGACTTAGCGATTGTTTGTGCTTTCTTGGCCGAGATTCCTTGCTTTCTTTGCATGATCTGACAAAGCCTGGTCGCCGGTAACTTAATATCTCTGGCAAATGCGTTTAGCGAATATCTTGAATTGGCCCGACACCTCTCTTCAAGTTTGCTTTTTAACACTTCCCTATAATCGTTTGTTTCGAACATTACCTTATCCCGGTTTTGAATTTACTACCTGCAAAATGTTGTGAAGTTATATATTATGAAACCTTGCTATTTTCAAGCAACCGGGTACATATTCCATGTAGTGAGTTGCTATGGCCCTATGCGTAAAGTGTCGAAAATTTAAGGAATTAATGGCGGTGCCATCGGATTTCGCAAAAGTACTTTTAAACTCCAATAATAACAAGTAGATGCAAAGACATTTCAATGCGTGAACTAGTCAGGTTTGATATTGGGTAGGTAATATCATTAGGCTGAATCTTGAATCACTGGAACTATATCAATAAAGAAGGAAACCTATCTTTGATAAAAATATCAAGTCAATTGTGATCGTATTATGAAAATTGTAATACGCTCTCTTCTCTGGTGTCGAAGGCCAGAAGGACTGGAGCTAAAGGCCGTAAAAGATAGGAATCTGAACCTGTCATTGTAGTAATTCATACGAAACTTGATAAGTCCTCAAGTGAAGGCTTTACAACCAAGCAAATTGTTTTAAAATCAATTGGTTTGTTTGAAAATTTATCATGTCTTGAGGGCGAAAAAAATGAAAAAAAAGATCATAGCTTTGGTTTCTATTGTTTTAATTATCAGTGCGGTGCTGGGAGTTGTTTATTATCGAAGCAAATACATTACTACACCTATGGAAACGCAAGTGGAAACACCTCCTGCACCAGATTTTGATATAGCAGCGGAAGATACTGAAAATTTTCCATTACAAGTCCTTACGGTCAAACCAGATTCTGGAATTGTAACTACAGAAGTAAATCAGATCACAGTTGTTTTTAATAAACCAATGGTTCCTCTTGGTGATTTTGAAAAACTTGCAATGAATCTACCTATAAAAATAACGCCAGAGATTCCTTGTCATTGGCGCTGGTTAAATCGCACAACTCTTTCTTGTGAACTTGATAATCCACTGCCACTTTCGAATAAATACAGTATTCTCGTGGAAGCTGGTATTAAGGCATTTGATGGCACGGCATTAAAGGATCAAGTGTCAACTTCTTTTTCTACGGAAGTTTGGAAAGTAATCTATCAAGATGTAAATTGGATTGGGCCTACCCGTCCTGAACTTATGCTGATTTTTAATCAGCCAATGGATCTTGAGAGTCTTAAAAAGGCCCTGGTGGTGAGTTGTAAGGATAGTGAAATAGTTGAGGTGACTGAGGATGATTCTAAAAAGAAAAACTTAGAATATGAACGCAGCTACATCATTAAATTCAAGAAGGATCTTGCGTACAACGAAAATTGTAATATTAAAATTGATTCTTCAGCAAAATCCAAGCTCGGGAGAGAGCCTGGAGAAATTTTTAATACACAACTGACTATGTTTGACGATTTTAAAATATCGAAAGTTGGTTGTGAAAATGACGAATATATTAGTCATGCTAATGCGAAGACAATCTCTCTTAACAAATGCAATCCAGATTACAGTCTAACAATATATTTTAGTGCACCAATTTATGGTAAGGATCTTGCTGATAGCATAAAAATAGATCCATTCTTTGGTTGGACGCAGGGGGGGCGGAATTCTCCAGAATTTTTTCGTCAAAACCCTGATCAGGAATATGATTCGATAACATTAAGTAGTCCCATGAATGGCCGAAGTACATATGTGATATCAATTAAAAATCTTAAAGATCGTTTTGGTCGTAAACTTACAGGAGCTGATAGCATCTCCCTTACTACGGGGGATTTTGAACCGATATTTAATTTTCCCAGCGGTTTTGGTGTTATGGAAAAAGAGGGTCCTAAAGAATATGCATATTCTGCGGTAAATATTTCAGCCTTTACTCTGGATTATATTTTTACGCAAAATGTGAACGATATTTCTTTTTGGGAACAACAAAATGATTATAAAACCAGTTGTGCTATACCTCCGCTCGTAAAAAGTGCAGAAATTAAGACGGGGTTAAAGTTAAATCTTCCCGGGACATTGCCTCTTGATATTGGGAAATTAGTTTCAGGAAGTATAACCGGCCTTTTCTTTGGTTGGACACATGACCCTGAGTATATGTCCCCAAGAAAAATTGCTTCAGATTCTACAAGTTGCCGCCCTTTCTTTTTAGAAATTACCGATCTTGGAATAACTGCAAAAGTTGGTTTTTTTGATTCAGCGGTTTGGATACATTCAATTAAAACGGGTAAGCCTTTGGAAGATGTTCGTGTATCATTAAAATATGGTGAAAAAATTGTTTCGAGTGGAATGACCGATGATAATGGTTTTGTAAAACTCACTGGCGCAAAGGATTTTGATCCCGAAAGAGAAGGGCGATGGAAATCTCTGCTTTATATTGTTGCACAAACAAAAGAAGATTTGTCAATACTTCCATTCAACGAAGGAAGGACAGGATCTGATTATTATAATGAGTATCTCCCTTATGGTGATCGTTTACGTGAATCTAAAAATCATCTTGTTTCGATCATTACGGATCGTCCCTTATATAAACCGGGGGAAGATGTTAAATTAAAAGTTTTTGCTCGCAGCTGGGACCCCCAAAGTTTTGCTCTGAGGCCTGACGAAAAAATTGAAATAAGAGTGAAAGATCCCTTTTATAAGGATGTTTTTGTTCAAGAAGTAAAAATGTCTTCTTTTGGTACCGCAAATTTTGAATTTAAATTAAATTCTGGCATGAAGCTTGGAACATATTCAGTTGATGCCAAAATTGGAGATTGGAGTGAATATGTAGGAGATTTTAAAGTTCAGGAATTTACGCTACCTGCCTTTAGAGTAAAAATTGATTCACAAAAAGGTCTCTATAAAACTGGAGAAATTGCCCAGTTCAAAGCTTTGGCAACTTATCATTTTGGTGGAGGATTAGCAGGTGCCAAAGGTGATTATACGGCCACTTTTGATCCTGGACGTTGGATGCCCAAAATTCCTCAGTGGCAAGCTTACACTTTTGATAATCCGATGACACTTATGCTTAAAGGATATGAGAAGCCAATTGAAAAGAGCATGGTGGTAATTGATTCGGGATCTGTCAAAACAACTAAAAATGGGGATGCTTTAATTAATATTGTTTTGGGAGCCAATCAGATTAGAAGTTTTGGAAGATTAAATTTTGAAATACAATTTCAAGATGATCGTGGCAAGGCCATTGCTCAAAATACTTCATTAGACGTACACAGTTCTGATATTCAACTTGGAATAAAAACTCCAGAGTGGGCCTACGAAGCCGGTAAAACCATTGAACCGCAGGTCATTGTCTTAAATATTGATGAAAAACCAGTGCCAGATAAAAAAGTAAAATTAAATTTAGTATATAGACAGTATAAAACGGTTCGGATGCGCAGTAGTGGAAATTATTATAATTATGTTACCCGCACCAAAGATGAAATTATTGATAGTTGTGAATTTGAGAGTGAAAGTGAACCAAATGGTTGTTCGCTTAAAACTAAAGCTTCAGGAATGTATTATATAATGGCAGAAACCAAGGATTCGAAATCAAGATTGATTTCGACCTCCATGTCGGTTTATGTTACAGGTTCTTCGTATGTTGGTTGGTTTAAAGAAAATACAGATTCAATCGATTTAATCCCGGATAAAAGTGAATATATAATGGGAGAAACAGCCAAATTACTGGTTAAAAACCCCTTTTCAGAAGTGGATGCCTTGGTGACTTATGAACGCTTTGGAATTTTAAAAAGTTTTAGAAAAAAACTTATTGGTGGTGCTTCAATTATTGAGATTCCGCTGGATGAATCTGTTTATTCCCCCGGTTTTAATGTTGCTGTTCAAATAATTCGTGGAAGAACCTCAGATAAAATCGAAGGGGCTGTTGACCTTGGCAAACCTGCATTTAAGATTGGAACTGTTCGTTTGAATGTCATTGATCCAGATACTAAGTTAACTCTGGATGTAAAATCTAAAAAAGAAGAAATTGAACCTGGTGAGGAAGCTTTCATTGAATTAAAGATCACTTCTAAGACGGTGCATGAATCAGAGTTAATGGTTGCAGTAGTGGATGATAAAATTTTGCAACTTGCAGGGGATTATACTGATCATTATGATCTTCATTCTAAAGTTTATAAGATGCCTTTTAATGATGTTGAGACTTCACAGCTACTTAAGCATTTAATTGGCCGCAGACACTTTGGACGAAAAGGTGCACCCGCTGGTGGAGATGGAGGTGATTCTGTTAGAAAAAACTTTTTACCTGTTGCTTATTTTAATCCTGCAATTTTGGTGGGAACCTCTGGGAAAACATCCATCAAATTTAAAGTGCCCGATAATCTTACAACCTGGACAGTTCTCGTAGTTGCGGTTGATCAATCTCACCGGTTTGGTTTTGGAAAGGGCAGTTTTAGGGTTGCGAAGAAATTTATGATTGAACCTGCACTTCCTTCATTTTTAACTGAGGGAGACCGCTTTATTGGACGTTTTGTTGCATTTAATAAAACTGGAAAAACTACAGACGTCACCGGCGAATTAAAAATCAGTGGTGCATCTTTAGAGGGACAAGCCAAGAAAATTATTCAAGTTAATAATGATGATAAGGCTTATTTTGAATGGCCTGTAACAGTTACCAGCGGAAGTAAGGTGATTGATTTAACTGCACTTGGGGAAGCAAGTGGATACAAAGATGCAATTAAATTGATGCTGCCAGTTTTGCCATATCTTTCTTATGAAACTTTTGCCACATCAGGATCAACAACTGATCCAGCTGCAAAAATACCACTAGAAATTCCCAAGGAAGTAAGAAATGAACTAAGCTCCTTGTCGGTTTTAGTAAGTCCTACACTAATTGCTCAATTGGATGATGTTTTTAGATATATTTTTACTTACCCATATAGTTGTTGGGAGCAAACGCTTACTAGAATCCTGGCATACAATAGCTATCGTGAACTTGAAGCGTATATGTCACTTTCTTCTAGTGAAATGGGAGGTGATGTAAACAAAAAAATAAGTGAGCTTCTTGCGCTCATGCCAAAATTTCAAGCACCAAATGGTGGAATGAGTTATTGGCTTTCTGACGATAGGACGGTTGATCCGTATCTATCGGTTTATACCGCTCTTGGACTCATTTGGCTCAATAGAAGTAATATTGCTATTCCAAAGGATACCTCACAAAAGCTTTTTAACTACGTTAAAGCATTTGTGAGGGGAAATTTTAAGACGTATTACGGTTATGAAGTTGAGGCAACCGTAAAGGCCATGGCAGTATATGTGATCACAATCTTGGGTGAAAAAGATATTGCATCCGTGAACAAGATTTACGGTGATGAAAATCGGATGTCGCTTTTTGGAAAAGCTTTCTTGCTTATGGCAGCTGAGAAGAATACTGAAACAAAGCAAATAGCACAAGCTATTAAGAAAAAGATTTTATCTCAATCAAATAGCACATCAAATGGCCTGACTTTTACCGAAAAATTGGATGGTGTCTATAATACAATTCTTTCCAGTTCTGTGCGGACCGATTGTACAATTTTAGGTGCGTTGATGGAGACGGACTCCGGTAACCCACTGATACAGCCGCTTGTAAATTCTATAATGACTGCCAGGAAGTCCAGTCGTTGGAATAATACTCAGGAAAACTTGTTTTGTATGAATGGACTTATCCAATATGCGAAAGTTTATGAAAAAGATAAACCTGACTTTCAGACTGAAATTTCTGCTTTTGGAAAAAAATTGGATACGGCCAGTTTTAAAGGGTTTAAAGAAAAACCTGTGGAAAAAAAATATGTGTTACCTTTGTCTTCAATTGGGACAACTTCACAGGTAGAGCTGGCCAGAAAGGGAGTTGGGCGAATGTATTATACGGCCAGACTACGTATAGCTTATGAAAAAGTCAGAACCGATCCTGTCAATGCGGGTATGCAAGTTGAAAGAAGTTATTATGTAAAAGACTTAAAAGGTAAATGGATAAAGAAAGTTGATGAGGTTAAGATCAAACGTGGTGATCTGGTTAGAATTGATCTTTTGGTGAAGGTCCCAGCTATTCGTTATCAGGTTGCTCTAGTAGATAGTCTCCCTGCAGGGCTTGAACCTCTTAATACGGAACTGGCAGGTACTTCTAAACGTGATGCTGATGTACAAAATAAATCCAGTGGATCAGCTGGTATGCATGAAGCGATGGGGGGGGAAGGCGAAGGTGATTATTTCGAAGATGATTGGTGGTATTTTTTCCAGGATGGTGGCTTTTATCATAAAGAGATGAGGCTTACCGGACTTCAGACTTTTGCCAGACATCTTACTCCTAAACAATATAATATTTCATATGTGGCCCAAGCTGTTGCTACTGGTGCGTTTTCTGCAGGACCGGCCCTTGTGGAAGAAATGTATTCTCCTGAAGTTTATGGAAAATCAACGCCAGCAAAATTTATCATAGGAGATTGATACTGAAGCTTTATTTAAAAGGATTTGGACTAGTTGGTATTGCTATTTCAGTGTCATATTTTATGTGGCTCTGTTACAGCTATAATATATTGGGTGAGTCCAAGATAAAAAACAGTATTCATATTCTTGATCGTCATAATAAGACGATGACCTTGGCATTAACGACCAGTGGGGATCGTTCTATTTTTATTCCACTTGCGGAAATCCCAGATACTGTTAAATGGGCATTCATAATTTCCGAGGATAAAAGATTTTATGATCATAGTGGAGTAGATGTTCTTTCTTTTTTTAGAGCATTATTTGATGGAGTTATCGGATTTCGTAAACCACGGGGAGCGAGTACGATACCGATGCAATATTCACGGATATTATGGCCACAGCTTTCGAATCTTTTTTTAAAGCCACTTCAGTGTGTAAAGGCCATTTCGCTCACTCAAAAATTATCCAAAGGTGCTCTTTTGGAAGGTTATTTAAATCTTATTCCATTTGCCAGACAAACTGCAGGTGTGGAAACAGGGGCCAGGCTTTTTTTTGGTAAATCTGTACGAGAGCTCTCTTTGGCCCAAGCAGCAATGCTTGCCGTAATCCCAAGAAACCCTAAAGCATATTCTTTGGCATCCAATCCTGAATCCATTATTAAAAGAAATAATCTTATAAATAAAATGTCCAAACTTGGTCTTTGGGATAATTTATCAATTGCCCAAGCGCTTGATGAACCTCTTAAGTTTGAAAGGGTTCGAGATGAAGTTTCGAGTTGGCATGTAATAAGAAATATCTTGGATAGAAAGCACGGTTTAATAGAAAATGGAAATATAAAAACTACTATTGATCTTAGTTTGCAAAGATTTGCCGAGAAATTGCTTTTTGAAGAAACAAGAAGAAATTCTTACAAGGGAGATAGTGGAGCTATTTTAGTTGTTGATAACAACGATGGTAGTATTTTAGCTTACGTGGGAAGTCCTGATTTTTTTAATCCGAAGTACGGCATGGTGGATAATACAATTGCTCTTCGATCACCCGGTTCTGCATTGAAACCTTTTCTTTATGCTCTTGCTCTAGAAAGAGGATATACCCTGTCCTCTGTTTTGCCCGATCTTCCAATATCTTTTAAAGTTCCGAGAGGTGTTTTTTCCCCAAGGAATTATAGTGAATCATTTTCAGGTCATAAACAGATACGTTATGCTTTGGCCAATTCGCAAAATATACCTGCTCTTTATATGGCTTCAGTTCTTGGAGAGGCATTGGTTTTAGAAAAACTTCATACCCTGGGTTTTTCTCATTTAACCAAGAGCGAAGATTTCTATGGAGTTGGCCTTGCTCTTGGAAATGGGGAAGTGACTTTGCAGGAGTTGGTAAAGGCCTATGTAACACTTGCCAGACTTGGAATGAGTATTGAACTAAAATATCTGGTAGATGAGCCAATCAAAAGACCCACCCGTATTTTTTCTGAAAAAATTGCCTATTTGATTTCCGAGGCACTCAGTGATCCTATTGCCAGATCAGAAGAGTTCGGCCGTGGTGGTTCACTTGAATTTGATTTTAAAGTTGCAGCGAAAACTGGCACTTCCAGTCAATATCGTGATCACTGGGCCGTAGGTTATACGGCTCAATTTACGGTAGGAGTGTGGCGTGGGAATGCGGATGGGCATCCTATAGCTTCTAAAATACCTGCAGCAATGAATGCTGGGGATATCATGCATGATGTAATGGTTAAGCTTTATGAATCAAAACAGGCAAGCTGGTTACATAGGCCTTCAGAAATTGTATCAAAAAGAGTTTGCAGTTTGAGTGGAGAACTTTCTGATCATGATTGTGAGGCCACTCGTGAAGAATTATTTGTTGTAAGCAATCAACCGAATAAAAAATGTCCCTGGCATAAATCGATGGTGGTAACCAATTGTGGTGGTGAGACTAAAAAAATTACTTATGTAGATCTTCCCTCGATCTTTTCGGAATGGGCCGAGACGGGAAATTTACCTACTCGGGACCGCCAACTTCAAAATATTTGTGGAATTGTTAAACCCAATAAAATAGAAGATAGAGAGACTCCCTTAATTGCAGAACCTCATGATGAGGCAATATATGCTTTTGATACCAATATTCCAATATCTCATCAACAGTTGAGAATAGTTCTGGATAATACTTTTAATGCCGGTCTTTTTCTTTATGTAAATGATCATCGCTATATAAAAGTCAATGGCAAACGAGAAGTGTTTTGGCCTATGAGCCGAGGAAAACATAAACTTGAGCTCAGGGATAAAGATGGAAAAACGAAAGATTTGGTTAGTTTTCGTGTTTATTAATTTTCAATTTGTTGTACCAAATGCATTTTCTTGTAATAAGATTTGTACCTACTCTTCTTGGAAGTGGCATGTACAAAGTAAACGTGCTGAGGATCATAAGAGAATAATCAAAAAATGTAATGAGCTTACTATGGAAGAGAAAGATCCAAACTCAAATTGTACTGTTTGCGAAGAGGATCAAAAAACTATTTTTTTAAAAGGACTTCCTCCATTTAAAATTTGTAAATATTATGAAAAAAAAATAACAAAAGCGCTCAAAAATGCAATCAGGAAGGGCTTTTTAATTAACACTATTACTGGTTACAGAGTGGGAAAATCTAAAGGCAGTATTGATGAAAGAGGATATCGCCAGGAGTTCAGTTTCCACTCTTTTGGTACTGCGATTGATATAAATCCCGGATTAAATGGTTTGTATGAAAATTGTGATATTCCAAATCCAGGATGCAAAAAATTATTGGGTGGGGTCTGGGATCCCCAAAGGCCGGGTACTATTACTCAAGATAGTATAATTTATAAAGAGCTTACTTCAATTGGATTTAAATGGGGCGGAGAAATTGCAGGCAAGCAAAAAGATTTTATGCATTTTTCCTTGGTGGGGTATTGAATTTCTGTGAAACTTTTCAATTGTAAAAAATTGAGTATGACCATCTCTTCTTGAACAATTTCTTCTCTTAAATCTTGAAGCAATCTATTACAAATCAGGTCATACCTATTTTGTATAAAAAGAATTTTGTAGTTATCAGGGACAAAAAACCACTCTTTGCAGTGGAATGTAAAACAGGTGAAAGGCAGATCGCTCCCTCTATAAAATACTTTAAAGAAGGAAGAAATATTCCCAAATTCTATCAAGTACACTTAGGCATAAAAGATTATGGTAATGAATTGATAACGGGGAGAGTCTTGTCCTTTGCCACATTTTGTTCTGAGCTTAAGTTACCTTGAAATTATACGAATTATAAGTATGGGGGTTATACTGCGAAATATTTTAACGAAGAGGCCTCTGAATATCACATTATAGTTGCGGGTAGTTTACTTGGCGTGGCCATTAACAGAGAGAAACACTCTTTTCCTGTTGGAAATGTAGAAACCATTACGATGTATCCACTCTCTTTTGAAGAATTTTTAATGGCGTTAGATAAAAATAGATTGATGCAAGAAATTCAAACTTGCTTTAATGAGATTCGCCCAATGCCTTTAGCTCTTCCCCAAGAGGCGATGGAGCTCTATAAACTGTATATCATAATTGGCGGCATGCCTGCTTGTGTTAGAGAGTATGTAGAGACTCGCAAGCTCCTGGGTGTGCCAGAAATTCAAAATAATATTTGTAACTGCTCACCCATTATTTGCAAATTTTCCTGACATCGCAAGCCCAATTGCTTGAAGAGCCGAGTATCCTTGATATCTCATGGATTTTAT
>MEQB01000068.1 GCA_001770015.1 Bdellovibrionales bacterium RIFOXYC1_FULL_37_79
CAGGTAATACTTCTCTACTTTCTGCTTTATGTTTTCTACTCATAATAAAATATCCTCAAATATCAAAAATTAATTATTTTTTTGGTTTCTTACAGCCATATTTGGAACGAGCTTGCATTCTTTTATCTACACCAGTAGCATCGAGGGCACCACGAATCGTATGATATCGGACACCAGGAAGATCTTTTACCCTACCACCTCGAATCAAAATGATGGAGTGCTCTTGAAGATTATGTCCTTCCCCTCCAATATATGAAGTGACTTCAAATCCACTTGTAAGTCTTACCCTGCAAACTTTTCTCATCGCTGAGTTGGGCTTCTTTGGAGTGGTGGTATATACTCTGGTACAAACACCTCTTCGTTGGGGACACGCTTTTAAAGCAGGTGCCTTGGTCTTTTCAACTTTATCAAGACGACCTTTTCTGATTAACTGATTAATGGTAGGCATTACAACTCCTCTCAATGTACTTATACTTAAAGCTTAAACCGTTTTATTTCTAGCCAATTGTCTCACTTCTGTAACATAACAATTGGCCCATTACAAGTATTTTCTATACAGTTAGTATAACCTCTTCGGTAGGCTCTTTTTCTTCACGAACCACCTCTGCTTCAAAATCACGATATCTTGATATTCCCGTACCTGCCGGGATCAATCTACCCATGATCACATTTTCTTTAAGACCTCTTAGCGCATCACGTTTTCCTTCAAGGGCAGCTTGAGTGAGCACCTTCGTGGTTTCCTGGAATGATGCCGCAGACAAGAAAGATTCTGTAGTCAGCGACGCTTTCGTGATTCCAAGTAACAGCGGATTAGCTGTCGCAAGTTTTAATCCTTGCTCAGAAAGTCTGGTATTTTCATCCAAAAATTCTAGTTTTGTTACAGTATCCCCTGCAATAAAGCAAGAATCACCTGGATCTTGTATTTCAACTTTTTTAACCATTTGACTGACTATTACTTCAATGTGTTTATCATCAATACGCACACCTTGTAATCGATAAACTTCTTGAATTTCATCAACAATATATCTAGCCAAATTTTTAAGACCTAGTACTCTCAAAATATCATGAGGATTACTTGGTCCATCCATTATTGGATCACCAGCTCTGATAAAATCTCCCTCATTTACAATAACATAACGACCTTTCGGTACAGAATAAACAACCGGCTCAGTTCCATCTTCAGGCCTAATAATAATTCTTCTGGTACCACGAAGCTCGGAGCCAAATTCCACAATACCTGAAACATCTGCGATTTGTGCCGCATGAGCAGGTTTTCTTGCTTCAAATAGTTCTGCAACTCTAGGTAAACCACCAGTGATATCTTTTGTTTTCATCGTTTCACGTTGAACTTTTGCAATCGGACTACCTGCTTCTACTCTGGCCCCATCACTTACTGTAATGTTAGCACCCACAGGTATCCTGTAAACCGCCTGACGTTTAGACCCAGCCACTGTTAAAAGTTTACCTGAATCATCTACAATAACCACTCTTGGCTGTAATGCGACATCTTTAGATTCAACGACTACTTTGTGGGTTAAGCCGGTTACAGCATCAATTTGTTCATTAATGGTACTTCCAACTATCAAATCTTCATATTTAACCGTTCCACTAACCTCGGTTATAATCGGAATTGCGAAGGGATCCCATTCCATAACCCTATCACCCACAGTTACCTGCTGACCTTCCTTATAAAAAATTCTCGCACCGTAAACTGCTGGATATCTCTCTTTTTCAACACCTTGTTCGTTTTTAATAATAATTTCACCGGTCTTATTCATAATGACCATCTGGCTATCATTCATCGTTGCCACTTGAACTTTATCAAAAGCAACAATACCAGAAGTTCTAGTTTCGGTTTTATTTACCCGAGCACCAGCAGTGGCTGTACCACCCACGTGGAAAGTTCTCATAGTAAGCTGGGTACCTGGTTCCCCAATTGATTGGGCAGCAATAATTCCAACCGTCTCTCCAATACTTACCATTTTTCCCCTTGCCAAATCTCTGCCAAAGCAATGCGCACAAAACCCATATCGTTCCTTACATGTTAAAACGGTTCGAACTTTAATCTGATCAACATTTTTATCTTTCAATATTTTAACATCATCCTCGACAAACATATGGTTTCTCGGAAAAATTTCCTCACCATCAGACCCCACCACCGCTTGTGATGAAATCCTTCCCATGATTCTTTCAGTAACGTGCTCTACGATTTCGCCTGCTTCAATTCTTGAAGTCAGGGTGATCCCATCTGTTGAACCACAATCTTCGGTTCTGATGATACCATCTTGAGCAACATCTACTAATCTTCTGGTTAAATATCCTGAGTTGGCAGTTTTTAAAGCAGTATCAGCCAAACCTTTTCGAGCTCCGTGAGTTGAACCAAAATATTCAAGCACAGATAAACCTTCTCTAAAATTTGAAGTGATCGGAGTTTCAATAATCTCACCGGATGGTTTCGCCATCAAGCCTCTCATACCGGCCAATTGTCTCATCTGAGCACTCGAACCTCTTGCTCCCGAATCTGCCATCATAAAAATTGAATTAAATGATGGGGCAGTTACTTTCTCTCCATTTTCCCCGACGAATTCTACTGTAGAGATTCTATCGATCATAACTTTAGAAAGTCTTTCATTAGTTTGCGCCCAAACATCAACGATTTTGTTATAGCGCTCACCATTTGTAATTGAACCCTCGTTGTATTCTTCAGTAATCTGATTAACTTCACCATAAGCAGTATCCAAAATTGATTTCTTTTCTTTTGGTATGATCATATCGTGAACATTAATTGAAATCCCGGCTTTAGTCGCATATTCGTAACCGAGTCTCATAATATGGTCCGCTAGTAATACTGTGTCCTTCTCAGTTCCTTTTCTATAAGTCGTATCGATCAACTTACTAAGAGATTTTTTGTTTAGAATTTTATTTATATCTTCATAATCAAGACAATCTGGAGCAACGTCATATACAAAAGTTCTACCCACCGTAGTCTCGATCATCTTACCTTCAATTCTAACTTTAATAGGTGCCTGCAAATGTAAATTACCGGTGTAATATGCATACTGGGCTTCTTCCTTGGAAGAATAAAGTTTGCCATACCCTCTAGCGAACGGTCTTATTCTACTCATATAATAAAGACCCAAAACAATATCCTGGGTTGGAACAATGATGGGTGTTCCATCTTTAGGTGAAAGAATATTGTTTGTACTCATTGCAAGAACTCGACACTCCACTTGTGCTTCTAACGAGAGCGGAACGTGCACGGCCATCTGGTCACCGTCAAAATCGGCATTGAAAGCGGTACAGACCAAAGGATGAAGTTGTATAGCTTTTCCTTCTATTAATATAGGCTCAAATCCTTGAATACCCAATCTGTGTAGAGTAGGAGCTCTGTTGAGGAGAACTGGATGTTCTTGAACAACTTCTTCAAGTATATCCCATACCTCTTGTTTTTGTTGATCAACCATTCTTTTGGCAACCTTAATGGTGGTACAATGTCCCTTGTCAATAAGCCTGTTGTAAATAAACGGCTTAAATAATTCTAGGGCCATTAATTTAGGCAAGCCACACTGATGTAATCTTAAATTTGGGCCAACCACGATTACAGACCTACCAGAATAGTCAACTCGTTTTCCTAAAAGGTTTTGTCTGAAACGACCCTGCTTACCTTTTAGCATGTCTGAAAGTGATCTAAGTGGTCGCTTGTTTGCTCCGGTAAAAACTTTACCTCTTCTTCCATTATCAAAAAGAGCATCAACTGATTCTTGAAGCATTCTTTTCTCATTTCTAATAATGATTTCTGGTGCATTTAATTCTTTGAGTCTTTTTAATCTGTTATTTCTATTGATAACTCTCCTATACAAATCATTAAGATCCGATGTCGCAAATCGTCCAGCTTCCAAGGGAACCAGTGGTCTTAAATCTGGTGGAAGAACTGGAATGACATCCATCATAAACCATTCTGGCTTATTTTCTGAATTCATTATTGACTCAACTACTTTAAGCCTTTTTACCAGTTTAGCTCTTAACATTTCTGTACTGGTTGCTTGCAGCCCTTTTCGTATTTCCTTATATTCAAGATCTACGTCAACTTTTGCCAACATCTTTTTAATATTGACACCACCCATACCAGCAGTAAACTCTGAGCCTGATTCTTTTAATTCATGATATTGCTGTTCACTTATAACCTTTCCTATATCCAGTCCACCATCTTGTCCGTGAGTAGCTGAGGATGTGACGATATAAGCTTCGTAATATAAAACTTTTTCTAGTTCTTTCAATGAAAGATTAAGAAGTGCCCCAATTCTTGATGGCAGGGATCGCAAAAACCATATATGAGCAACCGGAGTTGCTAATTCAATATGACCACATCTTTCTCTTCTTACTTTGGAAAGGGTAACTTCAACGCCACATTTTTCACACACGACCCCACGGTGTTTCATCCGCTTATATTTTCCACAAATACACTCATAGTCTTTAACCGGGCCAAAAATTTTGGCACAAAACAAACCATCTCTTTCAGGTTTAAAAGTTCTATAGTTTATGGTCTCAGGTTTTTTCACCTCTCCAAACGACCATTCTCTGATGGTATCAGGTGATGCCATTTTAAGAGAAACAGCTTCCACGCTAATTGGATCTTTAGGCTTATCAAAAAAATTCAGAAGATCTTTCATATTTAATCCTCGCTAAGGCTTTTTAAAAAGTTTTTAATTAAAATTCTCTTGCTCAATATGTTCGTCGAGTTTGATATCCAAACAAAGTGCCTGAATCTCCCTCACTAAAACGTTAAAAGATTCTGGCAATCCTGGTTCAAGAACCTGCTCACCTTTAACAATAGACTCATACATTCTTGTTCTACCAATTACGTCATCCGACTTAACTGTCAAAAACTCCTGTAATGTATAAGCAGCTCCGTAGGCTTCTAGTGCCCAAACTTCCATCTCTCCTAATCTCTGACCACCAAACTGAGCCTTACCACCCAGAGGTTGTTGTGTTACGAGCGAATATGGGCCAGTTGAACGGGCATGTATTTTTTCATCAACCAAATGATGGAGTTTTAAAATATACATCGTTCCTACGGTTACATCTTCTGAAAAAGCATCGCCGGTTTTGCCATCAAAAAGAGTCGTCTTTCCACTTGGATCTAAGTCTGCTAATTCCAACATTCTTTCAATATCTTTCTCATTAGCACCATCAAATACGTTGGTTGAAAAACGAACTCCTGTAGAAAGTTGCTTCGCAACTTCTATAACGCTAGCATCGCTGGCTTTTTGTAACCAAGCCTTGACTTCTTCGGTACCGTAGATGTCAAATATAAAATCTTTGATCTTATAAATCTCCATCTTCTCTTCCATCATGGCCTTAAGTTTTTCACCTAATCCACGACCGGCCCAACCTAAATGCAATTCGAGCAATTGACCAATATTCATCCTGGACGGAACACCTAGTGGGTTAAGAACTATTTCCACGGGAGTACCATCAGCCAAGAAAGGCATATCTTCAGCAGGAACTACATTGGAAATAACACCTTTGTTTCCATGCCTACCAGCCATTTTATCCCCAGCTTGAAGCTTTCGTTTAATTGCCACATAAACAATAACCTTCTTGATTACCCCGGGAGCTAATTCATCACCTCTGTGTAATTTAGCAATTTCTTCATTAGCACGAGTTTTTACTCTGTTAATTCGATTTCTAACATCAGCAAAATACTCACTGATTTTTTCTTCCAAAGATGCTTCAAGAGGCAAATAACCAATTAATTCAAAGGGTATGCTTCTCAATGATTCAACCGTGATAGGAGCACCTTTTGGTAATAATTCGGTTGCTCCGTCTTCGGAAACCAATTTATCTGTGGTCTTATATCCTTTTAAAATTTTTGCAATTTTCTGTACAGCAGAGGATTGGATCGCTTTAATCTCTATTTTTTCATCTCTTCTAATCAGAGTAGTTTCATATTCAATAATTTCTTTCGATCTTGAATCAAGCTCCACTCCCTCCCTGGTATAAACTTTTGCATCAATAACAGTTCCTCGAACATGGGAAGGTGATCTTAGAGATGTGTCTTTGACATCACCGGCTTTTTCACCAAAAATTGCCTTTAATAATTTCTCTTCGGGAGAAAGCTGACTCTCTCCTTTGGGCGTAATTTTACCCACAAGAATATCACCAGGTTTTACAATTGAGCCGACTCTAATAATACCGGCCTCATCTAAATCCTTCATTGCTTCTTCTGAAACATTTGGGATATCTCTAGTAATTTCTTCTTTTCCAAGTTTTGTATCTCTTGCTTCAATTTCAAAACTTTCTATATGAATTGATGTAAAAACATCTTGTGCCAGTAACTCTTCATTAATAAGCACTGAGTCCTCATAGTTATATCCACCCCATGGCATAAACGCTACCAGAACATTTTGTCCAAGAGCGATATCTCCCATATGAGTTGCTGGACCATCAGCTATAACCATGCCTTTGAATACCTCATCACCCTCTTTAACAAGTGCTTTTTGGTTCACGCAGGTGTTTTGGTTAGTTCTTTGATATTTAGTTAGTTTAAAAATATCAACTCCTGATTCCCCTTCTTTAAACTTATCTCTTTGAATAACAATTCTATTTGAATCAACAAAAATAACTTTTCCAGAATTTTTAGCAATCAGGATGGCTCCTGAATCAGTTGCGACAATGGCTTCTCCACCAGTTCCAACGATAGGCGCATCTGTCTTAATAACAGGAACAGCTTGCCTCATCATGTTTGAACCCATAAGTGCCCGGTTGGCATCATCATGCTCCAAGAATGGAATCAGCGATGTTGCTACGGAAATCATCTGGCTAGGTGAAACGTCCATCAGTTGAACATCTTCTGCTCTTACCATGGCGTATTCACCAGAATCTCTTGCAGGAATATGTTCACCAGTAATTCTGTTTTCAGTCAAAAATTTATTATTCACTTGAGCAATAATTTTACCTTCTTCTTCAAATGCGGAAAAATATTCAATGTCTTTCTTTAAATGTCCACCTTCTTCAACGACTTTATAAGGTGTTTCTATGAATCCGTACTCTGAAACTTTTGCAAATTTTGCAAGTGAGGTGATTAAACCGATATTCGGTCCTTCAGGAGTTTCAACTGGACACATTCTTCCGTAGTGAGTTGAATGAACGTCACGAACTTCAAATCCAGCGCGTTCTCTGGTTAAACCACCAGGCCCAAGTGCTGACAATCTTCTTTTGTGAGTTACTTCAGCCAAGGGATTTGTTTGATCCATGAACTGTGAAAGTTGTGATGAACCAAAAAACTCTTTTACTGCTGCCGCAACCGGTTTTTGATTTACAAGGTCATAAGGCATCATGGTTTCGATTTCTTGAATAGCCATTCTTTCTTTAACAGCTCTTTCCATCCTTACCAGACCAACTCTAAATTGATTTTCAAGTAATTCACCGACCGCTCTTACTCTTCTATTTCCAAGGTGATCGATATCATCCACTTTTCCTTTACCGTTATTCAAATCAACAAGATACTTAACTGTGGTAAGAATATCATCCTTGGTAAGAATCGTATTTTCATCCGGTACATTCATTCCAAATTTATAATTAATTTTCATACGACCAACTTTGGATAGATCGTACCTGTCTTTATCAAAGAATAAATAATTGAATAAGGATTCAGCAGCTTCTACTGAGGGCGGCTCACCAGGACGAAGTCTTTCAAATATTTTTATGAGTGCCTCATCCTTAGAATCAGTTTTATCCAATAAAAGAGTATTTCTAATCTGGTCACTATAATTGATCATATCAATATAAAGAACTTTGATATCAGTCACACCAGCTGCCAATAACATCTGTATTTTTTCTTCGGTCAAGGCTTCGTTAGCTTGAGATAAAACCTCTCCAGTAGCTAGGTCATAAATATCTTCCGCTACAACTTTTCCGGCAACTTCATCTACTTCAATATCAAGACTCTTGAGTTTCATTTCCATCATCTTTTTGATAGACGATTTTGTGAATTTTTTGCCTTTCTTAACTATTACTTCAGCATTTTGAGCAGCTAAAATATCCCTGTCAGCACGAGTGCCTACCAACAAGTTAAAATCCAATTCTCTAGTGAATGCTTTGGTTTTCTTGTTATATTTTATCGTTTCTGTATGATAAAAAATGGATAAAAGCTCTGATACTGTAAAACCCAACGCTTTCAATATAACTGTTGCGTGTAATTTTCTTTTTCTATCAATTCTGGCAAACAATATATTCTTGTGATCAAATTCAAAATCCAACCATGAACCACGATGCGGAATTACTCTGGCTGAATATAATAATTTTCCACTTGAATGTTTTTTTCCACCATCATGTTCAAAAACAATTCCCGGTGACCTGTGTAACTGGGAAACAATAACTCTTTCAGTACCGTTGTAAACGAATGAACCAGTTTCGGCCATAAGCGGAATATTGCCTAAATAAACTTCTTGCTCTTTAATTGACGAAATCGTCCTTTGCTCTTCCCCATTTTCGTCGACCGATACATCATAAAAAATCAGTCGCACAACAACTTTTAGTGGAGACTCATAAGATAATCCCCTCTGTCGGCACTCTCCAACAGAATACTTGGGTTCTTCCAAGGAATAACTAACAAACTCAAGCGCAATAGTTTTGTTAAAGTCATATATAGGAAAAACAGATTTAAATACTGCTTGAAGACCTATATCTTTTTTCTGTGAATGAGGAACATCTTTTTGTAAAAAATCCTCGTATGACTTTATTTGTAAATTCATAAGAGGGGGTATTTCTAAAACATCTGGAATAGAGGTAAAACTCTTTCGGTACCATCGGTTTGGTTGGAACACGTCAGTCATAGTGGCTCCCAAAAAAAATAAAAAACAATATTAAGCAAACGAAGGCGTAGAAAGAAACTTCCTTTCTGCGCCCTTAAAAATTATTCAATGTAAAGCATTACTTAAGCTCAACCTTTGCACCAGCTGCTTCAAGCTTCTTTTTAAGCTCTTCTGCTTCTGCTTTTTCTACATTTTCTTTAACAGGTTTTGGAGCTCCTTCAACTAAATCTTTAGCTTCTTTAAGTCCAAGTCCGGTGATAGCCCTAACTTCCTTAATAACATTGATTTTCTTATCACCAGCATTTGCAAGAATAACTGTAAACTCAGTTTGCTCTTCAACGGCAGCTGCAGCAACGGCTCCACCGGCAACAGCTACTGGCGCAGCAGATACACCAAATTTAGTTTCTAATTCTTTTACTAAATTTGCTAAATCCAATACTGTCATACTTGAAATATGTTCAATTAC
>MEQB01000069.1 GCA_001770015.1 Bdellovibrionales bacterium RIFOXYC1_FULL_37_79
AAAACGGGGTAATCCAGACAAACCATTGGGGATGATAATGGGTAAAGACAAAAAACGTCAGTATCATTAAGAAAAATCTTTTCCACAAATCCTCTGCTGATACTTTTCTGTAAATAAATATCAAATACAAAAAAATAACAGCTGCCAAAAAAAGAATTATTGATTCCCCTCCGGAAATCGGAATTTGAGCATACAGACTTTTTGTAGTCTGACCGGCAAGCATCGCCGTAGCCCGAAAACCCTTTGAAAAAATAAACGGAAAAGCCAGAATAAAATAAGTCAGAACCCCTGCTCCCAAAACCTTTATTCTTCCCCACCAATCTTTCTTTAAAAGCGCCAACGGAAAAATAAATAACAGAGGAAATATTTTGAAAGCTGCCCCTAACCCTAAAAGAACTGCGCTTGGAATTAAACTTACAACATCAATCCTGTTTTTATTTTTAACAACTAAATATAAAGCCGCAACAGATAAAAAGGTCGGAATAACATCAAATTGCCCCAGCATATAGGTGGCATAAAGATTAATAGGATTAAAAATCCATAAACCAAAGGCCCACATTTTCTTTTTTTCGTCTTTGAAAAAAGACATCAGCATATAGGCAATGGCTATATCAAAAAGAAAGTAAGGCAGCTTCAGAAGAAATAGAAGCAGATTAAGTTGAATATTTCCGAGGGTTGAAGGGAAATCAAGAATGAAATTAGCATGGATCACAGGGCTGACCATCCAGGTTGTTAATAATGAAACTCCCCCTAAGAAAAAATATACAGGGGGCGGATAATTAAATAAATTTCTGGGATACACCCTTAAATAAGGATGGTTATCCGGAAGTTTCCATAAATAATCATAGAAGTTGGTAATATTTCCTTGAGAAATTACTTTTCCCGCAAAGTCAAAAGGAGCAACGTCAGAGTGATAGGTGGTTAACGATAAAAAAACCCTCAAAACTATTCCGATGGTAAGAATTATGGAAATTGTCTTTCTCATTATTTTTTAAAGATAAAAAGCGCAGCTATACCAATACCGACTAAAGAAATCAGATCAAATACCAACCTTGCAGGTGATTCCCCATAGCCCACTTCAACTGTATGTACCCCTTCAGGAACCGATATTGTTATCTGCCCATATGGTATTCCGGGTATAATCTCTGCCTTCTTTCCATCTATTTTAGCAAACCAACCAGGGTAATAGTACTTATTGTAATTAAGAATAAACTTTTCTTTATAATCCGTTAAAACTGTCGCATTTAGAGCATTTTTCTCATCTATTTGTTTGATAGCAGGTATATCGGCATAGGCTCTGGTAAAATTATCGGAAGGTCTTACTAAAGTATCCTTAGGTAATCTTAAATATTCTTCAGAAGTTTTTCTATATTCGTTAGACGCGGAAGGAACAGGAATAAGTCTATTCAAATAATACCCATCTTCCCTGCCCAAATATTCACTGGTTTTGAAATAACCAAAATTCAGAATAATTGCTAAAACAACAACAATTAAAGAGATTGTTTTTCCAAATCGACACTTGGAAAAACCCAACAGGAATATCGGGGAAGAAAAAACAATCATCGAAATAAATCTCCAAGGAAATTGAAAATACGGCAAAAGAGGAATGTTTCTCCACAAAAACGCAGAGCGGTGATTCATCATAAAGATGCTGACAAAAAAAATGAAGGTTGCCCAAATAAAAAATATTTTTTCTTCTTTTGAAAATTTTTTAAACTTAATAAAAAAAGAAATTAAGCCCAGAGAAACAACCAAAAGTCCTGTTAGACCAAAATAAAAAGACATTGTATCGTAGGGACCGGGTACTGATGCTCCATAGCCAAAATAAGGGGTAATAAACTGCTTAAGGGTAGGATAGTGGTCATAGAAGTTAAATACGGTATCGTAATGCATAAGTGAGCTCTCAGAAATTGCGGGAAACCAAAAATAAACAGAAATCAAGAGACCCAAAATTAATCCTGTCAGACTGTGTAAAATTACTCTTTTTTTGTTTTTAGTCAATAAAATAAGTCTGGCTATTAATAAAACCAGTGCAAACGGCAGAAACATGTAAGCCATAATATTGTGTGATAATACCAGTGCCGCAGTTGAAAAAGCAGTAATCCCCACCCACTTAAGGGAAGATTCTTTTCTTGTTAAGCGGGTTATTGTTAAAGCAATAATAGGAATAAAGACAAAAGCCACAATCTCCCCGATTGTCCCTCGGACAAAAAGTTCAACTGCCCGGTAAGGCACGTAGACATAAAGAACAGATCCCGCCAATGCCATTTCTTTAGATAAGAATTCTTTCAAAAATCTGTACATGAAGTACATCGAAAACGGAATTGACAACCCGAAAACAATTTTGACGCTGTTAACCAAAGAAAAACCCAAAAGATGAATTAATTCGCCTATATAAAAAGGTAGAGGATAAACAAAATTAAAAAGCGGGTAGCCGAAGCCAAAACTTAGATCAGGTACATATCGGGGCGGAAATTGGAACATCTTAACCACCCTATCCATTTCATAAAGCCAGCCGATATGAAGATCATCGGAAACTCCAAAAAAACCATGGACAAATAAATATCTTACGGCGGGAATGGACAAAAAAAGTATAAAGATAAACAAATACTTATTTAATATCTTTTTTATAAAATTATTTTTTTCTTTCATTTATATAAAAAACAAGCCCTATTGCACTTAAAACAGTAATTAAATTGGCTATTTTTCTTATAGGTGTATCCTTAAAACTCCCTTCGACTTCGTAATTACCAGGTTCCAGAATTAATGAAATTCTCCCTAAAAGATTATTGTAGGAAAACGGATACTCCCTTCCGTCAACTTTCACTTCCCAGTTCGGAAAATAGTAAACAGGAACTTCTATTTCTACCCTATTTTGAACAGTAATATTAAATCCCCATCTGTTTGAACGATTAATAAAATTGATAACTTCAGCTCTACCGGATCTTACAATAGGACTTTCCGGAGCAGCCTCTCTGGGCTCTAAGGCTGTTTTTGGTAAATAATCCAAAACAGCACCTCTTTTTTGCTGGTCCCAAAGTTCACCAGATAGTTTTTCTGAGTCATTAATTGAATAAAATATTTTCGGCCTGAAATAATTCCAGTTTAAAATAACTGATAAAACAATAATCGCGGAGGCAGCGTAAATCTGCCATTTTTCTTTTAGAGCTGACACCGCAAATCCCCCCAATAAAGATGCTGTAAGAATTGAAAGAGACAAAAAGCGCCAGGGAAACTGGAAATATTTAAGCAAACTTACATGGATCCAAACAGGGGTTGATTTATTATGCGTCATGAACACCGAAAAGATAAAGGCGGCAATGACGCCGGCAACAAGAACTTTCGAACTTTTTTTAATTTTTAAAACGAATAAAAGAAGTACTGAAACGATAACCAGCCACCAATGTGGCCAACCAACCTGAAAATTCATCCCTCCTTCGGGGCCCGGAATTGAAGTTCCGTATCCCCAAACCCTGTCAATAAACAATTGGCTAACCTTTAAATAATTAGCCCTAAAATCCAATTCGAATCGAAGCAGGGATTCCGTCTGAACCAGATTTTTCTCAAAAAAGGCAGGAAAAAGAAAAAAAGATGCCAAACCAAAACCCAATAAAGAGGATAGTATCACCAACTTAGTATTTTCCCATTTGGCAACTACCAGCCAATAAATAAGCCACGCCAAAAGAAACGGTAAAAACAAAATCACCATAATGTTATGGGTAATTAAAAAAGCAAACAAAGAAAGGGTAAACAAAGTACTGTATTTCTTAGTCTTAGTAGTAACCACTAATTTATAGCTAAAGTAAAAAACAAACGGGATTATAGCCAAAGCCAAACTTTCGGCAAGGGCACCCCTGACATAAACATCTAAAGCTTTATAGGGAGCAAAAAGATAAAGAACAGCTGAAGTTAATCCCGCCAACTTTCCCCAAAGACTTTTAACAAGAAGATAAATTCCAAAACTTCCGAAAGTTAGAGAGATAAAAAAAAGTATTTTTGAAGCATTAATAAAGCCCACTAAGTAACTTAATATTGACCCCAAATAATAAGGGGAGACTCCATAAAAATTAAATAGAGGAAAGCCATTCCCCCATCCCATATCCGGTACCCACCTGCAAGGAATTTGCAGATCTGTAAAACACCGCCTCATCTCAAAAATTCGAATCACCTGCAGGTCATCCTGATGAGAAAAATAACCACTCTTCAAAAGCGGCCAGGTAACCAAAAAACTCAAGCCAAAAATCAGCAGTAACGGCCAATATTTACTTTTCATCTCTTTTAATCATTAACCAAACAAGAACAATAATGCCAGTTAAAGTAAGGTAGTTGCCAATTTTCCTTACAGGAGTGTCTGTTAACCTCACTTCAATGGAATAATTTCCTTTTGGTAGTTTAAAACTGACAAGACCCAAACAAAATTCTTCACCCCGACAGTCGTCATGATTGTGTTTAATTTGTTGTCCGTTTGCTTTGACCTGCATTCCGGGAAAATCAAAAATTGGCAGTCTAATGGTTGCGTCACTGGTAATATCCAATTTCCCAATTTGAAAATCACTTCCCTTTTGATAATCGCTAAACTTAGCCGTTCCGTCCATTACCTCCGGCAAAGCTGGAGCTTCCTTTACCGGCGGGAGCTTGGCGTAAATAGGTAGATAGTCAAAGATACTTATCGTCATTTGTTTTTGCCATGAAATTCCGGAAAATTTATCCGAGTCGGTTATCAGCAACCAATCTTTGGGAACAAAAAAACCAATATTTAAAATTATGGCTGCGATAATTGCCAAACCTCCCAAAAAATATTTTGCCTTAGAAGACAAATAAACAGCCAGTCCGGAAAGAACGGAAAGGAGGAATATACTGACCGAAAGATATCTCCATGGAAATTGAAGCCACCACAGTACCGGCAACTTTGTCCAGATAAAGCTGGATTTCATATGCATCATGAAAAGAGTGATTAGTTCCGCTCCGGCCAAGATAAACAACAACAAGGTAAGTTTCTTTTCTTTTTTACGGTTTAATATTCCCAAAATAACGGCAACAATCCCCACTGCCCATTGGATCATCCCTGTCGAAAGATTAAGAAGCTCCTTGGGAAATCCTGATGAACCATACCCCCACTCACGGGAGAAAAAAAGCTTAAATAAACTCACAAAGTGAGCACGGTAATCAAAATACCCGGAAAGCATGGATTCGGCATGAACAAATTTCTTTTCAAAAATAACAGGTAAAAGAAAAAAAGCAGAGAGGGT
>MEQB01000070.1 GCA_001770015.1 Bdellovibrionales bacterium RIFOXYC1_FULL_37_79
TCCCGCTCCAAAAAAACTTAGTGATTACGATGATATAAAGCTTCCTTTCGGAGGCTTTTTTTTTGACTTTTTTTGAAGTTCACCACATTTTCACCAATACTTTTAAAATATTTTTTACAACACTTCGAGTAATCAAGAGGGACATAAATTCGCTATTGCCCATCCTACAGGGTATCCCCGTTTATAACATTGCGCTGGAATTTTAGTTTTTTCAATGTCACTTGGAACATATGAACGTTTTGCTCTGTAAGATGAGGTTATTTAATAGGCAAATCAATAAAATAAATAATGAACATTATCGTCCAATCATCTTTCCTGCCTCGTTCGAAGAATCGCTCCCTCCTTTTCTTGAAATTTTTTCTTGCCACTCAGAAAAATTGGAACAATTTATGCTGACTTGTCCATTTGAAGCTGTATCGGTAGTAGGGTTATCGTTAATAAAACTTTCATAATCAATACCGCTTTTATCAGTAAACATCAGGAGTGCATCACTTAGTTTGGGTTCATTTTTTAAAGCAGTCCTTATAGGAGACTTAGATGGTCTTTTATCGTTGGGAGACTTGGGGCGCATGAACCCAGCAAAATCACCTTTTGAATCAAAAATCGGACCTCCATTAGTATTATCTTCAAAAATTTCAACACAATTGCAACGTTCTTTAAAACCTGTTGTTTTATTCACACAAAAATCATTAAAATCATATAACGCATCTATTAGGTTTCTTCCCGCATTTTCCAAAACAAGTGGAGGACACTTTACGGAATATCCTACTGGGCAAACCGATAAATCATCTTTAAAAGTCATATATGACACTCGATACTTCCCACCTTTAAGCTCATCAATAGAAGTAAGTGTTTTAGCATAAACAAAATTATAAAAAATCATTAGTGATACTGTAAAAAAAATTATTGAGAAATTCATATGGTTCCCTCATGAAAAATTAATTCCTATTTTATTTTATGACGTAAAATAATAAATAGCTATATGGGAATTTCTTTCATCAAGTTTGTATTCCTGATTAAGTTATTCGTTTGTTAGAAACAGCATATTTTTTTTTGTCTGTAGTTTAAGGAAGTCAATTAATAAACATAATATATTTATCAGCAATATAGTACTCAAGTGTTATTTAGGATTATAGAACGCATTGCTCTTATACATGGACTTCAAGGGGATCAGCAATGCATCTCAAGTGGTCTTTTTATAACTCAATTTCACATCCAAGCCAGTGGCACCCAATACTCTAAAAAGAACATCAAGAGAAATACCAAAGGTGTCATCTTTTAAAATTCGTGTAATTCTACCTCGCGAGGTTCCTGAATCTTTCGCTAATTGTGTTACTGTTATTAATTTATTTTTGACGGTCTCAATAATTTTCTTGGTTACACTATAACGGACTTCCCATTCAACGGCATCGGTAGGAGCAAGGCCCAGAGATTTTGCTAATGCGTGGGGCGTTTTATTGGTTACAATGTTATTCTTTTTCATTAAGCAGCTTTCAAATCAATATTTATTTCATCGTAATCAACAATAGGCATTTTTATTTCTCGGCCATTTAAAATGGATTTTTTAATTTTAATAGCACCAATTTCTTCAAAGAAAATAACAATTTTATTCAAATTGGATACATCAGTACCAGTAAGCTTTGCCAATTCATAAATTGACTTTGGCTTGAATGCAAGAATACTGGAAAGAATATGGATATTTTTGGCAAATCTTTCAAAACTTTTTCTTGAGTCAAACGAGATTTCGTGATGGGGTTCTTTGATTTTTCCTTTGCTCGCTCTTTTAAGAGAATTTTTGAAATCATTCATAACCTCAGATGAGCTTTTAAAAGAAATAATTAATTTTTTCATAGTTTTACTCCCATATTATCAAGAACTAATTTTTCAAAATCCACAATTAATTTTTCCCACGTCGTAAATTTATAAAAAATTTCTTCATCATCCAAATGAATATGATGTCCCTTGGGATGATGATTATCCATCAGAATTTTCTTTTTTTTATTTTTGTCAAAGCAAATCAAGCTATACTTTATGGCCTGAGGATATCTTTTGGATCTCCCTATTTCGTGAGCAACTAACTCAATAATATATCTCTCTTGAATCTCAGCCTTATGTCTTACAATTTCTTTAGCCTTCATTATATTGGTTTTACCACACCAATATAAGACTATCAACATATTTTTCTATAAAAACATTTGCGGGTTAAAATTACAAGTTTGATAAGCTATAAGCTTTTTATCAGTTCACCATATTTGTCATTATTTGATTTTGATAGTGTCTTGACACTATTAAGATAGTGTGTTACATTCATGTATGGCAAAATGGGAATTTGTAGAATGGTTACTTTTTTGGATCTTAGAAACATCTTATTTTGAATTTGAATGGGATGAGGGCAATAGTCATAAAAATGCCAAGAAGCACGGACTAGAAACTCACGAAATTGAAGCTGTATTTCGCTCAGGACTGGCCCTTCCGCTCGGCGTTCAGATTAGTCCGCTACATAACGAACAAAGGCTTGGTATTATCGGCCCGTCTATTAACGGTAAATTAATCCAAATAGCTTTTACCCTAAGAGAAGGTCGAGTTAGAGTAATCAGTGCAAGGCCAGCACATAAAAAGGAAAAGGTACAGTATGAAGAAATCTTACGCAAAATCTCTTAAAGAATATGACCAAGAGTACAATCTTGATGCAAAAAAAATCTTAACCGCCATGAAGCGCTATAAAGATTCTCCCAAAAAACCAACCAGTGTTGCTCTTGATGAAAAAACAATTCAAGAGCTTAAAGCTATTGCAGAAACACAAGGGATACCTTATCAAGTACTTATTCGGGTATTCATTTTGGATGGATTAGAGCGACTAAAAAAGGCTGCATAAATAACTAGGTGCTTGAATGATGTTTGAAAAACAAAACTTTACAGATGTGTTAAAGGAAGATATTTCAAACAACATCTCAAAAGATTGTTCTGTAAATTTTTTAAGCTATTCAGTTAATCACAACTATACAGTAATAATTGAACAGCAAAAATATTTTTGTAGAATCTATCGGCCCCACAAGGAAAGTAGAAAATCTATTGAAGCAGAATTTGATTTTATTAACTTTCTAAATCAAAATAGTGTAAAAGCCGCAGCACCGGTTGGCTTCAGCAGCAACGACATAATTCGAGAGGTAAAACTATCAAACAATGTTTATCATTACGCCTTTTTTAATTTTATTGAAGGAGATATTGTTTTAAAAGATAAATGGGATCTACATTTCATTAACCTTTGGGGAAAGACGCTTGGAAAATTTCATGCTTGTTCCAAAAAATATAGATCTCCATCGGCCCAAGACAGGCGTCCATGGAATGAATTAGAATGGAGTTCGGTTACTCAACTAGTAAAAAATATTTCGAACCTAACTACTGATCAAAAAACAATTCTGTTGAAGGAATGGGAACAAAGTATATATTTTTTTAATCAACTCCCAACCAGTGAGGATTACTTTGGATTAGTTCATTATGATTTTCATACCGGAAACTTGATAAAAACAAACTCAGATTTGATCATTATTGATTTTGATGATTGCTGTAGGCATTGGTTTGGCTGGGATTTTGCGATGCCACTTCATCGTCTTAGCAATGGTCATATGAGTAATACTAACCTAGAGCTAAAGAATGAATTCATCAAGGCATATAAAGCAGAAACATCACTACCGGAAGAAATTGAAAAAAACTTAAAAGTATTTGAACGCATTCGACATCTTTTTATGTTATCTTGGCTCTCCATGAGAAAAAATGAAGATAAATGGAAAAATATTTTTCCAAATTACCTAAAATTTCATATAAAATATTTAGAAGCATTTCCGAAATTACTTGTTTAATTATATTCTGGATCTTTCATAATGGCCAGTGGCTGATCGTAGGGCATATAATCATGCTTACCATCGTTAAATTTAAAAATAATGGAATGTCCCTTGGTTTCATCATCAACCAATGCTTCTGAAATATTTTTCTTAATCCCCAGAGAACTATAATGGATAGTATATTTTTTACCCGAAGTATAAGTAACTTCAACCTGATGTTTTCGATTGTTAAATTTTACATTTTTAAATTTGGTATCTTTCATAATATTTTTTCCTTAATCATCTCTTGCAATATTTTCTTAAGTTTTCTCGTCATCGCTCCCTGCAACACAATCAGATTTGGTATTCCTATCTTTGCAATTTGAACCCCATTCTTATATACATGCTTGGGAGAGTGATCACCCATTCACCATTCAAAAATATATCCCCCACGTTTTTTCCGTCCCATAAGCTCACCATTTAAGTACTACTATATTTAGTAGTACTTGTTAATCCCTTCTTAATCTGCATTTCTAAAACTTAATATCACATCTGGCCAGTAGTACCGATTACTCAAAAAAAGAACATCGAAAGAAATACTCAAAATATCGTCCTAAAAAATTCTAATAATTCTAGCCGTAATTGATCAATCAACAAATCTTTTATTAGTTCACAACAAATTCACCCGAATATATGAAAAGATACCGAAACATCCCAAACAATATCATAATTAAAATTTAAACCAACTCTTTGATCTTAAAAACTTTTTTTAACAATTACATGAAGTTGTAATGTTATAAAAAATCACGTCGGTCGCGATTGCCATGCAGAAGGTAGCCAGCTCGAACCCGGTATCCCGCTCCAAAAAAACTTGGTGATTACGATGATACAAAACTTCCCTTCGGGGGCTTTTTTTAATTAAAAACAGGGTCTTTATTAATTGAAACTCTTGGAATTGAGTGTTCGAGCGCTAGATTTATTGTATATCTACTTATTGTCCAATATTTTAGCAAGGAGGTTCCTTTAGGAAATAATTCTGAATACTCCTTTGCTAATTTCTCAGGAATTCCATATTCTAAAAGGGTGGAGTAAGAGGGTGCATCTATTGTTTCCCCCGTATCATCAATGACAATTGTAATAAAACAATTATGCTCTTCAGTAGATAAAGAAACAACACCACAACTTGAATATTTAAAAACATATGCATAACCTGAAGGGTCCCCAAGGCTTTCCCTTAAGAGGATACCTTTTTCGATTAATTCTATTTCAAATTCTTTACCTTCAGAGTAAATACTCAATGCAATTTTTGATCCTATATCAAATTTTTGATTAAAATTTTTAGCTGCATAAATACGAAAAGTTGTAGAAGCAATGAGATTAATATTACTGAATTCGACAGCATATAACTTACTTCCTATAATCAGCAATATACATGCGATAAATATAAAAAGTGATTTCATCGTTTGCCTCCAATCTATTGATTTGTCTGCATGAAAATTATATATATTTCACGCAGACAGTATTAATTACCACAAAATAACGCGACGCACAAGGTCTGCGTGTAATAACTACATATAAGTGAAAAAATTCTAGTTTTAAGTTCAATACCAGCAATAACAAATATTTGTGCTAATTAAAAGACCAAGCGTTCTAACATCCACTATAACCACCGGCCCGAACATACCGTAGGAAAATTGGTTTTTTTAAATATCACATGCACCACAGATATTTTGGTCAGGCTCAAGCGCTTCTTTTATATAAAAGCTATGAGGCTTTTTTCATTTTATCTAGTCCTTCAATAATAAAACTTCTCATAAGCACCTGATAAGGAATTCCTTTTTTTTCTGCCAATTTCTTTAATTCATCTACAACTTCAGGTGGCAGAGAAACACTCGTGGGCGTTTTTCTACCTATTTTCCTATGATTTCTTATTTCAGCTTCATCAAACTCAACATCGTCATATTCACTTTTTGATTTAGCATATTTCTTCATAAACGCTCCTCTCTTTTTTATTTGCAAATCTAGCGCTGATTGGACGAATTTTTCCATTCCTGATTGTAAAACATGCAAAAAGAATTTCTTCCGTATTTGTTTTTCCAATCATTCCGTATCTATCTTCAGAAGTATGAGGATGGTATTGTTCCCCCAAGGCAATAAGATTATTATCAAGAAAACATGATTCAACCATTTCTAAAGTTACACCATGTTTATCTTCGCTTTTAAACATATTTCCTTCATCCCATTCAAAAAGAAACTCTGCCTGGGACTGTAAATATTCCAAAAGCCAATATACAAATTTAAACTTTGCCAAACTATTTCTCCTTCCTCGCATGGTAGTGTATCACACTACCATGCGGTTATCAAGTTTTTTGACAGCAATTAAGATATTTACAATATCAGTTTTAACAAAGCCTTATCTTCAGACCAACTACTTTTTATTTTATATTGAAAGACATTCAATTGAACGCAGAAGAAAAGCAGCACAAACCTGGTATTCCGCTCCAAAATTTCAAGCAACTTGACCAAATTTTGCCCTTGGCCATTCAAGTTAATGGGCAAGATCACCTTGCACGGTATTTTCATCAAATTTTAAATACTCAATTGGGCAAATCAAGCAGAAGATTTTCAACTTTTTGTAGATCTTGTCCATTCCAATCCCATGAATCAAAATTTCTTTCAGTGTTGTCACCAGTTTTGATAAATTTTTTCGGATTTCCACTTTCGGGATCAATAATAATCAAAAAAGGATAACTAGGCTTATCTGCAAACCCTCCCTTGTCAATTAAGCTTTCAATAAGCTCCTGTCCTGTTAAATTACCAGAACTTTTTGCAATCGTTCTAATCAAAAATTTTTCATTAAATCTCTCTGCTTTCGATGATAAAAATAAAAGATTATGCATTGACCTGGACCATCCACAATTATCATAACCGTATATTATAAGTAATTCTTTTTTACTATGTACTGCTTTTTTCATTGCCTCTTGATATAATTCTCTTTGATCAACACATCTTTTAAATATTTGATCTTCATCATAACAACTTGTTCCTTCATCGTGAGTTATTGTGAATGAATATGAATTTATTGACAACCACATAAAGTAAATTGGGATAAACTTCTTCATACCCCTATCCTTTAAAATTGAAAAATTGATTTTAACCTCTTTCCCTATTTTATAATTAATGTTTTTATAGGAGATCAGCCTGATGGAGGACAAGGTTTCTCAATAACTATCTTTTTAGAAATGTTTTCTCCATAGACTTTAAATCGACTTGGATATCTTTGTTTAATTGGTTGACCGTCATAATATCTGTCATTTTCTTTGATTTTTGTGATATTAATAACGTCATCTTCTTCTAATGTTTGCACCGTAGCAATTAATTCATCGGCAGTAACAATTACAGTTGAACCTTGCTCGAGAATTCTTCCAGCCATACCTTTTTCTGAATATGAACAGATCGCAAAAACACTATTTATAAAAAATAAACCAACAAAAACAATTTTTTTCATCTTCGCAACCTCACTTCTATCAAGTTGATATTAACTTATTTCTAAATTAGCAAATAATTTAAATTAAGGGAATAAAAATAATGCAATGCGTAAATTTTACAATTTTATCACGTATTAAAGCAGGGGCTTTTTTTTCTATTTTAATAAATATAATATATTTACCAACCATATATATAGTGTTCAGGCGTCCCTGCCACGATAGATGTTTTTATAATCTAACCCCTGTAAGTACTAATCAACGTCGAAAGACTTAAATCGACACCAAGGCAATTGCAATGAACGACAAGATTAACCCAACGATCTGTTTAATGGTTAATATCTCTTTATAAAAAAATCTTGAAAGAATTACTGTAACAACAGGATATAGAGAAGATAAAACGACTGCTATATCAAGTCTTGTATTTTCTTTGGCAAATAAATAAAGCACATTTGAAAATGCATCAATTACACCAGAAAGAATTGCGATTTTTGCTATTTTAATTGAAGGGATCATTTTGTTATTTGATTTGAGTAAAACCAGTGCCGCGAGAAATGATCCTATTTTCGCAATTAATAATCCTGAAAAAATATTTGTAGTGTTGGCCTGAGCAATAAGAATAAAAAATAATCCAAAGGAAAGTCCGGCAAGTATGCCGTACATCAAATCCTTAAAACCAGCATCATTATTTTTTTCATGCTGGGAAACCAACCAGATACTCATAAGACCAATCACAAAACCAAGACCTTGAACGATGGTTGGCATTGTAATAAATAGGCTTGAAAAAATCAAAGGGATAATTGCACCGACTACCCCGGCTGTTGGAGAAACAATACATGCTTTGCCCTCACTTAAACCTTTAAAAAGGAATGCCAATCCCAGAGCACCAAGTACTCCTCCTGAAAACATAATCATTGAATCATGAAAGGAAGGTAAACTTTGTTTCAGAATTAATGCAATAACTCCCACACTTATAATTCCAAAAAATGTTGTATAAATTAAAACCTGAAATTGATGCAATTTTTTGGAGGCATATCCACCAGAGAAGTCGGCTATCCCAAATAATAAAGCAGCAAGGAGGGCGTAACTAACACCCAATATATGTATATACATTTAAAGTAATCCCACATTTTTAAAAAATCAATTTCATGAAATTATATGTTTGGAAGTGATAAAATTCAACACAAGTTTTGTAACGGGATTTAAACGCCCTTCAATTCACTTATAGCATCAATAAAAAGTTTCCCATATCTTTTTAACTTTTTGGGACCCACTCCATAAAGATCTTCAAGCTCGAATAGCTCTGTTGGACGGCGCTCAACCATTTCTATTAAAGTTCTATCTGGAAATATTTTAAAAACCTGAGTACGTCTTTGCCTTGCCAAATTTGTTCTAAATATTTTAAGATTTTCAAAAAGGGTTTTATCAGTACCATCAAAAGCATTATACTCTTTAGGCTCGCTTGATTTCTTTTTGACCTTTTTACCGGGTATTGATTTAAAAACTTTTTTTCTTGGAGGAGAGTTTTGATCAACGGTTTTTTTATAATCAACTCTTGGCCAAACTTTTTCCCTTCCCTCCAAAACTTCAATAGCATTCATTTGCTTGGTATTTAGGGCATCACAAGTATCACAATTTCCGCACGGACCTTTATAATCATCTTCAAAATAATTTAACAAAACTTCCCTTCGACATTTAGTCGTCTCACAAAATCCAAGCATTGCCTCGAGCTTTTCTTCATTCACTCTTCTTCTTAAAGCACTACGAATATCCTTATTTGTAAAACTCTTTAAAAGAATCAGATCTCTCATCCCGTATAACATCCATGCATTAGCGAAAAGTCCATCTCGGCCGGCACGACCGGTTTCTTGATAATACGATTCTAAACATTTGGGTAAATCCATATGGGCGACAAAACGTACATCTGACTTATCTATTCCCATTCCAAAAGCTATGGTAGCAACCACTATTGAACTTTTTTTCTTAAGAAACCTTTCTTGAACTTTCTCCCTTTGTTTTTGAGTAAGTCCGGCGTGATAAGCAAAGGCCATATATCCTGCCTGTTTTAAATACGCAGCTATTTCGACCGTGCTCTTTCTGGATAAACAATAGACAATTCCAGAATCCGTTGGATGAAATGAACTTATAAATTTTATCAGTTTTGCAAAATTGTCCGTTTTGTTAGTTTTCTTTGAAATGGTATATTTAATATTAGGCCTGTCAAATGATCCTATAAAAACTTTTGCATTAAATAGATTCAAACATTTGATGATGTCTTCTCTGGTAGGGCCCCCGGCGGTGGCAGTTAATGCTATTCGGGGAACTTTGCTAAAACGCTCAGCTAAAATACTAAGTTCCATATATTCTGGCCGAAAATCATGGCCCCACTGAGATACACAATGGGCCTCATCGATGGCAAATAAAGAAATTTGGACTTTTTCAATCAAATTTAAAAAATACGGGGTCACCAATCTTTCAGGAGAAACATATAAGATTTTAATATGCCCAGCAACAAATGACCTTTGGATTTCATTTTGTTCACTAAAACCAATTGAAGAGTTTAAAAAAGAAGCCTTTACGCCCTTAGCTCTTAAAGCATCTACCTGGTCTTTCATTAAAGCAATCAAAGGAGAAATAACGATACTTGTCCCTTCCATTATTAAAGCAGGAATTTGATAACAAAGCGACTTCCCACCACCAGTTGGCATTAAAACAAGAGCATTATTTCCAGCAATAACTGAGTCAATAATCTCTTTTTGATCACCCCTAAATGAATCATAACCAAAAATTTCTTTTAAAATTATTTGTGCTTTGTCCATAGGCCATAGTAACCCTTGCTAAAGAATAAAACCATGTTATATTATTTACTATTAAATATTTTTCATAAATAATATAAACTTTTTAACCAAGGATAAAAAATGGCTAAGGGACAAGATAAGGGCGGTAAAGATAAAGTAAAGAACAAAGAAAAGAAGAAACTTTCAATCCAAGAAAAGAAAAAAAAGAAGGAAGAAAAAAAGGCAGCTAAGAAAGGATAAATTGATTAGCAGTATCGCCAAAAACGTTCAATCGACTTCCCAAATAATGATGTGGATTTCGATGTGTTTGTGTTTAGTTATCTGAGCAATGCTTCTAATTAGAAACTTTGATCTTAACTATCTTGGAAGTCACAGAATATTTTCCAATAAAACCTTCTGCCCAAACTTCATAATTCCCGTTAGGAGAATAGGTGGTTCTCCAACTCATTCTGGTAACAGGAGCGGGATAGAAATTCTTAAGAGTTTGTACATGTCCATCCGGATACTTAATATTCATATGAAGCTCGGTCAAATCTATCGGACTCGCTTGACTTTCAATCTCCGCATATAATCTGCCACTCACTATCGCTTGATCGGCTGGTTTCAAAAATGAAACCTTGATTGAAGGAGCGCTGTTAAGAATATAAATATCCTTGATCTGCGATTCAATCTTATTTTTTCCCGTCACTGAAATCGCCCTTGCTTCGTAAACTCCATCGGCAAGTTTGGTTGTATCGATTCTTACCGCATATTGCTCACTTTCTTTTATCTTATCAGCGACGTAATTTGTGACCACTCCATCTTTTTTTAATTCAAAATTCATCTCCTGGGTGTTTTTCACAGTAGATAATAATTCTATCTCAAAGATACCACTAATGATTTCTTTAAAGCCGGGTTTTTCAATTTTAACAAGACCTTCCGGCGGAGCAACCGTTAATGAAAAAGTACTTAGACCTACACCCGATACATCTCCAAATTTTATTCTAAAATACCCTTGTTCTCCCCAGTGTGTTCCCCATGAATTTCTAACAATCCAGTATTGTTCCTTAACATCATAACCAACCAGAACAATGGCGTGACCGCCGACAAAGTTTCCGGTCACCTTGGAATAAATTCCCCCGGTATAGCTAAAAAAATCTTCATAAACATTCATTCTTCCCAGGAGAGGACCATTTTGTAATGCCCGGATAACATCACTGGCATCTAACACCTGTTGTGATTTGTTTGAGGTATAATCATTTAATTTAAATTTTCTTTCCCCGTAATCACTACATTGACTAGTACATTCAACATCCAATCCGGTAGAGCCCGAGGTATATTTAAGGCAAGATTCGTCAACCACCCCTTCTAATTTCATATTATAAAGGGCCATAAATGGAAACCATCCATAACCACACGATCCACCGCCACAAGCAAAAAGCTGTTGTTCTGAAAAATCCAAATTTAAATCTGGCCACTTATTGGCAATATTAATTTGCCCTTCTAAAGCTCCAACTGCCGCAAAAGCAACACAACTGCCACAAACCCCTTGATTGGTAATTGGTGACATATAATTCACACCCTTTATGTTTCTCCAATCAAGATGATCGGAAAATTTTAAATTTGTATCATATTCAAAAATAAATTCTTTAACATCAAGTGCCGGAGCTCCTAGAAGTTTTTTTTGATCTTCCGGAGGTAAAACGGAAACCGATGTTATTCCCGCTGTCCATTGCGCGTTTTGTTCTTGAATAAGTTGATTAAGATCTGCAGGAGGCATGGCCTTGGCAATTTGAACCACTAGGCAAAAAACAATCAATAAAACTGAATTCCTAAGCATAAAATCTCCTATCTTAATATTTCATCCATGAACGCTTAATAATTAATTTTAAAATAATGGAAGAGTTTTGACCAGCGTGATCTATTCGAAAATGTTATTTATCATAAGCTAAAAATCTTTTTTTATAACCAAGGAATTTAATTGGTTACATTGAACCTCTTCTTATTTAATATAAAAATCAATCCCCCGGCAATGAGCAGCACCAACATCGGCCAGTAGAATATAAATCGGGGATCACTAGTAAAGCTAATCAGTAATCCAGAAATCAAAGGTCCCAAACTTTGGCCAGAACCGATCATCGCTTCATGGTAACCGCCATGCTGTGAACCACTTTTTTCTCCCAGCATCCCGTAGTAAAGAGAGGAAAAATAAATAAGAGCACAAGGAGCCCCCAGTAAAAAGGAAATAGCTATAAATTGAAAAAATGCATCGGCTTTGGCGTAGGTAAACAGAAGTATTATGTATGCCAATATTGCAGCCATTATAATTTTTTTAGAAAACTGCCAAAAATCATATTTCATGAGAATAAACATGAAACTAAGAATCCCCAGATTGAAAACTGCATGAATAATACCGTATTGAAATGAGCTTATTTTAAAGTCACTTACAAATTCTACTAATAACGACCGAAAAGAGCTGATGAAGAGGTAATTTATTAAATTTAAGACGATACCAAGTTTGATAAAATATTTTAAAGACAAAGGAACAATTAATGATTTTTGTTGAATGCATTTCCAAGGAGCAATCATTAAACTTTGAGGTATTAAAACAAGCAATATGACGAATAAAATAATATAAATACCAGTATGAAGCGGCCACATAACATTAATTTCATAAAGCGCTCCTGCAATAAACGGACCGATGACAAGACCCAAAAGCCAGCTAAAATTAAAAAAAGCTACCGCCCGTTTTTTTTGAATCACGTTTTGACCCTCGCACATAGCTCCCTCGACAAGCGGCCACCATCCCCCCTGCGCAATCCCCGCCAGAAGAAATGGAACTATTATAAATAATTTTGTGTGAATAAAAAAAACGCTGACAAAACTTAATAATTGTATTGTGAGAAAAATTAATAATGACTTTTGTAATTCAAATTTTCTTTCGATTCGAACAACTGTTAGTGCAGTAATCACATAAACTACCGCACTCAAAAATACATAGACCCCCAAGTCCTTTGATGAAAGCAGAAACTTGAATTTAGCAAAATAGGGAAGGAAGATTGCCCCTAACCCATTATTTATGGACATGACAATAGAAGCGATAACAATAAATACTTTTCGGTTATACAATTTGGGTATCATCTCCACTTGGAATGAATACTTTGAATATGGCCCCTTTGCCTTCCTCACTCTCTAGTTCAACTTTTCCACCATGAGCCTCTGTCACCGTTTTAACTATTGCAAGGCCCAATCCTGACCCTTTAGTTTCCCTATCTCGAGGTGATCGGTAGTATTTCTCAAAAATTTTTTCATGCTCGCCAGCAGCTATTCCAGGTCCTGTATCAGCAACTGAAATGACAACGTAGCTGGCTTCCTGGATGACCACCCGCTCTGTCGTAAGCGTAACTTGACCACCAGAAGGCGTAAAATTTATGGCATTTTGCAAGAGGTTAGCAATAGATCGGCGTAAAAGCATCTGATCAGACATTACCAGTGGCAGATGATCAGAAAATTTTTCAATCAACGATAACTTTTTTCCAGCAACAGCTGGTCCAAGATCTTTAGTTACCCTCTTCACAATTTCTAAAATATCTGTAGAAACAAGATTAAGAGAAAGTAATCCTGAGGATTCAATCATAGAAAACGCTAGAAAATCATCAATCATATTGAGAAGATTTACACTCGAGTATTGAATATCCGCAATCATCCCCTGGACATCCGGATCCAGCCCTTGATTTTTTAAAGTAAGGATATAACCGGAACAACCAATAATTACGGTAAGTGGGGATTTAAAATCATGAGTTATCATTGCATACAAATCAGCTTTCTGCTGTTCAAGCTGCTTGCGTGCAGTAATATCAATGATACTTCCAATAATTGAAGGTTTCCCACTATAAAATGTGTACGAACTAAGGACTTCCACAAATATGACATCGCCATTTTTTTTATGCATACGAAATTCATACTGCATCTGGGAAGCTTCCCCTTCCAAACGTTTACGAATATTCTCCTCTACCAAGGCTTGATCATCTGGATGAATTAATCGACTAAAATCTTCCAATGCCAGAAGCTCTTTTAGTTGATATCCTATCATCTCCGCCAATCTGTGGTTTACATAAACAAATTGCCTACTCTGTAAAATATAAACTCCAACAAAAGCATCCTCCACAAGACTTTGCAGCTTATCACCAAGTTCACGAGCTTCTACCTCTGCTTGTCTACGTCCAGTTTCCGCCATTCTACGAAGCTCTTCTTGCTCCATCGACTTAACTGCATAAGAAATATCCTGGGCAAATGCTTCCAGCAGTTGAATTTCCTTATCATCAAAGAAAAATTTCTCATTAGAATAAACCATGAGTGCCCCAATGGGCTTACTATTAAAAATCAAAGGAAAGGCTGCACTGGACAGGTAATGATGCTTTAACGCTTCATCCCTCCAAGGCTGCATAATAGGATTATTTTCTGTATCATTGTTAACAAAAGTACGACCAGTCCGAATAGCCTGTCCAGTAGGGCCCTCGCTTTCAGGGACTGCATCAAGAGATATTTTAATATGATCAAGGTACCCGTCACTACAACCCCAACATGCCACGGGTTGCACACTCTTGGTTCTTTCCTCCGCCAAACCTACCCATGCCATCTTAAACAACCCTTCCTCAACTAAAATCCGGCATGCCTCTTTAAAAAGCATCTCTTGGCTTGAGCTTCTAAGGATAAGATGGTTTCCCGAACTCAAAACAGCGTAAATTCGGTTGAGTTTGTTGATATTCGCCTCCGCCTGCTTTCGCTCTCTCACCTCCTTATCCAAATCATCCCTGGATGCCGTAACCATTTGTAAATTTTCTGACATACGATCAAAGGCCCG
This sequence comes from Bdellovibrionales bacterium RIFOXYC1_FULL_37_79, assembly GCA_001770015.1. Lineage (GTDB taxonomy): Bacteria > Bdellovibrionota > Bacteriovoracia > Bacteriovoracales > Bacteriovoracaceae > XYC1-FULL-37-79. Next base: position 14,948 of record MEQB01000070.1, read on the forward strand.
GGAGAGCTGCCCAATTTCATCATTAACGGTCATCCCCACCTTATAATCCAGCCTACCCGAACCAACAATCTCCATACCCTTTTGCAAAGTATGTATGGGAGTGATAATAGACTGAGAGAAGAAAAAAAGTGCTGCAATATAAAAAACTAAAATAATCAATTCCGCTAACAGGGAAATTTTTTTAAGTTTAGCCACTGGGGCAAGCGCCTCATGGTAATCAATCTTCGCCACAATCCCCCAACCTACTGATGGAATCCTTCTCCAGGCTGCCAAAACCTGATGCCCAAGATAGTCAACACTCTCTCCAAAACCATCCCTATTATCTCTAAGCATGGATTGCATAGGCAGGGCAACATTCCTTTTAGCAAGCACCTTAAGAGGAATCAATTCATTGCGATCTGGATGAAGCGGACTGATGAACATCACCTCATCTCCGTGGGGAATTCCAATAAAAGTTTCTCCCGTATCACCAAGTCCCGTCGTAGTATGAACAAAATCGAAAATATGTCCAGCATCTATTTCAAAAACCAACTCACCAAGAAAATCCTTTGAGTCAGAAAAAAGCGGAGCTGTACAAAGCATTCCAAAACCATTTCCGCTTCTATAAATTCCACTAAAATAGGTTTGGTGCCTTCCTCCTTCGAAGGCATCCGGTTCGATATCTGATAAATGAATACCTATTTCATTACTAATATGCGTTTGATTAGCCGCCAACACAATCTTTCCATTGGTATCAGTCAGCATGACATCCAGATAACCATAACTCAACCGTACTGCCGCCAACAGTTTTTCCAGTTCTTTTTTAGCGTCAAGGTAACCTTGATTTTGCTTTTTACCTGTGTACTTTAAAAATATAGGCAAATTTTTCTGCACATTCAAATTTGTTTGAAACAATTTAATATCATCTTGGCGTTCTAAAAAAAAAGCGTCAATTCTGGCCCGCTGGAGATCGACAATATTTTCCAACTGGATAATCCGCACATCCTTAACCACATTCCCCATTACAGAAAACATCGCCATGATCCCTATCGTAGTTGGAATGATAATACAGCCCAGCAGTACAAGAATAAGCTTGGATCTTATGGTCATCTATTATTCCTAATTGCGTAGTACGTTTATCTACATTTTAAATTGATTGTTAGTACCTTAACCGGAGTAACCATGGCAATTAATTATTTATGGTGTTACAATTTAAAGGTAGCAGGAAATAAACATGTCGCTTAAAATTAACCAAACCATTACCATCTCAGAGGATGAATTAGTTGAAGATTTTGTGCGTTCCAGTGGCCCCGGTGGACAAAACGTCAACAAGGTTTCATCGGCTGTACAATTACGCTTTAATCTCAAAGAATCATTATCTATCCCGGAAGATATTAAAACCAAGCTTTTGACCAGTTTAAAAAATCAATTAACCAAAGCAGGGGAAATCATGGTAGTTGCCAAAGAATCCCGCAATCAAAAAGATAACCGTCATCTAGTCAGGGAAAAACTGGTTCTCATTTTACAAAAGGCTTTGTTTGTTCAGAAAAAAAGGAAAAAAACCCGACCGACTAAAGCTTCCCAGGAACGCAGACTAGCATCCAAACAAAAACACAGCATTCATAAGAAAATGAGAGGGAAAGTCCAAGGAGATGACCACTAGCTTCCCCACCCTTCCTTGAAATAAATTTATAAAATATTTAACAATTCTTTTTTTAACCAATTTATTTTGAGAAAGATAATTACACCCGTTGCTAATATTAATATTAGCACAATAAAATTGATTAAGTAGGCTTTGAGTGAAAATAACATAAATTCAATATTTCGATTTGCATCAATTAAACTGGTTGTAAAGTAATAATTCACACCGCTAATTGGAATTTCGATCCGGGCAGGTATTCCCTCAAAATCAGAAGGAACTGAATTACCCACCTGGCTTGCTGTGACCGCATTATCGTTAGAGGTCATTGCTTTTTCCAATGACATTTTCTGCATTCCCCGTTCCATCATGGGCGGTGCAAAGCTATTTTCCACATTACTGGCCAACTGACTGGCTGAATCGAGCTTTTGAAAAGCGTTTTGAGTGACATTTCTTAAAAAATGATACCCCATAAAAAATATTAAAATTAAAACAACTAACGCCGTAACCTTGGCAAAGTTGGTTTTAGTTACAGTTATTTTTATTTTCTCCCTATATCTTACCAATAAAAGTAACCCCAGAATAAAATAAAACGAAGCAGCATAATTCGGCTTAAATAATAATATTAAAGAAAGAGGAATCAAAATGGGCACAAAAAGTTTTTTCTGCATTTTCAAGAAAGTGAATAAAATAAAAACACTTACAAAAAACATCAGACAACTTGAAAGCTGTTCAACACTTATCAAAGACCTGCTATCTGAAGAAAAATTTGCATAAATTAAATTCCACGCTGGATCAAACCTCAAATTAAACGAACTATTGCTGATAATGGTATCCGGCTTAGCCAGCTTCAAATTAAAAAAACTCCCCAACATATTAACGACTTTTTTAGGTAGATACTGAAATTTTACTTCGTGATATCCTGGACTCATCGTAATAAGCAATTGATTAAGATCGTCCTTTAACATCGGTATCGCTTGTCCATCTAACTCAGCATAGAGAACATCGCCTGCAATCTTAAATGGTATTTCGGGAGTACCCTTGTTATCCAGCCGAAAACTTGCTTCTATAATACCCCGTCCTTTTTTCGGAATATAAAAAAGATAATCTGCAGCAGAAACGGAAAACCCAAGCGAACTGAAAACATTTAATTTTTTAACTTCCCAAGCAATATTTTGCTCCTGATTAATAAAAAATCCTTTTGAATTTAATTGGGTGGGATTTATTCCACTTTCACTGGGCGTAATTCTTCGCCATTTAGTCTGAGGAATCACTTGAATCAAAGGATGAGATTCAATAAGAAAAAATTGATTTTCGCTTTCAAGTGGACTTATAAATTCACTCCCCTCCAAGTGACCATTAACCGTCACAAAGTTTTCTCCGGGGTTTAATTCAATCGCAATACCCTTGTCTTCCTCTTTAACATTAAGTTCTGATTGAATTGATTCAATCACCTCCGAACTTTTAAAAGATATTGTGAGAAGCTCCTTGTTCTGATTGGGATTATTAAATTCAAATATATATTGAAAATTGGTGATATTGGGATTTACCGTAACACGATACCTCCCATTGGCAACAACTCTCCCTTTGATTTTTTTAGCTTCTGTATATTTTCTTAAAATATCAATGCTTATACCGGGAGGGGCATCTTTTCGTATAATACTTTCACTATCGACAATTTGATTTTCCAAATAAAGTACATTCAAAAAATTCAATGAAAAATTTCCGGTTTTAGAAAGTTCAATTTCACAGCCTGCTTTGAAATTGTCTTTAAGTGGCATAAAGAAAACTGTATTATTTTCATATGTAAAAACCCCATCGCCAGAACAGTTTTTCAACCCTTCAGTAAAGTTATTTAAAATAACTTCTTTTTTGGATTTGCCAATCATCCGCCCATTAAGTTTCATTGCAAATTGTTCGCTTTTAAAACTTCCCTCAAGAGTTAATTTTTCAATCACCATGACATTTTGGATCTCAAGCTGTCGTCGCAACTCCTCGTATTCTTTAAGTGGAATGGTTACACTTTTTTCATTAGTCTCCGCTATCACGTTAAAACACATCAATAATATAAAAAATATTTTCATTTAAACCCCTTCCGTCAAAAAATACTAAGGCAAGAAAGTATATCTAGTTTAATTTACAGTAGTCAAAAAGCCCCCATCCAACCAGGCGAAAACTGTAAAATCTACACAACGCTCCGCATTAAAGCCTTGACTGGTGTATGGTACATCAACTTTTTCTACCACATCTTTAAAGAAAAAAAGGGGAATTTATGTTTAAATTGATTCTTATGTTTTTTACTTTTGTTCTCATTTTACCTGCCTATGCTGAATTTCAAGGTAAAACTTTCAGATACAGCACTTCGTATGAAAGTTTCGACCGGGTTACTTACAACCTTTATGGTTATTCCGAAAGTTTCTCTTCACAAAGCTACTGCGGTGGCTATCGCACATGTTATCACCCATCTATGAGGACTGAGCGAGTTTACATTGAAGAACGAATTGTGGAATCTAGCTATATAGACAATTACAAAGCCGAAACGCGAATTACCATTTACACCGACAAACACTATTCAAGGCCATATGTAACCTATCATACCCACCGTGGAAGAATCGTCAATCGCTCTTATCACCACAACAGCCATTATTATGGTTGGCACTCAAGTTACAACCACCACCATGATTACTACTACGGCAACTATTACAACTATCACCACCACTACTACTACGAAGTTGACTGGAGCACTCCCGAAGGCAAAATCATAACTGGTCTGCATTTTATGGCCACCGGGGTGGAGATGATGGCCTTATGTAGTGATGTTCATGATGATGGTTTACGCGCCATTTGCATGGGATTTGGTTTTGGAATCGCAGCTAGTGGTTCTGCTTCCTCTGCCCAAGGAATTGATCAAGCTATTCAAGAATCAAGACTTTATAAGGAACTGGAAAAAGATGCTCGAATACATGCAGAAAAAGATCTCGATATAGAATAAGTGTCTTAATGATTAAAACCTGTCAAAGCCTGAGCACTGGCTTTGATAGGTCTTTTCAAAAGGAAATCATGAAGCATTTGACCATCTCCATAGTATTTTTTTACTGTTTTTGTATTTGCGGAAATGCCACCTACAACTTCTCTCTTAATCTTCAAGATAAAAAGCTCGATAGTAAAATCAAATATTACTTCCTTATGATGGAAAACAGTATCTCTTCAGGAATTCGCCTGGGTACCAACAAAATAATCAATATAGAATTTGAAAAATTCACTGACAATCATCTAACACTTAACTGTCATGAAGATAATTTATCAAATTTTTCATATCCCGATTTAAATAGCCTTACCGTCTATGTTAATCAGGATGTTCTTGAGTTGATTGAATCTGACTTTATTTCCCAAAGAAACAAAGACTGCAGTTACACTGATCTTCTTGTCAAATCCCTTGAACGATCCATCTTAACTTTTAAAAATGCCTCTGATTTATCGACTCCTTATTCCAAGGAAAGAAAAAAACAGGTAAATCGTTGTCGCCTGGATGTACTAGATAATTCCCAAAATGGTGTTTACCAACCGACCATCGCTGGTTGCCAAGAACTGATTGACTACGATAATAAAAAAATCAAGTATAAGAGAATCCAAGCGGTTTATAAAAAGAAACTGTTCTATTCAACTAAAGCTTCCAAAATTGTGGTCGATCCGTCCTCTTTAACCAAGGATGGTCTTTTAAAATTTAATGTATGCTCGCAATCGTATCAACCAGATCTGTACACTTCCACAAATTTACCTGTCAAAATTTTAGGATTTGCTATTGTCTATATGACTCCGGCTTTTAACTCCTCTCAATTTGGCCATGTTGCCGAAAGATATATTTACTGTGTTGAAAATAGAATGGTCGATACGCTCTACGAATTTAGCCAGTTTAGGCCTATTAACTTGAATGATTTTAAAATCCGATACAGAGAAGATTTAAATTTTTTACCCCAAGATTCCAATCAACTCTCTCCTTCCGATGAAACTTTCTTAATTTCCTTGCTTAAAAAAAATTATATCCAAACCCAATCAAACCCCGCTAGCTATCAAGGGTATGGAAAGATGCAACTTGAAAACAATCGAGACATTATTGAGGTTTGGTTAGACATCGACCCACTTTTAATTTATAAAAATTACCTTATCTCTTTGCGCCTCTATAAAAAACAAAAAGAATTGATAAAAACAAGAAACTTGGTTGATTGGCCTGACTACGATTTATTCAACAATAACTGCACTCACCCGGTGAGAGAGAAATTAAATTACATCGGAGGAGAATTATCCATTGATAATTTTGATGGTTTCCTACCGAGCTTCATTTATAATTTTTTAAAGAAAAAAAAGGTTGATAAAATTATTTTTTACCCGGCCCAAAAGACCCTAAGACAATATCAAATGCTTAATATTGGAAAATCTCTAAATTTTGAAAACATCACCTTCCTCTCGAGTTCAATTGATCAAGGCCAAAACAAGTTTATGCTCATCCAACCCGACTTCCAGGGATATATCGGATTTTTTTTGAATAGGGGTGCTGGAATGGTCAATTTTTTTAGCGCATTAATGGAAACGACTTGGGGATTAGTAACTTCGCCCGCATCATTATTCAATAATTCAAAAGAGTTGGGTGTAAATAGTATTAAAAAAGGACTAAAAAACTCACTCTTTTCCTTGAGCGAATTTTTTGGCATTGTTCGCATGAGGTACCCTGAACCAACCACCATAACACCAAATGAAATGGATTATTTATTAAACATTCTCCCCCATAAGGAACCTGCTGTACTGGGTTATCTTTACAGCAAATTTTAAATATTTGTAAAAAACACCATGCTTCTCAAATTGCTGGAGAATTATTTTTTTTTAAGCTATAAATTCACACCATTTGTTTTCAGGGAGAAAATATGAAATTTATGATTACTTTGTTATTACTTTCATCCGCTTGCTTTTCGTACGCCAATGATGAGGAACTTCTTTCTTGCGAACAAGTCAGAGATATCAGAGTTCGTGCATGTCAGGTTGGTTTTAATAGATGTATTGCACATAACCCAGATTCTGAAATATGCTTTTCCATTATGGATACATGTACCACCAAAGCCTATGAAGATTACACAGTTTGTATTAATCAATAATAGCTTATAAACTCACTAGGGTATTTTTATCATTCGATGTATTGCCTATTTTTCAAAATGAACCTATTCTAAATGGGTGCGAAGGTTTATTATAACCAAGGTGCCTTTATGAAAATTGTGATTTTTTTTTCATTTGTATTTTTTTCTATTCTGGGTATTCAAGCTAAAGATCACCCGACCGCTCTCAAAGATAAAATTTTAATTTATAACCAGAATACTCTCGACCTTAGATACTGTTTTGACCGTATACCAGACGTTAAAAGCAAAAATATTATAAAGCAAATTATAGAAGGCGAAAAACTTACTGTTTTATCCCCCATTCTAGATCAAAAAGATGATTACCAGATTGTTGATAATAACCTCAACATCCGGTTTGACAAAAACGTACTTAAAACCAACCGATTTATTTTTAAAAATTTTCAAATAACCTTGCCCTCAACATTTAACGCTGAAATTATTAAAAATAATTTAGAAAAAGTTGAAAGCAATAAATCGCTTTCCAACCGGGCCACCCTATATATCACCTGTTTTTTAAACGCTGGGAAAAACATCCCTAGCGTAACCGAACTAAAATCCGATCCCATAGACAAAAAAATTCACGAATATAATAAAAATATTCAAAACCCCAAATATTTTTCTGATAAAATCAAGGATCCCGAAGATAAAAAGGTGTACGAAAACCTGCTTGCCACCAGCAATATTGGCGCACTTCCTCCCATTGAAAAAAAAGGAAATTTATATCAAATGAAACATAACGGGATAACCTTGGAGTTTGATCAGGATTTGATAAAACAAGGCAAAGTGCGCATTAACAACGAAATAATTGACCTGAGTAACGCTCAAAACGCACAGGAATTAACCGAGATGGTGCAAAAGGCATTTAAAAAGTAAAATTTCCTGCACCAGAATTTTTTACCAGCATTTTTTCCACACCTTTGATCTAGTATAATATGGATAGGAATGTTCAAGAAGAATATGCCTTTTCATTTTTTAAAAAAAAGGTCGTGTATGAAAATACTTTTTGCGGAAGATAACCCAGACATCCGGGAATTTTATTGCTCACTTTTTTTTGAAACCATTCCTGGAATTCAAATCATCGAAGTGGATAACGGAAAAAATGGTATTGCGGAACTTTTAAAAAGAAATAATTCTTTTGACCTTGTAATTACTGACTATTTCATGCCCAATGGCCATGGCGATTTAATTTGCAATTATCTCTACAAGACTGGCTCCAATATACCCTTTATCTATTTAACCGCCAGACCATATGAAGAAATCATGACGAAAACTTCGTTTTTCCCCATGCGAAAAGGACTGGATTACTATTTAAAAAAATCAGGTAATGTTAGCAATTTTCATTATAAAATGCATGACATCTGTCTCAATATTATCACTTATTACAAAGAAAAAAATCTAAGTGGTCCCGATGGCTTCCAACAAATATCAGAATATTTTTTACAAACAATAAAATAGCTTATTTAAAAAGGAATAGTTTAATTATGGTGCTTGAAAATTATTTTGACGAACTTCAATCGGCCCTCACTGTGATGGATACGGATGGGAAAATCCTTTACCTGAATGAAAAGGCCATCATCACCTTTCAGAAATATGGGGGGAAATCCCTTATTGGAAAAAATATTTATGATTGCCACCAGGAAACATCCAATCAGAAAATACACGAAATGCTGGCCACGGGGGGAGAAAATGTCTATACCATCGAAAAAGATGGAGTAAAGAAACTGATTTATCAAACACCTTGGAAGAAAGATGGGGTGGTCATGGGATTAATGGAATTTTCGATTGTGCTCCCTGAGAAAATGCCGCATTTCATCCGCTAACACTCTTTTTTCACCATCTAAAAAACTAATTAAGCACAATATCATTATTTTTTAAAATAATCCTCTCAGATCCTCTTTGTGTTTTTCCAAGCACCCAGTATTTTTCCCCCATCTTATTGAGAGATGCAGTAATATTTTTTGGATCATCCGTTACAATCGTAAGTCCTACTCCCATATTGAAAGTTTGGTACATTTCTTTTAAATCCAAATTACCAAGCTCTTTTAATATCGAAAAGATGGGGGGTATTTCATCAAAGCCTGGCACATTATCAATCACATAATCAAAGTTTGCATTCATACGACTGATATTTAAAAAACCACTACCAGTGATATGGGCCAAGCCAAGTATGTTCTCTCGATGGTCTTTTAAAAGAGAAGATAAAACTCGATGATAAATTTTCGTAGGCGTCAGGGCCATTTTCAAATGATCAGTTTCACTAATTATTTTTCTAACCAGTGAATATCCATTCGAATGAAGTCCCGATGATGCCAGTCCGATAATTGTATCACCCTCTTTTATTTTTTTGCCGTCAATAAGATCTTTTTTAAAAACTTCACCTACCGCAAATCCCGCCAGATCATATTCATCCTCTTGATAAAAACCCGGCATCTCGGCAGTTTCCCCACCAATCAATGCACATTCACTCTGCTTGCACCCATTAACAATTCCATCAATCAAAGATTCGCTGGTCTTTAAATCAAGTTTTCCACAGGCCAGATAATCTAGAAATAAAAGAGGTGTTGCTCCAGTACAAAGAACATCATTTATACACATAGCAACCAAGTCAATTCCAATAGTATTATGGATACCAAGTTGCTGTGCAATTTTAAGTTTAGTACCGACTCCATCTGTACCTACTGAAAGTAGTTTATCCGCGGTGATTTCATAAAGAGCAGCAAAACCCCCGACTCCTTCATAAACTCTTTTACCATAGGTCGATTTGACTTTTCGCTTGATGGATTCAACCAATTCATCGCCCTTATTAATATCAACTCCACTATCCTTATAAGTAATCATATCTTCTCCTAGTGTCTAAAATGCCTGGTTCCAGTAAATACAAGCGAAATATTATTTTCATTGCAAGCCTTAATGACTTCATCATCACGCATGCTGCCACCGGGCTCAATAATATATTTAATGTTATTGGTTTTAGCTAACTCTATACTATCAGCAAAAGGAAAAAAGGCATCCGAGGCAAGTATCATTTCGCTAAAATTGGTTTGGTTATTTTCTTTGGCTTTGTTAATCGCTTCTTGCAATGAAATAACACGGTTTGGATTGCCCATCCCGGCTCCCGCCAGGGTAAAACCCGAATGATCTTCTCTAGCAAGTCCGATAGCATTGCTGCGAAGGTGCTTCGTTACCATGACAGCAAAGTGCGCCAGGTCCTTTTTTTCATTTGGAAATTTAGTATTGCTAACTGTTTGAAATTCTCTATCGAGTCCGGTGTCTTCAGTTTGCACAACATATCCACCAGAAATGGATCGAACCACCAACTGGTCACAATTAATTGCGTTTGGATCGAAAGGAATCAAACGAAGATTTTTCTTCTTGGAAAATGACTCCAGTGCTGTTTTAGAAAAGGAAGGGGCAATAATTACTTCAACAAATTTGTCCCCAAGCCACTCAGAAATCTCCTGGGTAACCTCCTGATTAAAGCAAATGATTGAACCGAAACTGCTAATGGGATCACCGTTCCAAGCAAGTTTGAGAGCATCAAGAGAACTTTTTGCCAAGGCCGCTCCACAAGGGTTGAGGTGCTTGACCACAGTACAGGCTGATGTAAATTGGGGATGTTTGACCTTTGAAATATCTCGATTAGACTTTAAGGCCGCATCCGCATCCAAATAGTTATTATGTGATAATTCTTTCCCTTGCAAAGGTTCAGCAAAAGCTAACCCATTACTGGAATTACAATCCCTGTATAGCCAGGCTTTTTGATGGGGATTTTCTCCATAGCGCAGTTTTTTGGTCTTAGTAGAATCTAGATAAATCGTAGTATTAATTTGATCAAATCGTTTTTCAAAGGTAGATGCAATAAAAGAGTCGTAAAAGGATGTAAGTTGAAAAGCTGATAAAGCCATTTTTTTTCTAAAACTTTTTGAAGTGATCCCTTGATTGTTTTCCAGCTCGCTTATAAATTCTTCATACTGATCAGGATGAGTTAAAACCGTAACCGCTTCGTAGTTTTTAGCAGCGGCCCTGATCATGGTGGGACCACCAATATCAATATTTTCAATCAACTCCTCATCCGTGGCATGAGAATTATTTTTAACTACATCCACAAATGGATAGAGATTACAAACGACCACATCAATAGAAGTTATACCAAGTTGACAGGCTTTTAAAATATCTTCCTCAACATTTCGATTAAATAAAATCGCACTTAATACCTGAAAGCTGATTGTTTTCATTCTTCCACCAAATGCTTCTGGATTGCCGGTTATTTTTTCGATAGGAATAAATTCAATATTTAAATCTTTTAAGGCCTTTCCGGTTCCTCCGGTAGAAATAATTTGGAAATTGTGCTTGATAAGTGAATTAGCCAATTGCGAAAGATTTGTTTTATTACTAACGCTTAAAAGTGCTTGCATACTGACTCCATTTATGAATTTTTCAAATATTGTACAATACTATCAAATATTAATTGTCCTTTACCTTTCTTAAAAAAATCTTTTTGATGAATATGATTGAGACCTTCATACAAATATGCCTCAGGATGAGGCATCAACCCCAATATAAGACCGGTAGGATCACATATACCTGCTATATTTTCATATGCCCCATTCACATTTTCGTTATATTGAAAAACAATTTGTCCGTTTTTTAAAAGAGTATTATAAACAACTGTTTCATCATTTTTTTTCAATACAATTCTTCCTTCTCCATGTCGTATAGGAAGATTTATCAACTGATCCTTTAAAAGAGTTGTCCATTTGCATATGGTCGCAGGGTGCTTGTTAAGAGTTACCCACTTATTAATGAATTTTCCAGAAATATTATGATCGAGTGAAATTGTTCGTTCTTTCTTAAAGTCGGGAAGCAGTCCAAGCTTTAGCAATACTTGAAACCCATTACATATCCCAATGACAGCGCCCCCTCGATAAATAAAATCCTCAAAGTGATCTTTTAACTTGAATTTAATTTTTAAAGAAAGTACTTGGCCGCTACCAAGTTCATCTCCAAAGGAAAATCCTCCCGGAAGAGCAAGACCTTGGACCGCTCGAAGCATCAATGGATTTTCCAGCAATTCATTGATATGAACAATTTGAGCATCACTGTTAGCGTTTACCAAGGCAAGCTTTGTCTCATTTTCGCAGTTAATACCATCCCCAGCCAAAATAAGAAATTTAGGTTTATTCATTTAAAACTCCCTTTTCCAAAGTGACATTAAGGTAGCGGTATCCTCGCTAATGACCATTTCATGATTACTGGTTAGTAAGAGTTTGGGGTTTTGAGTAACAAATCCTAGATTTGTAAATGGTAAATCACCCAATTGTTTCTCAAACTCTCTCTGGCAACTGCCTGGAATACTGACAATAAATCGACCTGGTCCTTCATTGTATAAATAATCAAACATCTGCATATTTTCAAAGTTATTAATATTTATTTGTGCTCCCAGATTATTTTCAAACATAGATTCAACAATTGAAATAATAACTCCCCCATCAGAAATATCATGACAAGATGACAATAATCCCTGGACAATCACTTTATGCAACGTCTTATATAATTTAAAGTTTTGCTCTGGATCTATTGATGGAACCGTTAAATATTCATGATCAGTGATGGCATACTCCTCACTGAATTCGCTACCAAGCAGGCCAGATACATTTTTTCCAATTAAATATATAATATCCCCGGCATTTTTGAATCCAGACGTACTGGTATAACGAATGTCAACTTTGCTCATGGCCGTTACCAGTAAGGTGGGAAGGATACTTATGCAAACCTCATTCCCATCAATAGTCTTTCCTCTGAAATCATTTTTCATACTATCTTTTCCGCTAACCAAAGGAGTTTTATATTCAAGACAAATATCATAAAGCCCCATGCATGTTCTAACCAACTGTCCAAGCTTATATTCACCGTCCGGATTTTTTAAACTGGTAACTGGATCAGGCCAGCAAAAATTATCAAGTAAACATGTCATTTCTGGATTACCGCCACAGGCCACAACATTTCTTAGTGCTTCATCAACTGCATATTGGGCCATTAAATAAGGGTCGTACTGGGATATTCTGGGATTTAATCCACAAGACACCGCAACCCCATTGTCAAGTGTCCCTCCGTGGGGATAAAGCCAAAGAACTCCACTATCACTAGGTCCATTTTGAGTTTTCCCCATGAATGGTTTGATATGCGTGGCAGCCTGCACTTCGTGATCATAATGTTTTACCAGCGATTGCTTAGAAGCGATGTTACCTCTGCCTAGAAGTTTTTTTAAAGATTCAACTAAACAGTCTTTATCAAAATGTTTAATATTTTTTTTATTGGTGGGTGATGACCAGGCTGATTCCAGTTTGGATGGTTCCCATTTTGCCCGAAGAGAAAGTTTAGGAAGCCCATGATGTAAAAATTCCAGATCAATTTTTCCAACCAGCTCATTATTATAGTAAACAATCAAGTGCCCACTATCGGTAAATTCACCGATATCCGTCAACGTTACTCCATAAATTTTAGCTAACTTCTGAAGCCGATCAAATTTATTAGATGGTACTGCTAACGTCATTCTTTCCTGACTTTCACTGATTAAAAGTTCATAGGGTGAAAGTCCGGGATATTTAACAGGGCAATGAGCAAGATCCACTACAGCTCCCCCAGACTGTAACGCCATTTCCCCGACACTGGAACTTAGTCCTCCAGCACCATTATCAGTAATTGCGTTAAACAACTGCTGATCCCTGGCAACAATAATAAAATCCAACATTCTTTTTTGAGTAAGAGGGTCCCCTATCTGAACGGCGGTAGCTGGGGAATTTTCATTTAATTCCAGAGAACTCATCGTCGCACCATGGACTCCATCAGCACCTATAAATCCACCTATCATAACAATACGATCATGAACATTGGCCTTTTTTTGAAATGCAGGAGTCTTATCAGAGAGAACTTGGGGTAAAACACCTACTGTGCCACAAAAAACCAGGGGCTTGCCGGCAAAACTTCGATCAAAATAAATTGCCCCGTTAATGGTTGGGATTCCGCTCTTATTTCCGCCATCTTCGATTCCTTTATGAACTCCACTTAAAATTTTTGAGGGGTGTTTGAGCCCTATTGGAAGTTCATGCATAGAACTTGGGTCCGGCCATGTTGGTTCACAAAAACAAAAAGTGTCAGTATTCGCAATGGGTTTGGCTCCCATGCCACAGCCGAGAATATCCCTATTGACGCCAAGAATTCCAGTAATAGACCCGCCGTATGGGTCCAGAGCTGAAGGACTATTATGGGTTTCCACTTTAATACACAAATCAACATTTTCATCAAAACGCACAATACCTGCATTATCATCAAATACCGATACCAACCAATCGATGTTATGTTCTTGAGAAACCGTTTGAGTCAGCTTTTTAATATAAGTTTTATAAAGTCCATCTATTAAAACATTGTCACTCGAAAGCGTTTTATCGCCGACTTGAGTATATTCAATTTCAGCCGCAAATATTTTATGTTTGCAATGCTCACTCCAAGTTTGCGCCAAAACTTCCAATTCCAAGTCCGTCGGATTAATGGGAAGACCTGATTTTCTTCTTGAGTCTTTAATCACATCCAAGTTGTAATAGTCCCTGATACTTTTTAATTCTTTCAAAGTTAGGGCAAGACATCGGTCTTGGTTAATTTTATTTAACTGATCGTTAGACACATTTAAATTTATTTCGTTAACCTCAAATTTTTCCTGAAGTTTTACTTCCGGCAAAAACACTTTATTAAAACGATTAGTATTTTTTAACCCCAACATGTCATAGACATGAATTGTTTCAATTAAATCATTACCAAGCGTTTCTTTGGCAAACTTTATAAGATTTTGGGAAGGTTCATTTGTTTCAATAAAAAATATTCTACCGGTTGAGACTTTGGTCTCAATATTTTTAAGTTTCAAAGCCTCAACGGTTGTATTTGCTAAATTATCGGTAACTCCGGGTTTAAATCCAACTTCCACTGCAAAATTATAATTAGAAGGTATTTGATATTCCTCAAAATAAATCTCTTGAATAATAGAATCATAAAGCACCTCTCGAAAATCAGCACCGAAATCACCTGCATCATCAGTATCAATTTTGAAAAACAAAACCTCTTTGATTGCCTTGATTTCAAACTGTCTTTGGCTTTCGTTTATCAGATAATTATATTTATCATTAGGATAAATATTAATAACTTCTATTCGTTTTTTAGTCATGAGCAATATCCTTGTTGAAATCTATAGAATTTTGAGAAATCATTTTTAAAACTTGAGGATAAAGCAGATATTCAAGCTGCATTCCCCGGCTTTTAAAATCAGGAAATGTATCAGTATCCAATCTTAAGAATGCTTCTTGCAAAATAACTTCGCCACTATCTATGCCACTATCAACCAAATGAATAGTAACACCGGATTGGGACACCCCTGAATCAAATGCTTGCTGATAAGCATCCTTTCCTTTAAATGCGGGAAGAAGAGATGGATGAATATTAATTATCCGTGAACGCTCCCCCGATAATTTAAATTGGTTGATAAAATTGGCTGACAGAATACGCATATAGCCAGCCAGGAAAATCCAATGAATATCCAAATGGGAAAGCTGAGCCAATATTTCCTTTTCATGGGAAAGCTTATTACCTTTAAAAGGCACCACCAACGCCGGAATATCAAATGGTTTAATTTTTTGCAGAATATCTGCACTTGGGTTGTCACAAAGTAAACCTACCACCTTAATGTGACCATATTTCTTTGATTCACGAATAAGATTAATCGCATTGGTGCCATTTCCTGAAGCAAAAATACATATATTAATTCTAGTCAACTGCAATGTCATTCCTCCAGTGAGCATGATTGAATCTTATTTTTTCAACACACTTATAACAATTAGTTCTTGCGGTTTTGATGTCAGGCCCAATACAAGTAATACCCAGGACCCTCCCCCCGGTATTAACATATCCATCATTTAATTTTTTGACTCCAGAAAAAAAGAGATGGGTACCCGGTTGATCTAGCAATTCGCTGGCAATATGGATTTGTTCATTGAGTTTCATTGGTTCATTATAATTACTCGGATAGCCTCCTGATGCAAAGGCCACGTGAACCGATTTAAGCCTATTATCCTTAAAATAATAATTACTACCTAGTTTGGTTTCACTGGCATTTTTAAGCAAGGGATAAAGGTCTTCGGATATGGTTGGAAGAAGTATTTGAGCTTCAGGATCACCAAATCTAACATTGTATTCCAAAACCTTGACCTGATTATTATCAATCATAAGACCTGCAAATAAAAACCCCTTAAATAGCATTTTTGCCTTAAACATACCCATAATGGTTTTCTCAAAAACATTCTGCTCAATTTCAAAAATCAAATTTTGACTGGGAAAATTCTCCGGGGTAAATCCCCCCATGCCGCCAGTATTAGGACCTAGGTTATTATCGTAGAGTCTTTTATAATCACAAGCATGTCCCAGACTTACAAAATTTTCACCATCACTCAAGGCAAAAAAAGAAACTTCCCGACCCACTAATTTTTCTTCTAAAAGAATATTTTTTGAATTAATTGAACAATGAGGATTCATCATGAAATCATAAAGAGTTTGCTTAGCTTCCTTCCTATCATGCGTAACCACTACCCCTTTTCCAGATGCTAGCTCATCAGCTTTTATAACAATACCTTTTTTTTCGATCTCCCAATGAGAAAGTGCCTGTAGCGCATTTTCGTAATTGTCATAAAATTCAAAATCCGCTGTGGGAATATGATGATCAATCATGAATTTTTTAGCAAATATTTTAGAGCTTTCCAGCTTGGCAGCCAATTTACTTGGACCAATTACATTCACCCCCTGATCTTGTAAATAATCTACTATTCCGCAAGAAAGAGGTTTTTCAGGCCCAATAATAACCAAAGCTATTTGGTTAAATTTAGCAAATTCAGCAATTCCAGAAAAATCCGTTTCTAAAATATCGACTGTGATAATCTTGTTTTGATCATTCATCCCATCGTTACCCGGGGCTACAAAAACTTTCTCAACCTGCTTTGACTGGGCGATTTTCCAAGCAAACGCATGTTCTCTGCCCCCCCTACCAATAATTAAAACCTTGTCACTCATATCTATTCCCTTTTAAAGTTGTAAAACCAGCTGATCAAGTGTCCATGCTTCTGGGTAAACAGTTTTCCCAGTCAATTTTTCAAAAAGACAGTTGGCAAGCCCCATATAGATCATAGAAAAACGCTTCAGATCGCTTTCACTAAGATTGGGTGGAGAGGACTTTAACTCACCAACACATAAATTTTTCCAATCTTTCTCCCCTCTTTCAGTAGCAAGCATTTTTGCCCTTTTAACATTTTGATGCCAATTGGTTGTTCGATAAACTTTTCTAATATTTTCTTTGGATAGCGATACCCCTCTGTACGAAATTCTAAGTTCATCAGGGGTGATAACATCAACGAGCATGGGGTGGCGTTTCTCATCCCAGGCAAATTCAAATTTACCATCTGATAATTTGATCGAACACTCCTCGAAATAGGATTTAAGCCGTAATGCCAAGAGCGTAGCAGAATCATACAAATCTTTAAACTCATCTTCACTTAGTCCAGAAATCCTCTTTGCTTCAACATATGACATATAACGATCGGTGGTTTCTAGCTTGGAAGAAAATTCGATTATAGGCATTTCAAATGAATCGCCTTCTTGAGGTGCAGCTACTAATCCAATTTCTTTAAGATATGCATGATCTTGGGCCCGATCAAGCAATGAACTCCCGCTTGGAACATCAAAACGAAAAACCACCTCCAGAGGGATAAGGGTATTGACCGGCTTGTTGTGATAACCATCATATTTCCATTTAAGCTTATTTTCTTCGGTTATAGCTTTTGGTCTCAAAATACTTACTGGTTTTACTGCCAAAAAACGAGACGGTGTATCGGAAGAAACTTTATGCATATCTTGATCAACTTTTCCTAAAAAATGATGAACCACTCCATTCTCTTTTATCCGTTTGTAGGTACTACTTTCACACAATACACCAGGACATTCCCAAGTTTTCCAACATTGATCATTTCCAAGCAGATCAAAAAAAAGATTGGAAATATAACTTAAAGCTTCACCCTTGTTAATAAGAGTGTCCGGCATTTTTCCCCAATCAAACACACTATAATGATCTGTAAATTCAAAAACATAAGGGGTAATTCCGGTTTGACCACGCACGGTTTTAACTGATCCATGAAATAACACGTCTGGCATTGTCATATGTTTCTCCTTAAAAATAATTTTTGATAATAAATAAGAGCATTACGTGTATTATTTATCCCTACCCACATTCCCCCCAAGGAAATCCAGTTAAATAGCTTGATAGAAGTTTCTGGGTTAGCATTTTCATGTTGATTAAAAAGAGGAACATGAATGGCCAGCACATCTTTTTGAATATCTTCCTTTTGAGTTACCAATATCACATTTAATTTCGAAGCATCAAAGCAATCAACCAAAGAAACTTTGATTGCATTTTCCTTGGCAAACAGCAGGGTTCGATCAATTTCACTTTGATAAATTAAAGAGTCAAATGTTTTATTAAATACTATGCATATACTCTTTTCACTCTCTGATTTTTTTCTTTCTTTTAACAGATTAATAAAAGATACCACCTCCATATGTCTATCCGGGGCACAAGTTATAACAGGAACCATAAATGGCATCTGTAATATAGAAAGGGTAGCGTCAAGTCCGGCCAGCGATGCGTTTATAGGCAATCCAATTACAGGTGTATCAACTTTAGAAGCCACAACTCCCGGAAGATGTGCCGCTAATCCAGCACCCGCAATGATTAAATCAAAGGCTTTGGTTTTGAGAAGCAAATCAAGTTCAATGGGGTTTCGATGAGCAGAAAGGATATCAAACTGGATACTATGACTTTTTGATAAAACCGATACAAGTGGATCATAAACACGTTGATCAGATTTACTTCCAAAAACAATCAGAATATTCATAGATATTCCCTTTGGGTTTTCATTTCATGGTTTCTTATTTCCTGAAAAATATTTTTATCATCAATCGGTGTGGGATAATCATTATTCAAGCAGGCTAAACAAAGATTTTCATGCTGGAGTGATAACTTAAGATCTTCAATTTCCAGATATATAACCTTATCCACACCAATGATCCTAGCAATCTCCTCTTCGGTTCGATTGGAGGCAATCAGCTCCCCCGTGGATGGAAAATCAACTCCATAAAAGCAAGGATATCGAAGAGGTGGACAAGTGCTAACCAGGGTTACGCTATGAGCACCGTAGCGTTTTAAAAGAGCAATGATTTTTTTCGAAGTGGTTCCGCGCACAATACTATCATCAACTAATAAAATATTTTTACCAAATATTTCGCTCTTTACCGGGCTCAATTTTTGTTCTACCGCCTGTTCTCTTTTTTGTTGATTGCCCAAAATAAAACTGCGATAAACATAACGATTTTTTATCAGAGCCTCGCGATAAGGCAGTTTTAATGTTTCAGCGATGGCTATCGCTGCGGTTCTGGAAGTATCTGGAACGGGAACCACCACATCTGGATTAATAATTTTCTGATCAATTTCACGTTGAATTTTTTTGGCCAAAAACTTGCCCAAGTTTAGCCTGGAAGTATAAACACTCATTCCCTCCAATTCGCTTTCTACCCCAGAAAAATAAACCCATTCAAACATGCAATGACTATTTCTCGTTTCACTCTTTATAATTGTGTTATACATGTTTCCGTAATTATCGATAAATACAAATTCGCCCGGCTTAACCTCTCTTTCATACTCATAACCTAAAATATTTAATGCAAGAGTTTCTGAGGCAAAACACCATGACGTCTCCAGAGAAGTTTCCTTCTTTCCAAGGACCAGTGGTCTAATTCCATGAGGATCTCGAAACGCAAAAAGTCCCATTCCGGAAACAATCCCCACCACTGAGTAGGCACCAATCAAAGTTTTATAAACCTCCTTTAATGCCTTAACTGCAATATCCAATTCAAATCCACGGGTTCCCATATTAATCATATGATGACACCACAAATTCAAAATCAACTCTATATCGTTATTAGATAATAAGTGTGAGCCAGTTTCTTCTCGCAAAATTCTTTTAATACTGTAAAAATTCAAAATGTTCCCGTTATGAACCATACCAATTCCAAAAGGAATTCCAGTAACCATGGGCTGTATATTGGATTTGTGATCTGAACCAACGGTCACATATCTGGTATGACCGATGGAGAGATTACCTTTTAATTCTTCCAGTGTACCTTTATCGAAAACACTTGAGACCAAACCTTTTCTTTTTTCCAGATGAAATTCCCTGCTAGTGTTATCGTAAGTCAATATCCCTGCCGAATCCTGCCCTCTATGCTGAAGAGTCAATAGACCACGATAAACATCATAAGAAGCATTATTGCTAGACCCGATAGAGGAAGGAAGAGTGTTTACGATCCCGATAATTCCACACACGTTGATTTCCTTTTTAAAATTATGAAAAAATTATTTTTGAACAGATGCAATTTGAGCGTAGTGGGAAAAACATGCTTTGGCTAGATAAATATTAGTAAAACTAATTAACTAAATTAGTTTTAACTAATATAAAATCCCGTCCTGATTGGTTGCCACTTATGACCTAGTACTAGGTTTAGCTTCAAGCAGCTTTTTTGAAATCATATTTTTTTTTAGCTATAGGGACATCATTTTTCTCTAGCAGAGTCTTCTTTTTAACTTCAAGATCTTGAATTTCTGCCAGAAGCGTTGATTTACATGTTAAGGCTTTTTTAGCAACTTCTCTGCTATCTTCATCTATGGATTTTGCTTTCTCAATACGATTATTCAAAGCCGCCAGCATTTGTGACAATTCATCAATTTTTTTAGTCATAAAAACAACCTGTTCATCGTATTTAATCCCTTCTTCTTTTAACTCTGCTTGTTTTTTGACAATTTGATTTATCAATTCCTGATTTTTCAAAGAATGCAATTCAAATTCTTTCTGTTTTTGCTGTATTTGCATTGACTCCTTCTGACTTTTTTCTTTCAAACTATCAATAATTTGCTCTTGTTTTTTTTCTTCAAAAATCATACGAATTTTCTCCGCAACGGCATCTTCAATAAGCACACCTTGGATATTTAATTCCTCTTTAGATTTCATCTTTAGTTCCTCAAGTTTTGCCATTTCCAACTGCTGTTTTTTAATTTGAGACTCTTGATTTTGGATTTTATCGTCAAGTTCGCTTTGAATTTTATCTGCTTTTCTAATCATCTCCTGACAATTATTTTCCAATTTTGAATTGACCACCAACCAGGACATTCTTTTGGTATCAAGTTTATCATACTGATTTTGCAAATCCTGATATTCTATTTTTTTCCCATCAAGTTTATGCTGCAATTCTTGAATTTCCTGATTAATTTTTTTTGATATAAGCAGATTACACTCATTGCTATGTTCAACTTTTGAATTTTGTACGATCAGTTTTAGCTTTTTAAGTTCCAGCTCCTCAGTCGTTTTAGCAAGCCCCATGAGTTTTGTGTTTAAGACTTCATATACATTTTTTTCATGATCTATTTTAGTCTTAAGAACATCATAGCTGTGTTGGGTTTTTGATGTAGCCACAATCATCTTTAATCTTTCCATCTCAAGTAAATCTTTCTTTAACCCTAGTTTTTCTTTTTCCAGCGAAAGACGATTTATTTGCTCAAACAGTTCCCCGTGGGCCACATTTAATTTTTCCAAACTATTTATTTTATTTCTAGCCTGTTGTTCCATTCGTGAGACTGATACAATCGTTTTCCATCTTTTTAAATCAAGCTCCTCTGACTTATCATGCAAAGCCTGATGTTCTTTTTGGTATTGTCCTATTATCATACCGGCTTCTGCAATCTTGGCCTTTAGTTCATCGTCTGCTCCATCAACCTTGCTCTGAATCCAAAGCGTTTGTTTCTCGAGTTGCTTATTCAATTGTAATTGTTCATCGTAGCGTTTTTTTTCGTTTTGAATAGACGCTTGAATCTCATCAATGCTTTGATGAGCAACCGTCTCCTTCACCTTAAGCACCGCCACCCTATTTTCCAAAGAAAAAAGATTTTTTTCATAATCCTTCAAAAATCTGTTTTTTTCATTCACCAATATATCATATTGACTTTTTTCCGCTTGATATAACTCCCAAACATCTTGCCATATGTTTTTATAAGCGCTTATTTGACGTTTCAAAACATCCGATTGATATTTTATTCGACTATTTAATTCTTGAACTTTTTGCGCTTTCACCTCAAATTCTTTTTCAAAAATGGCTACCGTCTGTTCCAGCTCCAAACTTTGTTCTTTTAGTTTCAAAATCCTTTGAGTTGTCTGCGTTTCTTCTGTTTCGACTTTTTGGAGAGCTTTATTGGCCTCATCAATCTGAGCATCAATTTTTGATTTTTTAACTAACAATTTTAATCTTTCACCGTCATGTAATTCATTCGTCTTGTTCATTTTTACAAGCCGATCAATTTCATCCTTTTCTTTCAACGCCAAAGTATCCACGGTGCTTTTGGCTTGTTTTATCTGATCAATCAGCTTTTTTTGATTAATATCCAATCGCTCACAAGTAATTTTTGACTTTATTATTTGCTTTTCAACTTGATTGAATTCAGCGGTTTTACTTTGATAATTTTTCTTAAGTTGTCCCAGATCTGATTTTAAATTTACCAGTTCAGTTCTCTTTTGATTAATATTCTTTTGCAACCCAGCTTCTTTCGATTTAAATCTATCATTCACATGATTCAATTGATTTTTTTTATTGACAAGATTTTGGTTAATTTCACCCAGTTTTTTTGCTGCCTCTAATTTGGTCTTACTTAAGTTTTGGGTATTGTTTCGCAAATCAATATAATTTTTATGAAGTTTTTCAAATTCGTCACTAAAGTGATGATATCTATTTTCAAACTCCTCCACTTGATCTTTTTTTTCATTAATATGTCTTTCCATTTCTGCTTTGGTCTGGTTCAAGGTCTCAATATTGCATTTAAGTTCATCCGTAGCAGTCTGAATCAACCATTTATCTTTTTTGGCAACTTCCAGAGATTTGATCACGTCACCCTTGATATTATTAAATTTTACAATTTCTTTTTGCAGGTCTTTTAACCGGTCTTCAAAACCAACAACTTCCGCTTGCTTCATCTTAAACATATGATCTAGTTCATCAATTTTGGATTCATGAATCATTTTTTCATGATTAAGTTGCTGATTCAGCAGTTCCAAGTGCTCATGCTGTTTTTTTAATTGATTAATTTCTTGCTGCAAATTATTTTTAATCTCAAGGCTTTTGGGGTTTGATGGATTGCTATTTTCATCCAGACTATCCGGATTGAAATTTTGCTTTAAAGCAAAAATCTCGCTTGCTTTTATCTCTTTTTGCCTTTCTAAAGCCTCAATTTCTTCCCTTAAGTGATTAGCCTTATTGATAAAATTTTCGGTGATACGGCTACCTTCCTCCAGCGAATTTCTAATTTGCTCCAACTCTTGATGCGCTTCTGAAATAAAACGCTGATGTTCATTTTTTTTGGCCACCAGGTTTTCAATATCACGGGACAAATTATTTTTGAATTCTTCAGCCTGTTCAATTTCCTGCACAAGTACTGTCAATTTCTGATTAATTTCTTCAAATTCATTTTTAACCAGCTCCACTGATTGCTCATCAGATCCCATTACGCATTTTTTTCTTGTATCGCAATCTATCACTTCTGACAAAATACTGAATTTCTTTTTTTTCAATGTTTCAAGTTTATTTAGCTCCTCGTGGTAACTGTTTTTTGCCTCAGCAATACTTTTCTCTATGGCACTTTTTTCTTTTAAGAGTTCACCCATGGCATCTTGGATTTGAAATGTTTCATGAACGGCAAACCCTATATCATTGGTATGTTTATTTTTCAAACTCTTTAGTTTATCTGTAAGAGAATCTGCAATATTAATCTGATCGCTAAAATCCGATGACTGACTTGATTCCTCTTTTGGTTCATGTCCGCCAAAAAAATCTTCGACACATGTTTTCTTCTGAAGATTTGATTTCATGATAACTTCCTTACATTCATGTGCTTTTTAAAATTAGCCTGATATTTCAAGCACATTCCCAACTTCGTATCGGTTATTGGCAAATTGTTTTTATTAAAACCTTTAATTATTTCAGACTTACCGAAAGTAATCATTGGTCATAAAAATTAACAAGTTATATAATGATTTATTGGAGTGTTCGCTGTTATAATATCCGACTTTTTTAATATGTTTTAATTGAGGCTATAAAATGAAAACAATTTTTTTCACTGGAGGCGGCAGCGGTGGACATGCCATCTCGGCAATCACCATCATTAATAAAATCAAACACAAACCCAATCTAAAAATTCAATACATTGGCAGCTATGATGGTATTGAAAAAAAATTAGTGAATAATATTAACATTGAATATAAAGCCATTTTAACAGGCAAACTGCGCAGATACATATCATTTAAAAATTTAGTTGATATTTTCAAGGTCTTCCTTGCTATTTTTCAAGTGCTATTTTTCTTGATGTGTAAAAAAAACAAGGACTCCCTTTTATTTTCTACCGGAGGTTTTGTTTCTGTTCCTCCGGTCATTGCTGCCAGTCTATTAAAAATACCAGTATATGTGCATGAACAAACCAGTCGCATCGGACTTGCCAACCTGATTGCCTCCAAGTTTGCTTTCAAGGTTTTTATTAGCTTTGAAGAAACAAAAAAATTTCTTCCCCCATCAAAAACTATCTTTTCCGGCTATCCGGTCAGAGATGAATGCTATCAGGAAAATATTATTTTAGATAAAATTAAGGGTATAAAGTTAAAAGAAATTGAAAAACCGATCTTGTTTGTCACCGGAGGAGGAAATGGCTCTGACCTGGTAAATAGACTACTTGAAAAAAATTTGAATATTTTAAAACAAAAATTTTTTATTATTCATCAAGCAGGCATTAATCATCTTGCCAAATATCAAAGATATGAAGATTCCGATTATATGGCAATTGATTTTGTTGATAATATTATTGATATTTTCAAACTCTCTTGCGTTGTAATCTCCCGATCTGGCGCAGGAACCGTAGCCGAAATGATTGCCTTGGGCAAACCCAGTATATTCATACCTTTAAAAATTGCCCAAAAAAATGAACAATACCATAATGCCATGGCAGCCCAAAAAATATTAGGTTCGATTGTCATTGAGGAAGATCGATTGAATGACGTGGATATTTTATCTGAAATAGATAAAATTTATAAAATTGCCAATACAAAAATAAAGACCAATCCTATCAGGGCCACCGATTTTATTATTGAACAGATATTGAGATAATCATCTACCTATCTGCCTACTATTTTTTATTGATATAAATTTTCTCAGTGGAATCAATTCTGGCCAACAGTCCATTAATTTCGTTTGCTTTTTCAGGATAAGCCATCAACGATTTTTTAGCAAACATTCGAGCAGCATCAAATTTTCCAAATCTTAAAAAGATTTCACTGGTATAAACTAAAGCAATTAAATTCGTTTTATCAACTTTAAGAGCTCTTTCAAAATGCACCAATGCCTGTTTAAAGTTGTCCGCTCCACCTTCTTTAAAAAGCATAAAACCCAACTGGCTTCTGACTATGGCATTATGGGGAAGATCTCTCAGCACCTCGATAGCATATTTAATAGCTTCCTGGCTTCGACCTCTCGTCAATTCAGTTTTGACTTTGACCATATAATATTTTCCTGGGTCCCAAGAATGAACGGCACTCAAATCCAGATATCTATATATCTGATCCAAATGGTACTGGTCACCGGTCAGCACATAAAGAGCGTGATGTAAGTCTGCCATTTCTACATTATAAAAACTTTCCTTGGGATTATACTCGAGTGCCCGGGCAATCAGAGCATTGGCCTTGGTTAAGACATTCAAGGCAATTTGCTTATCCGCTGGATTAGTTGAACTAAGATATTTTATTGAAGAATTTTTTGTTCTAAGGCCCATTCCATAAAAAGTATCTGCTTGATAAATAAGATATGATTGATAAACACTTAATGCCGCAAAAGGAATAAGAATGATCATTATTATTTTTGTAGAAAAAATAATTTTTTGCTCATATAAGACGGCAGTGTCCTTATAAAAAAGCTCATATATCAAATAACTATAAGAGGCATATAAACCCACCATTACCGGGTTCGTCACATCGCTGTCAAAACTTGCCAGTGACCACACCAGGTAAGAAAAAAAGATGGTGAGAAACGTAATAACCAAATATTTATCATTATTTTGAATGTGAGGACTGATAACCGCCTGTACTCCCTTTTTAAAAATCAGAACAAATATTGCAAGATAGGCCAAAAAAGCAAAAATGCCCTGAGTAGCTAACACTGTTAAATAGTTATTATGAGGACTATCATAGTTTGCCTTTGGCTCCGCTATTTCATTTTGCAAAGATTTATGAGGCATATAAGCTATCCTATACGTCCCTTCCCCAGTGCCAAAGAAAAAATGCTTTTTAATAACATGTATTGAGTCTCGAAGCAGATAATATCTGGGCAAATCTTCATAATGAAATATGGAAAAATATTTACCTGCAAAACTATCCTTTGACGTATAAACATTAAGTGGAATAATAATCATCATAGTTAAAATAAAAATAATAACATAAATAAGCGTCGATATTTTCAGCCTAATGCCAGTCCAAATCTCTTGAAATTTAAAACACGAAATCATAATTGCATGGATAATCAATGCAACAGTTATGAGCAAGGGACTGTCACCTCTTTCCACTATCAGCGAATTAATGACTAATTGAAGAATAAATAAGGAGCCAACCATGGAGCTTATGATTACTTTTTCAAACTGTTGATTACCCTTATGTACCCTGACATATAAAAAGGCAAAGAAAACAATGCTGGCCAAAATCGCAAGCCAATTGGCCCGTGACATACAAAATAACGTCGCCAATAAAATAAAAAACATGGTAACACCAGCACCAATCTTAATTGATCTTCGATTAGAAAAAAGTAAGTAATATATAGGAATTGGGAAAAGAAGGGAGACAATATTACCAAGTAAATTGGCATTTCCAGCGGTTGAAGGAACCCTGGAAAATTTTACATTAACCCAACTAAAAAAATCTAGACCAAAGAATTGCAAGGTTGCATATACACCAATAATGAGCGCACAAACACAAAAAGAAAATAAAACAAAATCAATATCTGTTTTTTTATTCATAGAAAATGCCAGCGCAAAATAACTAAAAACAATTGTTAAAATTCCCTGCAAACCGATATGGCGGGTATAAATTCCAATGAGACTGATCCATGGATCTATTCCTTGCAGGGTTGAAATGATAGTAAAAAAACCAAACAACAACATGGGTACCGCTAAAAGCTTGACCTTCAGCAAATAAGTCTTGTCCCATTTGGTAATAATCTTGTGAAAACACCAGGCGATCAAAACGATCCCCAAGGAAAATTTAAAAACAAACCCTTTTGCCAGCGAAAAGGACTGATAAATACTTTTGCTAAAAACCAGTGGCGTCACCGAAATAATGATAATGATTGCAATGAATATCAAATTATCAAAAAATCCCCCCCCATCGGAAGTGTTTAATAATTGATTATTTTTCTCGGTTACTGCAATAGACTTATGTTTTTTATTATTCATATATTTCCCAAAGTTCGATATTAAAAAGATTCTACTCCATAAGTGATTTTAATCAAGAAGGTATGTTTTCATATAACCTACCCTGGTAGGTATTCCTCTTACTCATTTCAATTAGTAGGTTATTTAAAAAAGTACTATTTTTAATCTCCCACCGGGGGGAAATGAGTAGATCTATCGGAGTATCACTTAAAAGTCTTTGAATAATAATTTGAGGATTCAAGTTTTCCAAAAATTCTATGATAATTTCCAAATATTCCTCCGCCCCCAGCGTTTTAAAGGGGGATTCTTGAAAAATCTCAAACAATTTGGTCTCTCTTACTACATGAAGATTATGAACTTTTAAAAAATCAATCGGGTACTTTGATAAAATTTTTGCCGTTTCGATCCATTGCCTGGAACTTTCCCACGGGAATCCCAAAATTATGTGGGTACATATTTGTATATTTCTATTTAAAGTAAGATTGATCGCATTTTCAAACGCCTGAAAATTATGCCCCCGATTAATTTTGCTCAACGTTAAGTCGTAAACAGACTCCAGACCGTACTCAATAGTAATGTCAAATTTCTCAGTCAGATCTTCTAAAAAATCCAATTTTTCCTTATCAATACAGTCGGGTCTGGTACCAATACAAAGACCAACCACTCCCTCAAAGGCCAAAGCTGTCTGATAGATTTCTTTCAGATAATCAAGGCAAGCGTATGTGTTAGTAAAAGACTGGAAATAAATAAAAAATTTATCAACTTTATATTTTTTTTTAGCAACTTCAATTCCAATTTTAATTTGTTCAGAAAGAGTAAGCGGACTTAATAGTCGGCGAGAAAAACTACTATTATTACAATAAATACAGCCCCCCACCGAAAGGGTTCCATCTCGATTGGGACATGTAAACCCTGCATCAACAGGAATCTTTTGAACTCTCTGTCCGTATTTGTTTTTTATATAAGAAGAGTATTGATTATATCGGTGTTTCATTTTACTTTAAGTCTTTTAAACCTTATAAAAGCGAAAGTAAATAAATAGTGAGGAAATGAGGAATGCAAAATTTAAATATTACCAAATTGATTGAGGAAATTCGCAAATTCGCCAAGGATAGAAACTGGGAGCAATACCATATTCCCAAAAACATATCGATGGCATTATCAGTTGAAGCTTCCGAGCTGGTAGAAATATTTCAGTGGCTAACCCCACAGGAATCATCCAACATTAAAAATGACCCGACTCAAATTGAAAAAGTAAAAGATGAAATTGCTGATATTCTAGTTTATCTCGTTCGTATGATTGATTTGCTTGATATTGATGTTAATGAAGCCTTATATAATAAAATGAAAAAAAACGCTCAGAAATATCCCGTAGATAAGGCTCATAGTAATGCCAAAAAATATGATGAGTACTAGATGATTCAAATTCATAATCTATCTAAATCTTTCGGCCCACAAGTTATTTTCGAAGATATCTCCTTATCGATGAGTAGTGGGGAAAAGTTGGGACTAGTGGGGAGAAATGGCAGCGGAAAATCGACCCTATTCTCAATGATCTGTGGCGAACAAGGATATGACAAAGGTTCCATTATCAGACCTAAAAATTATAACATTGGCGTTTTACCCCAATACCTCAAATTCACCCACGATACACTTTTACAAGAATGCACGAGTGTTCTATATGGAGAAAAAGAATTTGATGAATTTCGTGCCCAGAAAATATTGATGGGACTCGGATTTACCGAGGAAGACTTTGCGAGAAATCCAATGCACTTTTCCGGAGGATTTCAGCTTCGGATCAATCTTACCAAATTACTTCTTCAGGATTTTAATCTGATTTTACTGGATGAACCAAGTAACTATTTAGACATCACCAGTCTGAGATGGCTTAAAGATTTTCTTAGAAATTATAAAGGAGAGTTCATTTTAATTACTCATGATCGCTCCTTTATGGACTCAGTAATTACTCACGTTGCCGGAATCAATCGAAAGAAAATTAAGAAAGTCCAGGGAAATACGGAGAAGCTCTACGAGCAATGGAATTTGGAAGATGAGATCCATGAAAAAACCATGATCAATGTGGAAGCCAAAAGAAAAAATTTGGAGCAGTTTGTAAATAGATTCAAGGCCCAGGCTAACAAGGCCACTCAAGCGAAATCTAAAATGAAGCAAATTGCCAGACTTCCCATCATGGAAAAAATGACCAATGAAAGACTTCTGAGTTTTTCCTTCAATTATTATCCCACCAATTCAAAAGATTTTTTAGCTGCTAAGGATTTATGTTTCCATTATCCAGAAAGCCCGTGCATCATCAAGGATTTCAATTATCAAATCTTTAACGGTGATCGAATTGCAATCATCGGGAAAAACGGAAAAGGCAAATCAACCCTGCTTAATCTACTGGGCGGAATACTAAATGGACAAAGTGGAATGCTTAAAAAAGCCACCGATCTTCGGGTAGGCCACTTTGGACAAACCAATATTTTAAATTTAACTCTGACCAATACAATCATAGAAGAAATTCAAAGCTCAAATGGAGATTTGAGTAACAAGGAAATTCGAAGTATCTGCGGAGCCATGGCATTCGAAGGGGATCTTGCTGAAAAGAAAATTTCAGTACTTTCTGGAGGAGAAAAAAGTCGTGTTCTTCTTGGAAAAATTTTGGCCCTGAAAACCAATCTCCTTCTGCTCGATGAACCAACCAACCATTTGGATATTGAATCCATTGAAATAATCATGAATCAACTTGAGTCCTACGAGGGCGCTGTCGTGATGGTAAGCCATAACGAAGGCATTTTAAGATCTTTTGCTAATCGCCTGGTTATCTTTCAAAACAACGATATAAATTGCTTTGAAGGAGACTATGATTACTTTCTTGATAAAATTGGCTGGCCGGATGAAGACAATGAAAAAAATATAAAAAAGAAAGGATCAAGACAGCAGTCCAAGCAAAGAAGAAGCGAGATCATCAAGGAAAGATCCAAAGTATTAAAACCGCTTAAAGACAGAATCGATTTCCTAGAAAACGAAATATCCAAACTGGAAAAAGATCTAAAATTTTATAACGACGACATCATCAAGGCATCAGAAACCAGTGACGCCCAGAAAATTAAAAATCTGTCTATACATATTGATATCGCCCACAAAAAGATTGAAAAAAACTTTAACGAACTAACCGAGATCATGCCTGAGTATGAAACTTTAGAGAAAAAATATCAAAGTCTACTCGAAGAGGATGATGGATAGGCTGTCGGCGGTATCTTTAAAATAAACATTATCCAATATTAAAATTAAGTAAAAGTTTTTTAGCTTGATAGTTTTTTTAATATAATTTTGATATTTTTTGTCTTAGAATGGGCAATAATAAGCTCAATATTTTTTTATAAACTCAACCTTGCAGGGGTTTTTAATGTTTAAATACTTTATATTTTTGATAGGCTCTATGTTACTAATCTGTGCAGTACTCGCTAGCGAAGTAGATTTGAGATCAGAAATGCCTCCAATTAAAGGTCAAGGTAAGAGGGGTACATGTAGCGTTTTCGCAGCAACATCCATTATAGAATTCCTACTTAAAAAAAATGCAGGTTATTATATAAATCTTTCCGAAGAATATAATTATTGGGCTTCAAAAAAATATACCTTAACAAATCCATTGTTAAAAACTTATGAAGGCGTTGATGCGCTAGCAGGTTATTTGGCACTAGAAGGGTATAAATTTGGAGTAGTATTTGAAAGTGATTTTCCGTATCAATTTAATAATCGATTTCAACTTAATGATCCAACTTGCATAATTATTGATGGTTTATATGTCAATCAATGTTTTACATATGAACCCCCTGATGATGTTCCTGTGAAAAAATATAAAATTGAGACCCAATATATTCAAAAAGAGAATATTGCCCAGTTTATTATCAAAAATAAAAAGCCAGTTCTTATTAATATTCTTTGGTGCTACGACGTAATTAACCAAGCTACTGGAAGAATTAGTATGCCTTCCGAAGAAGATCTTAAAAATTGTGGAGGACATGTTATAACCTTGGTTGGTTATAATGAAAACAATAATGAATTCATTTTTAGAAACTCTTGGGGTGAAAGCTGGGGGGATCATGGTTATGGCTATATCCCTGAACAATACATTAATCAACATTGTGAAACTTGCTCCCAATTGAGTCACTTGGAAGATTATTCAGAAAACGCTCAAGAATTATATATTAAAGCAAGCAAAGGAATTTCAGCAGAACTTATAGATTTGCCTTAAGATTTTTTTAACTTATCAGAATTTAGAAATTGAAAACCGTGTGAACCAATTTGGGAAACGTATTTCAACCATTTCAAAGTCACGCTATATCTATCTTCGCCTTAAAACATATATTTCCGGTACTCCATCCGAAATAAAAATCTGTCTGGGATTGCAAATAAAAACTAGGGATGAAGATATATTCTTTCTAAAAATGATATCCCCCGATCTCCTATATACTGATCTTCAATTTTATATACAGGATCGGACAAGGCTTCTTGCAAAGTTATATAATTCCACTTTTCTTTCTTATACCATTCCAAGAGTTTCTCCAGGTAATCTGAATTTAAAAGGTTCATATGAATGAGCAAAACATGCTTTATATTGCGACCCAGCTTATTGTTTGCCATCAATTCAAAAAAATATGTTTTCTCCTTCATGTGCTCAAGATAATTGATCCCTATTTTTTTCATTTTATTTTTATCTTGATTAAAAAAAGCTTTTTCATAGTCATCATTGTACATCCATTCATCGTTATCAATGGAAACGTGAGCAATCGCATAATGTTTTTCAAGCAAAAAATTTTTCATAGTTTCTTTTTTATATTGAGTTTCACCTTGATGAAGCATGGGATATCTAAAATATTTAGGTTCACTTAACCACGATTCAAGAATTTTCTCTCCTTTCATAACATCATTACAATAAAAATCAATCGTAACGTGTTTATAATACGGATGGGAATAGGTATGATTCCCAATTAAATGTCCTTTGGCCAACAGGGTGTTAAGCATATAATGATTATGACTTGCAACCTCCTTCCCTATAACAAACCCAACAATTTTTATATTAAACTTATCAAGAGTGTTTAATATTTTATTAAAAATTATTTCCTGCTGCTTTTTTGTAAATGCACTGGCATGGACTATAGGTAAGTCATCAATTGTTACAGCCAATTCCTTGGAAAAAACGATCTTTGGAAAAATTGCCATAACAAATAATATAATTATTAACTTTTCCATATTGCACTCCATGTTTATTATGAATGATGTTACCCGTTTTCAACCATAATTGTCGATTAGTAAAATTAACTCTATGGAAAAATAAATAAAGCGTACACATTCGCTCTTTTTGATAATTAATTCATCACCAGGACTTATCATCAATAAAGTAACTGCGATTCTTCAATGGTATTTTTATGGATATCCGTACTCACTATCTCTCAATGTGTAATATGAACATGGGTATCAATTTCAGTTATACTCTTCCAGAAATTTTTCAAATAATCCCCTTGGCATACTAATAAAAGGCACTATAAAATAATCTCAAATAAGAATACCTGTATCATTATTTAAGACGCAAGCGAGACAAATATTTGTTGAACAGTTTGTTTTTGAAATGTGGTATAAGTAGCAAGTACCATAGTTAACTCAGAAGGATAATTAAGCATTTGCAAAAGAAAATAGATGAACTTTGCTAGGGAGATTAAGATGTATAAAATGACTTCATATATTGTTTGCCATGAAAATATTAATAAGGTTAGAAATTTTTTGCGAAAGTTTTTTGAAGAAAAGGCGGATAGATATAATCACGCTGAATGGATCACTTTTAGGATACCTAACACAAGTTTTACCTTGAATTTGATGACTGGACAGGATCAACTTCTCACTCAAAATTATACTATGGAGATTCAATGTTCTTCATTAAAAGAGCTGGAAAAACTTGCTTTTAAGCATAAAAAAAAGATTCATAAATTTAAGGCAACTAAGGCGCAGAAAGATTATATGTATAATTTTATAACCGTTAATGGGCCCTGCGGTATATGTAAAGTTGATGCCAGTTTTTCTGAGGATTTGTAGGGGAATATTATGATTTGTACTCTCTGTTATGATTTTTTAAAAAAAGATGATTTAATTTTTGATGAAAATGAAACATGTTTTTATGTTGAGCTTCCTCATGAGATTTTGGAATATTCAAGAATGATTTTGCCAAAAAGATGCGCTGAGACTGTTTTTGATTTAAATGAAGAAGAAATAAAAGATACTTTTAGATTGTTAAATAAACATAAAAAAAGAATTCAAGATGAATTATCTCCTGAAGGTTTTAATGTTGGTTGGAATTGTTATCCGACAGGGGGGCAAGATACACCACATGCACATCTTCATTTAATCCCACGTTTTTCTGATGAGCCATTTGCTGGAAAAGGAATTCGGTATTGGTTTAAATCAGAAGAAAATTGTAGAGTCACATTAAAATAGAGGAGAAATACTAAATTGCAAGATTTTAAATCAATCATATATTTTAATTCTTTGGGCGGTATTTATGAAAATTTTTGTCTGGATATTTATTTTACTTATCAACATTTTTTCTGCTTATGCTGGGGATAACAAGAAAGTTATCAAACTTGATCAGTTGGGCAAGGTTCAAGCGGATAAAATTGAAAAAACAGAACCGAAGGAAAAACCTGCTGATAAAGGTTCTTCTGTAAAAGTATCCATGACCTGTAAGGATGAATCAGGAATCAACCTTAAGGAAGGTGACGCGGGCTACATAGAATGTTTAAATAAAACCCCGTCCAACGTAAAAAATTTGAAAGGTAATAACACCAATCAAAAATCCTTAAATTTTTCATTTGGTGATTAATAAAAAAACATGACTAATTTCATCAACCATTGTATTTTGACTTAAAGTAAGTATCTGTTTATTTACATAAACTTGCCGTATTCGATCTGTAGAAAAATCAAGTATAATCAGAGTGGACTTTTAATGGGAGAACATATCGTGAGTGAAACTAATTTAAAAAGCATGAGTGAACTGGTTAGTCTTTGTAAAAGAAGAGGCTTTGTATTTCAAAGCTCGGAAGTCTATGGCGGAATTGGCTCTTGTTGGGACTACGGCCCACTGGGCGTTGAACTTAAAAATAATTTAAAACAAAGCTGGTGGAAAAGCATGACTTTAAGGGATGATGTTGTTGGTCTTGATGCTTCTATTTTAATGCATCCCCTGGTATGGAAAGCCTCTGGACACGTTGATACTTTTTCTGACCCTCTAGTTGATTGCAAAAATTGTAAACAGCGCTTTCGTGCTGATCATATCGATCTTAAAAAACCTTGCCCCAATTGTGGCACCAGGGATAGTCTCACTGAACCAAGGGAATTTAATCTTATGTTTAAAACCCAAATGGGGCCGGTGGAGGATGCTTCAAGCATGGTTTATCTAAGGCCAGAAACTGCCCAGGGGATTTTTGTCAATTTTCTAAATGTTCAAACTACCATGAGAAAAAAGATTCCTTTTGGTATCGCCCAGATTGGCAAGGCCTTTAGAAATGAAATCACTCCTGGTAATTTTATTTTTAGAACCAGGGAGTTCGAACAAATGGAAATGCAATATTTTGTTGCTCCTGGCACTCAACGAGATTTTTTCAATATGTGGCAAGAACTTAGATGGAACTGGCATGTTAGTAACGGTATGCGATCAGAAAAGATGAAATGGTTTCAACATCCAGAAGATAAACTCGCCCACTATGCGGATCTGGCTTTTGATGTTTATTATGAATTTCCCATGGGCTGGGATGAAATTGAAGGGATTCATTCAAGAACAGATTTTGATCTAAAAGGACATCAAGAATTATCTGGAAAAAAACTGGAATATGTAGATCAGGCAACCAACCAGAAATATCTTCCCTACGTTGTGGAAACCTCAGTGGGTTGTGATCGAACTCTCCTGGCCTTGATGTGTGATGCCTACAGGACAGAAAACGAGGGTGATAAGGAAAACGAAAGGGTTGTATTAAAATTTCATCCCAAACTTGCTCCTATCAAAGCTGCCATCTTACCTCTTATGAAAAAACCTGAGCTTGAAGAAGTCGCCAGCAAACTCCATAAGGATCTCCAGGAAAACTATAAAACTGATTATGATGTAACTGCTTCAATTGGAAAGAGATATCGAAGACAAGATGAAATAGGAACACCTTATTGCATCACTATTGATTACGATACCCTTCAAGACCAAGCAGTGACAATTCGAGAGAGGGATTCCATGACTCAAGAACGGATAGCACTTGCTAATGTAAAAAAATATCTAATGGAGAAGTTTAAATTCTAGTATGCAAGAATTACAAATGCTCGCCATTAACCTGATGAGAAACCAAACTTTTGATGCTTTGGCTGTTGGGGTGATTGATTTCAAGGCCCATGCCTACAAATGTTTTGAAATACATGACAAAAATATCTTTTCCCAAACACCAGAACTTTATTTTGACCTGGCCAGTTTAACCAAACCGATGACACTAGCGGCGAACTATCTACTGCACCCTGAGTGGTTTACCAAGGAGATGATCCTTTTACTAAACCATCGAGGTGGATTACCGGCATGGGGACGATTAACCGGCAGACTGTCCGTCGATTATTGGCGAAAACAGATCAGCGCTTATAAAATCAAAGAATCCGAAACTCTCTATTCCGATTACTCCGCTTTGCGCCTAATGATTGAAATTGAAAAAACGACTGGTCAACCTTTCAAAGCACTGTGTTCAACATATTTAGATAACGAAATGAAATTTTGGAAGGACATTGAAGA
The DNA here is from genome assembly GCA_001770015.1 of Bdellovibrionales bacterium RIFOXYC1_FULL_37_79. Taxonomy (GTDB): domain Bacteria; phylum Bdellovibrionota; class Bacteriovoracia; order Bacteriovoracales; family Bacteriovoracaceae; genus XYC1-FULL-37-79. The sequence goes on from MEQB01000070.1 coordinate 51,187, forward strand.
TAAATCCAAATGTCCCATAACCGGAATTCGTAAATCAAGACCTATTCAAGGTGTTGTACACGATGATAATGCTCACATTATTTCTGATTTTTGTTCCCACGCAGGGTTATTTGGAACCATCAATGGAATTTGTAAAACTCTCCTCACTCTTGAAACCAAGAAAAATCTTACACATTTTATGCAAGGAGAATTTGATAAAAATAACCACGAAAGATACCTAGCGGGATGGGATACCATAGAGGATTATGCCAACACATTGGCAGGAGATGGGGCAGGATTTAAAACCTTTGGGCATCTGGGATTTACAGGTACATCAATCTGGATTGATTCTGAGAAGCAAATCGGACACGTTATCTTAACTAATGCCACTCGTGACAATTGGTATGACCGTAAAGGTCTTAATGAGCTTCGAAAAGCTCTGGGTAAATATATTTGGCATAAACGTTTTTTTTAAAAAAATTATTATGTTTTATTACAAGGATGTTGAGGATGGATTTAAAAAATAAAGCTGATTTTTCCAGGTTAATAAATATTCAAAAAGTCTTTTTTTACCGCATATGTGGTGTCGGCATGGGAGCCACAGCATGCTTACTTAAAGAAAAAGGATTACATGTTGCTGGTGCTGACGTTCTATTCGCCCCCCCCATGGGTGACTATTTAAAAAACATGGGAATTGAATGCCTGGAAATAAAAGATCTTACCGATGAATATTTAAAAGAATTTGATCTTATCGTGGTTGGTAATGTTGTACCTGGAAGTAGTGATGAAGCCAGAAGAATTGAAAACCTCGGTATTCCATTTAGCTCATTTCCCGAAACTCTAGGGAAACTCATTCTAAAAGACATTAATGTCATTGGTATTTCCGGCACTCACGGCAAAACCACCACCACCTATTTAATGGCCCAGATTTTCGAAAATTTAGGCGAAAAACCTGGATATTTTATTGGTGGAGTCATCTCTGACCGCCCTTCATCGGCCCTGGGTGATGGAAAGTATTTTTTCATTGAGGCTGATGAATACGACAGCGCTTATTTTGAAAAAATTTCCAAATTCAGACTTTATTCCATTAATCATCTGGTTTGTACCTCTCTTGAATTTGATCATGCTGATATATTTAACTCCATCGAAGATATCAAATATCAATTTAAAGCATTAATCCCCTCCGTAGATGGCAGTTTTATCTGGAACACAGACTATGAAGCTTTAGGTGAACTTAAAAGTGAATATTCCAATAAATCAATCACTGCTTATGGTGAAAATTCAAAAATTGGGCCTAGATACCTTGAAGAAACCAAGGACAAATCTCGTTTTTTGCTTTTAGTTGACAATAAGGAAGTTGAGTTCCAAACCAACTTAGTTGGAAAACATAATATTTTAAATCTTACCACCTGTATTTTATTTGCTCTTGATTGCGGGTTCAAGGTTGATAAAATCAAAAAAGCAATTCTTGACTTAAAAATGGTAAAACGGCGACAGGAAGAAAGAGGTTATTACAAAAAAACCCTGATCATTGATGATTTCGCCCACCACCCGCGGGCAGTGGAAGTCACGCTGGATGCCATTATCACCAAATACCCTAACAAGACTATCAATGTCATCATTGAACCCCAGTCAGCGACAGCCCGAAGTGCCATTTTTCAAAAAGAATTCGCTAACTCTCTTTTGCGGGCCAACAGCATCATGGTTGCCAAACCCTCCAAGCCAACCACCGTTAAAAATACAAAAGATCTGGATTGTCACCAATTAGTTCATGATATTAATAAACAAGGAACTCCTGCAGCCGTCGCAACCAATATTGATGAACTATTTAGCTATATCGAGACCTGTGCACAAAAAGACAGTATTATTGTAATTTTAAGTAACGGCACATGCCTTGGCCTTTGGCAAACATCTTGGGCAAAAAATTTAAAAACCAATGAGTAATACCAGGCCTCTTAAAATTTTTATTTTTATCATCTTAGCTGGATTTTCTTTTTTATTATCTTCAAAAGAACATGAAAAACTTCCAGTAATTATCGAACCTGATACTTCCATCATTAAAAAATATCATCAGCTTCAAGATAAAATGAGTGTGCAATTTTGTTCCCCTGGCACTGAAGAAATATTTAAACAGTTACTTAAAAATCACCGGGGCAATGGTTTTTTTTTACCTCTAACCCATAATGATCAATTAGATCATGAAACCATTCTAAAATACCTTCCGCAAATTAAAGAAAAAATAAAATGGATAAAAGCGCAAAGACAAAACCTTGATTTGCATAAAAATCTTCTCGAAATCAAAAAAAGCGTTGCTGATTTACGTTTGCTTTTAAATATCCTACTGGAACAGAAAAAAATATTTTACACCTCTAATAACGTTGAGGAAAAAAGAAATGCAGACCATAAATCAATAGTCTTTCTTGATTCCCTGAAAATTAAATACAACGAATTAATTACCAAGACACCATTTTTTCTTCCTTACAATTTTCCAACTGACTACCTGACCCTACGAAAAGATTTCGACCAGATAAAGGATAACAAGGATAAAAAAAGCGTAAAAAAAGCCAACGAGATATTTTTTCTCAGAAAAATTCTCGAAGATGGGGCTGCTAAAATCGACCATAGTGGTAATGATTTATTTTTTAGAACCACGATTAGCACCCTCTACTTAAGTTTCAAGGAAAAAAATAGACACCTTACAGAAGCGCAAAGAATAGATCTGGATTATATTTTAAAAACCATGGAATATAATTTAAGTCTTGGGAAAAAGCACATATCCACTCATCTTGATGAGTGGGAGCAGCGTTCTCAAAGAATTCACAATTTTTACCAAAGTATTCTGGAAGGCAAATATATTGAAGATGGTAAACTAATCAGATCCGATGAAATGGTTAAAATAAAATCCAGTGCCAGATTCAAGCTGAGTGAATTTGTCACCTCCAAATTTACCCAAGTCTATCAATTCTTGTCCAACCAAGATGAACTTATGAAGTACCTTTATGTAATCGATACCATTTTATATAATGAAGTTGGAGAAATTGATTCTCCTGATAATCTAGAACGGATAGACGTAACTCAAGTTATTATCAATCGTTTTTTTGAAAAGAAATACAATCGTCTCTCCACTCTTGACTCCTTGTGGAAAAATTTATTCGGTAATTTTGACCAAAAAATAGATGAAAATCTTTGGCTTAATCTTTTATTCAAAGAAGGTGAATTCTCATTTACCTATTACTACATGGACGCCAGTGTGCGTATTTTTTGCCCCAGTATGACCAAGCAGAGCAAAAGGATTCGTAATGAAAATATATTAATTGCCTTATCTGCACTTAAAAAAACTGATAATCAATTTAAAGCACTTCGATATTTTTCTCGCATATCAATGCTCGGCAGAATCGATATGACCACTCTTTGGCAGGATTATAACCCCATTCCAGAGCGACCCGGAAAATTAATAACATCTGACACAGATATTAAAAGCAAATATCAAAAAAACCTCTATACGCTGTTATATAGATTTCAAGATGAAACCAAGAACACCTTTGATGTCTTGGAAGTAAACAACAAAAATTATGTTAAGGAAGTAGGTACATTACGTTTTTACAAATATCGCTCTCCACATCTGTTTAAATATTTTAAAAAAAAATAAAAGTCTAGTTGCCCATACGAAAAGATGAGTGTATAGTTCCTCCCGGCTAGTGTATTATTTATTTAGTTAAACTTTTTAAAGAGAGGAGTTGTCTATGTTAAAAGATTATATTTTCACTTCGGAATCAGTAACTGAAGGCCATCCTGATAAAATTGCTGACCAAGTATCTGACGGTGTTTTAGATGCTATGCTCGAACAAGACCCCAAATCCCGAGTTGCCTGCGAAACACTTTGTACTACCGGATTAGTGGTAGTTGCTGGTGAAGTAACCACTAAAGCATATGTTGATATTCAAAAAGTAGTCAGAAGAACCATTCGGGACATTGGTTACGATCATTCTGCAAAAGGTTTTGATGCTAATTCATGTGCGGTGATGGTGACCCTAGATGAGCAGTCTCCAGATATCTCTCAAGGAGTCAGTGAAGGAATTGGCACATTTAAAGAACAAGGTGCCGGAGACCAAGGAATGATGTTTGGTTATGCAATTAATGAATCAGACAACTTTATGCCTCTTTCAATCGATCTTTCACATAAACTATGCATGAAGCTTACTGAAGTTAGAAAAAATGGTCTTCTACCACTCCTTCGACCAGATGGTAAAAGCCAGGTATCCATACAGTACGAAAACGGAAAACCCTCAAGAGTTGATGCAGTCGTTATTTCTTCACAACATGCAGAAGAATTTAAACTAAAAGATATTGAAGAATCTATCAGGGAATCTGTTATTAAAAAAGTAATCCCTGCAAACATGATGGATAAAAATACTAAAATTTTTGTCAACCCAACCGGAAGATTTGTAGTCGGTGGGCCTCAAGGGGATTGCGGACTTACTGGTAGGAAAATAATTGTAGATACTTACGGTGGACACGGTGGACATGGTGGAGGAGCTTTTTCAGGTAAAGATCCATCCAAAGTTGATCGTTCTGCCGCATATGCTGCCAGACACATTGCTAAACACATTGTAGCAGGCGGATTTGCAGGTAGAGCACTGGTTCAAGTTGCTTATGCGATTGGCGTTGCCCAACCAGTATCTTTAATGGTGGAGACCTTCGGCACCGAAAAAGTTGATGTTATGAAAATAAATAGTGCTGTAAGAGAAATTTTCGACATGCGCCCCAAGGCCATTATTGAGAGACTTGATCTACTTCGACCAATCTATCAAAGAACCGCCGCTTACGGACATTTCGGTCGTGTATCCAGCAACGGTTTTACCTGGGAAAAACTCGATAAGCTTGATGAATTAAGAAGCATTCTTCAGTAATAAATTTAAAATACGTCCACACTTTTGAGATCGATTTTTCTTAAGAGTGTGGATTTTTTATTTATAATATTGATAAATGAGCTCATCAAAAAATAATTCACCACTGGATTCATTCACTGTCGCTAACCAGCCATTAAAAGAAGGATCATCTGTACCAATAGTAATTATGTTTTCACGCCAATCACTTTCGAGCTTTAAAAGAAGTGTATCTGGATGATTATCTACACTTTCCCCCGACCACTTTCCATCTACGGCAAGAGAGAGATCCTTGCCATTCCAATTAGCTGGCATTTTTAGGTCAAAAGAATAATTTCTTGATTTAATATCTGTTCGATCATTTTTGGTGGAAAAAACGTCATCAACCTCAACCTCATCGTCAGCAAACCAGATAGTTGCCTGTACCGATATCCAATTTTCTTTTTGATTTTTCCAGGACAAATCATATTTATAGATTGGATAGTTCCATACACCATGACCAGGATCCAGATCGCCTTCCAGCATTTTACCTTTTTTAATCGTCTTATATAATCCTTTGATAAAATCGTGAGGCAAAACATCGTTATAATATTTATCGCTATTTTCGCCAGGTATATCTAAAAATTGATTTCCTAAAAAATCTTTCTCAGAAATAAAGAAAATAGAGCCGGAATAGAAGGTTGCTAAAATAGCCTTGATATCGGCAGGTTCAAACACTATATCCATAATGATTTTTTCTTTGGTGGGTTCATCGTAATCAAAAGTAGAGAGGGACCATCCAATACATTTTCCGGCAAACCCGGCGTTTTCATATAGCGGATGATTAGTGTTATTGCCAATGTAATGAATATCCAATTCTTTTTGGGTGGCAAAGGTTTGCATATCGACACCACTTTCGGCCAGTTCGGGATCTTTTTCAATAACTCTTTTTACGAAAAGGTCGTATTTCATCAGCGGGGAAAGTTTTCGGCCATGATCACTTGACGACGAATTGATAAATTTTTTACAAGCATCTGTTTTAGACCACAGACATTTGTTAAATTTGATAGCTTCTTTTTCGGTCCATACAACTCTTCCAGTATTTGATTCCCACCCGAGAGCGGTTTCCCCATATTGCATAGGCCACCAGTATCCTCCCCAGGGAATTCTTTTGGCCGTTGCCGATTCTTCTCCGCTATCAATAGCTTTTAAAGCAAAAGAAAATAGAAGAAAAAAAATAAGTGGAATTGTTGATTTCATCATAAATGCTCCCGTAGAATTGGGTTAGTTATAATCTAAAATCATGGCGATTATTGAAAAATGAACAAGGTATGAAATAAATCCATACTTAAAAAAAAAGGGAGAGACAATACGTCTCCCCCTCCTATTAAAAACTTCTAAATTTTCAACATTTTACATCATGGGCATTCCGCCACCCATTCCGCCGCCACCTCCGTGCATTGGTGGTTCATCTTTTTTAGGAAGATCGGCAATCATCGTTTCAGTTGTTAGCATCATACCCGCAATTGAAGAAGCATTTTGCAGAGCACTTCTTACAACTTTAGTTGGATCAATAATTCCAGCAACAACAAGGTCCTCATATCTGCCATCTCTAGCATTGTAACCAAAATTAATATTATTTTGAGATTTTACTTCATTAATAACAACAGAACCTTCAACGCCTGCATTATTAGAAATTTGTCTCATAGGCTCTTCCAAAGCTTTTTTAATAATCTTAATACCAAACTCTTGCTCTAAAGTGTCAGCTTTTAGATTATCAAGCACTTTTTTAGAAGCATGAACCAAAGCCGCGCCTCCACCAGCAACGATACCTTCTTCAACAGCTGCTCTGGTAGCATTTAAAGCATCTTCTACTCTAAACTTCTTTTCTTTCATTTCGGTTTCAGTTGGAGCACCAACGTTGATAACCGCAACACCGCCCACCAATTTAGCCAATCTTTCTTGAAGTTTTTCTTTATCATAATCAGAAGTAGTTTCTTCAATTTGGGCCTTAATTTGAGCAACTCTGGCATTAACTTCTTTTTTATCACCCTTACCATCAACAACGGTTGTATTTTCTTTGTCAATCGTAACTCTCTTGGCTGATCCAAGATCGCTTAGATCTGCAGATTCAAGTGTTCTGCCAAGTTCTTCAGAGATAACGGTGGCTCCAGTTAAAACAGCGATATCTTTTAACATTTCTTTTCTTCTATCACCAAAGCCAGGAGCTTTAACAGCACAAACATTTAAACTCCCGCGTAACTTATTTACAACTAGCGTGGTAAGTGCTTCGCCATCTACGTCTTCAGCGATAATCACAAGAGGTTTTCCAGTTTGAACTGATTTTTCCAAGATAGGAAGAAATTCTTTCATATTGCTGATTTTTTTATCTGTAATAAGAAGATTTGCGTTATCAAAAAGAACTTCCATTTTTTCAGCATTAGTTACAAAATAAGGTGATAAATAACCACGATCAAATTGCATGCCTTCCACAACATTAAGTTCTGTTTCGGCGGTTTTTGATTCTTCAATAGTTATAACGCCATCTTTTCCAACTTTGCTCATAGCTTCTGATAAAAGTTTTCCAATTTCAATATCGTTATTTGCAGAAATTGTACCAACTTGTCGGATCTCATCATCAGATTTAATTTCTTTACTGATTTTTTTAAGATGTTCAACCACTTTTTCTACGGCAAGATCAATCCCCTTTTTAAGCTCCATTGGATTATGTCCAGCAGAAACCAATTTAACGCCTTCCCTATAAATAGCTTGCGCCAAGACTGTAGCAGTAGTTGTACCGTCACCAGCATCATCATTGGTCTTAGAAGCAACTTCCTTAACCATTTGTGCGCCCATATTTTCAAAATTATTTTCAAGTTCAATTTCTTTAGCAACAGTAACACCGTCTTTTGTAATACTTGGAGCACCGTAAGATTTTTGTAAAATTACATTTCTACCTTTGGGGCCTAAAGTCACTCTAACTGCGTTTGCAAGGGCGTTTACGCCGTTTAAAATTAAACCTCTAGCATCTTCACTGTATCTTAATTCTTTAGCCATAATATTCTCCTAATTAATTTATATAAAAAAAATTGTTTGTTATTGAATAACTCCAAGGATGTCATCTTCTTTCATGATCAAATATTCTTTTCCATTTAATTTCACTTCGCTTCCAGAATATTTTCCAAAAATAATCTTGTCACCCTCTTGAACATCAACTTTCGTAATAGTGCCATCGTCATTTCTTCTTCCACGGCCAACACTTACGACTTCACCTCTAGCAGGTTTTTCTTTGTTGTTGTCAGGAATAATAATTCCACCAGCAGTTTTGGTTTCTTCTTCGGTTCTTTTAACTAGTACTCTGTCACCTAACGGTCTTATTTGCATTTGATCCTCCTTACATATCTAGTAATAATTAATGCTCTTTGTTAAAGAAAAAATTTATTTATCAGTGCGGAGACAACTTAATAGCAATACGAACACTGTCAAGGTTAGTCGTATAAAAAAACTTTTTAAGATATTTGCTGTTTTGTTAACATGCTGAATTTACAGGGGTAATCATTTAAATTTAATCAGACATCAGCTAGTTAAAATTCCGCAAAAGCGATCCACAATAGCTTTCCAGATGCCCGTGGAAATTGCTAAAGCAATAAGCAATAATGCCCATGATTAAAAATTACAATCCACTAAGGCCAAAATTTCATCAACCGATCAGCAAACTAAATTAATTGACTAAGAATGATTTGGGAGGAGTGCATGGAAAGTATTTGGATAATTATTGGACTAATGTTGTTACCAATCATTGTGTACTTCATAATTTATAACAGCCTGATCGGTAAAAAAAATGAAGTGAATAACGCTTTTGCGGGTATCGATGTTCAATTAAAAATGCGATACGACTTAATTCCCAACCTTATCTCTTCTGTCAAAACTTACATGGAACATGAAAAAGGCCTTTTAGAAAAAATCACCGAACTGCGAACTCAGGTTATGAAACCCAATCTTCCTGCCGACAAATTGGTCAAACTTGATAATGAAATCACCAGCTCACTTAAAAGCATAATGATTGCGGTCGAAAATTATCCTACTCTTCGAGCAAGTGAAAACTTTACGGTTCTTCAAAATTCGCTGGGAGAAGTGGAGGCCCAGATTTCAGCCGCCCGAAGATCCTACAATGCTTGCGTCACCGACTATAATAATGCCATTGAGATGTTCCCATCAAACATAGTTGCCAGATCTATGGGATATAGGCACAAGGAAGTTTTTCAAATTGATACTTTTGAGCGACAAAATATCAATGTGGGAGAAATGTTCAAGAGATAATTATGGTAATAAAATTACCCCTTAAAAAACCCGCACCGGAAAGTGAAAGTAAAATCCAATCCTCCTACGAAAGATTCAAACTTCTTTATATGGAAAAACTTGAGAAATCTCTAATCACCATTTTTAAAGAGGGGTGGTCGATCAATCTGGGTGTCATAAGGACTCTTGGCCTGCTTGCTTGCCCTTACATTCTTATTGGAATCTTTTCCTCTGAATCTTTGCTATATACGGGAAGTCCACCCCATAGTCTGCCACCACCGCTTAGAATCGCCGTTGAGCTTATCAGATGGGGACTTTCCAGTTCTACATCCATTGCAATCAATGTATTCTTTTTCATCTATATTATTTATCTTGGTTACCGCCTTTATCAAAAGCATAAAAGCTTTGTGAAAAAATACAAGCGATATGTAATCGAACCAATCATCAAGGTTATCAACCCCAGTTTTAAATACTTTCCAGAAAAACATATTTCGGAAAATGATTACCTTGAAAGTGGACTTTTTCGAAATCACGAACACTTCAAGGGGGACGATTTAATCACCGGGACCATTGAGGACTTTGAATTTACAATGAGCGAAGTTCATACCTATTACCACTCTGGTCATGGAAAAAATCGCACCAGGCATAATATATTCGATGGATTATTTTTCGTTTTTAAATATAAAAAATATCTGCAATTTTACACCTGCATCCATCCAGACTTTGCTGAGCGTTTGCTTGGGAAACTCTTTGGGCAAAAACTTCAATCCCTGATTAGCTCAGACAAGCACGGTGAGTTGGTGAAACTTGAAAATCCTGACTTTGAAAAAATCTTCAAAGTTACATCCACTGATCAAATTGAATCACGGACCATCCTAACCCCTGTAATGATGGAGAAAATGGTTCGTTTCTATGAGGAGGTAGGACAGAAACCTATCTACTTTGCCTTCAAAAAAAATATTGTCTATGTCGGTATCTCAAAGGCCCTAAATAACCGGTCAATAAGCCCTAATCAGTTTTTTGAACCACCATCATTTTTGATAATGCCCCAAAAAGCCTCCTTTAACTTTGCAAAAAATATTTATGATACTGTAAACATTCCAGTCGAGATTGCTAAAGAGATTAACGACAATGCCAGTGTATGGAAAAAGTAAGCATGAAATAAAATAATTCAAACAGTTTCGTAGGAAGAAACAAACAAAACATGTCGGAAATCAGCAAGCGCTCGATATCCAACTTTGGGATAAATACTATTGGAAGTTGGGTTAGCAAGATCAGTAAACAGAAGAACTATCTTTCCCCTCTCAACGATCAACTGACTAACGTTTGCTAAAAGTGCTCCTGCATATCCTCTCGCTCGAAAACATTTTGGTGTATAAACCGGAGCGATCCAAGTTTCTTTTTCAGTCTCCCTGGAAGTGGCAACCAAACAAACTCGTTCGCCCTTGTCCTCCCATAAAAACATTTTTTTACCTTCAATCATCTTTCGAACATGTTCATGGAGGATATCTCCTGCCGTTTTGGGATCATGAGGAACTGCTTCGCTACCAAACTCATCAAGCCACTGACAAAGAAGATCTTCATCTCTCAACGTCGCCTCTCGCCACAATCCAGATACTCTTGCCGGCATAATTACTTTACGTAATTCAAAGAGACGAAGATTGAGACCCAACTGAAGTTTTACCTTCTTCTCTTCTTCCCAAACCTTGGAAAAGGCATCAACTGCCAAAAGAGGTCCGTTAACACCAGGAAGATAAATATTTTTTTTCAATAAGGCTCTGGCAAATTTCTTAGCATTCTCAGAATTTGAATTCGATATAATCATAGGTCGTACAATATCAGTTTGAATGCCCGCAACGGCAAGGGTTCCGTCAAAATTCATACCGCGCGCAAGTAAGGCCACTTCTTTCTTTTGTTCCCGACATTTTAAGGCCAAGCTAATAATCATGGAATGAATTTCAGCCTCTCTAAGCAGGGTTGGAGTAACTTTATTTAAAAATACAGATACCTCAGAGTCAATTTCGAGATGGTTCATAATCATCATTCCATGTTGATAAATTTAAAAAATTTTTAAGTTCACTCGGACGCTTAAAGTGATGAAATCGAATATTTGAAAACTCATCCGATTCTTTTAAGGCTAAAAATGTCTTGCGATTTTTAAAAAATGTCTTAAAAATCCATATCAATAATGAATCAGTAGAAAACAAATTATTTTTAAATGTCTCAACGTTTCCATTCCATAAAACTTCCCGTTTCAGCGACCTGGTTAACGATCTAATAAAAAATCTTTTTAAAATAATAGGAAGCGAGTAATCCAGCCATATAATATCAGTGGCCCTCTTCCATGTTAAATCTTTTACTTTAAGATAATTACCATCAACAATCCATTTATCATTCCTTGTAAAGGCATCTACTTTTTGTCGAAATTCCTCAAAGTCTGATTCTTGCCAATTTGATTTCCAAAAGAAGAAATCCAATTCTTTGTGTTCTATTAATAATTTTTTTGAAAGCAACGCTCCCAATGTTGTTTTTCCGCTTGAACTAGAACCAATTATGACTATCCTTTGCAAATATTACCTTCTTGTGATGTTCTTGGTCTAAACCAAAGTTTCATTTAACCCACAAATACATAAATATATTATCAATGAATTTTTGGCTTTGGAAGTGCTCTCGAGGTTTGTAAAGTAACTATGTGAAGAATTATTCTAAAATAATTAGTGCAAAACATAAATATATGTTTTAAAATATAAAACGATCGTTTTAATATTTAAAACATTGGGAATTACATGGATTTGATATTTAAAACTTCTCTGCAAAAAAAACTTTTGACTTATGTTTTCACACATCCCGATGACCACTATTATGTACGTGAGCTGGCTGAACTTATTGACGTTTCTGCTGGTAATTTGTCTAAGGAATTAACAAGGTGTTCTGCCGAAGGACTTTTCACTTTCAAAAAGCGTGGTAATTTAAAACTTTATACGTTGAACAAATCCCATCCTCTGTTTTCATCACTCAAAGAGATTATTTTTAAAACTTCAGGTGTAGAAGGAGCGCTCAGGGATTTGGTTTCCAAGTATAAGCATATTAAGCTTGCAATCCTCCATGGATCATTTGCTAAAAATACCAGCAAAACAGATTCTGATATTGACCTGATTATTATTGAAAATGTAAAGACTGACTTGCTTCAAGATAAATTTTTGTTAAATATCAAGAAGCTTGAAGAAAAGTTAAATCGAGAAATTAATTTTACCTGTTACAATCAAAAAGAATTTGAAACTGAAAAAGATAAAAAAGGCAGCTTTTTATCTTTAGTACTCAAAGGGAAAATGATCATTTTAAAGGGCGAACTCAATGAAAAGTAAATTGATCAAAAAGCTAGAAAATGAAGGAAAGCTGAAAAAACAAAAAGTAGGTTTTATTCAAATTGAAAACCTTTTAAAGGAAGCAATCATTGATTTATCTGAGGCAAAGAAAATTTGTCTTTTATCCGATAGGGCCACTTACATCATGGCTTATATGGCCATGCTAAAAGCAGGGCGTGCCTTGTTACTTACGGAAGGATATGTTCCCGATGATGGAGCTCAACATAAAACAGTTGTTGAAGTAACAACTCAAATCTTAGGTGAAGAATATCATGCCTTGACTGGACAATTCGAACGCATGCGCCGTAAACGAAATGAAATGACTTACGAGATATCAGGACTTCTCTCAAAAACTGAGTCAGAAAAAGCTTTAAATGATGCCATGTCTCTCGTAAAAAAAATACTTGATGAAGTTAAAACAAGAAATCCCCAGATTGAATTTGAGTTTGAGTTTGAAGAGAAAAAAACAAATTAAGAATTTTCCCCATTATTTAACCCACAAATACATAAAAATATTATCAATGAATTTTTCATCTGAAAGCTTTATTTCTTTAATAAAACGACCTTCCTCAATAAAACCCATTTTTTTATAAAGAGCAATTGCGGGAATATTTTCACTAAGTACTCCCAAACTGATTTTTTTAATAACTGGATTTTCTTTTGCCCAATCTATTAAAGTTGATATCAAAGCTCTCCCTATGCCTATATTTATAAATGACTTATGAACACCAATTCCAAAACTTCCAATATGGGAAAGACGTCTGAGTGTTTTTTTATGAAAATCCAAAAATCCAATTATTTGGCTTTCATATATCGCAAGAATTCCTAAAGAGTCTTTTTCATCGTAAAGCTTTTTTACAAAATCAATCTCTTTTTCCAAATTAAGATTTAATTCATCTTTTTCTGACAATCTAAATTCAAAATCTGATTCAAAGGAATTATAATAATCCAGTAACGTTTGAGCGTCATCTATCGTTACATTTCGAATAGTAAATATTCTTCCATCTTTCATTTTGTGTTGCTTGGGTTTTATTTGGGCCATGTTTTCTCCTGTTTGTTTTTGATAGATCAGTCTTCCTTGGTTTCCTTAATAAGAAATCCAATTTTTTGATAAAGTATTATTGCTTGTTCATTACTAGTTTCAACATCAATTTTAATTTCCAATTTTTCTTTTGCATTCAAGAAACTGATAGCCTGATTTATAAGCAGCATTGCGATACCTTGTCTGCGGTATTCAGGCACAACTGCCACAACACTAATATATCCATAACCATCTCGAAAATATGAAACAATAAAACCAACACAATGATTAGTAGCTTTATCAATAGCTACAAATATTCCTTCATAAATTCGTCCATTAAATTGATCCCAGTCTTTGGGCCAAGGCAACTCATTAAACGACTTTGCATAAATTTGAGGAATAATCTGATGGTATTTTTCATTATATTGTTCAACAACAATATTTTCATTGCAAAATATTTTTTTTACTTCTGTCTGTTTATTGTTTAAAACCATTCTATGAAATTTCATACCTCTTTCTTCCTTAATTTTATTAATTATAGTTGGCAATAACCGCAAAATCAAAACTATATGTAATATGGCCTTTTAAAATTTATTTTTGTTCTAAACTAGACTAAAACGTCACTTCCTATATATACTTTTGTTTCAAATATCTTTCACAAAGGAATCATCATGTTTAAACGTTTGGAAAACATCCTTGGTAAAATTAAATGCGATTATGCTGATGTTCGTTACGAAATAAAGCATGAAACGATTATTAAACAAAATAACGAAATATATGAACAGATTGGAAAAAACTCCGTAGATGGGTATGTTATTAGAGTATTAAAAGATGGAGCTTTTTCTAGTATTACATTCACTGACTTTGAAGAGGTTGATCGTGCTGTTTTTAAAGTGATGGAAAACGTCACAATTTTATCAAAAGAAGAAATTGAAACCGTAAAGCTTGCTCCTACTGACATTGTTAAAGATGAGTATTTTCCACATTTGGAGGAAGATCCTCAAAATATTTCAATGAAAGAAAAATGTGACCTCTTGGATCACTACATTAAAATCTGCAGAAAAGAAAATAAGATCGTAACAGCAACGCTCGATTATACTGAATTAAAAAGAGAAAAATATTATTTAAATTCTGAAGGAACTCAAATCCGAGAAAATCTTGATACTATTCAACTCAAAGGAATGTTAACCAGTAAAGATGGCAATCTAACACAAGGTCTAAGAGTTGGTACAGGTGGAAGCATTGGTTTCTCCTGTATGCGAAACCTTGATCAATATTTTGAAGAACAATCTCAAATTGTTGTTGATATGCTTAATGCCGAACCTCTTCAAGGTGGCACTTACGATATAATAGTTGATCCTAGCTTAGCAGGAGTGTTCATTCATGAAGCCTTTGGCCATTTGTCAGAAGCAGATATTATTTTAAAAAGACCTGGTATGCTTGAAAAAATGCAAATTGGAAATAAAATAGCCAGCGATATTTTGAATGTTATAGATGATGCTACGATAAATGGTCAATTAGGTTTTTATAAATATGACGATGAAGGTGTGGCAGTTAGACCTACCAAGCTCATTAAAGATGGTATTCTCAAGGCAAGACTACACAGCAGAAAAACAGCCTATCTTATGAATGAACCAATTACCGGTCACTCCATTGCTGAAGATTATCGTTACGCCCCAATTATTCGTATGGGTTGTATTATTATAGAACCAGGTAAACATAGCTTTAATCAAATGCTTAAAGAATTAAATAACGGTCTTTACATTATCGGTCCCAAAGGTGGGCAAACCAGTGGCGATAACTTCACCTTTGGCGCACTCTACGGATATAAAATAAAAAATGGGAAAATTGAAAATATGATTCGAGATATAAACATCTCAGGAAATCTTTATGAGACTTTAAATAACATTAAAGCAATTGCCAATGATCTAGCATTTCGAAAAACTGGAGGATGCGGCAAAGGACAGATTAACCCAAGGTCTTGCATGGGTGCACCACATGTTTTAATTAAGAATTGTATTGTAGGAGGTGTGTAATGGAACGACTTTTAAAAATCGGAAAAGAAAAAGGTTGTGAACAGATTGAAGTATTTTCATACAATGAAAGTGAAGATGATACTTCAATTGTACATGGTAAAGTGGATGAAATTACGACTCAAAATAAAAAAGGCTACTCCATTAGAGTAATAAGAAATGGAAAACTAGGTTTTGCGTATAGTTCACATATTTCTGACCCACGACAATTAATCGATAACGCCTTGGCATCCTTGCAAGGAAATATTAATGCAACATTTGATTTTCCCCATACTGCAAAAATCGAAAAAACAAATTTCTCCAATAAAGAGCTAGATGAGACTTCAAATACTTTAATGGTGGAAGAGAGTAAAAAACTCTATACAAAAATTAAACAAATGACCGATGCTGAAGTTATTGTAGGTGTAACAAAAAGCATGGACAGTAATCGTCTTATTAATACAGCGAACACAGATTTGAACCAATCCAACTCACACTTTTTATCATACATGGTTCTGACTTATCCTGGAGGTGGATCAGCAGTCAGAAAAATCAATATTGGGAATTATTTCAATATTCCCTCAGATCATGACATCAAAGAGACGGTCAATCTTTATAATACCTCGAAGAATTTTGTTTCAGTCCAAGAAGGAAAAATGAAAGTTTTATTTTCTCCTCATTCTGCTGCTATCTTTTCCAATAGATTTAACCGTGTTTTTAATGGAAAGAGTTTATACGAAAAAACAACTCCAATTGCCGATAAATTAAACCAAAAAATCTTTTCAGACAAGATCACTATTCTTGATGATTCAATCAATGATGATTGCTTATACAAAATGGCCTTTGACCACGAGGGGGTAAAAAAAGAAATACTTCCGCTGGTTAAAAACGGTGTTTTTAAAAATTTCTTTAATGATCTTAACTATGCTCAAAAAAATAATATGCAACCAACCGGACATGGATTTAGAAAAGGTGATTGGGATAATAACCCCATAACCAATCGGCCATATCCTAAGCTTAGCCACATTAGAATTCAAGCAGGAGGTAAAACCTTCAATGAACTAATTTCAATGATCGATAGAGGTATTATATTACTATCTCCTGTGGGCGCCCATAGTGGTAATATTCCCAATGGAGATTATTCCGTCGGCTCTGCTCCCGCACTGTATGTTGAAGATGGAAAAATCATTGGACGGGCCAAGCAGGCAATGATCGCTGGTAATATTTTCGAGACTCTCTCTAATGTTATCGCTCTTGAAAACAAGGATCATCCTTATGCAGGAATCAAGATGCCTTCTATTCTTTGTGATAATATTAATGTTTCCAGCTGAAAATTCCTTATGAATAAATTAAATTTAAAAACACATAAGGCCACAAATATAGACTGCACCGCAATTACTAAACTCACTTCAGAGCTTGGTTATTCATGCAATATTTTAGAAATTAGTAACCGTCTTGATAAGATTCTGAAACGAGAAGACTGTGTCGTTTACGTTGCTGAAGATGAAAATAATTCAATTGTAGGTTGGATTCAAATTCAAGTCACCCCCATCTTGGAATTAGGGTTAAGTGCGGAAATTATCGGACTTATTGTTGCCGAAAACGCTCGTCGCAAAGGCGTTGGAAGCATTCTAGTACAATCTGCAACAAAGTGGGCAACTTCACAAAGTGCTGAAGTGATCTTCGTTCGTAGCAATATTAAACGTATCGAAAGCAATTTATTTTATCCTTCTCTGGGTTTTCTTTCAACCAAAACTCAACACGTGTACCAAAAGAAGATTGTCTGAATTAATTAATATCTCCTACATATACGTTTTCTGGAGATTTATTTTCAAAATGATAGTTAAACAGAATTTTCTTTAAAAATTTCGGGTAAAGATTGGTTTCATTAATTGTTTTCAAATCTATCCAGTCTGCTGAAATCTGATTTCTATCAGGAAGCGTTGGATTTATGATGGCTGAATTTGTATCACAAAGAAACATGAATTCAACTCCATGAACATCCTTATCCTCTTGGCCAAATTCATGATTTTTACCAATATATTCTCTAATTAAAAATAATTTCTCAATATTCACATTGATTCCACATTCTTCAATAACTTCTCGCTTTAAAGTATCATGCAAATTCTCTTTCGCATGCTGACCGCCACCTGGAAGCAAATACCACAAATCAGAATCAGTTTTATTTTTGATAAGAAGAATTCGACCATTGTTAATTATAACGGCCTTCGCCGAGTTTCTTATCTGACACACATTATTTCCTTTGATCAATTAAATTCAAAAAATCTTTTAATTCCCTAGGGTGCTTGAAGTGATAAAACCGGAGATGAGAGAATTCATCAGAATCTTTATATGTTAAAAATTTTTTTTTATTCTTATAAAATGTTTTTAAAATCCAAATCAACAATGAATTTCTAGAAAACAAATTATTTTTAAAAGTCTCTACATTCCCATGCCATAAAACTTTACCACTTAATGATCTTGTTATTGCTCTAATAAAAAATCGTTTTAGGATAATAGGCAGTGAAAAATCCAACCAAATGATACTGGTCGCTCTCTTCCAGGTCAAATCTCTCACTTGTGTAAAATTGCCATCTACAATCCATCTTTCTTTTTGGGTAAATATATCAACCCGCTCCCGAAATTCTTCTAGATCTGATTCTTGCCAGTTTGGTTTCCAAAAAAAATAATCTAATTCTTTATGTTCTATTGATAATTTTTTTGAAAGCAAAGTCCCAAGGGTTGTTTTTCCACTTGAACTTGAGCCAATGATGACTATCCTTTGTAAATCTTGCATTATAGCGATCCCCTTGGTTTTATCAATTACAATTGAATAATCTTACTCCAATTATAATTAGCAGCAATTAATTCGATCTTCTCGAAATTTAAATTGCCAAAATATTTGTCCAAATTTTCTAAATACAACTCTCGAACTTCTACAGGTAATAACTCATTTCTGGTCCTTACCAGTGTAGTATGCCAAATTTTCGGAGGAATTTCATGACCGATATAACGCTCTTGTAAATAAGCTGCCCAACTTGAATTTAATAATTCGCGAACATAAGTATTTCTAAGCTTAAAACTATCATCAGTTGGAATTCCTGCCAAAAGAATTGTATTTTTTAAAGGTACTAATCTAAGTTGTGTTAAAGAAAACATCTCCCGATTTATCACTTTCTTGGAAATTCTTTTTAATTCATCAACCTCTCTTGGAAGTTCTTTTTTATTCTTATAGGTTAAAGGAGACAATGCTAAAAAAGTAAAGTGTAGATGATCATTTGTAGTTATATCCAAACTAGGATTATTCGATGTTCTCAAACGCAAATTTTCCAAAAATAAATGCAACTCACCAACTGGATTAAATTTTGCTCCACATGTAATACCGAAAAGATTTTGATCATAAGGAGGCCCTACGTCGGCTCCTTCTTCTGATGATTTATCCCACTGCAAGTGTGTCGTCGATTTTAATCTTTGGTATTCGTTTTCGATTTCAATCATAAATTTTCCAAATATATAAAACTTCCTAACTCTGCGGGATTTTTAAATCGATATATCTTTTTGTTTACAGCATACTTATCTAGAGAATTTTCAATAATATGTCGATGATTTTTATGAAAGTTCCAAATAAATTTTAGAAACGACCAATCAAACCGCTCAGGACACCCTTTCGCCAAATCAGGTCTAACCCGTCCTTTATATTTAATGATTCTTTTAATTGTTCGATATATCGCCAAACTTCTTGAATAATCAAGGAAGATAATCGCATCGGCCGCTGGGAATCTTATATCAAAAGTACCTCCGAAATTTCCATCCATAATCCAGCTATCTTGTTTACACAGCTCTTCAACTTTTTCTCGCCACTCTTGCTTTGAACTTTCAACCCATCCACTTTTCCAAAAATGTTTATCAAGATGGATCAATGGCAGATTTAATTTTTCTGCTAACGATTTCGCGAGCGTTGTTTTTCCAGCTCCACAGATACCTATAATCAAGATTTTTTTCATATTCTTTTTTTGTATTTTTGAAACTCTGGTACACGTATCAACTTATCAAACGTATCTTGTTCTTGAAATTTGTATGAACTATCCAAATAATCAAACATTTTCAAAGGAAGAGTTGAAACGTATGCATTTTCTTCTCTCTCAACAGGAAATACCTGATCAATATATCCAAATAACGAAGCAAGTTTACTTAGAAATTCGAACTCTTCGCTCTGATCAATGGAACCTAGATGAATAATTCCTTGGGCCCTTTTAATAATCAAAGCAGCCATCATATTTGTCAAATCTGATATATATGTCCTATTTTGAAAAATACCAAGATTGACTGGTACAACTTCTTCTGCATAAAGTTTTTGTAAAAAAAGCTCTGTTCTAGAAATTCTATTGGGGGCATAGCCATGGGTTGCAGCAAACCTAAAAGCAACATAATTATTAGAATAATCAATCAAGGCTTTTTCACATTTGGCCTTAAATTTTCCGTAATCGCTTTTCCCATTACCAACGGATAATTCTGTATACGGGTTATCCCATATTGCATCTGTAGCGTTTGAAGACGACGAATATACATAATAAATTCCCTTCTGTGATAAATATTTAACTAACTCCAAATGCAAATTAAAATCTGTATCGGTTTCACCTCTGGTAAAATTGATCACCATATGTGGACGAATTTCACTTATCAGATGAAAAATTTTAGAATACTCACTATTATTTATCTTCTCAGTCTTAATATTTTGTTTTGGTTTATTACTACGATAAACACCACAAATTTGTTGTTCAGGATGAAGAGCGTTTATTGAATCAATTAAATAATGAGAAATCCAGCCTGATGCTCCAAGAATCATAATATTGTTAGCAAGCAAGGTTGAATCCCATTTATTTTTTTGCATGATAATCAGTTTTTCGATTTTATCTAACACAAACCAATATTTTTATCAATTAAATTCACAACCTAATGAGCACATAATATGGATTATTTGTCCTTAAGGAATTTTTCCAACTCTGATAGTCGATATTTTCTTCTGCCCTCTTCTGCAGTAATCCCCATCTCTTTTGGTACTTCTACTTTCGTTACTTCATCTTTTGTACTCTCAATACCCAGATTAATCATATGCAGATACTGGCTCTGTGAAACATGTCCAAGCTCCTTCACAAATATACACTTCTCATCTTCGGACTCTTTTTCCACCGCAATTATAGTCAATTCAGGTGGGTTGCAATCCTCCAATTGAACTTCGATAGACTCATCACTTGTACTTACTATTTTAGCACCAAATTTATCCAAAATTTTTTTTAAAGATCGTGGATTTTTAGATGGTATGCGAAGAGTATCCTGATTTTGAACACTTGAGGATTTAGAATTATTAAAACCTCCTGTTAAAAATGGAGCTGGAGCTAGACCTGGACCTCCTTCTTTGGATCTCTTCGTATCTCTGGGAGAAACTGATGGTTGTTTTGCCAAATTACGTCCGCCACGATTCTGTGACCATTCCGTACTAATGCTAACTGGATTTTTTTGAGATTTAAATTTAGATGTAGGGAGAGATGGTTTTTTATTACCATTTTCCAAAGCCGCAATCCGTTTTTTAAGTGCTTCTATAACTTCCTTGTCCTTTTTGTTTGCTTCATCAGATGTTTCATCAGGCGTTTTATTAACAGGGGTTTTATCATTAACTTGATCAGCCTGTTTTTTCTCCATATATTTGTCAAAAAGATTCTTTAAAAAATCAAGATCGTCAGTTTTATTAAATACGCTATTTACGATATCATCAAAATTCTCTTTACCTTCTTTTCTAGCTATCATCGAAGGTAGTGGCAAATTAGGCACTGTCATGTCATCAACCGATGAGTACCCGCTCTGGGGGGAATTATTCTCAACCGGAGGAGGAAAATCAACATCCCGAGCAAGATTTTCTCCTATTATTGATGGAGGTGTATCACTAGCAATATTTGAAGCGCCTCCATTATTATTGTCACCCTTAACAGATTGAGGGGGGACTGTAGTCTTGCCTGCTGCCGCCTTCCTGACTGCAGGCTTGTCTGAGAATAAATTTGGTTTTTCTGTACTTCTCAAGAATATTTCCTTATCCGTAATCAAAGTTTGAGGTGCAGATGCAGAGGCTTTATTTTGCTTAATATCATTTTTTGTTGTCAGGCACGCTTCAGGAATATTATTGGATTTCATAAATTCATTGATCCATGGCGCTCTATCTTTTTTCTTTGCGTCTTTATTTGCTTCATGGTTTTGCGTATTCCTGAGACGCTTAAGGGTCGAGCGGATGCTACCGCAATATTGATATACAGCATACTCCAAAGTTTTACGTACATTTCCAAGTTGGTTCTGCTTAGCTTCGTATTCAGTTACCAAATTTTTCCAATTTTCGACAACTAAATCTTTTTTCGTCAGATTTGCCATTTGCGCTATTGGATCACTTGATTCAGAACAATATTTTTTAATTGTATCAATATCTGAACGTTGACTCTTATCCCCCAGTATGTTATCGCAGGAAATACCATGATACTTGTCCAGACTGTTTCTGATATTTATAAATTGTTCCTGTTTTATTTTATTAAGATCTCCATCCATTATTTTTTTTGTAAATTCCCCAACCGCTTCCTCAATAGCTTCGTTATTTTCGGTAAAAATTCCGAGTGCTATCTTCAAACTCTTTTTTTGTGGCTGTGAAAATGAGCTAAGTTTTTTTAAAACCCTACATAAATCCGAACCCTGTTTGGTTTTATCTCCCCCCGCAGCTTCCAACGCTTTCTTAGAACATTCATTTATGATAATTTTTTTAGCAAATTGCTCATCATTAGATTCAAGATACTCTCCAACTGCCGTTCTCACCTGAGATAATAAATTTGGAATTATTTCCTCCTTATTCCAATTATTCCAATTGTCTTCGCTGGCTTCTCTAATTACATTTATAACCAAATCAAGCCCAGCTCCAATCGATTCATCAAAATCCAACGAAGGAATTCCTCCACTTTGTAAATTCTTAAATAAATTAATTTCTTGAACCGGATTATACCCAGGAGAGCAAAACTCATCTTTTTCTTTGTTTTGATACTTCTGCTTGCTGTAAGCCTTCCTAACTGGCGCAATAGATTTCATTATTGCTTTAAAACGTTTACTAATATCACACGAAGCCATTTTAGCATTAGCAGAAAACAAATATTCCCTGGTAATAATTTTTTCTAAATTTTCCTTAAGTTCAATCCTGCGACTCACATCTCGTTCGATTAACCCTATCCGTGAAAGCTCAATAGATATTGCACCTTCATTCGAAATATCAATATTTTTTTCAACACACTTACACGCTTCTTCAAGATCAGATATAGACAAATTTGCACATTTTTCATCTGAAAGCTTATCTGCAATTTCTTGGTCATTATTATCCAGATTTACAAGCGGTGCTACGGTACGACAATCCTTCGACACCACAATATCTTCTGTCCAAAAACATTCCTCTTGCTTAGCTCGCTCTTTTCCATAAATCTCCAGATTATTTAATCCAAGCATCACAAGTATTAATAAATAACAAAATTGATTTAACTTTTTCGCCATAACTTCACACTTTAATATGCCTAAAATGCATCACCGATATTAAGAACCCATTTCTCTAACAAACTTCATTACGGTTTATCGGTAACTCTTTATAAAAACGTAATAAAAACTGGAGTATTTTCTTACTTTTGCCGTATTTTCAGATAATTAAATGCATCGAAAGAAATTTGCTTAATCCTTCCACAGGGTTTTACCCGACTAAAACGTCACACTTATATCAAAAAAAACTAGAGTTATGATCCAGAAAATTTCAAAGTATTCCCCTTACCCTTCTTGCCCCCTTAATATTTAAATTTTTGGTATGAAGGCTGAGAATATTGAAACATGCATTTCGTATTGCTACAGCAGAAATTTTTTTCCATTCGATCAAACGCCTAACCATCTTTTTATTAGACAATCCAAAAGATAAATCTCTTAAAAGGCAATACTCCGCATAAGCATGAGGAGAGGAGGGATTATTATTCATCGTTACTATAAACTTGTCCAAAAGCTCATATGTTCTTTTTTTTGACATAATCAATTCGGCCAATTTCGCCCGGTACTCTAAATCAATCTGCTCAAGTTTGGGAAAATGTTTATAATCATCAAAGTGTTGAGTCTCATGCACCAAATAGCTACACTTAAATTTCTCAGATCTTTGGTTATAGGCATCTTTAATACAAAAAAGAGCATCCTTCTTTGCCCATCCAGATGGATAGCTTACTCCGACAGTAGCGTAATCGGCCCATCCTCGAATAATAAAGTCATGTAAAAAAACTACTTTTACTTTTCTATTTTTATTCGGCAGTTTTACATTATATATCTTACTCGTTTGTTTTTTCCATATTTCCAGCTCCCTATATGGCAACACAGAACCTAAAATATAATACACACCTTTTTTATCAAATTGATGTCCTAATGATTTCTCAAGTTGATCAAGATTTCTACAATTTTTATAATTGATTTTATGTTTATCAAAAACTTCACAGAGTTTTTGATAAAGATAGTTTTCACCTTCATTTAGTATCAATTTCTTTAACAACATTTGGCACCAATAAGACTGATATGCACTTATAACATCTGCAACAAATTGATCTTTAATTTTTATTTGGCTAAACCTGTCGCCATAATAAAATCTTTTCAAAAATTCTTTTTGAATTTTTAAATCTTTGTTATCTAACCTTTCAAGCTTACTGATTTTTTTAATTGCAGATCTTAAATCACCAAGCCATCCATATTTTCTAAGTATATTTTCTATCATTATTTTTTTACTCCAAATCCAGCTGCATAACCTCTCTTCTTTCTATTTCTCTAAACCCCAAAGAACGGTGGAGAGCAAGCGATGAAGTATTTTCGCTGGATATAATGGATTTGATATTTGTAAATGATTCACCTTTGGCAACTTTCAAGAGCTCACTTAGCATAAATTTCCCAACACCTCTTTTTTGAAATTTTGGATTGGTTGCAATCGCCTCAATATATCCATCGGAAGTAACTTCCACAAAACCCACATAAGTACCAAATTCATCACTCCATATCTGACTTAATTCTCCGTAGCGGTAAAAAGAGTTGAAAGTATCATTCGCTTGTTGTTTATTTATGATTGCAGCATTTTGCACATTTTTAAATGCACTATTATTTAATTCAGCAAATTTTTCAGGATCAAGCTTTTCTCTTGGAATTTTTATTAACACAATTGATGAGGTCACGTCATTTAATTTTATTTCTCCAAGATCACATTGAAGAGTTATAAACTCAAAAGCATTATAAAACTGGTAATCACAAAAAATTTTCTTTTTTTCTGCCTCTTCACAAAACACTGATGACCGAATCCATTTCGCATTATTTTCTTTGGCAATTTTTATCAATCGTTCCATAAGCAAACAATTTTTTGATGACTTAAGAACAAAAGGTGAAATAAAAAATTCACCTTTTTCCGGTGTAGTTTTCACAAAACCTGCAAACGCCGATATTGCACCATTATCTTCTTCGATTAAAACATTCTCACCATACCCTCGACCAAAATCCATTAACTCTCGCTTGACCCGCTCAAGCGTCCACAGTTTTTTTTCAGTGTTATCATTTTTAAAACTCATAAGAAGCTCAAGGTCATTTTCTTTAAATTTTCTGATTGTTTTCATATTGAGTCCAGCTTAAAGTTTCTACAATTCAAATATCAGTCAAACACTTTCACACAGAGATGGGTAAAATATCAAGTGGTTTTGTGAATTCGCAATAAATAATAATAAAATCCAACTTGTCATAAAATTAAAGTTAGACTAAATTATAATTAACAACAACCCTAGAGGCATACCTTCAAATCGGTTCAATCTTTTTTTAAAATTTACTTTCTATTTTTTATCCAACTCCTGAGTTCCTGCTCGCAATATCCCATAAGTAATCAAGATATTAAGGATGAAGCAGTTCAATTATTGATAAAATCCTTGAGGCCACAAATCGAAGCTGTTTTTAATGAAGCTGCTCCAATTGCGCCGGCTAAACGAAGTTCCTATCCTTTAATCCAAAAACTTCATGGCCCCTCTTTTGATTTTAAAAAAGTTATCAGAGGTAGCCTTTCATATGATCCCAAGGGGAATTTACTTTTCTCACCCGGCGATTATGTTATTCCCGTGATAACTTATTGTATGAAGCAAGGTGGAACTAGTCCAAGCGGTCATATTTATTCTTTGAGTACACTAGAAGGTACAAGGGCCGGGGTGGTTCGAGAGCTAAATCTTCGAGCACCTCCTAAATTCAGTGTCCAAGATATTCAAATTGTTTCATGGAGTCTGCAGGCTGGGTTAAGCTATGATGAAATGACCCCAATTAGTCAAAAAATAATTGATGAAATAATTCCAAAGACTAAATCTCAACTAAAAGAATCATTTCTTGAGATATTGGAAAAAAGATGGAATCAAGTTTCAAATTCTTCTAATGGATTGCTTCCCAACTTTTACGAAGCCTCAGAAAATCTATTCGATGCTTTTGGTGAAGTTGGACAAAAAATTAATGAAATACAAAAATTTAAAAAGCGTCTTCATGAAGTCGGTCATGATTATTCAAGATTGAGTGAATTAATAAACATACCTACAAATTTTAATAAAAATGAAATTTCAAATACTTCATGGTCCCAAATTTCTAAAAATGTTTATGCCAGATTTATCACCGATGGACATTTTCAAGATATCGGCTTTGTGCAGATTAGAATTTTACCTAGTGGTGGAACGGAAGGGCAGAAGCGTGAAGTAAATTCAATAAATGATAATAAAGTAGCGGTCGACATAGGAGCATTGATTGCAAATCCCAACTCAGACCCTGTGCAACCGCTGACATTTTCCCCAATGTATGGATTTGCTGGCATCTTGGTATTACCAGCCTTGGTAGAAAACCCTATATCGGCGACAATGATTTTAGCAGCAATCTTGACCGCCACAACTATTGATTGGGATTCATTTTTTAATCTCTACAATCTTTTAAAAGACTTGAATGATCAACAAATCAAAGACCAATTTAAAAGGGGATTCAGTGCTCTTCAAAAAGAGCATGATGAGCTAGAAAAACCGCTCAAAGAAGCTGGAATAATAAATGGGAAAACCAAGGAAACATCAACTCGTCCAAAAAATAAAGTTAGAGAGTATGAAAAAGTTGGCGGGGATAAGGAGCTGCAACAAGATTTTGATAAATTTCCAGGGAACATTTCAATTGCTTCGAATGGGATAGAATATAAAACATTACCAAGTGGAAAAAAAATAGTAAAACGTCCTAAAAAAGCTGAAAAACCTCCAACCCTTGAAGTGCAGCCATCAGATAATGATATAACATTAGATCCAAAAATAAGGATCAAGGTGAGGTATAAATGAAAGTTGAATCGGCGTATGGAAATGAAGTTTACGTTGAAGATTGGAATACACCGGTTATGCATAGTGATCAACTTTGGCTTTTGGCAGAACTTCGAATATTAAACGACGTCCATTTTTTTTTCAAACTCAATAGTGATAGTCCAGACGACATATACGTCATTACAGTATCATCTTTTTGTCCTTTACGAATCACCGATGAAGCATATGCTTATACCTGTATTGGTAAATATGTAGACAGGAAAGTGCCCAGAGAAAAAAACGAAAAAACAAGTTCAACATATAAGTTATGGAATACTTCATTCATAAAAGATGTTGATGAAAATCATGCTCTCTCTAATTATGCACCAGAGCGCAATAAAAATATTTTTCAATATTTAATTGTTACACAAAACGAGTGGATTGAATTTATTTCGCTTGATCCTATTGAATGGAGGTTGCATAAAAATATCAAGGAAGATGAGCTGGTTTGCTTTTATTTGAAAAAATCTTTGGAATAAAGTCATTACAATATTCAAGATAAAACGGTAGAAAATTTCTACCGTTTTTTAGTAAAAATAGTAGAATTTTGCCACCGACAATAGGGGAAGATCTGGCAAATCATTGCGTCGGGCATTATTTTAAAAAAAATCGTAATTTTATCTTCCACTAATCACTCTTTGTCGATAACCAAAATCAAGTCGAGTGCCAGTAATGGCCGAGCCTGCTTCCATTGTTCCCGCTGTAGCTCAAATAACCAATCTATAATCAAGCACCCATTCTTTAAAAAAGGGATTTGAGTAACAATACCGTTCATCGGATTTGTAAATAAACTGTTTTTTTTCCAAAGCAATCAATGCATTTGTTATTGCGCCAGGACTTTTCACTCCAATGATTTGCTGAAAATATTTTCCAAAATATTTCACATCCACCTGTTCCATATTTTGAGCAAGTTGTATTAATAAATTCTTTTGAATCCTGGTAAGCTCCTTACCGTCAAGAATACCTTTAAAATATTTTTGCTCATTCTTATAAATAATTTCTAAAACATAAAATAATTCTTCAAAATCAAGATTGCTTTTTTCTGGAAGGCTTTCAAAGGCCACTCGGCAAAAGGTTTGCATATCCCCGGTAACACCGTAGCAAATCCGGTAAAGATAATCATATACTTCCCGCTTAATAGTTATTTTCTTTTTTTGAAAACGTTTATCAACAAATTCAAAAAAAATATCTGCTCCGATATGTTCAAAATATACAATCTCTGCCTGTTTAAAAAAAGGAGAACTTTGATCTCTAAATATATGATCCATGTCATGCCTGATACTACCTACATACAAAAAAGAAACCCTTGTCATTTTTTGTATTTTTTCTCTCATATATTTGAGTATAGCATCACCATTTTTTACATCTTTTACCACTTGAAATTCATCAAATAAAACAATTACTTTCCCATGCGTTCTTTTTACAACTTCATTTAAAAACTCAAAGGCCACATTTAGTGTTTTTTTGTACTCTTTTTTGGAACTATCAAGGCCAAAAGAAACTCCCGCATCTGTGACATCGAGCTTAGGTGAAAGTCTGCCTGCAAAATCAAACACCTTTTTTGAATCCCAAACTTTATCCAAAACTTTTTTACAAGCATCCATAATTGACTCAGCGATATCTGATGTTTCCATAATGTGATAGAGATCAATATCCACCTTAGAAAAACCTTTCATATTATCAATAACGTAATGAGCCGTTGAAGTTTTACCAATCCTTCGATCCCCGATCAATGTCAAATTATGACCACTCTCCAGTTTATTCAACACTCTTTCTTCCAAATTTTTCCGAGGACAGTAATCATCACCCTCCACTATTGAATCATCAATAAATGGATTTTTTATTTTATTCATAATCCCCACCACGCTGTTTTTAATTAGACTTAATTCATTTTACTCAACTTTGAGTAAAACAGACCCTCTCCAGCATTTACACATTTCCTTGAATTAAAAATAAATAGACTTATCTCCAAACTTGAATTTATCATATCATAGCTGGTAGCAACGAATTATCTTGTGAGAAATATATGGGTATAGATAGAGTCAAAAATTATTACGACAATCAAGTTGAACATGAATGGATTAGATTAGATCAAGATTATTATCATAAAATTGAATTTGAAGTAACCAAGCATTTTATCTATAAATACACATCCCCCAATAGTCGAATCATTGATATCGGCGGTGGGCCTGGTCGTTATACTATTGACCTGCTGGAAAATAATCACTGCGTATGCTTAGTAGATTTAAGTCCCCAACTTCTGGACAAAGCTAAATCTGAAATTGATAAGCGAAATTTATCTCAATTACTTGAAAATATTTTTGAACGAAATGCAACTAATCTTGCCCAGATTAAATCAAACACATATGATTCAACCTTGCTCATGGGGCCGTTATATCATCTTACTGAATATACTGACAGAAAATTAGCACTACTTGAAGCACTCCGAGTAACCAGACCTGGTGGGTATATATTTTCTTCGATTATCCCCAAACTTTGCCCCGTGCGCGACATGTTTCGCTGGTCTCTTGAAGGAGCAAGACAATCTATTAATAACGAAAATCATGAATTAGACCGTATACTCAATACATGCACTTACCTCAATGAAAGCAACAATCCAAACGCATTTACCGATGCCTCTTTTGCCAACACTTTTGATATGCCTAACCTATATAAAGAATTAAATATCGAACTAGTTGAATCTTTTTCATGCGAGGGAATTGCCGCTTTCCAAGGAGATAAAATCAATGCGCTAGTCAATAATGAAACTACTTGGAAAAACCTACTTCAGATAATTATTAGAACTGCAACTGAACCTTCAGCTCTGGGAGCTGGCGAGCATTGTGTTTTTGTTGGGAGAAAGAAAAAAATTTAAGCCGCCCTATCAACTCTCCAATGAGAATGATCCATCTTATAAAAATGTTTTGATACTGACTTGCGAGCCTTGGTTGCAAATACTTTAAGATCTTCATAATTTCTAAATGGCCCAAATTTTGTCAATATTAAAACTCTAAGAAACCTTTCAGAGGCTTCTTTCATATTAACGGTCCCTTTCTCCCATCTAGAAACTGTTTCTGGGGACACACCTATGCTTTTTGCAAAATCAATCCCAGAAAAACCAAGATGTGTTCTCAAAAAACGAATTTCTTCTGATGAAATTTTATTCGCTTGAGATGCAATTTTTTCTGCCAACAACTGATGAAGTTCTTCTATATTAGGGATTGTTACCTCCTCATCCTTGCATTCTTGATTCGTGCATTCATGAATCACTATACCTTTTAAAAACACTTTCGATAATCCACACTCAGTATAATGGTATAATGGATCTTGAACTTCCTTCAATTTTGAGCCACATATCATACATTTATTCATAGAATCATCCTCTTAATCTCGCCAAGCTGTCACAACAACTACATGATTCGGTTTTTTAAAGGCAACCACTACTGAAATTTTTTTTGTTTACACACGATACTTAAAACTTCCTTTTTCAAATTCTGCAAAATTCAAAATAATTCCGACTTTTAAAACATTTAACACATCCTCCGTTTTAAGATTACGTTCACGCATTTGAGTTCTTGCGTGCTTCGTAAATGAAATTAAATTCGGATTATAGTTAAATATTTCAGACAAAATTTTTCTTACCTGCCCCGGACCCATTCTTGATGTTACATCAATTTTCGATATTAAGTCAATCATGATTTTCTTGCCTATTTATCTCGTGACAAAGGTTATACAAAAAACGTATAAATAATAATTACTTCTGGCGAAAACTTTTCTAGAATTTCTTATGTAATTTTCAAATTCGAAAGCATCACTTCTTTAATCCATACCTCTTTTTTAAAATATTTTTGACACCACTTTCTAGATCATCAAAATCATTTTCAAGCATGACCCATATTTTATCTGTCTCAAGCCAGGTATAATCATGATCTATTTTATTTCTTAGTCCCTTAAGAGCCTTCCAATTAACTGCGCTTGGAAATTTTTCAATTATTTTATCCATAGAGATTTCTATTTTTGAAACATTTTCACCAATCTGTGAAAGTTGCATGCAAATTGCGTCATACTCCTGATCTTGCTCTTTAAACTTTTTTAGAGACAGCCCTTTTTTATATTTTCTAATTTTATTAATATGCTCAATAATTCTCTCTAGATAAATTTGCGCCGTTTTATAATCTTTCGGTGACATTAATTTTTGACTCCTTGATTTCTTTTCTGAAAGCATTATGAAGATTATTTTTTAAAGTCAAGTCAACCCTGGTCCCCGGGAAAATATTTTCAAAAATGAGTTGTATCTCTCCCTCGACTTCAAGGCTTAATGTTGAATCGCTATTTATCAATATATCAATATCAGATTCAGAAGTTGCATTTCCTTTTGCATAGCTACCAAAAAGAGCAAGTTCATTAATGCCATATTTTAATTTTAAGATCGGATAGATATTCTTTAGAATTTTAAGAATATCATTTTTTTTTAGCTTTTTTTTACTTTTGATTTTTGGAGATGTTAACAGCTCGACAGGCTGAAGCTCCATGCCGAAAAAATTTAATAGAAAATTCACTTTGTGAAAATTAAGATTTAAATCTCCTTGTTCGATCTTTCTTAAAGTTTTAAGACCTATTCCAATTTTTTTTGCAAGCTGGTCTTGGGACAACCCTAGTTTAATTCTCTGCTCTTTAACTAAAATTGAAATATAAGGTAAAAATACAGCTTTTTTTAACACTTTTCGAGGCTTGATTATTATATCCATATTGATATAATAACGCA
This sequence comes from Bdellovibrionales bacterium RIFOXYC1_FULL_37_79, assembly GCA_001770015.1. Taxonomy (GTDB): domain Bacteria; phylum Bdellovibrionota; class Bacteriovoracia; order Bacteriovoracales; family Bacteriovoracaceae; genus XYC1-FULL-37-79. The sequence goes on from MEQB01000070.1 coordinate 82,919, forward strand.
CATCGTTTTACAAGTCAATATTATACCCAAAGAGGTATAATTATAAATTAACTTTCTAGCACTTTAAAATCGGCGCCAGTTCCGTAAAAGACAAAAACCTTGTTCTAAATTCACGGGCCTCAAAATCGCTATTTTGTAAATGCATCTGATAAAATATCGGAATTTTACGCAAGTGCACTTTTACTTGATATCAAACCAATTAACCCCAATTCCCATATCAACTTTCAAGGGAACATCAAGTTTTACAACCCCTTCCATCTCTTCTTTTAAAATTCGCTTCATCAGCTCTAATTCATCTTCAGGTACTTCAAATATTAACTCGTCATGAACTTGAAGAAGCATTCTGGATTTAAGATTTTGGACAGTCAGCTTCTTATCTAGGTTAATCATCGCTACCTTGATTATATCGGCGGCGGTTCCTTGGATTGGAGAATTCACTGCCAATCTTTCTCCCATGGATTTGATCATTCTATTTTGATTATTCAGTTCAGGAATAAATCGTTTTCTTCCATAAAGTGTTTCGGAAAAGCCTTTTTGGGTGGCAATCTCTTTTAATTCATCTAAAAAAGATTTAACTCTGGAGAATTTTTCAAAATACTTGGTGATATAATCTTTCGCCTCATTTCTGGAGATACCAAGGGTTTGGGCCAGGCCAAAGGATGACTGCCCATACATCAAGCCAAAATTAACGGTTTTAGCGATTGATCTTTCCGCTGAAGTAATTTTATCAAGATCTACGCCGGTAACTTCCGAGGCTGTCTGTGAATGGATATCCAGATCCTTTAAGAAGGCATCCACCATCACCCTATCTTTAGAAAAATGAGCAAGCAGACGAAGTTCTATTTGCGAGTAATCTGCCGACAGTAAAAGCCATCCCGGCTTTGCGATAAATCCCTTTCTAATTAATTTTCCGTTTTTACTTCTGACTGGAATATTTTGCAGGTTGGGTTTGTCCGAGGATAATCTCCCGGTAGAAACATTATTTTGATAAAAATGGGTGTGTAATCTTCCAGTTCGGGGATTGATCATTTCAGGAAGCACTTTTACGTAGGTGGATAGCAGTTTTTCCAGCTCTCGATATTTAATAAGGAGCCCGGGGACCTCGCTTATTTTCATACTATGAAGTTCTTGTAAAACATCTATATCTGTAGATAACCCCGTTTTGGTTTTCTTAATGACCGGTAAATTCAATTTTTCAAAAAGTAATTCAGCCACCTGTTTTGGTGATTTTAGATTTATGGGAAAGTCAGTTATTTTATTAATATCCTCTTCAACCTTCTGTGCCTCGATAGAAAAATCATTTTCAAGTTTTACAAAAAATGCTTTATTTAATAACACTCCTTCTTTTTCCATTTTGGCCAAAACCGGAATAAGCGGTTGATCAATATCATGATTGATTTTTTCCAAATCCTGTTCTTTTAATTTTTCTTCTAAAGTATTTTTAAGTAAAAATAATGAGCAAGCTCGTTCTCCCAGAAAAATCGCTTCGAATTCTCTAGTATTGCTATAATCCACAATCGAAGCTTCATCTACAATATCAGTCCCTAAAAACATTTTAATCACATATTCAATATTTTTGGCCCCTCCCGTATCAAGATTATAATAAGCCTGCAAAACATCATAAAATTTCGCATTAAAAAATAAATCCTCTCGAAGTAATGCCACCATATGGGTTTTAGTATCATAACCAACTATTTCCAAATCAGGATTTTGAACAATCAAAGATATTATTCTTTTTTTAATATCCATGTCCAAATCGGCTATGTGATAATAAAACGATTCATTACCATCTGCACTAATGCTAATCGCCTCCATCCTTTCAAATTCAGGTACATTATTTGAATATTTGGCAATCATGGAGATGAGTGGTTTATGCAGAACTTGTTCCAATTCCCTTATTGAATTAAGATGAGTATGTTTAAAAACTATTTTTGGCCTATCAATAATAATTTGTGATTTAAACGAATCATTATTTTTTTGCGCCTGATACTCCCCATACTTCATATCTGCTAATTTTTTAATTACAGATTTAAATCCCAAGTCTTTCAAAAAGTTGATCAAATCATCGGTTGGGTTGAATTGAACACTCAAATCTTTAGTATCCAGGTCTAAATTTAAATCTGTAACTATTTCAATCAACTGCTTGGAAAGAATGGCATCTTGTAAATGGTTCTCGAACGCATTTTTAATTCTTTTATCGGTATATGTATCTTTTGCCTCTATACACCCTGCGAGTGTTTTATGATCATGTAAAAGCTTACTCGCCCCCTTGGGCCCGATCCCTTTCATTCCGGGAATATTGTCAGAAGCATCACCAATAATGGCCAGATAATCAACCATTTGCTCGGGCCATACGCCCATCTTCTCAAAAACATCTTCCCGAGAATAAATCTTATCTTTCATGGTATCGATCATTTTTATATTATCGCCCACGAACTGCATCAAATCCTTATCACTCGAAGCTATTAAAATTTCATCAAAACTTTTTTGCCATTTTACCGCTGCTGTTCCAATCACATCATCTGCCTCATATTGCTCTTTGGTAAAACTAATCAGGCCCATTTTATCAACTAATTGATGAATAATATCAAACTGGACTATCAGATCCGCAGGCGTCTCCTGTCGATTGGCTTTATAATCAGGAAAAATTTCTTTTCTCTTTGATGGCCCCTTGCTGTCTTTTGCAATTAACATGTGGGTAGGCCGGTAATCAGATATCAATTTTAAAAACATGGAGAGAACGCCGTGAACCGCATTAACAGGTGTTCCATCTGGAGCGTTTAGCATTCTTATAGCGTAAAATGCCCTATAGATAAAGCTGCTTAGATCAACAAGAATCAATCTGGATTTCACAATCTCTCCTTTTAAAACGTACCCTAGAATAAATCAGAATTGATTATTATAAAAGTAACTTGATAGATTTTATCCCATTTCTTTTTTGGGAGACAACCAGGATGCATCACCAGCACTGCTTTTTATTTTTATATAGTCACTACTGACTACTGATGTATCTGCCATAACATCACCAAGCCGATGCCCCGAATCGAGTTTGAACAAAATAATTACTTCCAGAGAAATCAAAACAAATCCTAAAAAAAGTGCAAATAGCCATCCAATAACCGGAACAATCATACAGGAAAGAGGAATAATAAACGGAAGATTTCTTTTTATCGATTGTTTTAAACTACAGGGTGATCCATCCTCTAGTGAAATTACTTTCATCCCAATAATCTTTTTTCCAACGGACTGTCCGCCTTGAATAAAATCTGCAAAACACAAATAAATAATTCCGAGCAAAATTCCAAACGGGTACAAAAAAACCGACAAAAGCATCACAATAAATAAATCAACCGCTTTAGCAACCAACCTAGCAACTTTATGGGTTTGGGCCGAAGATTTAAAAAGATAATTTCTGTTTTTATTCATATATTCATTTTAGCGCATTATATTAAGAATACTAATGTGGAATATTTTTCAATATTAATGCGCGGTGTTTAAAGATCTGGGGTTTTCGATATCAAAGAAATTGATTAGGATATTGGTGTCTTATTAATATAAAATATTTTTAATATTTGAAGGAGCATAAATGAGTTCATTAAAAAGTATAAACGAAAACGATTTTCAAACCGAAGTCTTAAATTCCACCAAGCCAGTGCTAGTTGATTTTTGGGCTGAATGGTGTGGACCTTGCCGAACCCTTTCCCCTCTTTTGGAAGAAATTGCGGGCGAAATGGGAAATAAAGTATCTATCGTCAAAGTAAATGTTGATAACAACAGCCAGCTGGCCCAAAAATATGGCATCAGAGGTATCCCCACAATGATTTTTTTCAAAGGTGGCAATCCTTCCAAAACCCTAGTTGGTGTCCAACCCAAAATTGAAATTGTTAAATCACTTGAAGAACTGGCTTAATAGCATGGGATCTTTTGTCCAAACAGCTTTCCTCCAAGCGCAAAAAACTCTTGAAGATTTTGTTGGGGTTCCTGACAATATTGATTTGATTTCCAGATCGGTTAATATTTTGGTGGAAACATTAAAAAGAAATGGCACGATCTATTCATGCGGAAACGGTGGCTCTATGTGTGATGCTGCTCATTTTGCCGAAGAACTTACGGGATACTTCCGTAAAAAACGTCCCCCTTTGCGGGCCCTTGCCATTAATGATCCTTCATATATTAGCTGCGTAAGTAACGATCTTGGTTATGAATTTATTTTTTCGAGATTTCTAGAAAGTTTTGGCAAAAGTGGAGACACGCTTATTGCATTATCCACCAGCGGTAACTCCCTCAACGTAATTAATGCCACAGAAACTGCTAAAAAAAATGGCATCAAAGTGATCGGACTTCTGGGAAAAGATGGTGGAAAGCTAAAAAAACTGGTTGATATCCCTATAATTGTCCCGGCTCACTCCTCCGATAGGATCCAGGAGGTACATATTAAAATTATCCACATTCTGGTTGAAGGAATTGAAAGAAGTCTTTATCCAGAAAATTATACCTAACAAGAGCACTTACCCGCACGGTTTAGTCAACTTTGGGCAATAAATTCCTTCGATATTTTTTTTCCACTGATAACTATCTGATATAAAATAGAGTTATAAGTTTTTTGAAATTAACAAGGAGTTCATTGTGTCCATGGAAGAAGGTTTATCACTTGTAACTATAATCAACAGTGTCGCATCATTCATGCAAAACGGTGGAATTTTCATGTGGGTTATCGCCGCCACTTGGGCGATTGGACTTGCCATCAGCATGGATCGCTTTTTAAAACTCGCCAATAAATACGATATTGATGGCCCTTCATTTATGAATGAATTGCAAAGATATATCCTGTCGAACGATATACAAGGTGCCATACGAGTATGTTCTGGATCAATGGCCATGTTACCCAAGGTTTTAAAAAGTGGTCTCAAAAGATCGACTCAATCTCCAGATCAAATTCAAAATGCAATAGATGCCACTGCCTTGGAAGTGATTCCAAAAATTGAATTGAGACTCAATTATTTGCAATTGATTGCCAACATCTCCACTTTATTTGGACTGCTTGGAACAATTCAAGGTCTGATTATGGCCTTTGCAGCTCTTAAAGATGTGGACCCTACTCAGAAAGCACAATTTTTAGCCGACGGTATCTCCATGGCGATGAACACTACATTCCTAGGTTTACTTGCAGCAATTAGCATTATGGTTTTTCACACTTTTTTATCAAGCAAGTCTGAAAAAATTGTAAATGAAATTGATGAATATTCTGTAAAACTTATGGATCTTCTAGGAACAAAAAAAATTAGTGAATAATTAAAAAGGTGGATAACGTGTATAGAGTCCCAAGTCGAAGAAAAAGGAAAATTAAAACTGAAAAACCAAATCTAATTCCAATCATGGATGCAACTTTTATTTTCATTTTTTTCCTTTTAATGTCCGTTAATTTTATTAAAATTTTTGAAATTCAAAGTGATGTGCCACTGGTATCGAACCGGGAACCTCCTCCCGATAAAAAACAACTTGCGCTCACTTTAAAAATCACTGCCGACTCCATCAACATCTATACTGGAATTCCAAGTTCTTTTTATAAAAAAATAACCAACATTAATACCGGCGACTATGATCTGGAAAAATTACATACCACATTGGTCGATTTAAAATCAGGAAATCAAAAAGAAAAAACTGTCATCCTTGATCCCGAAGTAGATCTTGAATATGAAAAAATAGTTCAGATCATGGATGCCATAAGAATACTGAGACCGACCGACGAAGCGTTCTTTAACACAGGAAAAGACGGAGTCGCCCAGAAAATACAAGAACTATTTAGTAACATCATATTTGGAGATATCCAAAGCTAGGTGAATTATGCCCAAATCAAGATTTATACGAAACCGAGGAACAAGAAGAAAAAAGAACGTTATCGAGATGGATATCACTTCCCTTCTCGATATTCTGGTTATTCTTCTGGTTTTTTTAATTAAAAGTTACGATTCTTCAAATGTAAATTTAAATGTTCCCAAAGGAATTCATCTTCCCTTATCTGAATCCCAAAGTATAAATACCGCAGGTGTCATGGTTCAAGTATCTCCTACCACAATCTGGGTGGATGATGTGGTCGTTTTAAACTCCGAGGCTTTAAGCGAGATGGAAGAAAGAAATGCCTATGATATGGGTAAAAGAAGAATAATCCCTCTTTTCAACGAATTGGTTAAAAAAGTTGACAAGTTTAAAGAAATTGAAAAAGCAGCGGAAGGGGCACCAAAATTTTCAGGAATTGTGAATTTAATTGTGGATAAAACAGTTAAATATTCATATGTAAAAAAATTAATGTTCACATGTGCAGAAGCCGGCTTTCAAAAATACAAATTTGTAGTTCGAGGCGAAGAACAAATCTAATTTTTATATTTCTCAACATACATTAAACATATTTATCAAAAACCATCAGGTATTTGCATTGCTTGAAAACAATTCAATTCAAATTGGATTTATTCAATTATTGGTGTAACTATCTTTCCTTCAACATCTTACTGTCTTGGATAAAAATTCATCGGCTGACTGACTTCCACTACACCTCCACCCATGGGCTCTGGAAATCTGATTCCCCGTAAGACATTTATAACGCATTTTTTTACGTTAGCAGGCATGGAACTTTGTCCAACAACGCCAGCACGGGTAACATGCCCCGACGATCCAATGATAAAATTAAGTGGAACAATTCCATCAAACGCAGCTTTCGAGCGATCCAATTCCTGTTGGTAACAATTTCTAAATTGAGGAATATGATCCTGCAAAATTCTTCTAATAACGTCAGGATCCATTGATCCCATCAAAACCTCTGGAGAGGGTACACCAACGGTATAAATACTTCTCTTATTGGCCAGTCCCGAAACCCCCTTACTGGCATCTAGCTTACCTTCTGTCGTTCCAGACAAGGATCCAGTTTTTGTACTAACCGTGGCCAGTTTGCTGGTAGCAGATTCCACGCCAGTGCCTTCCAAGGTACTTGAAGACCCTTCCTCACCAGCAGAAGATGCCACATTTGAGACAGCTGCTGCTGAACCACCTTTGGCCAAGACTGAACTTAAGGTGCTATTAAAATTAATTGCCTTATAAGTGTCCACATGACCTTGAGACTGGTGATTATTCAGATTTGCCCTTTGAGGTGTGGTTCTTTGAGGTACCGCTTTTTTAGGAGTGGTTCCTGGACGATCAGGCGAATTGCTTACCATGGGCTTAATTTTATCAACATCAGCCTTTTTGGGCTCTGCTTTTTTTGCCGGCTTGGTCGTTATAGCATTTTCCACACCAGATTTTTCGACAGGTTTTTCCTTAACCACATTTTCTTTTTTAGGTTCTGGTGTTTTTGGTTGTTCTGGCTTTAACTGTTCTGGTTTTAATTTCTCAGGGGATTTTTGCACTTGTTTGGGTTTTTCCGGAGTCATATCAACGGCCGGAGATTTGGTGGCAATCAGTTTCATTTTTTGTTTATATACAATGGTGGCGATCCGCTCGGGATTTTTTTCCTCTTCCAATTCTGTGTCAACTTGATAAAACGCAATCGGACCCAACAAAAGAAATAATAAGAAAAAAGTCAAAACCAAAATCTTTTTAAAATCCTTGTCTCTCCTAAAAAAAGGCGCTGGCTTGACTTCAGGTGGGGCATCTGTTCTTCTAACAAAAATCTGAATATTCCCCGCTAAAAATCTTACAATATCATTACTTCTAAGCGATATTGAGGGTATATTACTGGCAATTTCGCTGGTATTTTTATCAGACAAAATCATGCTTTCATAACCATCTGGACGATAAACCACCACTTCATTATCACTAATTTCCAAAAACTGGAATTTATCCTTTTTTGACAGATACGGAAACTCTAATTCATTATTAACCGGTTTAAACCCCACTAACTTATAAATACCTTTCTTAGCCGGAAGATAATCAACTGAAAATATCCTATCTCGAGAAAGAATAATGACTTCTACAGCGGTTTTTCTTATATCGTATTTAAAAATGGGATATAAATAATCAATATCCTCAAATATATATTCACTAAATTCTGCACTTGGGTCTTTGGAAAGGGGATATTCCACTCTCGGAATATTTTCAATTTCCTTTTTAATTCTCTCCTCTTCTTTTTTTACTATGCCAGGAGAACTCGGTGGTGTTTTAATTTCCGCAATAGCAGGAGGAAGATCTGATCCAATAATCACAGAAGCATGCTTTGACAAGACGGATGGAATTTTAGCTTCTTCACTTACTCGAGAAAAAACAAATTCATAATTTCCAAATTTCAGAACATCATTTAATTTAAAATCTGCTTTAATCACCTTTTGCCCGTTTAAAAAACATCCCGTCTGGCTATTCATATCATAAAGCTTGAAAGTCTGATCTCCAACTTCAACCACCGCATGAATGGGAGCAATCCCGGTAAACGGCAAATAAATTTCACATGTTTCAGAACTGCCCAGGAGTTTCCTCCCTTTGGCAAACCGAATCCCTTTCGCCTTGATACCTTTGGGCCTTAATTCAAAAAATGTTCTTTCTTTTGTATTGTGTAACTCCACACCTAACCCCTTGATAAATCCCAATCTATCTAATTCTTTCCACTGCCTTTTTTATTTCTGCATGAAAGTTTTTTCGATATGGTAACTTGTTGCTAAATTTTCTTTGAAATCTCGAAGAAACACTTAAATCCCCAGGTGATCCGGTCTCCCCTTCAACTACCATGTCCTCAAAATCAAACTTTTCATATTGCTTGTATTTGTAAACAATTTCAGGTTTCTTAACCTCCGCAAATCCAGCAAAAACAAACACCATCCAAAATAAAATTACTAAACATAACCTCATCACTGAACTCCTATATAGTTTTTCACTTTTTTATAGTAATTAGCTAACTGACCTAGTTTAGCATCATTAATTTTATCAAGAACTGAAGCCGCCTCTTGCTTTTTTCCTAACATTTTAAGAGCAACGGCATAGTTTAATCCGATATAAGGCTCTTCAAGGGACTCATTATTAATTTTTTGCCAATAGGCCAGGGCTCCGGAGGTATTCCCCAACATGAAATAGGACATTGCCATTCCATTAAGCGCATCAACATCACCCGGATTTTTATTTAATAATGATTTGAAAATATTTTTTGCCTTCTCGGCAAAACCATAACGTAAATAAAGCTGACCGATATTAAACAGCGGAGTTAAAACAAAGCTATTCAACTTGGAAGCTTTTTCATAAACTTTAAGCGCCTTATAATGATCTCCTTCTTGCTGATAAATGACACCATGATTATTTATCGCAGGAACATAATTGGGATTAAGATCCCTCGCCTTGTTATAGTACAAAAAAGCTTTTTTGGTTTCACCTTTTAAAAAGTAACAAGTTCCAATTTGATTCCAATAACTAGGATGATTTTTAAATGCGAAATAGGTTCTGTCAAAGATTTCAAACGCCGAATCAAATTGTTTTCGATAACACAAACTGATTCCTTTAGAAATGACATTACTCACCTTATTTTCCACCACCATCAATTTTGGTTCGGATACTCTCGCCATCGATTCTTTTGCCAAAGAATCGTCATTAACTTCCACATCCTCAAAAACATCTTCATGTTCCCTATAAGGAACTTCTTCAATGACCTTGAAATCCTCGTTGCTAATTGAATCAAATTCAAAGTCGAGATTATCACTTTGTTGCGTGCTGGCACAACTATATAACAAAAGCACCAACATAAAATTAATTACCCAATTCATCGTCTTCCCCCTCGATCCATCAAAACTCCACCTGGGGTATATATATACTCGATCTGGATCGGCATTTTAGCGGTATTTAAAAACAGATAATTTTCATTTGATAAAATATCGTTGCTAACTATTTGGCGTCTGGCCTCTGCCATGAACTCATTTGATCTCTTTTCCAGATCTCTTGATAAGTCGTACATACTCTTTTTAAATGAGGATACATAATCAGCTGATTTTCCGGGGGGAGTAAACTCTCTCATATCAGTAATGATAGTTAAATAATTTTCAATCAACACTTTATAAGCACGCACCAGGCCTTTGCCAGACCCTATACTTAACACCTCCAGCGCCTCATCAGTAAGCTTTTTTAATTGTACAAATTTATTTTGTAATAAAGCATTATACTTTTCTTCAGGAAAAACCGGAGTTATCTCTTTAAATTTTCTAATTTCAACATTCAAATCTTCCACCTTAAAGGCGGCAACCACATCCAATCCCTTAAGAGGAACCTGGTATTTATTTTTTTTAGCAGTAGCAAAATAGGAAAAAATCTTTCCTTTAAATTCCTGGGCCTTTTCGGTTCTGCTATTTTGAATTAGCTCGTTTCGCAACTTGTAAACTGGTTCTATCAATTCGGCTTGTAAAACCGGCGATTTTTCCATAATACTCACTTGATCTTCAACAGAATTCCATCTTTTAAGTTCCACTAACGATTGTAATACTTCAATATTGGCCTGATCAATTAAATCCTGGGGGATCTCACAGAGGGCCGTTTGTCTGATCAGGTTTCTCACCTCCTCTATCCTTTGATCTGCCAGATACATAATATAGGCGTTTTTAAAAAATGTTTTTTTCTTGGTCGAGCTAGTTTTACAAATTTTTAAAAGCGTTTTCTCATAGACAAAGACTGATTCATTAAACTTCCTTCGATTGAACATTTCATTTCCAATGGCCAAAAAAGATGTATCAAATTTGGCAACGTCCTGGGCATCCATCAATTGTAAAGCCCTTTCCGCCCAATTGACGGTTCTTTTAACATCTTTTAATTCATTAAAAAGAAGCATGATATTGTATGCAGCATATTTTTTTTCTTCGGAAGAAGAATCTTTATCCTTGTAAATCCCGACATAAGTCACCAATGCTCTTTTTTTATCTCCCTTACTCATCAAACCTTGAACATTTTCAAACTGCATGGCCAGTGATATCTTGTTAAGTTGGGCAGCATATTTATTATTAACCACAAATTCATTTCTTTTTATTCTTTCCACCCATTTAGCAAAATTCTCCCGGTCTTTATTGGCTTTGTAATAATCCATTATAGCAGCCAGCATGGCTTCCTGTTTGGCATGAGCGTACGGGAAATGCTTCCGAAACATTAATAGCGTTTTTTCCGCTTCTACAATATTTTTTTTCTCCATATGACCGGTAAAAAGTCTTTGATAAATTTTAAATGCTTCATCAGACTTAGGATTATTTTTAAGATAATCATTAAATACTTGCACGGTAAATTTTTTCTTTTTATCCGAACCAACACCTTTTTGATCAAGAGACGCCACCAACCCCTTACTAGCAAGTTCAGCAATCTTGCTATCACCAGCGGTATTTGCTTTTTGTGCTGCCGAATCATAATAATCAATTGCCTCGTCAAATTTATCAGCAGCATATAAGGTTTCTGCAATGGTAAACTCATATAGGTAAGCCTTTGACGGATCAACTTCTTTTAAAATTTCAAAATACCCCACTGCCATATTGGCCTTTTGGGTTCGTTTAGCCTTATCATGCTCATAGGTTTTAGCAGCCACCTGGTTTTGTAATATTGCCGATATTTTTTTCAATTGATACAAATATTGTTTCTCTTGGTCTTCATTCAATTTCTTGCTTAACTGATATGGCTTAAGCTTTTTACAAGTCCCCAAATGCGAGGAATAATTACCAGACCGGTCGTATAAATCTAAAAGAGCAATATTGGCTTGTAATTGCTTATCTTCATCTTCCAATGTCGTCACAGCTTGCGCCAAAGTTTTTTCCGCTGAAGCATATTTTCCGTAACTGATTAGATGCTGACCAACTTTTAATAAATTTTCTCCGACATCTTTTCCGGATTTTTCATAAAACTCAGCAGCCTTGTTAGGGTTGCCGGCTGTTGAATAAAAATACCCCAGATCACGAGCAGCTCGATCAGACACGTCAATATATTTATCATCACTACTTTTATCATGCACCTGTTTCATAATATCAATTGCCTTTTGATATTTTTTTTCTTTGAAATAACTCCATGACAAATTATAGGCATCCTTGGTCCACCATTTATCATCATGTTCATTCAGCGCCGCCTCGTAAAGTCTGATAGCAGGCTTGTATTCCCCGTCATTATAGTGCATTTCAGCCAAGGCAATTTGGGTTTTAATTTTTAATAATTGATTCCCGGTTGACCCTTTTAAAGCACGGGCGTAATATTTTTTAGCTTCCTTATATTTTTGAAACTCCTGAGCATTGGCCCCCAAAATATAGTACACTTCGGTTTTTTTATTTATTCTAGGAAATTTTTTCAAAATAAAAAAACAAACTTTTTGAGCCTGAATAAAATATTTTTTAGAATTATTAAAATAGGCACTCTTGTTTGCCTTACGTCTGGTATCAACAGACTCAGACAAATATTTCTTATTTTCTGATTCCTTGATTAAACGTGCTTTTTCCAGCAATAGCTCTGCCATTCTCAACAATATGGTGGGATTATTGCTTTTATTTTGCTTATTCAATCTGGATATTTCTACCAATTCTTCATCTATAATTTTTAATAACGCAACTTTTCGTTCCTCTACATTATCATCTGAGAAAACATTTAAACCACCAAGTAAGGATAAGATAATCAAAATGACTAAATATACTTTCATTCATTACACTCCGACCTTAAAGCAAATACATAATCACCCAATTCATCTGCCCAGAATTCACCATTAAAAGTCCAGAAATATTGCTTATCATTTCTTTTCAAGTATTTAATATCCCCGCGTTTACGATCCTGCTCTTTAATATTTTCATAGATAAGTTTTTTCTTTCTGGATAAAATTTCCAATTTCATATAGGTCATATCCTCAAACCCTTTTTTAATTTGAGCATAAAAGCCTCTTAAGTTTCCCCGGACGTAAGCACCTATCAAATCTTTTTGCAGATCAAGCGCCAATCTTAGATTATGTCGAAGCTGCGAACTTTTATGATTATCAGCAACGTTTCTGATTTGATTGACTTCCATCACTCCCCGGTTGTATGCCTCCATCTGCTCAATAAATGCCGGGTCACGAGTAATGGAACTTAACATTTTATCCATGATTACTTCCGACCCTCTTTTTGAGTTATAAAAATTTCTTCCCAAATTGAAATAAGCTTCATAGTTTCGTCCCATCCTGCCCAGCATATTCTCCAGTTGCTTGGAAACGTTTTGGTATTGTTCGTAATATTCCGCAACTACCTTGGAAACGTCATCGTAAAGACATAAATGCAAATAGGACATGGCTTTTAAAATATCCACTTCGGGGTTAAAGATATAATCAAAAACTGGAGCCTTGTAAGTCACCAACTTGCCCAACGATCTATTATAATCTTCCAAATAAAAACTGTTCCAAGCTTCCTCAAACAAAATTTCTGGCCAAACAAAAGATTCTTTTTCCAAATCCAGATAAGTTAAACTTGCCTGTTTATGGTTTTTGGAACCAAACTGTGCTCGGGGAATCCCAACAACACAATTATCCTTATTAATATTTAACTGCCGAATACGACTGGGTACATCGGTTCGCTTTAAATGCATTTTCGAAACCTTGATACATTCCGCATAAACATCCAAACTAGCCTCATGCTGTCCTTGAATAGTCAAGATACTGCCCTCTAAAAAAAGCGCAAACGGTTTTACCGGATGAAGCAGTGGTATCCGACTGCGCAGTTTATTAAGGGCTTCGCCATACCGCTCTTTTCTAAAATATTTTTTTGCCAAAATATATCTTACAATCGGTGCATCCGAACGCTCTAATATATTTTCCGGCAATACTTCAAATTGTCTGACTCCCGAGTTGGTAATGATCGTATCTATTAGAAGTTCTGATTGACTGTTAGGATTAACATTTCCTTCTGCCAGATATTCCTTTATATAAGGTATCGAAGTAAAAAATAAATTCTTATCGGCCAATGCCTTAGCATTTCTAAGCAGGCCTGAACTACCAAATGTCTGAAAACTAAGGGCCATGCTAATAACTAAAAACAATCTAATGATAAAATATCTGAACATCCTGTCCATCCTTCATTAAATATTAAATCCCAACGATATTACCAAATCATAATTTGAATACCATGACTGATCGCTAGGTGTTGAATTTTGAATTGGTTTTTGCCCTTGATAATGCTGAACCGTTAAATCGGTCCGAATGTTCCAATTTTCTGTTAAATAAAACTTAAAAGCTAAATCCCAAAGAATACAGCCATGTGTTTCTTGAGTTAATACAAACGGCGTTCGACCGCCCAATTCATCACGATTATTGGTTTCATCCAATTTTGAATAACCAAGTCCCAAGATCCAATCCAAATAAATCACCTGATTAAAGGTATTAAACTTGGCATAAAAAGGTGACCATAAGATCATCCCACCCACATATCCGTCCACTCTACGGTTAAAAGGAATTGACCCATTCCCACCCTGATTCCTAACCGCTGCAGCCGTATCATTTTCTTTTGAACTGGTTTTGGTATAAAGCACTTCAAAACCCCAATCTTCCGTAAAAAAATAACCTGCTCTGCCTTGCAATCCAGCGGCATCCACAAAGGCTCCGGAAATCAGATGGGCATAGCCTGCATTAAAATGAAATTTTCCGGCCTTTCTGAACTTTCTGTTTTGAAGAACATAAACTTCCTTGTCTGGGTCCAACCATGAAAATTTATAAATTGACTCTTCACTAGCATAAACAGAAAAATCAAAAGTGGTGTTAATTAAAAAGGAAACGAAAAATAAAATAATTAACCTTGAAATCATAAAAAGCATCCTGCCTTTGAAGTAAGTTAATAGATCAATATTAGGTACATACTAATATTCTAACATAAGGCTTAGGGGGTGCAAGAAGTAGAACATATTTTAATAAACTGGCAATAATTACAGTGCTGCGCATTTATCCTGTTTAAATTGCTCAACTTTAGCCATTGATTAAAAAGATATTCCTCAATTTCATTAAAATTCATTTCAAATTCCACCAATTTCCTCTCATCAACATAAGCAATAACCAGATGGACAACGAAATTGGAAGATACCCGTTTTAAATTGTGCATGGCCATTGCATAAGTTATCAATTGACACCGATAGGCTTCCTCATTATTCACTTTTCTAGGTCCGGTTTTAAAATCCCATATGGAAAATTTTGCCGAATCAGCACTTGGATAAATCTGCAAATCAATCACGCCTGATAACATATAACCAAAAAGTGAAAACTTAATCGGCTCTTCGGAAATATAAATATCCTTGGGATATTTCGCCTTTATCGTCTCCAAACTCCACTTAACCGCCTGGGTTTCATTTGTGCTTAAATCCTTTTTATCATTTTGCAGTGTGAAATGATTATTAATTGCTTGAGAAATATATGCATGAACCTTTGATCCTCTTTTAGCGCTTGAAATAATCCCAAGCTCATCCCCAGTTTCATCATCTTTTTCAAATAATTGCGCAACTTCCAGATTGAAGTTAAAATCCGATTCATCCAACTTGCAAATATTTTGTAAATAAAACTTTCTAGGACATGAGGCAATTGATGAAAAACGGGTTACCGATAATTCCGAGATAAGTCCAAGCCAGACACCCTCACCCTGATAATTTTCTTTTTTAACAACACCCATCGGATCCTTCATATAAAATGCCGGAGGTAATCCTTTGGAATTTTGCAATTGATTATCTTTGCAAAAAAATTTTTCATGTTTTTGGATAAAATTATACGAATTTAAGCGTTCACCAAACTCCTTTTCAAAATTTCTAAGGCCTTGGATCCAACTATTTTTTGACTTTAAAAAATCGTTATCATCAATTGACAGGGATATCCAATTTATACTTTTAATTGCCCGGGTAAAGGCCACATAAAATAATCTTTTGGACTCACTGAATTCAATCTTTTCATTTAACAATCTTTCATAAATTTTATTGGGAGATATGTAGGGTGATTCTTGTTCATTGGTACTTTTCCACTTGATACTCCCGGGGATTTTACCAACAAACGAATAATCCACCACTGCCTTGCCGTTGGTATGTATTCCCGCTAGAATAATATGATCAAACTCCAAACCTTTAGAAGCATGACAAGTCATAATCTCAACATTGCCGGCGCCTTCACCGGTTTGCAAAACCATCGTGAATTTTTCGGCTTCCATATCTTCCAAAATCAAACACAACTTTTCCAAATCATTACCCGCTTCTTGAGTTGCACTCTCAATATTCTTAAAATTATTTTTAAAATTTGAATTGGCAATGCCCAGATCGAACAACACTTTTTTAAAGGCATCAACTGCAGTCATGATACCAAGATTACGAATAAAATTTAAAATCAGCTCATTGGTATCAAACAGGAAAACAATATTTAAATGTTTGAGGTAACATTCAAATATCAATTTAAAATAGGCTTCCAGTGCCGTGTAGCTACCATTAATTTTTTGTTCATGGGCGACTTTCACAAATAACACGAATAAACCAAAAACAATGTCATTGTCTTGAGTCATTTTTATTTGAGCACTATGACCTACATTATTTTCCACTAACTTCGAAATTAAATATTGCGAAGGAGAAAGTTTTTTATAGAGAACACATATTTTGTCGCCAGGAAAAGCTGACTTCAGGTGAATTATCCTCTCTAAAATATACTGTGCCTCCACAATATTGGATAAATGCTCATCCGATATCAACGCACTTTCATCTGCCTTTTTAATTTCAACCTTGGTTATATTAACAAAGCCAGATTCCTCTGAACTGGCAGAAGGGATCACCTGATCAAAAAATGCTACAGCTGTGTCATCCTCTCCTTCAAACTCCTTATTTTTTTTAAACAAATAGGCAAATAAGGTATTGTTAAAATCAATAATTTCTGCCTTAGAACGATAATTATTTTTTAATTTTAAATTTGACAAAACTCGTAGAGAGCAATCAGTAAATACTTGCAGTTCTCCACCTCGAAAACCATAAATGGCCTGTTTGGGGTCTCCGACGGCAAACAATCTGTTGAAGTCATGTTGAATAATACTTTCAATGATCGAAAATTGAATTCTCGAGGTATCTTGAAACTCATCGATAATAAAATACTTATATCTACTGCTTATTTGCTTCAAGTTGGTTTCATTTGAAAGTCCCTTATAAACATAGTACTCCAAATCAGAAAAAGTTCTCTGGTTATCCAGGTCATAACAACTACATACATAATCAAAACCATTCTTGATATAACCCAGCCACTTTGTAAAATGACCATCAACCTGTTGAAAATAAGCTACAAAATCGTCCTGGTTTTTCTTTAAAAAATCACGATAGCATTTTAATTTCTTGACCCATTCAACCACTTCAACACTTGATTGCGGGATAGTTGGCATTTTTACATAATACTGTTCAAAAAATTCACAAGTCTCTAGAATGGTATCTAATGAAAAATCAAATTTTTTTATTTCTTCAAATCTTTTAATCAGTTTATACCAAGAGGTCCCTTCCCTTTTAACATAAGCGCCAAGATCAAATGATTTATTTTTTAAATCAAGCACACCAAGCAATTTCAAACACTCGGCTAAATAATCTTTGATCTCCCACGATGAGGCATCTGTAAAATCAATTTTTTCCCATACAATCCTCAATTCGGGCGACTTGAATATATTGCAAAGGACCTGCTCAACCTCCAATCTATGCCAAAAAATAACTTTGGCAATCTCGCTGGAGTCAAACATTAAATTTTCAATCCATTTATTAAAATATTTCTTGATTTTACATTCCAATTCATAATCACCCACAATATCAAACTCGCAAGAGGCATCCGTAATCATGCCGGATCTGAGTAATTTATGGCAAAATCCATGAATAGTGGTTATCAAAATTGATTCAGCAGCTAATTTGAACGAATCAATAAAAATGGGATCTTGTCCTGACTGTGCATGCTCACTTATTAATTTATGCAATTTAACTTCCAATTCACCGGCGGCTTTATTGGTAAAAGTCATTAACACCATGCCTGAAAAATCATTTTTAATTTTTCTGGCCAGGTCGATGGGATTACACCCTTGATTGATTTTTAAACATTGTTCAACCAAATGCTTAATATGCTCCACCAACACAAAGGTTTTTCCAGCACCGGCGCCAGCACTTAGCAATACTCCACCACGATGTCTGATGGCCAGTTCTTGTTCTTTATTTGGCACTTTCAGTGTCATCTATTCCCCTCTTGCACAAATATTTTTAACAACACACCATTCACAATCTTTCGTTGTGCGGGGATTCGCTAAAAATTTCTTTTCATTTAAAATTTTATCCAGCTCCTTGGCTTCCTTTTGTTTAAATTCGTTAATCCATTCATCAAAATGAAAATTTTTATTATCTGCCGTTTTGGGTTTTACCAGATTTTCCTCCACTAAAACTTGCAATGCCTGACTTTCAAAAGAAAAAAACATGGATTCCGTAATATCTGCCAGACACAAGTAGCCAGCAAACATAACATGATTTGCATCCGGCAAATGGGCAAGATAACAAGAAAGCTGGATCTTATCTAATTTCTTAATTTCACTCAGTGAAGGAACACTACTTTTGGATCTCTTTAAGTCTAGAAGGAAAATGCCCTTTTCCGTGTAACCAATTATATCAACCCGTCCTGAAAAAATCATTTTATCATCTTCGTGCCTCAAGCTCTTTTCAAAAACATATTGAACAACCTTTAATTTATCTTTTAATGATTTTAAAACAAAAATACCATTTTTCGAATAATTTATAATTTCATTTAATGATTGTTCATAATCAAACTGGCTTAAAACAATTTTTGCCTTGGCCAATTCTTCTTCTAACAATTCTCTGCAAAACACTATATGATCATCCTCATTCCATAAGACAGAATCCTTAAGCCAATATTGCACAATTACATGCTCAAAATTCCCTAAAGAGGCAGGTGATAATTGAGTAGCATAGGTTGGATTATCTCTAATTTTTTTAATTACTTGAAAGTAGTATTTTCTGGGGCAGTCCAACCAGATTTGAAAACTGGTTGGGGAAATTGAGATCTTATCCACCACAGGAGCTTCAACATAGTCATTTAAATAGTCTGTGATTTTTTTTATTTTTTCTTCAGGTTTTTCAAAACTAATTTTTTCCACCGTAAATTCCCCCAAAATTTCTTTCCAGGCAACATTTCTATCCAATAAACCGGATTCGATTAATAAAACTACATTTTGAGACATTAGAAGTTCATGTAAATAATACTTATAAAAGGAAAAATCAAAAGCCGCCCTTTTAATCGGACCAATTGTACTCAAAAACTCGTATATCTTTTCGTCATAAAAGGTTTCATCCTTATTCAAGTCAGCATAATCGGAATTTATGCATAAAATTTTTTTTCTATCTTCCGCAAAACCAACCAACGACTCCAGACCAAAAACTCTAAAATCAGAAGCCTTTTTTATAATTGGCAAATAATAAGTCCTAGGCAGTCCCAGCTCAAGATATTTTTCAATTATCTTAAAATCAAATAACGAAAGGTTTTCGTTCATCTCTGATAAATTCCGCCATTTTTCCAGGGTTTTTTTATAACTTAAAAGAATTTTAATGGCTTTGAAATCCCGATAAAGATTATCCACCTTAAGTTTTTTTTCAAGTTGATTTTGAAAAAATAGTTTCAAATCCTCGGCATGTAAAACTTTTTCTTTATCTAGCCATAATTGAAGAATCAAATCCGATATTTCTTTTAAGGAATTTGTAAAAATATTGTTCGAAACTTTAAAAGAAAGCTGATTAATCGGAATCTCCATCAATTGATCGTAGGTTGGTTTTTTCTGAGCAAGGTAAATATCTGCCGATGTGATTTGATCAACACTCAGCAGCCTACTCATGACCTCACATAACTTTCCTGGAGAAAATTCAATAGCACGAACCACCTTATGGTTAGTTTGGACTTTTACATTATCGGCAGGGTGAAGCCATTTTATCCAATCTGAGGCAACAGAAGTTTTATAAACTTCCATCGGAAAAGGTATATATATATCCCGCTTAAGGGAAATAGCTTTAATCAAATCAATTTGCAATGAAGTGAGATAATTAAAACCCCAAAAAACCAAAGTCTCTTTTTTATCATGCCCTGAATTGACCGCCGGCTTTCTAAAAACCTCACTTAAAAGATAATAAGCCTGATGTTCGTCAATTAACTCGAGTTGATCCATCAACACCCAGAAATAACTGATGGCTGCCTGCTGGTTTTGATCTAAATCATTTAAGATTTCTGCAATCAGATCACGATTAACCGTAAAACTCCGCAACTCCGTAAAGAGATTAAAGACCAGACTAAAATTTTGGAAGGGCAAATGTATCCATTTTTTTTTCCAAGCAATGGCCAAGGTTAACAGCAAGTCAGATTTAGGAATCAGTCGATTAAAAAAGTCCTTTCCAAATTCATTCCCGAGTTCATTTGATATAAATCGTGAGATGGTATCCACCACAATTTTTTTATTTCCATGGCAATAGGTATTTTGGTAGATATCTGAAAGCATTGGATTGGGACAAATCACCCTGACTAATGATTTATCATCTCGAATAAATTTTATATTATCCAATTCATGTAAATGTTCATAGAGAATTACTCTTAACATGGATTTTGCCCGCTCCTTTAAATCATCGCTTACGTTATATAGATTAAAGTAAGGGGAATATTCTTTTTACCATCTGACTTTTCAAAATCCTTTCTAAAATCTCAGATTCCTTGTATATTCCGCAAAAATTTTCAGCACCTGCCCCTTTGGCCATGACCGGGAACATAAGCAGGGGAGATCTATAACCTGGATTATCACCTTTTTTCTCGAAATTGGCCCACTCTGTACCCGCCTTGGGAAAATCAAATCCGATGCTCTCTGACGATGTTATCAATAATAACATTTCACTGTCACTTTTTTGTAATTCCAAAAATTTAGTTACGATTTGATCCAACTCACTTAAGATTACCCTCGCCTGTCGAATATCCCTCTTTTTCAAGGCATTTAAATAAGTAAAATCTCTCACAATAAAAAGATATCTCCCTCTCTCAATTTTAAATCGACTCAAAATTGATTCCAGGTTCCCATCCAGACTGGCAAAACAACTGCCTTTTTGGCAAGTACGATCATAGTATATTTTATTTTTTTCAAAAAATTCCCGGTCTTGAAAATGAAATAGTGATTTATCAGATGATTTTGCCTGTGCCATTCGAAAAAAGATTGCTTGATCGAGAAAAATACTGGCCTTATCTTTACAAATCAAAGTGTAATCCAATGACTCATTATCCTGGGCACCACTTTCCAATATTCCGGTTTTATATCCCAGAGTTGCCAAATAATTCCATATTGGAATATGGTCAAAATCACCACAAGTTTTGGTTATATTCTCTTTACCAACCATTTGGGCAAACAGACCACTTGCAGCACTTGGCCTTAAATCATATAGATTATATCCCCAAATTTTTCCTAAACAGGAAAAATTTTCAAAGGCTGATCGTTTATCCGCCAATGAGACATTAAAACGCAGCATTGATATATGATCCTCATTCAGTCCAGGAATCTGAAACCAAATGATCCGCTTGGGAGACACCCCGTATTTATGATCACTCAAGTTTAGCGTTTCCAATCTTGCACAAGAAATAAAAAGAAAACAGGCAGCTAATTTTATCAAACTATTGCTTGGCATTTGTTAACACCTTTTTGGTTATATATTTCTAACATTACAAAAACAGATAAAGTAAAAACCACATCGGAAATAAATGAGGAAAAATCATAAAAGATAATCCTATGTCTAATTCTGATCACAAACAGTGTTATCGTCAAAATAAAAAATATCAAACCATGCCATCCCATAATAAACTTTTTAAACGCTCTGAAAAGCAATGCCAACAAAAGCACAACATAAACTAAAAATAGAAAGTTGGTAAAAAATTGGCCATAATAATTATTTAAAACAACCCCGCTGAGCATTCCCACCAAGGGTAATTTATATAGCAATCGTTTTTGCACACGGGTATTTTTATGCTCAGAAGTTTGATTTTCGATTATTTTTCGAATAAATAAGTTATAAAATAACATATAGGCTAAACCGAGCAAGGACACTTCCAAGACCTTCAACTGAAAATAACTTGAAAGAATATCTTCAACATAAGACAATTTCATAATCAAAAAAAGAATAGCAATAAAAATTAAAAGGATTCTTTCAATAAGAAATCCGTAAGATCGAATGTATTGCCGCTCTCGCCACAACGCACAACCGAAAAATAAAATACTATATATTATAATCATCCAGTCAAACATTCAAAAAACTCCTGACCCGCTTTAATCTAATAATAGCAATTAGCCTATCCTATCAAAAAACATCAGTATATACTATGCAAATATGACTCATGCATCTCTTTCACTAATAGTAAATTTACTTTTTCTTCTGTTGAGCAGAGGCCGCTTATATGCCGCCACAAACACCTTGGAGCACACCCCGGGGGTACTGGAATCTTTGGAAAAGTTGATAGACACAAACCAAGACATCTATAAAAAATTACTGCAAAAAGCCAACACCAATATTTTAAAATATAACGACTTAAAAAAAGTGGAAACCAAGAACTTGTCAATCCATCCAGATTTTTTAAACATCATTATTTTTAATTCAGATGAAAAATATTTAAGCTTAATTGAAGGTGAGCAAGCGGAATGCCTTCTCTATTCACTAATGGAAAACCGTTTATTAAATGTTGCTGGTGGCATAGTCACACAGGTTATTTTACGCATTAGAAAAAATGATAAATCAATTATTGGTGTTGCTCCATTAGATGATTTCTTGAAATATATTCAAGAAAAGCAATGTTATGCTTTCAAACAAATATCATCAGTATTTGAACCTGAACAATATCTCCAAACTTTAAATCAGACAAAAAAACCTATCCCCTCCTCCAAGACCCTTTGTCACAAAATTATGCAAGATTGGAAAAAAAATTTTCACCTGCCCTATTTTTGCAAAATGATTGAGACCATGAGGATTGGAGACTCTTTGGATCAAAAAATCAAGGGTAATCCATCTGCAAATACTCAATTAAATGATCAGCAAAATATTATCCTTAAGGAAGCCAGTTCTTACAAAAGAAATCTTTCGGTACTGGATAAATCATATTTTAAAAGTGTTTGTGAAAACATCGATAAACCAGAAAAATTTTGCAACATTTATCTTTCAGAAAATGTTTGGGATCAGGTCATCAGAGGAGAAAAGCCCGATTACCTTATGAAATATAAATGTCGGGACGTATTAAATAAAGAAACCATTACCGCCAAAGATTATCCGAAATGTAAAGAAATCATGGAAACCACACCCGAGATATGCACCAAAGCGGGAATGCTGCAATTTCCCTCCCTTTACCCCAAACCCAACTGCCATGAAATTGCCAGAGCCTATAAAAATTCTCATTTAAATATCGACTACCAAGACTGTCCCGGGAAAGTGGACTTTGAAAGTGTCATCAATATCTCAAGAAAACTAAGTCATTTGTTCCCTTTTTTCCGTCACTCCACCTCCGCATCCTGTGAATTCGAAACCTATCAAGCCTTCGCTGAAACTGTCATGAATGAAGAAGATGAAGACATCGTATGGCCACTTCAGTTTTGTTTTAAAAACCTGGCTTCATCAATTGAAGAATGCCTCGAATTTATCCCCGGGCATCATCCTGATCATCCCAAATCCGAAGAAAAGGTTCTCGCTTTGATATTAAGCAAAACCAAAGGGGCTTCTGTCAGTGAAACTTGTAAAAAAGTAAACACTGAAATTTATAACCCCCTTCTACTTGAATATAAAAATGGATGTTATATTGTCATTGATTCAAAAAAATGCAACGGTATCAACTGTCAACCTACCATTTTTTATAGAGGAAAGCAGGTCACCGATATTAAATATCTATCAGATATTTCTTTTGAATATTTTCCCATTAATTATCTCAAAGAAAAATATTCAGTAAATAATATTTTAAAAAAGAATTTTCCCATTATTATCAATCGAATTTATGATCTGAATATATTAAAAAATTATTTTAAAGAATACCCCTCTGGAATTATTTACGGGATAGGTTGCGTCCAGGATATTCTGCCGCAATTTTTTAAAACCAAAGCACTTAATGATTGCTCGCCAATTCCCTTTATTATCGACGGATATGACAAAAACCAGGAAAATATTCTACTTTCAATTCGGACCTCCATTGATGATCTCCACTCACCCCGACTAATTGATTGGAACTTTATTTTCAATGCTGTATCAAACTTTAAGGAACTTCAACCAATAAATACATGGACGTTATATGGTTTTAGAAAAAAATAATAATTTATTTCTCATCTTCATCATCAGTTTTTTATTAACTCCGGCTGCTGATGCAAACTCGAAACTTCCGGTGATAAAAACCAAGCAAAACATTGCTAATATCAGGTATATTTCCAGCGATGGAAAATATACCTATTATCAAAGAAGAACAGGTGAATTATATTTTTCATCCAATTATGAGGTAAAAGAAGTTCTTAAGGGTATTGAATATAATCATTATTTGGTCATTGGTTCAGAATCTAAAAAAAAATTAATCATATCCAGCTGGAGTAACTTTCAAAAATTTTTGAGTATGCGTGAGCCGGCAACATTACATATTGTTGATTACGGAACACATCTAAGTCAAAAAATAGGTAATGGTATTTCCCCAAGACTGCATTTAAATGATGAATGGTTATCTTTTTTTGACCCGAAAACAAAATCAATACTATTTCAAAACTTAATCCATTACGAAATAAAATTAAACATTAACCTTTCAAATACTATCAATCATTATTTTATTCCTGAAGTTATCATGCCCAATAAGACAACTATTATTTACACCGATATTGATAAAAATGGCATTCCTATTGTTAGCCATTTCAACATACCCGATCAAAAATTTTCTCTTTTGTATAAACCCGAAACCCATCAGACAAAAATTGAATTATGTTTTTTAAATGATCATGTTGTGATTGCCGAATTTGGTCTAGATACCCTGAATGAATATTCATCCATTAAAAGGCTTGCTATCACTCAACTGGAAAACTATGCTCAAGCCGTCAACATTTATGAATCAAAATTAAATGATATCGGTAATATGATCTGCCATATGGACAAACAAATTTACTTTTCTAAAAAAATTAAAAAAAACGCTACCATTAGCAATTACGAAATTGCCTCCCTGAACCCCGATTCAAAAGAAGTAAAAATAATCAGCGATTTAAAGTATGCCCCTCAAGCCTTTCCCATGGAAGATAAAATTATTATCCCTCACCGGGGGGAATTTCTCTTACTGGTTGGGAAAAATATAGAATACAATGATCATATCTTTGGTGGTAAACAATGAAACCTCTTTGGGTGCTGCTTCTAATCTCACTAACCATCCATCCATCATTTGCTGCCGGAACTTTCTACCGCCCCAACAAACATTTTCCCCTGGAATTTATCTATCTTATGAACTCCATTCAAAGCAAGCCAGCCTCATCTGCGGAGACCTCGGTGCTTTCAAAACAACTTAAATCATTCGATCAACTTGCCTCTGATCTTGAAGTTGAAAAAAATCATCTATTCATCAAATCAGAAATCTACAAGGTGTTATTTAAATTGCGCCCTAAAAGTGAACTATCCAAGGAAAGCTATCAGGAAGAAATTTTAACTAATGTAAAAAATAAACTATCAGAGGATTCAAAAAGCAATTTATCCGCCTTTACTGTTTGGTTTATAGAGGCTTTAATAACTGATATCACGCTTTTATTTTCGTCGGAGCATTTCAAGCCAATCCAATTGGTGGTAACCGCAAAACAAGCACTCAAAAATGATAAGGAAAAAAATTATAAAAAAAAGCTGGATTTATGTCTGGCCTGGATTGAACTGTATTTAAACTTGAATGCTGAAGAATTTGAAATTGAACTTTTTAATGTCATGAATAAAATTATCGAGCGATTATACCAATATAGTAACTTGTATCTTCAATTGACCCATACTGGTACCGCTTCATTAACTAATGAGCTGGTTCATTTCAGTCTTTCAGAAAAACAGCCTGATAAAAAAGGAATTGCTAATATCAATTACATTCTCGACCTTGAAAATATGGGACTTGATAAAGATCGACCGCGAGAACCCAAATTAGACTGGCTTCCTAGTGACGAACCTTTCAACGCCAATATTCCAAAATCAAAAGAGGACAATAAAAAACAACCCCCTGACGAAAAAGAACCTGTGCCAATCAATGATTGGCCAATTGATATTGAATAAATGATATGTTATGCATAGGTAATAAATTGAGGACATGATTATGGCACTAACAAAGCAACCCTACAAAGGTACTAGAGATTTTTTCCCCCCTCTCGAAAGACAAAGACAGTTCATTTTTAGGCAAATGAGACATACCGCCGAGCTCTTTGGATATGAACCCTACGATGGTCCTCTCCTAGAGGAGGTCGAGCTATACAAGGCCAAATCAGGTGAAGAGCTCATTAATGAACAAATTTATTCTTTTACTGACAGGGGAGAAAGGTTCGTTGCAATCAGACCTGAGATGACCCCCACTTTGGCAAGGATGATTGCCCAAATCCATCGAGAAACTACAAAACCCATAAGATTTTATGCAATCCCGAATCTCATGCGCTACGAAAAACCTCAAAAAGGACGACTGCGTGAACATTGGCAATTTAATGTTGATATTTTTGGGGCACCCAAAAGACAAGGAGAATTTGAAATTTTACAGGTAGCAGTCAGTCTTATGGAAAACTTTGGTGCCAATAACACCATGTTTGAGATTCTTATTAACGACCGCTCCATCGTAGAAATTATTTTTAAAAAAATAATGAAACTTGATAATGAACTGACTTACAAACTATATAAAGTTATTGATAAGAGCAAAAAAATAACCAAAGAAGCACTGGAAGAAATGGTGAATAAGCTAGATTT
This sequence comes from Bdellovibrionales bacterium RIFOXYC1_FULL_37_79, assembly GCA_001770015.1. Classification (GTDB taxonomy): domain Bacteria; phylum Bdellovibrionota; class Bacteriovoracia; order Bacteriovoracales; family Bacteriovoracaceae; genus XYC1-FULL-37-79. The sequence goes on from MEQB01000070.1 coordinate 109,823, forward strand.
ATCTCCCCATAACCAAAACATTTTTTACCAATATCTTGCACTTCAATCTTTTACTGATGCCATCAACTTACTTCAAGAACATGGGGAAACTCTGGCCAGCGACTTAAGTGACTTTTTAAATCTAGTCGCAAAGTCTAATTTAAAAAATTATTTAACCTACGATCCAGCAATCGTCAGAGGTCTTGATTATTATACTGGCATTGTTTTTGAAATCTTCGATAAGCATCCAGAAAACCGCCGCGCTATTTGTGGCGGGGGATCCTATGCTGATCTGCTGAAAATATTTGATGAACCCTCTGTCCCAGGTGTTGGCTTTGGGCTTGGAGATGTAACTCTTACCGATTTTTTAACCACCCATAAATTGTTGGAAAATTTTAGTTTGCCACAAAATGATTTACTACTTACCATTCAAGATGATCGTGCTCTTGTTACAAGCATAAATTTAGCTGACAAGCTCCGTAAACAACAACTAAAAATTGTTAATCATTACGAAACTATAAAATTCAATAAAGTTTTTCCTCTAGCTGAAAAAAAGGGAGCCAACTTTGTGGCCTTCATAGGTGAAAATGAACTTAACAGCAAAACTGTCCAGCTAAAAAACATGAAAGATAAAACTCAACATACACTTCCACTTGATAACATTGATGAAATAATAAAGGTGATAAATGGAAACGCAAACCGTTCATGAACTACCCAAAAATCTAGATCCTAAAAGCATTGAGGAAAAGTGGTATCCCAAATGGGAAAATGAAAAATATTTCACTCCCAAAGAAGGTAAAACCGGTAAATCTTATTGCATAATCATGCCTCCACCCAACGTAACTGGAATGTTACATACTGGACACGCTTTGGATCTATCCATCCAAGACATGATTATTCGCTTTAAAAGATTGAAAGGTTTTAAAACTTTATATCTTCCAGGAATGGATCATGCAGGTATAGCCACCCAAGCAAAAGTCGAAGAACTCATCTATAAAACTGAAAAGAAAACTAAACATGATCTTGGTCGCGAAGAATTTTTAAGACGAACATGGAAGTGGAAAGAAGAATACGGAGGAGTTATCGCCAAACAATCCAGATATCTTGGAATAAGCTGTGATTGGGATTATTTCATTTTCACCATGGATGAAGAATCCAATGAAGCGGTAAGAACAGCTTTTTGCAATTTATACAATGAAGGACTCATCTACCAATCAGATTATATCATAAACTGGGACCCCATACTTCAATCAGCAATTTCTGATGCTGAAGTAGAACATAAAGAAGTTAAAGGTGCTTTCTATCATATTCTTTACCCAGTCAAAGACAGCAACCTAAAATTGGAAGTAGCTACTACCAGACCTGAAACTATGTTTGGTGATACTGCCGTAGCTGTTAATCCCAAAGATAAACGCTTCAAACATTTAATTGGAAAAAAAGTGGTACTTCCGCTGGCTAACAAAGAAATCCCAATTATTGCTGACGAACACGTTGACATTGAAATGGGAACAGGTTGTTTAAAGGTAACTCCGGGACATGACTTTAACGATTTTGAAATCGGTAAGAGACACAACCTGGAAATAGTAAATATTTTAAATAAAGACGGCACACTTAATGAACACGGCCTTGAATGGCAGGGACTTAAATGTACAAAAGCAAGGCCAAAAGTTATTGAACGGTTAGAACAGCTGGGACTTTTTGTTAAAAAGATCGACCATACTCACCAAGTGGGACACAGCCAAAGATCCGAGGCGATGGTGGAACCGATGGTTAGCAAACAATGGTTTTTAAATGTTCAAGAAATGTCTCAAGTAGCAATGAATTATATTAAAAATGATGAAACCCGTTTTTATCCAAAGGGTTGGGAAAACACATTCTTTGCATGGCTGAGAGAACCCAAAAACTGGTGTATATCAAGACAGCTTTGGTGGGGGCACCAAATCCCGGTTTTTTACTGTAACAAATGCAATCATCGATGGGCTTCCCAAAATAAAGAAAAGACCTGCCCTAAATGTAAAAGCGATAATATTTTTCAAGATCCTGATGTACTAGATACTTGGTTTTCATCAGGGCTTTGGCCTATTACAACCCTTGGATGGCCCAACCTAGATCGAATGAAGAAAAGAAATTTCGATGAGTTTTTTCCAACTTCAACGCTAGTAACTGGTTTTGATATTATTTTTTTCTGGGTAGCAAGAATGATGATGATGGTTCCAAAGTTCACTAATCAACACCCTTTTGAAAAAATTTATATTCATGCAATCGTTACCGATAAACTTGGTCGCAAAGTGAGTAAATCTCTCGGGAATGGAATTGATCCCATCGAAATGATTGATACCTACGGTGCCGATGCCTTAAGATTTGCGATTGCTTCAGGATCTGGGTATAACCGTAATCTCAATCTCGATCCCGAAAGAATTGAGGGTTATCGAAATTTTATGAATAAGATCTGGAATGCTTTCCGTTTTATTCATCCCTTCTTACATAATGCCAACTCAGGACTGCCTGCTCTAAACAAGCTTGATTCTCACGAAAAATGGATTATTTCTGAATTAAATCAAGTCACCCAAAAAATGAATGAATCGATGGAGGAATTTCGATTTGATGACGCCAGTGGAGCAATTTATCAATTTGTTTATGATAAATTCTGTTCATGGTTTATTGAGCTATCTAAAAGTATTCTTTACGGAGAAGATGAAACCAAAAAAAATCAGCGGGCAACAATTTTAAAATATTGCTTTAGAAAAATCTGCGCTCTTCTTCATCCAATTACCCCATTTGTCACTGAAGAGTTTTGGGCATACTTGAAAAGTGACAACGAGGATTTATTAATTGTGCAAGATTATCCTGAATATGATGAATCTTTATTATTTGTTAATGAACAAGAAAACATGAATAAATTAATTGAGGTCATTACATCAATCAGAAACATTAGAATCTCTTTAAATGTAAAACCCAAGGATATGATCAAGATTAACCTTTTTTCTGATGATGATCATATCATTCATTATTTTAAAGAAAATGAAATTTGCTTTGCAGATCTGGCCAAAGTTGAAACTATTACTTACGGCAAAAAAGCTGATAAAAAACCTACAAAAGCAATTATGAATGCTACCACTCATACCGAAATTTTTGTTCCACTCGAAGGAGTGGTTGATCTGGCAGCTCACATATCAAAACTAGAAAAGGAGCTTGATAAAACTAAAAAAGAGTTTGATCAAAACAATAATAAACTCAGCAATCCAAACTTTGTCGATCACGCCCCGGAAGAGGTGCTAAACAAGGTAAAAGAAAAAGCCGCAGCACTTAAAGAAAAAATCGATTCTCTTTTTGAAAACTTGAAGGTATTTAAATAATGTTTGGTCTTACCAAACAACATTTGATTGGTTTTTTGGTGGCATTAATCTACTGGCCATATTCTTTAACGTTTCGTTATAAACTGCATGTTCCCGCTAATTTTAATGTTAGTGAAAACAAACTGTTTGCTTTCTGGCATCAAGATGATTTGGTTTATATTCCTTTTTTTAAATATAGTCGCTATATTATTATGGTTTCGCTCTCCAAAGATGGAAGAATGCTAGCCGCTGCTCTTAAATTTTTTGGATATGAGATCATTTCAGGCTCCTCTTCCAGGGGAGGTATTTCTGCCCTTATTCAGGCCATAAAAAAAGTCAGACATGGTAGTAATTTTGCCATGGCAGTGGATGGGCCCCGTGGACCTATTTTTAAAGTTAAAGAGGGCATTATTCTTATGTCACAAAAAACAGGTAAGCCAATCTACCCAGCTCGGGCCTTTCCCCACCAATATTATACTTTCGAACATGCCTGGAATAAACCTCGCCTACCCTATCCTTTTTCAAAAATTGATATCGTTTTTGGAGAACCGGGATTTTATGATCAAGACAAACTGGAAGAGGTTATAAACTCACTAAAAATACCAAACAACATCCATTAGCGGTAATAATTTCAATTCACTTGCAAATTATCATAATTATACTATAAAGGATAAAACTATAAATTCAGGAGAAGAAATATGAAAAAATCACTTGTCTTACTATCGTTTATCACCTTGACCAGCACCGCTTTTGCAGGTGGTGGAACAATCATAAAATGCACCATGGAATCAATGCAAAGCCCGAAGATTACAACTTCGGCTTCCCTGAATCTTTCAAAAATTAACGGTGACGACGTAGCGACATCAGAGAATGAAATTCAAGTAGGTGAAGACAAATATAGCTTTGATTTCTATGTTTCACAAGAAGACACGACGAAAACCATTAATGTTATTTTCTATGAAAATGTCAATGTTCAAGACCAGGTAGGAGAAATTTCTTGCGTGTATGAACCCCAAAATATCACTTCAAAATTCTGTGAAGACAACCTTTTTGACGATAACGGTACCCATATTCTCAGTTTTTCTTGTGAGGCAATTGTCCCTCTATTTTAAATGGTATTGGAGAAAAAAACAAATAATTCACTAACATTCTAGTTATCGAATTTATCCTGATCCTCCACTTCGTTTCGACCTTGTATGTCGTAATCTAGAATATCGATCAGGTCTTTGTAATACCAGTCAAACATATCCCTTCTGAGTTTCGCCATATAGGTTTTTTTCTCCTCTTTTCTTTTTAAATTATAAAAGATCACACCCTCGGCCATCACTTTTTCATCAATCCCAAGCTTGGAGGCACGTTTGGTGAAATAGCGTGATACGAGATGATCTTTGAACCAATTACTCCAGTTGGTAAAGTTCCTTTCATGTTCATGAAATGATTTATAGCGAAGATGCTCCATGCTTTTTCCAAAAGGATACCATTCATGCCAATCAAGCTTATAAGGGTTTCCTTGCAGTTTGGGCCCAATAACCTCTCCCGCTTGTTCCCCTGACTCATTAACATACCCAAGCGCAATTGCCCGGAAGATCCCTTCAATGATAAATGGTTTACCTTTCATAACCTGCAAAGGATCAATGACATTTAAGCGATTTGAAACTGCAACCAGCCTACCGGCTTCTGTTTTGATTTTTACATTAGTTCCATTTAATTTTTCAACCGCAAAGGTATCTGGATCATCAAAAACCCATTCAAACCCAGGATTGATTTTATTAACAACAAGATAAACTTCCGGTGTTTTAAGTCCAAGCTTGGCCCCATGTTTTTTCCACTGATCCTTATTTACTTGAAAAGTCTGTCGGATAAAAGGGCATTGAATTTTTGGAAAATCACTGAGTATTCTTTCTTCTTGCATGATTTATCCCCCTGTCAATTTAAAAAATTCGCACTGTCCATAGCGTAAAGGTACACTTCTTTCTTGTCAAATATTGCGCGACTTAAATTCTCTTACTAGTGATCATCGTCTTTCAAAAGCCGTTCTCTCTCTTCATTGGCATCTTTTATACTTTTAAGATAGTGCTGCAAATTATTAGGCGCAATATCCTTTTTAGGCATAGCCTTCGGTGGTGACAATGATGATCGATCTTCCATTTTTTCCAAAGCTTGTGCATCTTGTTCTTTGATATAGCTTATCAGCCCAAGCGGATCGTCCATACCCAATAAGCTTACCATATCCTTATACGTCTGAAGAATCAGGTACTCATCATTATCACTTATCTCTAAGTATAAATGGGTAAGAAACATTGACTTGCCTTTATCTGTCATGATCTCAGATGGAATATATAGGAACTTCTGTTCTATCTTGCGAACAAGTCCCTCCCTAATCGCGCCAGCATAAAGCGAATTCGCTATAACCCCTAAAATAATTAAAAATACAATCTTCATACCATCATCCTTGAATATAGCTGCCAAGTAACAACAATCAAGCCAAGTGAATAAACAATATAATAACCTCCTACTTTTACAAAACCAATCATTCCTGATGGAATCATGGCTACGATCAGTCTTTTTTTAGAATCTCCAACCATTAACTCATTGTAGGCGAGCCTGACTTCCACCAGATAAAATAAAAACATGCTCATAAAAAACAGGTAGATAAAATTAACAGGCAAAAAATCTCTAAATAACAAAATAGCAAATAAAATAATTTTAATAAATATAAACAAAAACATCTGTTTATAATATTTATTTGCGGTCACACTTCTGGTGAAAACAAACAACAGCATATGAACAAAATAAAAAACAACCGTATAAAAAATAAAATCAAACAAAGTTAATCCTAAAAACATCAGAAATAAATTTCCAGACATAAAACATGAAAGCAGACTTGATTCACCACAACCACCTATCCCCTGAAAAAGTGGCTTCATCAGCAATAGTGAATTTAAAAAAAATAGCAAAATAAAAAAAATAGAAAGAAGAATTATATTATTTTTCATCAATAGCCCACGGGTTTTTCTTTGTTGGTTAATTATACCAAGGTTTGAATTTTATTGCTAGGTAGTCTTATCTTTTTGGGTGCACTCTGATTCAAAAGCAATAATAAATATTCCCTTTTATGTGAAGGGAGCTGGATCGCAATGACGTTATCAAAGCCCCGGTCACGGGCCCAATTTATATTATCTTGAACATATTCAACATGCTCAAGATTAACTATTTTAACCGTCACAAGCATTCCTTTCAAAAATCTAAGATTTCTACATATACGAAAAACTTCCATAAGTGATTGTTTGGGATTTAAATTCAGATCAACACTAATCCATTCAATGTCGGTGGGAATCTCACATGGGGTAACATGCTGGACTGGTTTTTTAATATGAATAAATTTTTTATTTAAAGCACATAGAGGACTCATTTCTGCAGGGTCATTTCCCCAAACCAAAGCTTTATTTTGAAGAAGAAAATAACTCGCACCACCAGGAGCACTGCCTAGCTCCAGCCATTTTTGATTTTCTGACAAGGAAATATTAAAAAGATGTACCGCTTCGGCTAATTTTAAATATGCCCGTGATGGTGATTCCTCGGGGAGTGAAATTTGAGGATTAGAATTTGGAAAATCTGCACATTTTTGTTCTTTAGCATGAACGCCTAGCCAGAACTCATCAGTCTTAACCTGAACAATATTGTAATACAATTCGTTTTCAGTATTTAAAGTGTTAACCTTACCCCAAAATGCGGATACTTCATCATCCAACCTTTCGTTTTCAAGCAATGAATAATAATGAAGAGAATGCGCTGTTAAATCAGGAAAATTTATTTCTTGGGACAATAATTGCTTTTTTGAAACCTTTTTAATACTCTTTGCCCATCTGGTCGTAAATACCAGATCAATTTCATTCGATGAAATATCCTTAGTGGTTTTGTAAGTTAAAAATCTTCCGCAAGAATAGCCTAAATTCAGGTAGGGATATTTAACTTTTATCTCATATTTAAGTAAGTCTAAATTACCATCATTACAACATAAAAATATAAATTCGCCATTGTTGATTTTTATAGTCATCTATTACCGTCTTAGCTTATTCCCTTACTATAGTAGTATTTAATAAATTGCTTTTTTTATGGCCGAAGATTAATATGGGCCATCAACTAAATATAATACCACAGATGAATGCAACGAATGTAATAGATTCAACTCTGAAAAGAAATATGCGTTACAGTATGTTGGATGCATTTTTCTTTGCCATGATGTCAGGAGCAGGAGAAGGATATTTTGTTGCTTTTGCCCTTGAACTGGGAATAGACCCTCTTAAAGCCGGATTACTTGGAACATTACCACTTTTTTTTGGTGGAACGTTCCAATTATTTTTCCCGAAAATACTTGAAAAACTTTCGAACTATAATCGCTTCATCTATCTGGCCTCTGCCATACAGGCCACATCCTTTTTTCCATTGGTAGCTTTCGCCTTCTTTCAATTTAAAAGTTTTTACCTGCTGCTTGCCCTTAACTCAATCTATTGGATTATGGCCTTTGGGCTTAATCAATCTTGGAATGCTATGATTAGTGGTCTTATACCCCCTGATCTAAGACTCAGTTTTTTTTCCAAAAGAAGCATGCTCATTTATGTTGGTATGTTTATCGGTGTAATCACCTCCGGCATTGCACTTGAATATAGCCGGATTTCACACGTCTCTATTTATTGCTTTGGATGGATCTTTTTCTTTTGTATGATATTCCGACTCACTTCTGCATTTTTCTTAAAAAAACATTCACTGGTGATGATGGAAGATAAAGAAAAAAATATTTTTAAAAAAAATATTTTTGAAAAATTCAAAACCTATACCCCAAGCGGGATGGGAAACATTCTTTTTTTTGTTTTCTTCTTTCGTATAGCCATTTACCTTTCTGCTCCTTTTTTTATCCCTTTTATGATTAAAGAATTGAAGCTAAGTTATTTTTCCTTCATGGGGATTATCTCTGCTTCCATAATTGGGAAAATAATAATAGCAAAAAGCCTTAACGCAATTGCCATCAAATATAATCTTAATAGAATTTTTTTCCTATCTTGTTTGTGTATATGCTTCATTCCCCTTGGATGGGTGTTTCTAAGCAAAAACACACTTTATCTGATTATACTGGAGATTTTTTCAGGAATGTTTTGGGGTGGATTTGAATACTCCATATTCATCATGATCATTAATGAAATTCCAAGAAATTTTCAAGCTAGATATATGAGTATATATAATTTTATAATAGCCATTGCTATCATAACCGGGTCACTAACGGGTGGTTATATTTTTAGCAATATTAATTTTTTGTATGGGCCTTATGTTTTAATCTTTGCCCTATCCTCAATGGGACGCCTCTCATCACTTTTATTTTATCCCAAAATTTTTGACCGCATTCACATACCTAAACGCCATATTTTTACCAAACCCCTTAGTATAAGGCCAGGACAGGGTACGGTAGACCGACCTATCATTTTTAAACCTAGAAACCATTCCTAAGGTTAATATTGCAAATAGGCCACTTTATGCTTGGTAAAAAAATCTATCCCTACTGTTCCGGCTTCGGGAAGACCAGCACCAGACATCTTAACTCCACCAAAAGGTAGCGCCGGTTCCTTATAAGCAGAGGGCATATTGACATGAGTAAGACCAACCTTAGTTTCTTGGATAAAGCGCATGGCCTTGGAAAAATCCTTGGTAAAAATGGACGATGACAACCCGTATTTGACATTATTAGCTACTGATAGTGCTTCATCAAAATTATTGACAATAATAATTGATAAAACCGGTCCAAAAATTTCTTCGGTGGCGATCCTCATTTTTTCAGTCACCTCGGAAAATATGGTCGGTTTTACAAAACAACCTTTTTTATAATCACCCTCGGTAAGTTGATCACCACCGCAACATAATGTTGCACCCTCTTTTTTTCCAATAGTAATATAATTACTGATCGTTTCCAGTTGTTTAATTCCACACACCGGTCCCATCCCGGTCTCAGGGTGAGAACCATTTCCAATTTTAATTTTTTGGGTTTTGGATTTTAACATTTCCACTAAATCTTTTGCCACCTCTTTTTCTACAATAACCCTGCTAGTGGAGGTACACCATTGTCCACTACAAGCAAATGCACCCAACACAATTGCGCTGCTGGCTTCATCCAAATCAGCATCTTTTAAAACGACAGCGGGATTTTTTCCACCTAGTTCTAGCTGAGTAGGCATTAAATTTTTGGCAGCATTTTTTTGAATAATTAACCCAACTTCAGTGGAACCCGTAAAAGAAAGTCCATTTATTTTTGTACTATTGGTAAGCACGTCACCAATCAGACTTCCATTTCCCATAACCAAATTTACTACCCCTTTGGGAATATGCACTTTATCAAATAACTCAATAAATTTTACGGCAGTAAGCGAAGTCAGACTGGCTGGTTTTAAAATGGCAGTGTTGCCGGCCATAAGTGCCGGAATCATTTTTCGGCAGGCAACATTCAGAGGAAAATTCCAGGGTGTAATAATTGCGACAACCCCCAGTGGAACTTTCATACTCATTGCCATCGCCAATTTTTTATTCGTTTGTAAGGTTGTACCATAAAGTCTGCATCCTTGATGAATCTGAAATTCCATCTCGTAAATAGCTGAGTCAATTTCTGACAAGGATTCTTTCAAAGTTTTTCCATTTTCCATGGTAATGATTTCAGAAAATGTCATTTTTTCTTTTTTTAACCAATCCAACACTTGTTTTAAATAATCTGCTCTTTCTAAGGCACTCATCTTACTCCATGACCCAAATGCTGTATTGGCTGCTGTAATAGCAATCTCAACATCTTCTTTTTTGGATGACGCAAATTCACCGATTACTTCAGTAAGGTCGGCGGGATTTTTCTCTTCAAAAGTCTCATTGCAGATTGAATTTTGCCAATTTCCATTAATATAATTTTGCCATTGTTTCATTAACCTATCCTTGTTATTTGTTATAAAGAAGTTGGAGGATTAAAATTTTCTTTGATAGATCTGAGACTTGTCCACCTGAGCAAGTTATGCTTGCTTCCCGCCTTGTCATTGGTACCACTTAACCTGGCCCCACCAAAAGGTTGTTGACCAACTACTGCTCCGGTTGGCTTATCGTTGATGTAAAAATTCCCTGCCGTATCTACCAATTTACCCGTTAAATAACTAATCATTTCTCGATCACGAGCAAAAATTGCACCCGTTAAGGCATAGGGACTGGTATTGTTTAATATTTGAAGCGTCTCATCTAATTTATCATCGGAATAAACATAAATACTTAAAACAGGTGCAAAAATTTCCTCTCTCATGGTCTTATACATCGGATCATCAACTAATATGATGGTTGGAGAAATAAAATATCCCCTCTGGTCTGAACATTGTCCTCCAAAAATTATTTTTGCTGACGTAGATTTTTTTGCTTCATCAATATATTGGATAGTCTTATTATATGATTTTTGATCAATTACTGCTCCCATAAAATTGTCAAAGTCAGTCACATCCCCGTATTTTAATTTTTCAAGTTTTTCAAACATATTATCTTTTAATTTATTCCAAATTGACTTGGGGATATAAGCTCGACTGATCGCTGAACATTTTTGGCCTTGATATTCAAAAGAACCTTTAATCATGGCCACAGAAAGCGCATCTATATCAGCATCAGCACTGGCAAAAACATAATCCTTTCCACCAGTCTCTCCGACTATGCGTGGATATGTCTTATAAATATTATTAGATAAATTATTTCCTATTGTTTTCCAGATATTACTAAAAGTATGGGTTGAACCAGTGAAATGAACTCCTGCAAGATCTCTGGAGTTTAAAAGTTTATCTCCAATAACAGCTCCATCCCCTGGAATCATACTAATTACCCCGTCAGGAAGGCCAGCTTCTTTTAATATTTCCATAATATAATATGAACTCAGCATTGAAGCACTGGCGGGTTTCCATATAACACAATTTCCCATCAAGGCAGGTGCAGTTGGCAAATTCCCTGCGATAGCCGTAAAATTAAATGGTGTAATTGCAAGAACAAATCCCTCGAGCGCCCGATATTCCAATCTATTCAAACTCCCCTTTGGACTAATTAAATTTTGATCGGAACAAATTTCCTGCATAAAATGAACATTAAAGCGCCAGAAATCAATCAATTCACAGGCAGAATCAATTTCAGCCTGTAACGCAGTTTTGCTTTGACCAAGCATCGTTGCTGCATTAAGTTTAAAACGATATTTTTCTGATAACAATTCTGCCGCTTTCAAAAAAACAGTGGCTCGGTCATCAATGCTCATTTTTCTCCAATTTGAATTTGCCCCTCCGTTGTTAGCGATTAGATTTTGCGCCATCATAATTTCTTCTGCGCTGGCCTTATGGTAATAACCTAAGACATGTTGATGGTCGTGAGGACAAATAATCTTTTGTTTTTGTTTAGTATATATTTTTTTTCCACCAATAATAACCGGAATTTCCACTTCACTCGAGAGCTGGCTGGCCAATTCTTCTTTAAGTTTCTTGATATATGAGGAAGCCTGACTATACACGATTTGATTTTCATTAATTGGCGCACTCATAAAACTCCTTTCTAATTAAGTGTATCGTCATTAAGCCACATTTCGCTTTATAAGTTAAATTCATAATAATAATATTTACTATGAATATTATTCATAGTAGATGTAACACTATGGACCTTTATCAGCTAAAAAATTTTTACACACTATGCATAAATGAGAATTACACCATAGCAGCTCAAAAACTTCTTATTTCCCAATCTGCTGTCAGCCACTCCATTAAAAAGCTCGAGGAATCCCTCCAGAAAAAATTAATTGATAAAACTCAAAAGGGATTTCATTTAACCAGGGAGGGCATGATTCTGTATGAGCATTGTAAAAAAATCAACGCCAGCATAGAAAAAGCAAGCGAAGATCTCCAAAACCTGCAACCCGGCCAATTAGAAATAACCGTCGGAGCCACTCTGGAGTTTGGCTCTACCGTTCTGGTTAAACAACTGGCTTCATTCAATCAAGAATTTAAATATGGCAAGATTCATCTTGAATTAAGTAATCACCTGCTTCCATCACTACTAAGAGACGAAGTTGATATGATTATTGATTGTAAGCTCCATCATCATAAAGATTTAAATATGATCCCTCTTTTTCGGGAGGAATATGTGGTTATCTGCACCCCTTATTATAAAAAAATCAACAACATTATTACCCCCAGTAATCTGGATCGTTGTTATCTCTTGTCTATGGATAAAGATGGAAATTGGTGGCATCGCTTTTACTACGCCTTAAAAGAAGAAAAGCGTCCCACTTTAAAAAAGTTAATCCAGATCAATCACATCCGAGGGATCATTAACGGAACCATTGCCTCCATGGGGGTTGGCCTGGTTCCTAAATATACCATTATTGATGAACTAAACTCCAAAAAAATTATTCAACTTTTTCCAGAGATTAAACTTTCAGAGGATTATTTTTCTATTTACATAAAAAAAGAAAAGAAATCACTGCGAAAATTTAGGCAAGTAGTAAAACACTTGAAAAGATGTTCCATTTAATAATTATGCCTGATCAATTTTTGGGTAATTTCCGTTACATACGTCCCCAGATAGCGTGCACCATCTAGCTCACTCTTATTAGGTTTGCGTGAACCATCGCTCCCGGCTATTGTTGAAGCTCCATACGGAGAATTCCCTGCTATAATTTCAGTTTCCATTTGCCCATGGTAGGAATAAGGAAGCCCGACCACTATAAAACCATGGTGAAGCAAGGTTGTGTGAAAACCAAGTAGTGTAGATTCCTGTCCTCCATGCTGGGTAGCTGAGCTGGTAAATACTGCTCCCACTTTGCCAACCAGACCACCTTTTATCCAAAGCTGCCCGGTGGCATCCCAAAACTGACTCATTTGTCCACACATATTGCCAAATCGAGTGGGTGTTCCAAATATGATGGCATCCGCACCCGACAATTCATCGACTCTACATATAGGAATATGGGCCATTTCTTTTTGTGCATCAAGTGCATTCATTTTTTTTAACACATCATTGGAAAGCGTCTCTGGAACCCGTCGAAGCATAACCTCTGCACCATCAATTGCCAAAACCCCTTCAGCTACCGCATTCGCCATTGCGTGAATATGTCCATACATTGAATAATAAACCACCAAAATTTTCATATGGTCTCCTTGAATTATTAATTTTTAGGGACTGAAGAATCGCTCATTCCTTCCAGATACATAACCCCTCCCACATCTTTAATCATCGGACAATCCTTTTCACCCAATATTTTACTGCAATTAGTTTGCAGCTCTTGGTAACATTGAATTGAAGTTTTCTGGGAACGCAAACAAACCGCCATTTGCTCAAGCATCAAAGCCGCCTTTCCACGCATTTCAGTTGTCATCACAACCGATTTTTTATCCTTGGCAAGCGCACTTACGCTGAGAATGATCAATAAGATCGCTGACATTATCATCACCTTCATGCAAAAAATCCTCTCAAGCAGTCTTTAAAAAAGTATTATGTATAATGACCAATAAAATCAAAACCGCTACACTGATCATGCATAACCCCACATAAATTTCTTCTCCCACTTTAATTAAGATTCAAGTGGGACGTATCTAACATGGGTTCCATGAATAAAAACCAAATGAAAAATTAAATAATGTTCATAATCGCAGTTTGCGGTTTAATCTATTTCCAATTCTAAAAATTTACTGTACTTGCATTCAAGATCCAGAAGGACTCCGCCTGCATCGGCTTTATTTACTGAGACAATTAAATAGTTACCGGTCATTTCGCTGCTTGCAAGGGTTAGCTGTGTATCCACACGGTGCCAAGCCGCATCCCAGTCAGAGAAGACTGTTTCCCTTTTTTGCTTTTGAAATGTATGGGCCAGCACAAAACCAATATCATTAGATTGAATACGGGTCTCATATACCATTCTTCTTAACAAATTTTGTGAAGTAGGTCCTTCAAATTTTGAAAAATGATCCCTGTCAACATACATTAGATCATGAAACAAAGTACTGCCCTCGCTCGATCGATTATCCAATTTGATGCGGTCAAGATCTTGAAAACTCCACATATATTCTACTGACAATATTAATGGACACTCACCAATTTTTTCGTTGGCACTCACTAATTTATAATCTCCCGCCAACATAGCTACCTGATCTTCATTTAATTTTGCATTACTTGTTTGCATTAATGATAGAAATAACAGTACCAAAAACGAAAATTTCACTTAAAACCTCCTACAGTTATGATGCGTTTTCACGCATTCCTTAGGAGGTAGTGTCAATGGACTGTATTTTCTTACGAATATTTACGAATTTTATAAATAAATATAAACAACAGATGATTTTTAATAATCAGAAAGTATATTACCTAGCGAATTCTGGTACACTTAAAAATCAGGTTCTCTACGGAGGCACCGTCATGATCATCAAAAGTCAAGTAAAGGAAAGTTACTTCGTTGACTTGATATTCATGGACTTGCTTTGAAAATTTCAAAGTATAATCAGCGGTATAGTACCAATCATAGGAAAAATCAATTAAATCCATCTTTGAACCATTTTCCATTATGGAAGTCTTTTTCATTCCAAAAGGAAGGTCTTTAAGTATTTGAGCATCTCTAAAGTAACTGATATCACTAAATTCGATTACATTTCTATCAGCATGAATTTCAAATTTCATAGTTGCTGCGTAAGCGTCTTCACATTCAAAATAATAGCTTTGACCAAATGAAAATTGAGAAATAATCAAACTCAAACCAATTAACAATTTTTTCATAATCCCTCCAATTAAATTCTTTATCCTTCAAAGATATATCATATTTTTAAATACACGGTACCATTTATTTTGATTTTACCAAAACTCATGAATATTTTACACAGCAAGGAAAACTGGTAAGGTATAAGCTCTGGAATTAAATCCTATCAAAATTTATTAAAATCCGGCTTGGGTATTTAGGTGAATGATGAAGCTTGGTCATGTTATAAATTTTCCCCAAAGGTGCTTGCCTTATTTTTACCAACAGATTTTCATTGGCATGGAATAACTGTTCCAAAGGGCAAGTTTTAATAAACACTCTATTGACTTTATTGTTTTTCTTTACCCGGACCTCTGGATTGCAAATTTCTAACTGAATCTCATTCCCATTGCTATCCAATTTATAAATAAACACTTCAATCCCCACCTCCCTGACATCAAATTCCACATAAAGATTCAAAATAATCGGACCGTTCAATACAAAGGACTCGGTAGGTTTATCGGTAGGTTTATAGGAAAAAACTAAATCATCGTTTTCACTTAACAGACTTTCGGGTCGCCCATCCAGAATATTATTATTATTCAAGACTTTATCACTATGGTAATTTTTAAAATATAGTGACAATGGTAAAGTGGACATGCCGGCGTATGCAAAATTCAATACACCCAACGCAAAAATAATGAATAACAATACATGTTTTTTCACTGAAACAGTCCGGTTTAGTTACTATTGATTTTGTATATCCAATATGAATTTTTGTAAAGAACCCTTGTAAAATCTATAGCTCATTACCTGACTAATTAAATTTATTTAAGAGAAAAATTCCTACTCACCAAATTAAGCATATTGTTGTATTCTAAGGACATAAGGTGCATATGTATTCAAGATAATTACACTATGAGAGAACAAAAATGAGAAAAGGCAACTTACTAATTATCGATGATGAAATAGACATTATTGAAATCATCAAAGATATTTTATCAAAATTTTCTATTAATATCTACACCGCCCAAAGCGGAAGAGAGGCCCTGGAAAAAATCAAGTCTTATAACATGCATCTGATTATTTGTGACATTAATATGCCAACCATGAATGGCGTCGATTTTTTAAAAACTATTCGAGCAGCAGGAAATAATGTTCCAGTGGTATTTTTCACGGGGTTTGGAAACAAAGAATTAATGTTAGAAGCGGCTAAATATGGTGCTTTCGACTTTATTGAAAAACCAATGTTTTATCAACTTGAAGAAATCGCTCAAAGAGGAATGCAATATGGCCTCAAACAAGATGACCCGGCCATGCCCATTGAGGATTTACCACATGTTGAAATCACTAAATATCAAAAACTTTTACAAGAACTCTCCAAGAAAAAATAATTCACCTCTAGATATCCATTTCGATAAAAAATTCAGGCCAGGATTTTTCAATACATTTGGCATTGAAAATATAACCACCAGCATTTCTTTTCATAAACAAAAAAGCCGTCATAACCATTCTATGATCTGCGGGGGCACGATACTCAACACTTTCCCCCATGAGTTCACTATACCCTATTTCCAGTATATCCTCCTTTTCGTGATAACAATGATTACACTTAAAAATCTTTAAAAGATTTACAATTTCACGAAGTCTATCGGATTCCTTATACCGCAATTGTTTTAAATTTTTTAGACGAGACGTTCCTTGGCAAAGGGTCGCCATAAAACTCAAAGTAGGGGCCAAGTCGAGACAATTATTTAAATCAACTTCAAACTTGTTATATTGTTTTTGAGGGGAGAGACAAAGTTTATTCTTATCCTGGAATACCTTTAAACCGATCTGACTGGCAATCTCCATAATTTTATAATCTGCCTGCAAATCATCTGGATTAAAATTACTCACCGTTACTTTTCTTCCAAGCATGGCATACGCAATTACATAAGAAAGGGTGCTCATATCCGTTGGAATAATAAAAGTATCTTGGTCATCTTTTACTTTATTTATCAAGTCATCTGTCAAATCCAAATATTTCTGACTACTGGTTAGATTTTTATGTATAAATATGATTGATTGATTATAAAGTGCCAATTTTAAAGAAGAAAGAAATTGGGTGGTCTGCGAGCAATCCACTTCAACCTTCTCCAGATTTTGAGAGTATGGCCCTTGAATAACCATTATATTCTTTTCCTTTTTTATGCATACACCACATTGTTCAAGAGTATTAATCAGAGCATCCATAGGTCTTTTACTTATTTGTGCCCCCAGTTTTAACTGATAAGTAAGCTTGCCAAGACCCAAGAGTCCCATTAAAAACCGGCTAGTGGTCCCGCCTTCTCCCGGAAGTATTAACCCGACAGGGGATTTTTCACACCCTGGAAATGAATTTAATATTTTAACCACACCATTTTTTCTTGAAATTTCCAATCCAATTTTTTTAAGTGAATTTTCTAAATTGACCACATCCGTACAATCAGGACAATTAATAATTGTAAATTCTCTAGGATATAAACTCCCCAGGATAAGAAGCCTTGCTGCAAAAGATTTGGAACCAGGTATAGATAGTTCCAAATCTTTTAATCTTGTACCAACATTATAAGACAAGTCTAGATGGTGCATTCAACACTTCTTCAATCCGGGCAATTAATTCATTCAACATATACTCTTTTACAACTGGAACTCCTATATCACTTATCTGGATTAAATCAATTGTATTATTGCTTTTAATTTTTTTATCTTTTTCAATGTATGAAATTATCTTTTTAACCGGAACACTTCCCACACTCCATGGAGGAACATCATTTTTCCAATTTAGACATTCCTTAATAATGCGAAGATCATCAAGGCTCTTTTCATTGTCAAAAAGATGAAAAACCAACACCATTCCCCAAAAAACAGAAACACCATGTTTTAAAGAAAACGCTTTTTCCAAGGCATGACCAAGGGTATGCCCCAAATTTAAAACTTTCCGAATATTGCCATCTCGTAAATCTTGCTTAGTGATATCAAGCTTATGGTGAGCACATGCTTGAATAATATCCTCAAGCGGCTGCCTATTTTTAACCATCTCGAAAATAGATTTCGACAAGAATGAATATTTGATAACTTCTCCCAGACCACTTTGGATCTCATCTTCTGGAACAGTTTTTAAAAAATCACTACACAGCCAGATATTTTCCGGTATATGAAAATTACCCATTAAGTTTTTTCCATATCTGGAATTAAGTCCCACTTTTCCACCAATGGATGCATCTACCATCGACAGGAGAGTGGTAGGAACCACACTCCATTTAATACCCCGAACTATGGTCGAGGCCACAAAACCGGCAAAATCACTGAGTCCACCGCCCCCTATCGCCACCAAGTGAGTATTTCGATGCACACCTTTTTCCAGAAAAGATTCCATGCATTTTTCATATTCCGAAATCCTCTTGGCTTCCTCACCTCGAGGGGCAACCCAAAGATTAACTTTTTTAAATTTAGAAATTTTATCAATATCAAATCTATCCTTGTAGTAAGACCACACTTTTTCATCCACTACTAAAAGAATCGTATCCGTCTCAAGCGTTTTCATCTTATCCAAAATTTCAAACAGGGCCACTCTTTCCAGTTTTGTTTCCATATAAACCTCATTCATAGGCACGTTGCCTTAAGTAATGATCAGATATCACAAATCTAATCATGGATTCAATGACAGGTATCGCTCTTGGTATAATACAAGGATCATGTCGCCCTCCTTTGGCAAGCTCACCAATACTAACCGGGGCCTTAAAACCAACCACTATAACCAATTGCCTACCCGTTGAAATTCCCCCTTCAATACCACCCAGAAGTTCCAAATCAGCAATAATTTCACTCCCACTTTTTTGGGCCAGCAATTTATCACCAAGTGAAAAAGATATGCATCCACCAATTGACAGAAGGGATTTGGCCAGATCGGCCTTAAGTTTATCAAAAACCGGTTCACCTAAAGCCTTAGGACAATTTTTAACCATTAAAGTGATCTCTCCACCTATCGAATCATATTTTTGTTGTATTTCTGTCAGATAGGCATAAAAATCATTGTTGAGCTCGAAGATGTTACCATCCCCTAACTCAATTTTAGAAACTTCAATTTCCAAAGCTGGCAGTATCAATGAAGCAAAATACCCCGCAATAACCCTTGATACTGTCTCTCTTCCCGAAGCCCTGCCACCTCCACGATAATCACGAATTTTATATTTATCCAAGGTGACTTGATCAGCATGCCCAGGACGTGAACAATCTTTTATGGAATCATAATCCGAACTTTTTTGTCCAGTATTTTTGATAATAACAGCCACCGGTGTTCCAAGCGTTTTGCCATCATATATCCCCGATAATATTTCAGGAACATCTTTTTCAATTCTAGAACTGGTGCCCTTTATTTTTCCTGGGCGTCTTTTCTCCATCCAACTGGTTAATTTTTCATAAGAAAAATCGAGATTGGGTGGTATTCCATCTATCACCACTCCCATGGCAACACCATGAGACTCACCAAATGTGGTCATACTTAACATTTTTCCGAAAATATTTCCTCTCATAAAATTCCTGTTTCATAATACATACGAATATTTTTCTATCTTAAAATTTACACCAACCCAGTCCAAAATATAAGTATAAATTAATATCAGGATACATATGAATAAAAATAAATATGAGCTTATTCAAGACAAAAACAATATAGGGAGTATTCTTGATAAATTATTGGAATACAACAGCGAAATTATCATTTCCGAAGATACCACGGACAAAAGAACCCTTTACAAATCCAATATTGTTTTTGTAAATCATTTTAATCATGAAATGGTGCTTAAACCAACGAGCTTTGGCCATCCATTTTCCATTTCGGGAAAATATAGATTTTATATAACCAATGAACAGGAATGCATGCACTTTACATGCACACTAGGTAAAACCACATTCCCAAGATTTCTGGTACTCAAATGGCCAGTTTCCATTTTTCAACAAAACACCCGAAAAAACAAAAGAATAAATCTGGATCATAAAAATTTTTTGGTTAATTTTACAAATTTTTCCCTTAACGCAAATTTAGTAAAAGAAACCTATCAGGAAGCCAAGCTCATGGATATCTCCAAAACCGGTATCGGATTATCTGTTAACGAAGAAATTGCCTCATTTTTACACCCCCAGGACTGTTTGATTTTTACCTATATCAACGAAAAGCCTCTTAAAGACAAACTAAGCGGCAACATAGTCTATATCAGAAAAATCAACCCAATTATGTCTAGTAATAATTATACGGTTGGTATAAAGTTCAATGAAGAAACCAAGTTTAATGAAATACTCTACAACTTGGGGCAAAAAACTGATAATAAAGATGATCTAAATGAACTTAAAAGACTTTTCTAATTTAATTGAAATACAAAGCATTCAAAACCAAATCAAACAACATCTAGATGAAATTACTTCTCAAGAAAATAGAATAAAGCAATTAACAAATAAAAAAAACCAGTCCGCCAACGAACTTTTAGAACTCGGATCAACCATCTTACAAAAAAAGGCGGAACTGCAAAAAAATGAAAATGCCCTTTACCTACTTGAAAGTAAAATTGAAAAGGCTAAAAGTAATCAAATGCTTGTAAACAATCCTCAGCAACTTAACGCCGTTGAAAAAGAACTTCTCTTTTACAAAGAACAAAAAGAGAAGCTGGAAACGGAGATATTAAACCAAATGGAAGAACTCTCTTCGCTTCAAGAAAGCCAGGAAACAGTTGGTGGTTTCTCGCAGGGAATTGATAAATCCATCAGTATTGTAAGCGCCGAGGCCATGGAAATAATTAAAACGCAAAGAGACAAAATCAATGATTACCAGACCCGAATTGCATCCCTGGAGACCGACATCCCCAAGGAAGCTAGAGAAATTTTTTCAAATGCTAATAAAAAACACCTGTACAACTTTCCTATTACCCTGATTCAAAACAATGCCTGCTCAAAATGCAATTATCCCATTGATCGAAACATGTCTTCACTCATTGAGAAAGGAACCATTCTTGAACTCTGCCCTGGTTGTGAAAGACTGATTGCACCTCATAGTGCGCAGTATTTGCCTTCGTAATAAATTAATTTATTAATCCCCAATCGACACAAAAGAAGCTGATTTCAATGGATTAGAACTTCTAGGCAATCAAACCATGCCACCAAAATAATAAAATTATTGACTAGAAATGACCCCATTTTTATGCTATAATTGAATATAAATGGGGTCATTTATGCGCAGAAAAGCTGAACAAAATTTAACAGTATGGTACAAATCCTCTCATAAAAAACCACTAATAATCCGAGGCGCAAGACAAGTTGGGAAGTCCACCTTAGTTAGAAATTTTTGCAAAGAAAAGAAGATCCATCTTTTTGAAATCAATTTAGAACGATATCCTCATTTAAATGAAATTTTCAAAAAATTGAACCCCAAACTGGCAGTTGACAACATAGAAGATATTTTACAAAAAAAAATTTCTCCTTTTGACAACATTTTACTATTTTTAGACGAGATACAGTCCACTCCCTCAGCTATCCCGCTTCTTAGATATTTTTACGAAGAAATGCCCAACCTCTCAATAATTGCGGCTGGATCTCTTTTAGAATTTACTTTAAATGATCATGAATATGCTATGCCAGTTGGACGAATTGATTTTATGTTTTTAGGTCCCATGGATTTTGAAGAATTTTTATGGGCAAAAAATGAAAAATATTTTGTAAACAAAATAGCAAAAATTAACTCCCCCGAGCAAATCACCTTGGAGTTTCACAAAAAAGGGTTAGAGCTTCTAAAGGAATATCTATTTATTGGCGGAATGCCCGAGGCAGTATTTGTTTCCACTCAGAAATCAATTGAACAGGTTTCTCGAATACATGCACAAATCATGCAAACCTATCAAGCAGATTTTGTCAAATATGCTAAAAAAAATCATTTGGTTAAAATTCAACATGTATTTAAATATCTATTCACTAATCCATGCATCAAAATTAAATATTCAAACATTTCCAAAGACGACCAGGCACGTGATATTAAAAAACACATAAATCTTTTGGAAATGGCCAGGGTTATCAGTAAAATTCATCATACAAAATGTAATGGATTTCCACTAAACGCCTCTGAAGACGAAAACGTATTTAAAGTTATTTTATTAGACATCGGTTTAATGAATAGCATGTCGGAGATTAGCTGGAAAACTTTTTCAAAATTATCCGACCACGAGATTATCACTTTCGGTAAAATCGCAGAACAGTTTATAGGCCAACAATTATTATCATTTTGGCCAAACTATAAGCAACCACGGCTTAATTATTGGCTTAGAGAGGGAAAAAGCAATAATGCAGAGGTAGATTACGTTTTAGAATACGATGGAACTTTGATTGCATTAGAAGTAAAAGCAGGAGCTGCCGGAAAAATTAGATCTCTAAATCAACTTATGCAAGATGTGCCAATTAAAAATAAAAAAGCGATAAGATTTAATACTTCAAAAGGTGAACTCGAAAACACCATTTACCCACTGATTACTTTGCCTTTATATACTGTTAACTGGTTAAAAAATTTTTTATAAAACAGTTTTTAATAGGAACCAAGCTTATATTAAAGGCAATTAACAATGCCAAAAAAAATACCAACATAAAACAAATCATGCTTTCAGTTGATTCAAAAAATTGCAAAGCGATCCACATCTACGAGAACCTAGGATTTAAAACGATTAAAACCATTATTAAAGATCCTAAAACTATTCTGGAAATGATTTTAGAATTATAAGAGTAAATTAGGGGCACTATATAACAACAATAATTTTGGTTTTAAAAACAACCAAAATTTGAAGTCATCCGGAGGCTTTGAAAATTTCCAATCCATGACACAATTAAAGCAAATAATCAGAGAAACCACTCATGAGTAATTTGACATGCCTATCATTTACTCATGAGTAATTTTAAGTTAACTTTGTAATATCAACAGGATCATAAACTTGAAAACATACACCAAAGCAGAAATCAATGATCTAAACTTCACCTCGGATTCAATCTTTGAAGACCTTGAATTTGATGGCATAGATTTTACCTCCTACGATTTAAAGTCAGTTGCATTTTTTAACTGTAAATTTACTAATTGCAACCTGGCCAACCTTTCCCTCACCGATATTTCTATACGCGAAACCACTTTTCTCTCTTGTAATTTAATTGGAATCAATTGGTGCAATCTTAGACGATTTGAAGCACCCAAATTTCTAGACTCCAAATTAAATTTTTCAATTTTCCAAGGACTCAAATTAAAAAAAATTGAGATTATCAACTGCTTTGTAATCGATGCCGATTTTTCAGAAGCAGATCTAAGTCATTCTAATTTTTCCAATTCCAATTTCAAGGGCACCAACTTTGACAAAGCAATTTTAATTGGAACAGATTTTAGAACCAGTCTTAATTACATGTTTGATATAAGAACAACCAAAATAAAAGGCGCAAAATTCACTTTCCCGCATGTAATTTCCCTGCTAACAGCACTCGGGGCTGAAGTTGATATTTCATAACTCGGAATTTTTTTGGATTGTTGACCAGAAGACCGATCACTAAGATAAAATTCTCGCCTTTCTTACTGCGACTCACCTAATTCGAAAGCACCATACCAATTTTAACTAAATCATTAGCGGACTCTCTGAAAGTAATTACTCTATCGCCAGAAGAAGAGATTGCTGTTTTGTGCATAGACTTTTTCAAGCTATAATTTTATTTTACATCATTGGAAAATGCTCTTTAACTAACCTTTGATCTATGCTAAAAGTCTTTCAATCGAGAGAAGGATAATACCGCCGGCCAGCAATGGCGGGAGGAAAGTCCGGACACCGTATGGCAACGTAGCGGGTAACGCCCGTCCGTCGTGAGGCGAGGACAAGTGCAACAGAAAGAAAGTACGGGCATTGATCTATCAAACGGAAACAGGAGTCTGGTAGGGAGTCGCAGTAGTGAAATCAGGTAAACTCTACGTGGTGCAAGCTCAAATAGATTTGCTCGGGAGTCAAATCCCAAGAAGGGCCACTTCTTTGGCAAACGGGTAGAGCGCTTGAATCCCCGGGTAACTTGGGATCTAGATGAATGGTATTTTTAAACAGGATCCGGCTTACCCCTTCTCTCGATTTTTATTTTTTTTATCCATTGTCGCAAACATAAAACCGTCGTTCATAATCCCATAAGGTGGATGGACATCTCACTCATATCCTTACGAACATGCTACCCATAACATGAAAATAATTTGTGAGCAAAATATCTCGGTTTTGAATATAAATCCCTTTCGCTAGGACTTGCTCTGGTTACCTCGGGCAAAGCTACTAGCGAAATAGGAATAAATTTAATATTTTTTTCATAATGGTATCAGATCACCTGACTGCTAGGCTTAGTTCAATAATCGCAATTTTGAAATTAAAACCGGACCGCAATGTACCTAGATTTAAATTACAATTCAGTTATTTTTGCCTTGCAAACTACTTCTTCAAATTCTTTCCAAGAACAAGAAGGTGTCATTTTACAATACTTATCGTTGGTTTGCATTTTACATAAACCTTCCATATAAGCAGGAGCATCGGGAGCTCGATAACATCCAACAGGTATAACTTCTTCATAACAGAATGGAATTTTTTGGCAATCATCAGTACCGGCATATTCTGCGCAAATTTGTGAAAGTGTATAGCTCTCTTGAGCAACCAGTGTCATGGCACATAATAAAACAAATAAAACGATAAAAATTTTCATAGAATCTCCTTTCTTAGTTTGTATTAGTCTCATCTCAAAATCCCCTTACCTTTTACGCCAAAGGAGAAGGTTGTTGAAAAAAGAATTTATGAACATTAAATAGCGTAAAACGTCAAGGTTATCAATTTTTTTTCTTAGGTTGATAAAAACTATATTGAAAATCGAAGTTGGATGAGGAATAACCAACTGTTTTTAATGCTTTCTTCGTCGCTGTTGAAAAATTATTCTTTTGAAAATCTAACTTGTAAAATTTATATTTCTTTGAATCTTCCCAACTAAGGCTATCTGACGATAAGACGTAATTGGTAATTTTATATTTGGTGATTAATGTCTTATACGATTTAAGATTCTTGATATTTATTTTTTTCATCTTGGGATATTGAAAAAAATCCTTGTCCTCAGAGGACAGAACAAAAGTTGGGATTTCCAATTGATCTGTAAGCCATTCATGTTCTGTTTTTCTATAGGCAAATATTTTATTGTTCCTAATAATTAATATTCTAAGTAAATGTAAGTCATATTGCCTTTTTTGTTTTACGCTTTTGACAGGATAATCCCCTTGATTACCTTTAATAAACGCCCGACATTGTTTTTGAATTGGACACTCCTGGCAATCGTAGCTAGTTGCTTTGCAAACAGTTCTACCCAGATCCATCAAAGCTTCGTTAGTCGACCGCGCAGAAAAGGCATCAAAGCTTGACAAGATCTTCCGCTTTTTAAAAAGCTCCTGAATGGTTTGCTTGAGCTCTTTGATATCCCTGGCCTTAATTTGATAATAACGAGAGACGACCCGTTCAACATTAGCATCCACCGCTAATTCCTGTTGATCATATCCCATCGAGAGAATGGCCCGAGCAGTATATTCACCAATCCCGGGGGATTTTATCAAATCATTATAATTATCAACAATGAGACCATAATTATGATAAAAAAACTCTGCCGCTTTTTTTAGATTTTTTGCCCTTCTATAATATCCTAGCCCTATCCATTCATTTAAAACTTCCTGCTCACTGGCACATGCCAGATCCTTTAGGCCAGGAAATCTTTTAACAAAAAAAGAAAATTTTTTTACCACTGTAGGCACTGTCGTTTGTTGCAACATTATTTCACTGACAAGGGTGGTATAAACCGATCTATTTTGCCTCCATGGCAAATTTCCATATAGTAACATTGACCAGTTAATTAGACTTTCCAGATTAATAAATTTCCCCTTACCAAAGAGATAAACTACCTTAAATTGTTCATTTTTTACAATAAGAAATCACTTCTTGAGAACCATCTTCCAAGTCTTTTCCAGTAAAACCGGCTGGCTTATCCCCTTTAATTTTTGCATGGATCGAGTTTAGATAATTTCCAAACTTAAGATTATACTCATCAATGTCTGTAATAATAACCAACTTTTTTGAATTTGAATTTTCAATCCAACCTATCAACCGATCACTATCATTCATGCCATGGGTATCACACACTGTATCCAGGCTACCCAATTCTTTAATGCTTGTATTAAAAACCGAGATATTAACACTCTCTTTTGGACATCCATTAATAACTTTTTCAATAAACATTCTTCTTTTGCAAAAACCAGCTTCTTTGGAAAAATCATATTGTTTTAAACTGGCAGAGATATCAATCCATATTTCTAAATCAGTACCACTTTTAGTATTTATTTTTTGAGCTTTTCCACAAAAAATATCAAAATAATTATCCTTATCACATTTTATTAAATCAACATCAGCTGAATTAATAGTCTTGGGGTTTAGGTCTTTATCGTTAACCACTTCATCCACAACTTTTTTCTTTTTACTTTCGTCCTCTATATACCCATCCTGTGGGTGAAAACATCCATCCCCCATAGGAATGCAATCCCTAAGCACATATTTTTTTGAACTGATCATTTCAGGATTAATCATTTTCAAAAGCATACTCATCTTCGAATCAGTCTCCAGCGTAAGGAACCAGACCTCCACATCTTTCGGGGTGGCAAACACATAAGCAGAACAAAAAATGGATATGAGCGTGCTTAAAATAATCATATTCAAAATTGTATTCCTTTTTGTCTGGTATACCTAAAAATGCTGTTCCCAAGATCAACTATCAAATCACGTCCGGCCACATCCGAGTCTAAAAAATCTGTTAAAAAAGCTTTTTGCCTGGGTGTTAGCCGAGAGAGTTTTTCCCTTATACCCAGTTGATCTTTTCTGGCCTGGCTTTCTGTTTTCTTATCCAAATCTGACATATCCTCTACAAAGTCATTATCTCTGTTATCTGTGGCCCTTCTATCAGGGCCTTTTCTGCGATCTTCTCCGCTTCTTCTATGATTTTCACCACTAGTTGCTGCGGTCGGTATTGGTTCAGGTTCTGGAGCAATAGTTTCTTCTCCTTTAAAAAACTTAACCAACCTGATGAAGCGATCTGCATAATCTTCTTCGACAAAATCAATTATTTCATGAATCGGGATATCCAATTTACTCACTATTCTTGCAATTAGTTGTGGATCAATATCCCTGGTTTTTTGATTAAGGAAGCGACTCATGGTTGAAACGCCAACATCTGTTAGATCCGCTAAATCTTTCTGACTTAGGGCCCCACGCATTTGCATATATTTACGAACTGTACCAAGGAAATTATCTAAATATTTTTTATTAAATTCAGCCATAATAACTCCTTGAAATTCATATCGGAATGCAAAATATTTTCTTTATGCAATTTATTTGCTTGACGCAATGAATCAAGTATTGTAAAATGAAATACAAGAGCACAGGGAACGGAGGTTATCCATGAAAACTCTAACAAACCTAATCTCTCCTTTTCAAACAAACACTCTACGAACCGATACCTACGAAGTAGTCGAAAATGAAGTTATAAGTGCTCAAGTTTATAAAGATTTAATGGTATCAGGTTCACTCTTCTCTAAGACTCTCTTTAAGGGCGTAACCTTCGATTCCTGTGCTTTCTATGCAACAAACTTTATTGAATCAGAATTTGTTGGTTGCAATTTTAAAAATTGCACATTTCAATTCTCTCACTTTGAGAAAGTTGATTTCGATGGCTGTGAATTTATAAACAACACATGGATTGTATCCTCAATTGCAAAGTCCATTCTATCAACATGTTTTGTTGATAGAAAGACGAGCTATTACTTAATGCGAGAGGATAATGCTGTCTTCAACTGCTTTACTTCAAAAACGATGACTTGGGATGAGCTTGATAATCAAACTCAAACCATAACAGTTGAAGACCACACCCTATTAAAAAAAGTAGCTTAATTTTTACCCTGCTATAGATGATCGCCAATATTTGCTTCCAAGGAATTATCTGCAGGGCCCAATTCAATATAAATTGTGGAAGCAAACAAATCAAATCTCGATCAGGTGCAAGGACGTACCCCGAGACATCTCCGCCGGACCCGCCAACCATTTGCTGGCCTAGAATTAGGCGAGCGTAATCCCGCCGGAGATATTAAAAAAAAATTGAGGAGGAACTTATGAAAGAACTAAATATAAAAAGAAATAAAAGTAATAATGACTATAGGCTGACCAGACTTAGACTCAAAGAACTGCTTGAAGAACTCGAGTTAGAGTATGAAGGAAAAGAAATAACTCAAACTATTATCTTAAAGCTCAATATCGACGAAAACAGCAGTCTTGGATCGATGAGCTTTACTATTGATAAATAAAACACGGAGGTTTTTAGACAAGGAGGTTGATTAAGTCACGGATGACTTTTTTTACGATTAAGTAAAAGCTTTGTAAGCATCCTCAATCATTGCTAAATTCACAATAATAGTTTACGACGAATTTTCAGCTGAAAAAGCATGATCCGCACTACTTTCAGAGAGACAGAGTTCATTGACAAATCTTAACCCCTACGGTTAATATTTCGTAAAATATTGAGCGGAGGATTTATGAGATTAATTATTGTTTTTACATTATTATTTTCTACAGGATTGGCTCTCGCTAATTCTGGTCGAACTTTTAAGTGTAATGCTTTAAATGATATAGACCAGCAGTCTATTTTTGAGATTAATATTGATACAGGAGTAATCAAAATGAAAGACGTCCAAGCTGCACATGCGGACTGGCTAACTCTCTATTCGGAAGACATAAGCTGTACTCATCATAATACGACCTCTGTGACTTGTACTAGACAACTTAGGCACAATTTTAACGATCCAGACAGTTCATATAAAGCTATTACTGACAGTATTAGATGCGTACGTCCTGGTGGAAAACCGCTTATTCATCTTAACGGAGATTTGGAAATCAATCGTTTCGGTGACGGCACAGGAACCTTTGCATGTGGAACTCTAACCAAATACAAATTGATGCTCGAAGGATGCAAAGTCACACAATAATTCTTTCTTTGCTATCACCAAATCTGATGAAACAAGCATTCGCAACTTATAAATGGAAACAGATGAACTGAGTAATTTATTGTAAGAAAGAAAATGCTTAACCCAACAAAATACAACATCTTAAGAAAAGTATTGAATCTTTGTTTTTCAAATGGAACGGAATAATCCCGGCAGGTGAAATTCCATATCTTTTTTCAACTTTTCAATAACTTTATTTTCGTGCTTCATTTAAATATTTCTCCAATAAAGATTTTCTTGGTTCTTTAATTTGCTTCTCACATAAGTTAATCCCCAAAGATATTGAAAAGAATTAAACTCATATATATTAAAATTTTTGCTCTCAATCTTTCACTAAAGGTAACCAACTAAAGACACTTCTTTAAAAAACTCTCCATGGCCCGATATAAATCAAAACGATTTTCCTCATTCTTAAAACCATGACCCTCATTATCTTTAACCATATACTCCACTTTTATGCCCCGTTTATTTAGCGCTGCCACCATTTGATCAGATTCATCTTTGTTTACCCGAGGATCATTTGCCCCTTGGGCAATGAAAAGTGGAACTTTAATTTTATCAACATGAAAAACAGGTGAAGCCTCTTCGAGTAATTTTTTATCAGTTTCTGGATGACCTATCATTTCATGAAATTGATCAAGCATTTGTTTCCAGTAAGGAGGTATCGTTTTTAAAAGGGTAAAAAGATTTGAAACCCCTACAAAATCAACACCGCAAGCATACAAGTCTGGTGTAAAAGTTAATCCTGCTAATGTTGCATAACCACCATAACTTCCCCCAAAGATAGCAACTTTTTCTTTATCCGCGATTTTTTGATCGATCAAAAAATTAACACCATCTGTGATGTCATCTTGCATTTTCTTTCCCCACTCTTTAAAGGAAGCCTCCCAGAATTTTCTTCCATAGCCCGTCGACCCTCTAAAATTCATTTGAAATACACCATAACCGCGACTTGCTAAAAATTGCACATGCGGATTGAATCCCCATGAGTCACGATACCATGGGCCTCCATGCGGATTGACAACTATTGGAACATTTTTTCCACTTGATCCCTTTGGCAGGGTTAAATACCCCCTGATTTTTAATCCATCTCGTGAAATATATTCAATTGGTTTTTGATCTGACATTTCACTCTCCTTAAGCCAAGGACTCACTTCCGCCAAAAGGGTTAATTTATCCAAGGAAACGTCATATATATAGTAAGCTCCGAGTGTCTTATCGCTATAAGTTCTAATGACAAATTTATCTTCTGCCTTGTTTTTTGAACTGATACTGATTTCAACTCCTGATAGTTTCTTTTGTATTTTATTAAAAATTGACTTCATCTTTTTATCAAAAAACCTTCTCTCCTGTTTCCAGGAAACATAAGTAGCGTCTAAAAGCACTTTTCTTTTTTTAGAAAAATGGGCCCCTGACAAATCATAATCAGGATTTTGGAACAAAATTTTGATTTCATTTTTCTTTTTCACATCAAAAATAGCGAGAGCAGTTTTATCCTTATTTAAATTGGATAGAACGTAGAGATTTTTATTATCGAATGTAAAAAAAGCAGGTAACAAACTTTCTTTAAAATTGGTGGTATAAAGTGTTTGGAATTTATCCTGTTCACCGTCTCGGTAAAGCAGCGAAGTATTAACCCCGTCAGTAGTGGTAGCCACCCGCAAAAGTCCGTTATGATCCGTAAGCCAAGAAGAAATATTACCTGGATTTTCCGCAATCATCTTGAGCTCTCCGCTTACAACATTTAACCTATAAGCATCAAAGTATTGCGGATTTCTTTTATTAAGACCAATGATTATAAACCGTGGATCATCAGGCAAATCATCAATGAATTCAGTTTTAACTTTGGCAAAGTCAGTATAACCCTTTATATTTTGACCATTGATATCTATACCAAATAATCGATAATTTTCATCGCCACCACTATCTTTTACAAAAAGAATGCGATCACTGCCTTTCCAGAAATATCCACCAACACTTCGAGCTGTCTCACTGGTCAATCTTGTCTCAACTCCGTCTTCGATTCTTTTAATAAAAACATTAAGGCGTGTCTCGTAGGGAGCAAGATAAGCCACATGTTTTCCATCTGGCGAAATTTTTGCTTGAGTAAGAATTGGATTTTTGAAAAAATCTTCAAGCTTAATTAAATTAATATCACTCTTTGAAGAAAGTTCGTCGTCTTTCGTGGTTGAGCAAGAATTCATGGTCAAACCAAACGCCAAGACTATTAACGATAATAGAAATAATTTAAAAATTGAAAGCATACCAACCCCTTCGGTCTAATTTTACAAAAGTCTAGCAGCTTAAATAAATTTTGAGAAGAATTAAGATAGAATATCTTTATTCAATCAAAACAAAACTATGCTTCGAAATTTCTTCAAGAAGAATATGATAAACCCCACCTTGAATTACGCCGGTAATGCCTTTATCGTAAACCCATTTATAAAGATAGAGAGAAAAATCCCACTCAGGTTTAGGATTTAATTCCAAATCACTTCCAATAGAATCAACAAACCGATAAGGATCAATGTTCCCAAAAAAATAAATTGGGTCTTTTATTTGAGGAAATACTTCAAAACTTTTTCTTCCTAGTTTATTAATCTCTTCGCCTTCATCATATCTAAATACGTCAGCAGCCGAAACATCTACTGATATCCAACCAAATCCTGGAATTAAAATTTCAGACCAGGCATGATGTTGATTAGTGGCAAAACTCCAACCTCCCACCACCATTCTGGCCGGAATGCCCAGCGCTCTTAAAATGGAATTATATAAAAAAGAATAGCTCCCACAATCACCTTTGTAATAGACTCGATTATTAATTTCAAATGGCTGAGACAAGATATAGACAACTCCTCGTTCTCTATTTAAGTTAGGGACTAATTCATATAGCATATGATCCATCACCCAATAAAAAACATCTTTAGCGAGCAAGTAGGGATTTGTCGGATTTAAAGATGTTTCTCTAATATCGTTTGCTATTTTAATTACTTCATCGGTTATAGCAATCAATCGTTCGCTACGAGTATAAAGCTTATATTCACTAGATCCTTCGTCATATTTTGTTACACGATCAGGGTTTATCTCATTTAAAATATTATTGGTCTTCATCTTAAATGAGATGGTTACTTCAAAATTTTGCTGTTCCTTGAATTTCCAATAGGCAATCTGGTTTCCATGCTCGTCCTACTAATTGTTGTAGGTGTGGGATTTATGTAGGGTGTGTTTATAATTTTTTGAGTGGCAGTATCTCGAGGAAGTACGGACCAAAAATGACCATAGTCCTTTGGTTTAATATCGTCCGGCAAATCATTTCTCTCTTTTAATTTAATATGAAAAGTATTCTCCACTTCCCTTGAATAAGGTTTAAATACACTCTCATCGTTGTTATCTAAAATCGGTACACTTGATTCCGCATAGACATATAAATTAATCATACTGATGGACAAAAACAAAAATAAGCAATTTAATAAATTCATACCTCGCTCCTTTCAACAAACTTGCATTTTTAAGATATAAAACATATACCGTAACTACAACATTAATCATAAAAGTACCGTTCCAGGGTACTTGTACACAATAAAAAGGGTAAATATTTATGCATCACTTAAATTTTGAAAAATCTAAAGTCTTCATAAAAAAAGCCATGAAAGTAAAAAAAATCACTTACAAAATACTTGCAACAAAGCTTGGACTATCTGAATCGGGGGTTAAAAAAATTTTTATCAGTAACGATTGCTCCTTTAATCGCATGATGGACATTTGCAACATCTTAAAAATAGACATTGCTGATATCTGCGCCGCCAGTAATTCCAAAAACGTCAGACAACTTCAACTAACCAGAGATCAGGAATCTTTTTTTCGTAATCATTTAGATTATTTTTATATCTTCTGGAAACTCGTCTATGAAGGCTTATCGCTAAATGATATTAAAAAAATATTCTCTTTATCAGACAAGGACATGTTTCAATATTTAAAAAAATTAGATGATCTGGGCCTTATTGAATTACATCCAGATAATGAAGTGCATCTCCCCGAGGAATGTAACGTACATTTTTCCAATGAAAGCACATTTCTCAAAGACTTAATAACCGAGTGGTCGTGTAATTTAGTCCATGAAACTCGAAAAAAGAAGGACCCATACCACACCAATAGATTTTTAATCTATCTGGTTAAAAAAGAATCTTTGCATGAACTAAATGAAAAAATTGCTGAACTCACAAATGCATTTTATAAAAAATCCAAAGAAGATGGACAGTTTTATAATGATCTCATTCCAGTCCGACTTCTTGCTGTTATGTGTTCAGGTAGTCCCATACAAAATATTTCACAGAAACAATTAAAAAATATTTTTTAATTGTTTCTAATGACATCGAATATTTTTTTATAAATTCATATCAAACAAATTAAATAGCATACAAAAAAATCCCTGATCCACCCTTGCCGCTGGCCTAGCATTTAGTTCAAGAAATTCCTCTGAACTTAAAATTTTAATTACCTTTAAGTTTAGCTTATTGCTTTCATCCATACCTGAAAAATATTTTTCACCCACAAACATTACTGACAAACTATTATTATAGTCTCCTATTTCGCTAGTACTACCTATATATGCACCAATTAAGTCTTCAATAAACGTGGTTGCATGAGAGCTTCTACTATCAGGAAGCTGAGTTTTTACATGAACGCCATATGAGAATGTATCTTCAATGTACATCATAGATATAGTTACTTTTGCTCCTATTTCTAAACCCTGATACTCCTCATTCCATTCCGTGCTTTCTGGTCCACTTAGCTCTTCAAATTTTTCCGAGGTTATTGCCTCACAAGCAAGGACACTGCCTTGTTTTAAAAGATCCAATTGATCTGACGATAATTCAAGTTTGTTCCAAATAATTTTTTCATCAAAAGCAGAAAAATAAAGATTGGTATTTTCCGCTTGAACATCAAGAGTAATACCTGCACTTAAAATAGTTCCCAAGACACCTGCTAAAATCACTTTTTTCATAAGACCTCCATCTCATTTTTTGTGCAATATATTTTGCCGAATTACTTTTGAACATTGATTATTATCAATCCCTTTCCCAATTCAAAAATATATGTAAAAAATACCCAACCTCCGCTTGGGTCTTTCCAATCAATCGCAGCCAACGTATTGAATCTGAATTAAAGTAATCTCTGACAGGTCAACCCCATGAAGTATCTTGTTATTCAATTAACGTTCTTGCTTACTCTTCAAGTTTATGCAACAGAAGAACCCCCTCAATTCGAATTTGATCAGCGTTATGGACAAACTCTCCAAACTGGTGATGTTTTACATGATGCTTTCAAAGATATCGATTTTTTATTTGCTTACAATAAAAACCTGTGTGGGCCAACCGCCTTTGTAAACGTTATGAAAAAATTGAGAACAGTTTTGAATCTCGATTATTATAAATTCTTCGAATTCGAAAGCCCAGAAGATGAAATCGCTTATCTGGTTAGCACATATATCCCCACTCATGGCATTGATTTTACCCCATCAACCGGCGTCACCTCAGCGGTCTTGCGTTCTATGATCATTGCTTATTTAAACGACTTACAAAGAGATAATAAATTCCAATTTGAAGTAATTAGACAGGATTTTCTCCCCATGTTTCCACAACCCCATAAGCTCAGAGGTATCAGCCTTAATGAACTTTCTCAAACCACTCAAGACAAAGTTGCGATACTCCTCTTGATGGGATCTTTCAATGCAAAGTCTCCCAATGACCTGATCTCTTGGGAACAATATAATAGTGGCCACTGGGTGGTAGTTGGTGGATATAATAAAAAGGCTCCGAACGAAATCCTCCTCATTGACAGTGGAAATAAAAACCAAAAAGTGATTCGATTTGTTTTAGATAATATTAAAATACCCAAATTCCATTGGGCATTCAATGCACCAACGTTTAGAATCAGACAGTATGAAAAAGATTATTCGGAATACAAAACACTCAATCTAGTTCTTGCGGCAATTACCATAAGAATTAAGTAAGCAAACTAGCTTTTAGTGAAGATTATTAGAAAATAAAAAATGAGGTAATTATGCAGATAACAAAAGAAAATGATGCCTTTGGAATGGAAATAATGGCTCATTACAAAGGTGAAACGGTTACTGAGATAATCGAACGCTCCGACTATTATATTGATGCATATTTTAGTGGTATAGCAGCATATTTTTCTGAATACAAAGATTGGGGATTTGCTACTCAACACGCTATTCAATTTGTGAAAGGAAAAACATTAGATATTGGATGTGGTGCAGGCAGAATTGGATTATATCTTCAACAAAAGAAAATTAATTACCTCGGTATTGATAACAGTCCACTAGCTGTTACGGTTTGCAAACTTAGAGGTATCAAGAACGCAAAAGTTCTTCCCATTGAACAGCTTCACACTTTAAAAGATAAAAATTTTAAATCAATTACGATGCTTGGTAATAATTGGGGACTACTTGGCAATCCCACTCGCGGGAAAAAAATTCTAAAACTACTACATCAAATGACCACCGATGATGCAAACATAATTGCTCAGACACTGAATATTGCTGAAACTAAGAACAAATTTCATATTGCCTATCAAAAAAACAGGTTAAAAAAGGGAAAACTCAAAGGAGAACTAAGGTTACGTTGCCGTTATGGAAATATAATTGGTCCTTGGTTTGATTATCTTATGGTCACACCAAAAGAAATGGAAATGGTTTTGAA
>MEQB01000071.1 GCA_001770015.1 Bdellovibrionales bacterium RIFOXYC1_FULL_37_79
AATGCTCTCTTAACAACACGTACATCAACTCGACCTTTTCGAGTCAGTTCTTTGATCTCATTTAAATCTTTTTTAGATAATTTAATTTCAATTGGTACCATCTTATGTAAGAGAATCTCATGGGTGAATCCAATGGCCAAGGGCGGTGCGACATCTTGAAAAATTAAAAAATCAGAGTACTAGCTCGGTTTAAAGCAGATATGCCCGATTTTGAATTTATATTTTTATCAAAAGAAAGAAATGTCCGCAATATTTCGGGGATCAAAATTTATCCTTGGAAGGATGGCATTGTACATTATTTTAGTCTTGATTAAAATTTTGTGCTTTTATTTTATCCTGCGAGATATTCATCAAAGTGTCGATTTCAGTCGACACTTTATTGAAAATGATGTAACATGTCGATATTATGGATAAAAATGTTAAAGAGATATTTGATGATTTATGCTTGGACTGGATTAATGACGATCTGGGAATTGATCGCCATGATTTGCTTAATAATCTTTCGCTAAACAAAAATTTAATTCTGGTTATTCAAGGAGTGCGTCGCTCAGGAAAATCAACTTTTTTAAAACAAATCATCAGACACTTGGATATTGCCCCGGAGTCATTTTATATTAATTTCGAAGATCCCCGGTTTACAGATCGACTTGATCATACACTGCTAGATGATATAGTTAGCTATCACGAAAAAAATAAGAGAAAAAATTATTATTATTTTTTTGATGAAATCCAAAATGTCAAAAATTGGGAGAAATGGTTACACATCCAGATCGAAAAGAAAAAGCGCCATTTTGTTATCACTGGCTCGAATTCAAGTTTGCTTGGAGGCAAGCTTGGGACTGCCTTAACCGGAAGACATCGTACTATCGAAGTTTTTCCTTTTTCATTTTCTGAATTTAAAGATTTTTTTAGAGGAGAAAACGAGTATTTTGAAAAATATTTACGGATGGGAGGCTTTCCTTTGGCCTTGAGCCTGAGCAACCCTTACTCACTTTTAAGAGATTATTTTACGGATATTATTGAACGTGATGTTTATTCAAATATTAATGCGCGCTCTTTGCGTTCTCTATTTCAAATTGCTAAGGCCCTTTATGAATCAACCGGCTCAGAGCTTAGTTACAGGAATTTATCCAAGGTTTTTGACATTACTGTGGATACGGTTAAGAAGTACGTTGAGGCCATTGAATCCTCCTACCTTTGCCTGTCCTGTCCTTTCTTTACTTACTCCGAAAGAAAAAGCGTGGTTCGTCCACGAAAATACTATCCGATAGACTGGGCCATGTTTGATTCCATCGTTGTTAAGACCGGAGAGAATCGAGGTAAAAAGCTTGAGACCATGGTTTTCCATGCGCTTAGAAAAAAATACGGACAAGTTTTTTACTGGAGAAATAAGCGGGAAGTTGATTTTGTTGTTGATACTGATAAAGGGATATTACCTGTGCAAGTCTCTTGGGACGGCAACAAAGATCGACATATTGAAGCGATTGAAGAATTCAAAAAGGAATATCCAAAGTCTTTGCCACCTCTTTTTATCGATAAAAAGAATATTGAAACATTTATCTAACCTTTTGAAGGCGAAGTCTGCTGGGGCATTTAATATATATCATGCCGACTTTTTATTTTTAATATTATCAATTTTTTCAGCAATCCAGAATTTAATCAAGGATTGGCAATTAGTAGTTGACATAGGTGTACACCTTGTGGTACCCTAAGTGGGTGCTTTAACGGAGAAGAACAATGAATGTAGCAACCCCCAAGAAACTTAGAGCAGAATTGAAGGATTATCTAGATATGGCCCAAAATGAGCCAATACGAATACAACGCCGGTCAGGTAGTTCTTTCATTTTATTAAATGAAAATACTTATGCAGAAATGCAAAATGAAATTGCATCTCTTCAAAGAAGACTTCTTGGTATGAGTGAAATTCTTTCTGGAAAAATAAAAGAATATAAACCTGAACATGATATAAAAACCAAAAAAAAGAATAGAAAATAGCACCGTTTATGGCAAGATTCTTTTTTACAGAAAATTATTTGGAACAGCTTGAAAAAATAAAGGCATTTATTTTCAAGTCGACTGATGACATAGAAAAAGTAACATTGTTTTTAAATGCTCATGATGAAACGCTTGTATTTATTTCAAATAATACTAAAACTCCTGGAGTACACCCTATAACAGGAGATCAGTCTTGGGTGTTTGGGGATGGGAGATATCGTTTGTTTTTTGTAATAATTGATGAGAAAAATTCTTCTCAAATTTATCTCACACACATAATAGATAATCGTCAGGCCAACCTAAAAATATATCCTAATAATTTAATTTCAACCTATTATGAGGAAGACTAATCACGCCGACTTTTTATTTTTAATATTATCAATCTTTTCAGCAATCCAGAATTTAATCAAGGATTGACGGGTGATTCCAAGTCTTTTGGCCTCATGATCCAATTTATCAATGACCCACTTGGGAAAATCCACATTTACTTTTCTGGTGACGAGTTCAAATTCATCGAGAATATCTTCTTTTCCTGCGTCAAATTTTTCATCCAATTCTTGTGCTGTCAGTTTTGTTTTTTTCATATAAATCTCTTTCCTTTTGTCTCGATCTTCTGGCCGATATAATTCTAATTTTGTTTGTAAAACCTTCGCCCGATTCAAGTTCCCTTATAGTAAAAATCAAACTCCAATGTTTATTTTCAAGCATAGCAATTAATAAATATCGTCTTTCTTCATCGACGGTTAAAGTTTTTAGTTGAAGCGCATTGTTGTCGAAAAAAAGTATCTGTGCTTCATAAAAATTTAATCCATGTTTTTGTTTATTACCGTCACTCTTTTTTTCATCAAATTCAAATTCCATGTTGTGAATCCTTTCTATTATACCATAAAAGTATTAATAAGGTATATTAATTATATAAAATATATACTTTGAAATGGTTTAATAAGTACCTGAAAATTCAATCTTGAATAATTAATTGGTCGTGATAACTCAATGCATATCTCATTGACGTCAATATTTTTTGCTTTTTCGAAAAAGTCAACCAACGCATCACCCCTTAATTTCTCGACAAATATCAAGAAATTTAAAGATATCTTCCGATTCGACCCAGAATCGATTCACTAATTAAAAGAAATGATTTAAATACGATTCTACAAAAGTTAAAACTGCTATCAAGTAATTTCATAACGGAGAAATCGCATGAAAAAATTAATGGTTCTGATCTCACTAATTGTATTTTCCCAAAATGCCTTGTGTGAAACTGATGTAGTAAAAATTCTACAAAACATCGTTGATCAAAGTAAATTTTTATTCGAGTCCGGGGTTTATGAACAGGACAAACCAAGAATTTTTGTTCTTATAAAAAGTACAGAAACCTCTTTAGCAAAATACAAGGCCCAGCCGATTGGAATGAATACTTTAAATGCGCTACTTGATACTTATTCCAGATTTAAAATATCCAAGCGCTATTTTGATTTTGTCAGAACCACTTTTAATGAAGTGGCGATTGACTCTCTTTACACCAATGTTTCTGACTTATCTACCGCCCTTGAGCTGGATGAATCTCCGTTCTTGCAATTAATTTATATCAATCTAAAACAGATCAGTGAGCAATTTACAATTCTAACTAAGTCCTCGGTGGTTAGCGAAGGATTGCGTATCGATATTCAAGAAATTATGCCTGCTCTCGGTACCGCTATTGCTTACGCCAAGGCCAACGGTGATGTGCCAAGTACTTATGCCCAGGCTGAAATTATCTATAACCTTATTAACAAAATCGAAGATGACCTAACCCAGGAACTGTCTCAAAGCCAGTCGCTCATGATCAATTACATGGAGATCATGGGGGTTCATCAGTTTATTGGATCACTTATTGAGCAAGGTAGAGAAAACTAAAAATTTGATTTGGGTATTTGGGAGATATGAATGAAAGCTTTAACAGTTTTTTTGAGTTTGTGTTTTTTAGCCGTGAGTTTTTATGCAAATGCAAAACATAGTTGTGAGATTAAAGATGGGAGAGTGGTTTGTAGTGGGGATAATTATTATGGGCAGTGTGATGTTCCACCTCTTAAAAACCCAAGACAGGTTGTGGTTGGAGGAGGTCATACCTGTGCTCTGGATGATGGTGGAGTTAAATGCTGGGGATTTGATTATTATAGACAGTGTGATGTTCCATCTCTTCGAAAAGTTTTGGAAATATCAGCTTACGAGAATATTTCATGCGCAGTAGATGAATCTCTTGTTGGTGTTAAAAGAAAAATTTGCTGGGGAAGAGACAATAAAGTGGAAATCCTATCACCCACTTTTGATCAATTTACCTATGTTGCATATAAAAATTTGAACGGATGCGGATTTTATAAAGAATCAGTTGAGTGTTGGGGATATAATGAATCTGGACAAACCAATGTTCCCGCTCTTAAAAACCCAAGACAGGTTGCGGTTGGGGAAAAGTATGCCTGCGCTCTGGATGATGATGGGGTTAAGTGTTGGGGTGATAATGATAATGGACAAATCAATGTTCCACTCCTTAAAAAACCAAGACAGGTTGTAGCGGGATGGAAACACACCTGCGCTCTGGATAAAAATGGGGTTAAGTGCTGGGGATATAATGAGTCTGGACAAACCAATGTTCCCGCTCTTAAAAACCCAAGACAGGTTGTAGCGGGATGGAAACACACCTGCGCGCTGGATGATGATGGGGTCAAGTGCTGGGGAAAGAATGAACAAGGGCAAATCAATGTTCCACCCCTCAAAAAACCAAGACAGGTTGTAGCTGATTGGGGGCACATTTGTGCTCTGGATGATGATGGGGTTAAATGTTGGGGAGTGATTGGGTCTGTACCAGCCAGGACTCTACCTCTTCGAAAAGTTTTGGAAATATCAGCTTCTCGTGGAAGCGTATGTTCAGTAGATGAATCCCCTGTTGGTGTTAAAAGCAAAGTTTGTTGGGGACAGGCGGGGCGCCATAATATTGAAATTCTATTCCCTCCCATTGCTCAATTTACAAATGTTGTAAGGAGCGAGGATCACCAATGCGGATTTTATAAAGGGTCAGTTGAGTGTTGGGGAAATAATTGGCTAGGACAAACCAATGTACCATCTTTAGAAAACCCAAGACAAGTTACAGTTGAAGAATTTCATACTTGTGCTTTAGATGACAGTGGAGTTAAGTGCTGGGGAAGTGATTCTTATGGACAAATCAATGTTCCATCTCTTCAAAATCCAAAACAAGTTGTTGCTGGAAAACATCACACCTGCGCACTGGATGATGATCAGGTTAAATGTTGGGGTTATAATAAAGACGGACAAACCAACGTTCCACTTCTTCGAAAAGTTTTGGAAATATCAGTTTCTAAGAATACCTCATGTGCAGTAGATGAATCCTCTATTGGTGTTAAAAGAAAAGTTTGTTGGGGGGGTGAGAAAAAAATTGAAATTCTATTCCCTCCCATTGATCAATTTACAAATGTTGTAAGGAGCGAAGATCACCAATGCGGATTTTATAAAGGGTCACTTGATTGCTGGGGAAGTAATTGGCAAGGACAAACCAATGTACCATCTTTAGAAAATCCAAGACAGGTTGCGGTTGGGGAAAGGTATGCCTGCGCTTTGGATGATGATGGGGTTAAGTGTTGGGGTGATAATGATAATGGACAAATCAATGTTCCACCTCTTAAAAACCCAAGACAGGTTGTAGCGGGATGGAAACACACCTGCGCGCTGGATGATGATCAGGTTAAATGTTGGGGTTATAATA
>MEQB01000072.1 GCA_001770015.1 Bdellovibrionales bacterium RIFOXYC1_FULL_37_79
GATAAGGTATTTCCTAAATGGGTTAAAAAATTAGAAAACAAATTTGAGTTGATATTTAAAAAATCAAGTCTTTTATCAAAGGAAGATTTTTTAATAACCCATAATGAGAGTGGCTTTAATTTTAAAGTAGCATGTCGGGAACTTGCCATATTAGAACTGATAGAAACGCTCGATTTGTCTTGGTCGCTTGAAACCGCAGAAAATTATACTGAATCGTTAATGACTCTTAGAGATGAAGTTCTTCAGAAGGTGTTAGAGGATTGTAAATCGATACAGGCAAAGCGGGTGTTCCTTTATTTGGCCGAAAAAACAAATCTGCCAAGCTTTCATAAATTAAAGCTCGACAAAATAAATCTCGGTACAGGCAAGAGAGTGGTTGTCAAAAGCGGAGAGTTTAATAAAAAATATATGATAACCGTGGATCGAAAATATGAGGAGAATCCATTTTGAGAGAAGAAGAGTATAAAAAAACAGTTAAAATGCTTTTAGAAATATTGCCATATGCCTTAGAAGATAACAGGGTTGCTTTGAAAGGTGGAACAGCAATTAATTTGTTTCATCGAAATTTTCCCAGGATATCTATAGACATTGATTTATGTTATTTACCTTTAGAAGATAGAGAAACGACATTTCAAAATTTGCATAAAATTTTAGCTGAATTAAAAAACAAACTGGAAAAAATGCTTGGTTTTGCTGTAAGTGCGAGCAATCCCTTAAATGGGAAAAAAGAAACTAAGCTAGTTGCTTCTAAAGATGGCATTGGAATAACAATTGAGCCAAATTTCATTCTTAGAAGCAGTTTATTTCCAGCAGTGGATATTGAATTAGCACCAAACGCCGTCATAGAATTTAATAAAAAGGTCAAGGCCAGATGTCTAAATATTGCTGATGCATATGGCGGTAAAATTTGTGCTGCTCTAGATAGACAACACCCAAGAGATCTTTTTGATATAAAGTTCTTACTTGAGAATGAGGGCATCACAACAGATGTAAAAGATTCATTTATTTTTTATCTGATTTCACACAATAGGCCAATTAACGAACTTTTAAATCCAAACTTCAAAGATATTAGTTATCAGTATATGGCAGAGTTTCTTGATATGGCAAAAGTAGAAATCGAACTAGGTACTCTACTGAAGGCAAGAGAAGACTTGGTTAGGAAGATCATGGAATCACTGACAGAAAATGATAAAAAGTTTTTGATTAGTTTTGTGTCCAATAGACCTGATTGGTCGCTTGTTAGAAACAGCAAGATAAAAGATTATCCATCTGTAATGTGGAAGATGATGAATCAGGAGAAAATGGATGTGAGTAAAAAAAATGAATATGTCAAAAAAATTGAGGATTTATTTATAGGAAAATAATCATTAAAAAGAATAAACAAATGAGCCGGATTATTAAAGAGTTTTGGTATTCTGGTTTAGGAACACAGATGATGAAGCTAATGTTATCGACTGCAAAAGAGGCTGGATACTATCGAGTAAATTTAACCGTAAGACCATTTAATATAGCGGGTATAAAATTATATGAAAAAGTTTGTTCCAAAAGAATTAGTTTGCTAAAAGATGCTGTCTTTATTGATGGAGAATATATTGACGAATTTACATATCAAAATTTTTTAAATTAATATGAAAAAAGAAAAACTTATTATTCGTAAAGCAAATAAAAATGAGTCTAAACTTTTATCACAAATTGCACTGACTTCAAAATCTCATTGGCCTTATTCTAAGGACTATCTCGATAAATGTGTCGAGGCTTTACATATTAGTGAAGATTATATTGAACAATGGCCAGTTTATGTTGCAGAAGTTGAAAATGCCCCTGTGGGATTTTATGCTCTCAAAATCATTAAAGATGAACCTCGCTTAGATAATCTCTGGATTCTTCCTGATTTCATAGGTAATGGAATTGGAAATAAACTGTTTAACCATGCTATCCTTGAAGCAAGTAAGCTTGGTTGGACTAATTTTCGTTTAGCAGCCGATCCCTATGCAACAGGCTTTTATGAAAAACTTGGTGCTCGTCACGTTGGTGTTGTCCAATCAAAAATTAAGCCGGATTTGTTTTTACCTCATATGGAATTTCAAATTCCTCCTTTGAGTATAGATTTTAGACTTTTTAATTCGAGCGACAGTATTAAAGAAATAAATGTTTTATTACTTTCATCATACAAAGCATTGGCTGAAAAAGGAATGAGATTTGCAGCCTCACATGAAGATGAGAGCGCAACTAAAAGAAACATTGAATATGGTGAATGTTATATTGGGATTTTAAATAATGAAATTGTTACCTGTGCGATGTTGAGAATTCCTAACAAAGTTGAAAAAGCCGGTTGGAAAGCAAATAGGCCAAACTGGTATCAAGTTGAAGGAATAGCTACTTTCGGAAGATTTGCAGTTTCTCCCAAATTTCAAAGGCTAAAGATTGGATCAAAAATGATGGATGTAATTGAAAGTCGAGCTAGAGAACTTGGATTTTTAGAACTAGCCCTTGATACATCTGAGCATGCAGATCATTTAATAAAAATGTATGAGTCACGTGGATATCGATTCATTGAATATCATCAATGGGGTATTACGAATTATCGAAGTGTCGTTATGAGTAAAAAATTATGAAAAAACTAATTATCTTTATCACTTAAGGTCAAAATGAAAACTTGAAATGAGCCGGAGGA
Organism: Bdellovibrionales bacterium RIFOXYC1_FULL_37_79; assembly: GCA_001770015.1. GTDB lineage: Bacteria > Bdellovibrionota > Bacteriovoracia > Bacteriovoracales > Bacteriovoracaceae > XYC1-FULL-37-79. The sequence goes on from MEQB01000072.1 coordinate 2,675, forward strand.
GTGAGGTTTATTCAAGAAGAGTTACCAAAAGAAGATTCATGTTTCAGATAGAACTGCACTTGAATTACTTGGTCATGATCATTATATCCCAACGGGAAATAGACCTATAGTAAATCTTACTACCTACTTTAAAGAAAAATTACCCAAGTGGTTTACAGAAATCGATTTTGGGTGTGAGTTTAGATTTCGTACATCAGTTCTATTTTCCGAAGATGCGTCATTGAATAATTATAAAGATGAAAATGGCTTTTGTTTTAATATCTCATCTAGAGAATTGGCCATATTAGAGTTCTTTTGTATTTCTCAGAAAAACGAGGGCTTTCGTATTTTAAGGATATCAATATAAAAAAAATAGATCTTGGGAATGGAAAGAGGCAGATAAGAAGAGATATGAATGAAAGATTTGGTAATAATGGTTTCTAAATCCTCTGAAGGATGGACTTGTTCGGTCAGTTTGAGTTTCTCGCTATTTTATCTACTTCTCAAGTTTAATCATTCAAGATCAATTAGGGTGTGCCGAGTCCATCATTTTCGGCACGAAATTTGGAGTTTAAGCGCATGATATTGTTGGCTTTTTTCCCTAGGCTTGCGTTCCCGTGGTGCCGTGGTTCGTTGATGAATCCAACGCTTAGGAGACATTGTCCGCACCACTACTTAGCCTACATGGAGAGTTCTATTGTAAAAATTATAAACTGTCAGAATCATATCATTTGAAATTTATTGCGCCATGTGTTATGGTTCCAAAGATTCTCAAAAAATATGTTTTACCTAAACAAAATAATTGAATTAAGCGAAATTAAATGGAGAAAGAAAATGAAAATACTGAAAATTATGTCATTGTTTATATTTGTAGCCGGTTTCGCTGCCCGTGCAGATTTGTATGTAGATGATGAATTTCAACGTACTGTTATGACTGAGGAAGAGCGTCACTTGCCTGCAGTTCAAGTCGGCCGGGGGTCTGGGGTTCTTCTCAGTGATTCACTCGTTTTAACTGCTTCTCATGCTACCAAAAATTGGCAAAGTTATTCAATGAACGGCAGTACTTTTTTCTTTGGTCCGAATAATGCCAGATACTACTTTAAGATTGAATCCATTTTAGAAGAAAATTTAGACTTAGATTACGCTATTCTAAAAATTAATTGGCAGAATCAAATCGTCCCACCTGGACTTCAATGGGTTAAAAAAATCATTATGCCAAACACTCTTGAGCTGGACAAAGTCCATTCCTTAGAGTTTTTTGCATTAGGTGCACCTTGGGATAAAATTCCAAATCCTATGCGCAGCAAAGGTGGAAAACTTGTAATTTTATCCGATAAAAACACTCGTTTTCCTCTGTTTTTTAATGCCGGAGTCGTTGGAGGAAATTCCGGAGGTCCAATTTTGGCTTCCGATTGCGCCCTATTAGGGATAGTTAACGGAGGACCTCATAGTCTTGGCGAAACTGGTTTTGATGGCAACGACCCAAATAACCCTAAATCTTGGAATTGGGGAACCCCAATAACAAGCATCTATATGGTGAGCCCTATTCTTAAAGAGCTATTTCCTTAATTAGAGAGAGTTTGCCGTTTCAATAAAGTTTTCTTGGTTGCAATTTTAGCTTTTTCTTCAATAATAAATTGTTTACCTGTATTGCAAAAGAAGTAAAATGAATAGAAATGATCATTCCCTTGCCAACCTGTGCTGTAGGGATCTCACTTGAGTATCTACACTATAGTACCGTACCCATCTCGGTTGCGTGGCGTTCATATAGACCTTTTGGTCCGAAAGCTTCGCTTTCAGTCTGGGCTTCGTTTAAATTGAGTGGCTGTTCACCTTTTGAAATTAATAGAAAAATTGAACCTGTAGAAAAGTTATGCTTTAGTCTCAATTTATATGGTTACTGTAGGTTACATTTTTATTGATATTGACCTATTTTATGCTAAAATGTTAACTTGAAGATACTTTTTTGGTCTTCCTGCGCAAATTGTTCAAAAATGTTTACTGGAGTATATATGGCAAACGCAAGTCATTTTGAAATCAAACTTGATGATATCAAAAATGTCGGTGAACTTTTGAAAAAATATAGAAAAGAAAAAAAGATAACGCAGGAAGAGCTTGCTAAATTTGCAGGTCTTTCACGTATTGGAGTTCTAAAGTTAGAGAATAATGAAGGTGATATCAAAGTATCAACTCTTATAAAGATTTCAAACCTTCTTGGATTCGATCTTATGTTAAAAAAAAGAGCAATTAAATGAATGACGGGAAACAAGTGTTAAATGTTTTTTTTGATTCGAAAATTGTTGGTTATCTAAGCGAGGACAACGAAGAACGGCTTTCATTTCGATATTCAAAAGAGTGGCTTGCTGATGAAAATTCCTTTTCACTTTCACTTGCTTTAAAACTAAGCGATGAAACTTATGGCCATGTGACAACTAAATCATTTTTTGAAAATCTTCTTCCTGAGGGAGAAGTGAAAAGTGTTTTAGAAAAGACAAATAAAAAAAATATCTCCGATGAGTTTCATTTTTTGAAAGAGTATGGAGTCGATTGTTCAGGGGCCTTTGTTATTACGCCTTCTGAGCACTTTCCAACAAATGCGAAATTTAACAGCAAAGAGATCACACTAGATTCCATTTATAATTATCTCGAAAATCAACAAAGTTTGGCTTCTGTAATGATAAATGAGCAAGGGGGGAAGTTTTCTCTTGCAGGCGCCCAGGATAAGTTTCCTGTGATCTATAAGAAAAATAAAATCTTATTACCTTTGAATGGAGAGCCTACAACTCATATCCTCAAGCCACATGTCCGCTATCATAAGGATACAAAAGATACCCCATACAATGAGTTTTTTTGTATGAAATTGGCAAAAGCAGTTGGACTCAATATTCCTAAAGTTTTCTTGATTGAGGGGCAATATCCTCTCTATCTAGTCGAAAGGTTTGACCGCATTATTCTTGACTCAAAAACGATTCGTATTCATCAACAGGACTTCTGTCAGGCACAAGGAATTACTTCTCGTAAGAAATATGAGGAGGATGGTGGCCCAACTCTCGCTACGAATTATGAGTTTATAAAAAAGAACAGTTCTCTTCCGATCAAAGATCTTTCCCAGTTCTTAGCTTGGTTTTGGTTTAATCTTTTTATTGGAAATAACGACTGTCATTCAAAAAACCTAAGTTTTCTTCATACAGATGAGGGAATCAGACTCTCTCCTTTTTATGACTTACTTTCAACTTCTATTTATAAGGATCTCATAAATAAGTTCAGCTATTCTATTGGTGGGAAGTGGAAATGGTACGACTTAAAGCAAAGAAGTTTTTCCAGCTTAGCCTCGTCTTTGGAAGTTGATGACTCTCTGCTTTTTAGCAGTGGTAGGGAGATAATCAAAAAGATGGATTTAAAACTTGAAAAAGAAGTCATTGACTTTGAGTCGAGATTTAAAGGTGTTCACACTGTCAAGAAGATACAAAAAGAAATCCAAAAGAGGATAAAACATTTGCAGACGAATATAGATAAGCTTGCTTGATCTTAAATGTACTAGTTAAAATCCGTAGCAGTCTGAAAAATAAAGATTGATAACTAATTAATTTTTTCTCTCCACCATTTTGCGGGAATGTGGCTCTCCAAAAATTTGAAATGCGCTTTCTAATAATATAAACGCATTAGTAGATTATTTCCTCTTTCTTCGTTCCTCATTATGAGACGGAAAATGTCTCCCTATAGGGAGAATAGATGTTGTTTTTGGTGTTTTTAATTAAAAATATCCCTTGGGGGAGATTTTTTGTTGTTGCTGTTTAAAAATCGTTGTCGTAGTTTGGCACGGCAGGGAGTTAGTGGTTAAAAGATAATTCACTCGTACCTAAATTGATTCATAAATAAGAATTTTTTTCTCTCCATTATTTTTGCAATAACCTACAAAGATCTTGTTCTTCAAACAGGGTAGCAACTTCTTGAAATGGGGTATTCAAGTCTCGAAAATACCTCATTTATCCATAAAAATAACCATATATATCCATATATCTTGATTTTATGGCTATTTATGGATATATTTATGGATATGGAACTCTATGAAAAACAAATATCGATTAGTCCAAAGATCCTTAAACTCATAGCAGAAATTGATGAGTTTAAAGGGAGCTGGTTATCTCTTGGCCAACTTGCACCAGACAGACTGACGTCGCTAAAAAAAATCGCAACGATTGAATCCATTGCCTCTTCGACTCGAATTGAAGGTGTGAAGTTAAGTGATAAAGAGGTGAAGGCCTTTCTTTCGGGACTTGATATTAACTCTTTTAAAAGTCGAGATGAAGAAGAAGTTGCAGGTTACGCTGAAGTCATGAATCTTATTTTTGACAGTTACCGTGAAATGTCACTCAGTGAAAATACAATCAAGCAACTTCATCAAGTTCTTTTAAAATTTTCAAGTAAAGACGTTCGCCATAGAGGAGATTATAAAAAATTAAATAATCATGTGGAGGCCTTCGATTCATCTGGCAAGAGTCTTGGTGTTGTTTTTCAGACGGCGACACCTTTTGAAACACCACTTAAGATGGAGAGACTTTGTCAGTGGTTAAATAAGGCCATTCTTGAAACTGACGAGCATCCACTTTTACTTATCTCAAAATTCATCCTTGATTTTCTTGCTATCCACCCGTTTCAAGACGGAAATGGCAGACTTTCAAGAGCGCTCACCACGCTTTTGCTTCTTAAGTCAAACTACGATTATGTTCCTTACTCATCAATGGAGCGTGTGATTGAAGACAACAAAGATAAGTACTATCTTACGCTCAGAGGAGCACAGACAGAATCAGGTGATTCGAGCGTTCTGCTGGTAAAATGGATTGAGTTTTTTCTTGATTGCTTAGTTACACAAAAAAATGTGCTTTCACGGAAATTGGAAAAAGAGAAAACACTTCTCGCTCTTCCCAAATTGTCAGAGCAAATAATCGTTGCGCTTAAGGAGCATGGCAAACTTTCGCTCTCTGAAATTGTAAAACTTACTCAGGCCAATCGAAACACATTAAAGGTGCATTTATCTAAATTGGTATTTGAAAAGCAAATTCAAAAAGAGGGTGTTGGTAAAGGAACTGTTTATTATATCTGAACTGTCGAAGATTTCAAGTAATGAAAAGGGAATACATTTCTTTTGGAATTATTTTATAAAAATATTGATATAAGAATTGCATCTTAGTGACCAGGTCTGATGGTCCGGAGTTCTTTTGGAACAGCAGAGTTTGTATAGATACATTGGAAAAGATTATTTGCTACCATTTTGTCGCTTGGAAGTAATACTAAAGCTTTTTCCCAAGACTCTTTGGCCATTTGATAATTTTCCAACTTATAGTAAGCTGTACCTAAGTTGTTATAAGTTTCATTAAGATGAAATTTGTCTTCAATCGGATAATGATCAATTGCTTTTTGATAGTAGGTGATGGCACTTTGATAATCTTTCTTTTCAACGCTCTCAATTCCTAAAATATAATTTGTTCTTGGATGGTTGGGATTAGCGAGTAGTGCCTTTGCGAGAAACTCCTGTGTTTTTTGACTATCAAAAAAAGACCAGGAGATAGCATAGCGACAGAGTATTTCAGCAGTCAGACCAATTTTATCTTCAGCTTGTTTCATATAATAAAGCGCCTTATCGAGGTGTCCATCTTGAGCCTCACACATAGCATATGTAATATCTTTAAATGCTTTTTGGCAGCAAAATCGGTATTTTTTACCGGAGGCACAGGGACATGGGCCGTAAGTATCAGGTATAAATGCTTCAATTTCCTCTGGCGAAACGTCATTATTTTTGTCGATGAACTCATTTTTTCCGCATTTAAATTGCTTAAACGAATTTGTAAAATCACTAATAAATGGATTGAGTGCTTGCTGGGTGGCAACGTCAAATGCTATTTTAAGTCCGCTACATACCGCTTGAACAACTTCAGCAAGGGGATCTTTTTTTAAAATATATATTTTTTGGGGAGTCGTATTAACCTGTGAACAAGATTTTTTAATTAATTCTAAAATTTGAGAGGATGATGGTAAGTTCTTAGATGTTTCCATTTCAAGGCAGCGTCCAGTTATGACATCCAAAACGACGTAAATGTCACATACGCCATCTTGCAAAGTATTAATTTCTTCTCTATGGATAATCCAAGCATCGTTTGGATTTTTAATTTCTGAAAGACTCATATTCACCTCAGACAGCATCCTACATTAGCGGAGGTAAATTGTCACTTGACGTGATTATTTTTGAATATTACTTCCAAGGTGAATCCCAATATTCAAAATAGTTTTTGGAGGAATTGAATCATGGGAAATCACTGAAGGACGGCTGACTTAATGAGTTTTCATTTGCACCAAGAGATGGTCTTGTGGAATTATACTTGCTTTATTTTTTCAACTGAGAGCGCTGACAATAACCTGTTTTTGCTTAAAATAAGGTAAAATAGTAAACTTTAATATAAATAATTGATTAAAAGTTTATCATGGAGTACTAAGGTTGCATGTAAAACAAGTTTTCCAAGGAGAAAGAAAATGAAAAAATTATTATTATTTGCATGCCTGATTACTACCAATCTTTTTGCTTCAAATTATCCAGCTGATTATTGTAATCAAGTTGCCCGTTTTATGGTTGATGGCCCAGTGGTTTTTGGCGATGTAAGCAGTGGTTGTATGGGCAGTCAATATGTTGTGGGTTATAAGAATGATGGAGTGTTGGGAGGAAGAGGTTATGTCGATGCAGTACTGGTTATGACTTGTAAAGATAATTATAATCACAATCTACGCACAGTAACCAATGTGATAAGATTGGGCCAGGAAATGCATGGTACTGGTTATATGTCCATGCCAATAAATATTTCTTCCAGTGAGTATTGTCCATCTGCGCGCTTGAAAAAAATTGAAATTGCTTTTTTTAATAATAATGAATGGGATTCTAGAAATGGAAACAATTATGTTATTACTGAAAATAGTCACGAATACCAAATATTTAAAATGGATACCGCCACTTTTGGTGGCGATATTGAATTTCAAGTCTGGGATTTTATAGTTGATTTAATGAGATAGTAAAATAATATTTATTAGTAAATGATAAGTTCGCAGGTGAGAAATTATCAAGTCTTAAAAACTTTACTTAGATGTGATTTTAAGAAAATCATTTAATGCAATAAAAAGCGTAGCCTTGGCCCAATTTAAAGGGGTAATGGGGGATGGAAGATAATACGATTGATTGTTAATGATGATGGTATTAATACTCTCCGGAGTTACAAAATCCTCCACCATTTCCCCGCTCGCTGACATTAACTTTGAATTCTGCATGCTGCCAGTAATTTGACCAAGCGCTCTTTTAATATGAATTTTATAAGCAAGAAGATCCTTGTAGTTATTGGATAGATTAAATAATTTCATTCTACCTATAGCCAGCATGCTGTCAAAAAACCATTGAGCTTCAGTATTTTTTAATGAAGTATTTTGTCGATGTAAAAATTCTTTCAGAGTTGAAGCATTGTCAGTTAAATGTTTGTTGGGTTTGTTTTCGTCTTGGATCCAATAATTACCAGCCTGATAACTATCACCCTGGTAGCGAATGTATCCGGAAGTTCTTTTCAAATCTTCAATAATATCGAGCACTCTACGCATCTCAGATTCACTTAGTCCTTCAAGTGGAGATGGTAAGAGTAGAGAAATCATTGCAAAATCTGCAAGTCGATAACGGGGATCAGATCGTGGGTAATCAGGTGATTCTCCGCCGAGGGCAAGTTGCTTTTTTACGGTGTCTAGCCCTTTTTTAATCATCATGCTCACGGTTTTTTTATCATAATTTAAAAAGGATGTTTTATTTATTAATTGTAAAGATCTGGTGACCAGGGCAATGCTGGATGTATTTTTTCTTTCGAGCTCCTCCCATGCTCCAGAGTCTTCGATTTTCCAAAATTCAATTTTTAGAAAAAAAGTTATGAATTGTTCGATTAGTAAAAAATGATTTTTGGTTAAATCGTTTTCATTTATTAAATGATTGGAAATGGCATCCAGAACACCTATGATAAAAAGACCGTAAGCATCCAGTTGTTTATGATTCCAATATTCAGGTACTCCATTTATTAATACGTCTTCAAATTCAGAAGAATTTCCATTAAATCTTATATGTGGAACCTGCATACAATCATTGGCGAGGACTGGATTTTTAATAACCTTTTGAAGTCTGGTGATTTGCATGGGGGATAGAAAATAATCATATAATTTCAGGATCAATTTTTTTGCTTGATCCAATTTGTTTTGTTCTTTTAAGGCATAATAAATCCAAATTGAATCCCTTACCCAAACTGCATCATAATTGGTGGAATCATTAGACAGGTTTTTATCTGCAGCACTTGGAAATCCTGCCGAATTAAGATTTATTTTAAAAAGACGGTCTCCTAATGCATTCAGGATTTCTTGTACCAATTCCTTGTTAAAATCTTGTTGAATCCATGCTTTAATTTTAGGATTGAATACCAGAACTTTTTCTCCTTCGGGTATTGTGACAATCTCATAAGGAATACCTTGCAATAAATAATTATGAATTTTTGATTTTAGAGAATTACTCATTTTTATCCTTAACTTGTATAACTGTAAGTCCTGCTATAATCATGGATAGTCCGCCGAGGATAATGGTATAAATGGCGTTTCCGTTGAAAAATATTTTTGTGACCGGTCCTAAAATTCCTGCGGCAACTATTTGAGGGATAACAATGAAAAAATTAAAAATTCCCATATATAATCCCATTTTATTTCCAGGTAATGAGCCGGCCAAAATGGCGTAAGGAATTGAAAGAATGCTGGCCCAGGCAATTCCAATTCCCAGCATGGAAAAAATTAAATAGAGTGGATTGGATATGAAGTAGATGGAAATGAGTCCCATTCCCCCAAGAATCAAGCATAGGGTGTGGACCAATTTTCGTTTGATCAATTTTGATAAGAAGGGAAGAAAACAAGCAATGATTGCAGCAAAACCGTTATAAAATGCAAAACAGATTCCTACCCAATTGGCTCCATCATTATAAATTGCGGAAGTATGGTCAGTAGCGTGATAGATATGGGTGGTTACGGCGCTGGTGCTGTATATCCACATACAAAAAAGTCCAAACCAAGAAAAGAATTGAACGAAAGCCAATTGAATCATGGTCTTTGGCATTTTTATAAAATCATGCCAGATTTGAAGGATACCCTTTTTTTCTTTGATATATTTTTCTTCGCTACATGCTTCAAGTTCAGCGGGGGTATATTCTTTGGTTTTTAAAATGGTCCATAAGACTGCTAGAAAAAAAACTATTGCTCCAAGGTAGAAGGATAGCTGTACGGACAACGGAATCATTCCTGCAGGCGCAGTATTTTCCACTTTAAACATATTAGTTAAAATCCAAGGAAGGGCTGAAGCTATGATTGCTCCGGTGCCGATAAAAAAACTTTGAAGGGCAAAGCCCGTAGTTCTTTGGGAGTTTGGCAGCATATCTCCCACTAAAGCACGCATTGGTTCCATGGAAATATTAATGGATGCATCTAAAATCCAAAGCATGCAGGCGGCAATCCATAAAACTCCTGAATTAGGCATTATGAATAAGGCCAAGGTGGAAAAAATGGCTCCCCATAAAAAATATGGCCTTCTTCTTCCTAATTTATTCCATGTGTGATCGCTCATATGGCCGACTATCGGCTGGATTATCAATCCGGTTACTGGGGCAGCGATCCATAAAATGGGTATATCATCAATTGAGGCCCCAAGCGTTTCAAAAATTCTAGATACATTTGCATTTTGTAGAGCAAATCCAAATTGAATCCCAAGAAATCCTATGGTCATATTCCAGATTTGCCAAAAATCAAGTAGTGGTTTTTTCATTGTTATTTTCTCAAAAATTTTTTTTTTAAAGTATTGCAAATTATACAAAATGTCTTTGTTTTTTATAAAAGTTTAGTATATTGCCTTGATATTAAAATTATTTAGATACAGGGTGGCCATAAAAAGGAATTGTGCATGAGCAGATATAATTCAAGACAACTATTTTTGACATTGAAAATGATTTTAAAAAGCAAAAAGCTTTCCTATAAAAAACTTGCAGGTAAGGTTAGTTTTTCTGAAAGTACACTTAAAAATATTTTTTATGCTGGTAACGCCTCTCTTGAAAGAATTATTGAGATATGTAATGCGGCTGAAATTGAATTTCCTGATTTAGTGAATCTATCAAGCAAAGAGGATGAAAGTGAGTTTTCATTTACGCTGGAGCAGGAAAAATTTTTAGCGGATCATCCTAATTTTTATTACTATTTTAGAGAAATATTTTTTGAAAAAAAGTCATTGGAAGAGATGGAGAGAAAATTCAAGCTTACTCGTAAAACCACTTTGAAATATTTAAAAAAGCTTGAAGAATTCAAGCTATTGGAAGTCCATCCTAATAATAGAATTAAATTTTTAAAGTATGGGAAACTAAAATGGATTTATAATGGTCCTTGGACTAAAAAAATGTTTCCGAAATATTCTCAGAAAGTCACTGAGTTACTTATAGAAAATTTGGACAATTCAGATTATTACTCATCTTTGGTTGGCTATTTCAGCCTACCTCCAGCAACATTTTTGGATTTTAAAAGAGAAGTAAATGAGCTAGAAAAGAAATATAAGAATATTGCTTTTCGTGATTATCTCACTAACGATACTGGTAATTTTATTCCTGTGACCTGGATTTTTAATATACTTCCCGTGGATATTTTTCAATTAGAAACTCATATTACTGATTAAACTACATGATTTTAAAAGTGCCATCGATGTGTCGGGAGGGACATTGGAAAGGATATTTGTATTTCCTATTAGGTCTTTCTTATCAGTTCTAGAGCTTTGACGGTTTGATTTCTTTCAAGTTTAAAGATTAGTATTATTTTTTTTCCTCAAGATCTCATCAACTTTTAATTTCTGGTTTTGGCGACTGGGAAATACAAAAAAAACAGATGATCTCTGCTTTCTTAATTTTAGAATTTCATTAGAATTATTTCTAAGTAATTGAATAAAGTTTTCTTGGCCCCCGGCAAAGTTTAGAAGATGTATAAGTTCTTCAACAGTAATTTTATATTCACTAAATTCACGTTGGATTCCTTTAAAGTATGGTCCTAGCACCCATTCAAGATAACTTGGTTCAAAGAAAACAAGTAAATTGGCATAATAGTTAGGTGTAAGTTCCTTTTTGTCTCCGAATGCTTTGGAAATCAAAAAGTAATCTTTAAGACCTTCTGGACTTAAGCCAGAATTTAAAGATTCTAAAGCAAGGTTTTTAAAATCATCGTCTAGTCGATTTTGAGGGTTTGCTAGAAAATATGGTACCAGCCTGCTGTCTTGAAGTTTTGAAATTATTTTTTTATATTCACTGGTTGAGAGATCTGGAAATTGAACGATAAATTTAAAGTAATTATTAATGTCTTGGGTAGATAGGCTTTGTTTATTGTTTTTGCGATACTTGAGCAAGAGATCTTCAACTTTTTGATCATTTCCACACAAGCTTTTATACAGGGCAATTAAACTTAATGTTTTTTCATCTGATTTTATCAAACTATTTTGAATATCAATGACGTTTAGTATGAGGCTTCCAAAATTATTTTGCCGTAAGATACAATCCTGCGGGCATGCCGCCAAGTCGAACACGGTGTTAATGAGAGCAGTATCAATATTTTCTTCTTTACTTAAATCATTCACATAATAAAGTAGCGTGTTTTTGAGTATAGATATTTGAAAATGCTTTACATCAAGTTTGATTTTGTTGATTAGATCAGTAGCTTTTAAAAACGCTACTTCTCCGTTTTTAAGTTCAACTTCAATAAATCCAGTAGGTATAAAGTATGATTTTTCAAAATTCTTGCTGGCGTAACCGTCAAGCATAAGGTGAAGATGCTCATCAATATCTTGATAACGTCTTTTTAATTCTGCAATTCCGGCAAATCGAGTAATGTCGCCAGGATCGGTACCCAATAAAACTTCTTTCCATTCTTTTTCTGAGGCACTATTCATTTTAGTTATCAAATCGGAGTCATTTTTTGCATTGAACTTATTTGTTAGTTGTTGAATTATTTCATGACTCAGATAAGCTCCATTAAATGTCATTTTTTCACCAACGGTGACCTCTTTGGATTTATCAAAATCTACATAGAATTGTTTGATCTGATCAGTGGGTCTTTTTCCCGCAATTTGATAAAGTTGTAATTTGCTTTTATTCGGAAGCGTAACAATAACATTATTTCTTGTTGTTGCATCTGGTGTGATTAATATGGCAGGGTTGCCTGAAATAGGTATCCTGAATGCACCTTCTCTTTGGGCCCAAGAAGATACTAAAAAAAATACTGAAATAAACAAGGCAAGTGATTTTAATTTCATAAATGGCTTATCGTTTTTGGTCCTGTTTGAGTTAACGGTATTATCGATACCCTGGAAAAAATAACAATTTTTCCAATTTCATTTTAACATATTTTTAAATATGTTGATAGATAGGTAAAAATATATGATTTTAAAAGTGCCACCTATGTGTCGGGAGGGACATTGGAGAGGATATTTGCTTTATTTCCTGTTTCGTAGATAATTAAGATAAAGAGTTATTTTGTATTTTTTTTTCAAAATCAGGAGATGCTGTGAAGATTATAATTGTTCTGGTATTTATACTAACCGTATCGGCTTTTGCTCAAGACAGAGGACGAAATTCACCGAGAGAGATACGGGATTTGATGTATCTTCCTTTGAAACAAACTTTTTTTGGATCGACAAAATTTAAGACACTTTCTCGTGACTATAAGATGGATTATAATGCCAACGAATATTGTAAAACAGAACAAACTGCTTCCTATTTCATCCAGGAGTTGGGCTATTCATTCACGGACACATTTTCTTTGAGATTGGAGGGGGGGGTATCTTATTTCAGCTGAATCAACCGACTCCTATGGTCCTGCTTCAACGGTCAATGGAACACAGGATAAAACCAAAAATGTCGGTATGGATGATCCTATTATTGGTGTAAGGGCCAGGGTTAATAATCAATCGGATGCTAGTATAAATTTTGATCTTTTTGTTGATATTTCACCTAAAGGACAAAAAGATAAGCAAGCAACTGTTAATACAGAAGGAAATGCAGCAAGGGGTGGAAATGCTGCGCTTATAGGAGCAGAAATTGGAAAAAAGGATAAGGGTACCCAATGGAAAATAAAATTCGAGCTGGGAGCTTACGGAAAGGCAGAAGGTTATAATGCCGAGACAGGTTTGAAAAAAAGTGAAAGTGATTCATATAGTACGTTAGATATTAACTTTACTTGGCAGTGGAGTTGGCCGATTTTTTCTCTTGATTTAACCGGTGGGATTGGTTCGGAGGGGAAAGTTTCCGGATCCGATGTTTCTGGAGCGACTCCGGTCTCGATAGAAGAAGCTGCTCATAGTGTTGTTAATTTAGGAGTCAAGTTAGCCTGGACACTTATCCCAGACAAATTAAATATTAATTGGGATATCTATGGAATTGGACACGCTGACCATGACTATCAGTCAGGAACCGATACCTTACAGATCAAGGATGAAGCTGAAGGAAGTTCTGCTTTAGGTCTTTCTTATCAGTTCTAGAGCTTCGACGGTTCGATGTGGAGTGGCAAACTGTCATTTTCATTCTGATACATTAGGCGGAAAAATGTTAATCTACGGCACAGGAAAGGGTGTCGGGGCCGGAATAGGGCCCGGTCCAGGGAACACTAACGTTTTTAGTTCAAATGCTCCAATATCACAAACAATCGCATTATCCCCATTTCCATCATACCTGCCGATACCTCTTTGGTCATTGGGTGGACAGGCATCGTTGTCACCAGCATCCACCGCAGGACTATTATAGCGAAGAGCGTGGGTCATGGTAAACCCACCGTAGTTATGAAGTGGCGCCAGTATTGGATTTTGATTGATGATGTCAGTTGGTGCATTCAAGTTGCATGTGTTTAGATTCTCAAGGTTATGTCCTCTAGAAATGATTTGTGCATAATTGGGAAGATAATGGCAATTGGTTCCCTGCCCTTGGGCACTTTTATTGTTTGAGATAATAGTGTTGACCAATTGAACTTCTGACATAGCATTGGCGATTGCTCCTCCTCTGGAAGAAGCGGTATTATCATTTAAGGTGCAGTTTATAAACATGGGTTTCGCCTGTAAAACGTAGACAGCACCTCCATCTACCGCTTTGTTTTTACTAAAAGTAACGTTGGTGATTATCACATCTTGACCGTTGGATAGTGAAATGGCTCCACCTTGAGATCCTTGGTTACCGGAAAATGTTGAATCATTTATTTTCAAGGTTGATACGTTAAAAAGAGCTCCACCTTCACCTTTTGCCTCATTATCAATAAAATTGACTTTAGTGAATTTTGTGTTGGCGGTATTGATGATTGCTCCCCCATTTAAAGTTGATTTGTTCTTGATGAAGGAGCTCAGATTGACTTCAACCTTTGTCTCCATGAATTCACAAGCACCGCCGGCTTCAGAAGTATTACTTTCAAATGTAACGTTGTTCATGGTGGTCGGGCCTCTGGTGGTAATGGCTCCACCTTTTTTTAAAGAAGAATTTTTTAAGAAAATAACATTATTCATCTGAACCATGCGTTGGGGTCCGTTGTAAAAAGCACCACCGTAGGTTTTGGCAGTATTATTTTGAAAATGAGAGTCACTTATCATGACACTGCCTAAATTATAAATTGCACCACCAAAAGTGTTCGAAGAGTTATTAGAAAATTGGGATCCAATAATGGTCAAATTACCAACATTGAGGATGGCCCCGCCGTGATCGGCCTTATTTGAATCAAATTTGCAATCAATGAGAGTTAAATTATTATTCTCAGCAAGATATAGTGCGCCTCCTGCGTTGATGACTGATGTACCAAAATCATAGGAATTACCTCTGGCATTTTTAAGACTTATACCGGAGAGTGTAAAATTCTTACCGGAGCTACCAAGACCAAAATTGAAAATTCTATCATTAACCACGCCCACATTCGAAAAAAGTCGAAGGGTGATAATGTTTGAACCTGGTCCTGAAATAAAAAGATTATCGTTTATGTCGGGAAGAGCATTTGCAAGATCAATCGTTCCTTTTAAATTATTAGCAAAGTTGATGGTATCAACACCCGGATTAATATTGGCATCAATAATGGCGTTTCTAAGAGATCCGTTACCTGAATTGAGCTTATTTGTTACCGTATAGGTTGCACAAAAGGCATTTATTGAAAAGAGAGAGACAAGGGTGAATAAAAGTTTCATGATATCCTCGCAGTGCTTGTAGTGTTTAAGATTAATTATCGCAATTCAAACCGAGTGTCTATTAGAATAATAATGTGACACTTGCCATGCGGGTCTGAAGAATTGAGTTAAAAAATCGGAATAATTTAACCGTTGGATAACGGGAGATCTGTTACGAATATGATTAAATGGTTGGTATTTAATCAAGAAAAAAAAGTTTTTCACTTAAAACGGTGTAAAAAGTATATTCCGCTTACACCTTTAAAAAAATGAGACTATGTAATTATGGGTAAAAGAAAGTAATTTGCTATCATATTCAACCACTTGTGGTATGTGCATGAGATATTTATAGTTGGTTTTTTTTGAACGTTAAGACGATAAAAATCCTTCGTCAAATTAACATAGGAGTGCATAATATGAGAAGTTTAATTACAACAGCCTTGGTTATTATTTCTTTTAATTCTTTTGCGGGAAATCTTGATGTTTCATCACTGGACTGTACTGTTAATCACCCTCAACCAAACAATGTGGAAAAGGAGTTTCGATTACAGTTAAAGTTTGAATCAGTCATCAGCGCAATAAACGATTCGGGTCTGGATAAAACTCAAAAAGCCGATTTGACGATTACCTATTCTATTGGCGAGGGTAAAAACCAAACTGTGGTTATAAACAATATTTCGCTAAGGCAATCCACTAGCGCATATGGGTATGAACTGGCCTTTAATGCAAAGGTTTTAGGTTCACAATATAATTCTTTTTTTAGTCTTTCTCCCAAATTCAAGGGATTCCTGAGTAAATCTGTAAGTTCTTTTGACGGACTGATTGAATTAAATGGTCTTATTGAAAATTATGATAGTATGCTTATAAAAACCGAATATCTTACTTGTACTCCTTCACTCTAAATTAATGACCACTCATTGGGTGATATAGGCGTAATAAGCGATTGATATTTGATAGGAGTTAAGTGTGAAAAAATATTTGTGGATATTTTTTACTGTTTCCCTTTCCGCAAACGCTATTAATCCGGTTCAACTTTTTATAGTACAGCGTAGTAAAAATAAAAATGAGGTACGTTATGAACTCAGGGTTGATGAAAATTGTATGCCTCTTGGCAAGGAACCAGTTCATGGATACTGGCAAGAACTAGAGAAAGGTCCTGATGTGAGATCGGAGATGGAGGGGCTTGATTTCTTAGCGTATGGAATAGCTTATCAAAAAATTAATGGTGACACGGTTAAGTTTAAAGTAAAAGCAATCAAAGACAGGGAATATAGCGTGAAATCATTTAAAAAAGCTGATACCTGTTATGCCGAGGCAACCACAAAGATCAGTGGAAAAGATGCAATTTTAAAAAAGGTCTATATTTCTTCCGTCGAAAAATTTTTAAAAGTCAAAGTAAAATATATTAATCTAGAAGGGGTCTTGCCTGACGGAACTGCCATACAAGAACGTATGAATTTTTGATCAGGCGGGATAGATATATACCGCTCATGATTTAATTTTCTAGTAAAAAAAGTTGGCCTTTCATTTCAATTGATCTACTATTTTTTTAATGTATAAATTGTTTGATATGGCCTTGGATAGGCTGATTGGGGTTGCTAATAGAATACTTGTAAAAGATGTTGAATCTTGTCTCCACAGAAGATGGCAAGATAACTAAAGCAATTCAGAATAGCTTTTACACTTTACGATTAATCGAACACTATTGTGTAAAAAAGATATTTCTTTAAAAAATTTAGAGGAATGTTTTTTAGTAAATATTCTTATTTATCAATTAGTTGTAGCAAATTGCATAGTCATCTTAAAATTGTTTAAGAAATCTTTACTTTACGAT
>MEQB01000073.1 GCA_001770015.1 Bdellovibrionales bacterium RIFOXYC1_FULL_37_79
ATAAAATCCATGAGATATCAAGGATACTCGGCTCTTCAAGCAATTGGGCTTGCGATGTCAGGAAAATTTGCAAATAATGGGTGAGCAGTTACCCGGAATATTATGCAGTAATTTTAAATTCTGTAAAAAGCCCATGAACATGTTTAATTTTTTTGTATCTGACAGCACATAAATCTACAATACGAGATTGTTCCAAAATTTTATTGATAGGAGTTTTGCCCAAAAGACCTTGATGTGGCCTTACTTCATTAAAGTAGACCTGGTAATTTCTACAAAAATATCGAAAGGTAAATTCATTTTGAATTGGAATACGAAAAATTAATTCATTTTGAATGCTTCGCCAATACCTCTCCATTTTTCCATTTTGCCATGGACATCTTTTTTGAATTCGAAATATTTTGATATCAAAATATTCTAAAAAGACAGTGTCAATCCAATGGCCATAAATGCCATCGTTATCAATGATAAGATAATCCGGGAATGCTATTTCATCGATGGCCAGATTTCTAAATTGTTGTATCAGCCATTCTCTTGTTGGGTATAGCGTGATGGCATGCCAAACAATTTCACGTGTCCCAATATTAATTATTCCTAGAATATATATTTGAAATAACTTCAGATCAATTACGTTACAAAAATCCATGGCCCACGTTTCTCTTCCTGAAACAATCAGCGATTCCCATGTTGGCTGCCCGAACTTCATTGGTGGTGTTGTAAACCCATTCTCCTTTAAAATTTCGCTGACGGTTCTTTTGTGCAAGCTGATCCCCATCAGATTAAGCTCCTGCGAAATTCGTAGCGCACCCCATAGTAAATTTGATCGTTTCATATCCAAAATTAAGTCGACGATATTTTCAGGAACCGCTGGTCTGCCAGGGCCTTTGGGAAGCCACAAAATTTTCAACCTTCGCTTGATTCGTTTGTAGGCACCGATGATCAAAAGCAATGGAAAGCAAGAAGTGTAGTAAAAATAGAGATCCAATAAAAGCTCAGCAAGAACTCGCCGCATATAGTGATAAGAAATTTTGATTTTCGTAAAAAAAGAATGCATGCACATACATAGTCACAACTTGAGATTATGTCAAAACAACAACGTGTTTTCGACAAGTTGAGAATATTCCGGTAGGACACTGTTTTTCTACTCATACCATTTCTCATAGCACTTAGCTCCATATTGGCAGTGAGCTTATAATGCTTAAAAAAACTCCGCACCTGATGATCTTTTATCATTACAACCTCCATGTCATAAATAAATGCTTACTGGAGTAATTATATCAGGTTTGGGTAATTATAATTGTCGTTGATGGGTAGTTTAAATTGTCGTTAGACACCATTAAAGAAGAACAGGCAATTGGAATTATCAGCGATACGTTTGACCAATTAACTGATGTTTACATGGAAATGGGTTTAGATGATTACAGTCTATATGCTTAAAACATGAAATCCCTATATAATTATTTTACTCCAAAAAGTAGGGTGGCATTTTTCTGCTTAAGTATGTAACGTGAGTTGGATTAACTATCTTGAAAAGTAAGCATTTTTTCCTTCTTTTTCAAGCTCAGCTTCAAGAGTTTCCCCCGCCTCTATAGAGGGTGCAATAATAGCAATGTCATAATCATTCATTATTGAAAAAGTAGGAGATAAGTTTACCGCAACCATAAATCCCTTATTTCTAGCTATTTCGACTATTGAATTAAAAAAATTTACCTTAGGTTTTTGTTTATAGTCATCTCCACAATCTTCAAGCACTTTTGTTTCACCATCAGCATCCAATTTTAGTTGAAAACAAAGTCGGACCAAATCACCTAATCTTGCAGGACCTCTCTCCGTTCTAAAGTAGGAGATTTTAGAAGATTCATAAATCTTAAAATAACCATAATCAATCGCTGCTCGCGATGTCGTTATCTTGATTGTTGGATCATCAAAAGCAATCGCTGCAAAAGTATAAAAACACAATATAAAAACAATTATCTTCATTTTAATCCTCTTGTTAATTATTAAATGGAACGATATAAATTGATTATAAACAAAGATGATGCATTGCACAATACGACTTGTAATAAATTCACATAGGGTAAAAAATTTCTTTTATTTTATGTTCAATCCCAGTAATAACAAATATTTGTGCTAATTAAAGGACCTAGCGTTCTAACATCCGCTATAACCACCGGCCCGAAAATACCGTGGGAAAATTGGTTTTTTTAAATGTCTAGCACCCTGTCTATTTACTTTTTATTTTGAGATTATTTAATATGTATTTCATCTCACCTAATTTAAATTTTAGAATTCCGAGACTAAGACTATTATAGAGCATATCAAATTTTTTCTTCTCTAAATTCTTAAATGTGTATTCCTTAGAAAATTCCTCTCTAATGTATTTTAAAGCGATATCTTCCTCTAAACATTCTCCCTTGTTAACAATTCTATTAATGACTTTATTTACAGCTTCGATCATATTGAGATCGATCATTCTTTTAATATTCAAAATATGAAAGAGGTAACGATTCCGAGAAATATCATCCCTATCTTTACAGTCTAAGCTTTGATATTTTACGATTTCTAATTGAGTTAGCTTTAAGAAGCATGTTTTAGTTATTGTCTGATTCGTAATGCGATAAAACTACGATTAGTTGCTTAAATCACGAGGAGAGCAAAAAATATATATATGACTAAAGTAGTTTGCTAGCTAAAAAAACAGGATTTTATCTTATACTGGGTAAAATAATGCAGATCTCTTTGAATCACAGTTTAAAATCTAAGGCCTTCAAAAAAAAAAAACGATATCTATATTGGGGATACATTCTAATCTAGAGGTATAAAATGATCATAAGGTATTTGGTCGGGTATTGGGTGATTTTCGCCATAATCTTAAGTTCAACTTTATTTGCCAATGAAAATGCTAAGGAATCAAAAATAAAACCAATAACGCTTGGCCAGTATGAGTCTCCAGAAGCAGAAGAGTCATGTTTACAGAATGTTTTGGACTATCTTATTCGCAATATTTTTAGCCCCAATGAACATCTTCTCTATGATTATCAAAAGAAAACTGATTTTTTTTACCACGGCAGACTTCGAAGAGCGTTTGAGGCGGTACCTGATTCGGTCTTAGATGAGTTGTTTGATTCTAAAACTGGGCTTATTAAAAGCGAAAAAGAACTTTTTAGAATTTGGGAGCTAATCCAGGGGGATTATATCAAAGCAACTCCGGCCCAAGTTGAATTCATCGGCGATCTATATCATGTAAATGACGATTACGCAGGAATATTTTGGAATGATGAAGTTAACAGGGCGTTTGACGTATTATCTACATTAATGAAAGCAGATAAAAAATGGGGTTATGATCAAGGGTTGAATGAGACCGCAAAGTTTACAGAAATGGCCTTAAATGAGGCGGAGCGAATATATCTTCAAAAGGCAGTTAATGAATCTCAAGGGATAAAGTACAAAAACACCAGAAATAGGTTTATGAGATGGCTTGACCCCGAATATAAAAGGGCCCTACGTTATATCGAACATAATAATGCCGATAGAAAAAGGTTACAATTAATCTATAAGATGGATGAACCGGCTGAAGATACTCTTACCAAGTATGGAAAATACATGACTACCAATGAGCAAACAAAAATTCGTGGACTCATGAATGATACCAGCGGCCAAATGGCAGATATAAAAAAAGATATAAAAGAAATAAACGGTCTTGAGCTATCTGAAACAAATACTTTTGAATTTGATAAGGTTAATGCAAAAGAGATAGATAAAAGAATTGAGGCTCAGTCAAAGAGTCAGCAAAAACTTAACGAAACTGAAAGACAAGCTGAGCGTGATATGGATTTAATAGATGAGACAATTGATGAAATAAGAAAGCGTAAATATATAGCGACCAAAGATGAGCAGTTTGCCGGTGAAAGACCAATGGCAGAGTATCAAGACAAGCACTTAAAAATAAGATTTTCACAACACCAAAGAGAAACACCGGAATTGTATGAAGAATATTTGCGGCGTACTGCAAAAAAACATAACAATGCAGAATATAATGTAGAGGTACGGTGGAGTGTTGAGCGAAAAGAAAAACGGAAAGGACCCGCAAAAGACTCCAACGGTGAATACATTGAGGAAGATGTATGGGTTGATGCCGGATATGTTGACGAATCTGATACTCTTCACTCAAGCTACGAAGAAATTTTAAATGGCAAGATAGAACCAGATATTGATAAAATTAATGTATCCCCTTCCGTAGGCTTTAATCAAAGAGTTAGTGGTGGCCCCAGCTTTTACAGCGTACCACAAGATAAATTTAACGAAATGATCAATATCTCAAGTGCCGTACGCAAGTCAGAGGAAGCATTTAGAGATCAAATTGACCAGGCCACCAGATTAATGGATGAAATAAATCCTGAAACCTACGAGAAAATTATTTCTGATGAAACTGTTTGGAAAAAGACATTGGCCGAGATGGATATTCAAAAAGAGGAACTTATAAAAAAGAGAGAGCTTTTAAATTCATATCGCAAAAAGAATAATCAAGAAATTATAGCACAATGGGCTGACGATATTCCAGAAGATTTTAGAGAACGGAATGATCAAATGTATACCAGAATTGATCATATGATTAATAGAATAAAGCATGTAAGGGAACAAGTTTTTAGAAAATCTCCTTTAGATATTCAATATGTAATGCCAGATCACTCCAGAGCGTCAGACATATTAAGAAAAAAATGGTTATGGGCCAGAGGATCGCAAACAGCAATTGGAACGGGAATCGCAGGTGGCGTCGGTTATGGTATTTATGAAAAAGAAAAAGTTAAAGAAGAATCGATTGAACTTTGGGAAAAATTAAAGCAGTACATACGGCCGGGAGATGAAGAGACGCCTTATCATATAGAAAAGTGAAAAGATGATCGATAGCATACTAGCGATTTTTGGGGAGATAAGATAGAGGATAGATAGGATATAAAATGAAAACGATTACCTACTTAAAATTATTACTCTTTTTATTTTGTTTTAATGCAAATATTTACTTATTTGCCAAAACGGAAGTTAACATTACAACGGCCGATTTTAAGGCATGCTCAAAATTTGAATCTGGCAAATATGGAAAGGATATCGATGCATGTGCAATGTGGGATAGTACTGAGGAGTTTGTATCTCAAAAAGTAGATATACTCATGGAGCCAGTCAGGCAAATGCATGAATCCAGAAGACGTAAGCATGATTTTTTAGTGGATATTGCCAAGAGATCTTTAGTATATGCTGAGAAAAATATAAAAAATATGGAGAGTATGATTGAGTGTATTGATAATGGTGGAGATGAAGAATGTGAAAAAAGAATCAACGAATTTCGTGCTTTAATTCAAATTAAAAGACCAGAACTACGATACCATCTGGCGTTAGCGACTCACGGAAATAACTTTGGTAAAGATATTCTAATATTTGATCCAACCACCGATGGCGCCGATGGCCCTTTAGAAAAGCTTTTAAAACAAAGAATCTCCCAGAACGCTAATCTCTCTTTAAATACCGATTCTGACATGAGCACATTGTCAGGTAAATTACATATAGCAGAAATGGAACATATTTCTCTTAACCCAAACAATGATGTCGAATCTTCTGAATTAGCAAGAGTAATGCTTGCACTTGATATTAGGGAAAACACATTTCGAAATGCTTGGGTTCAAAATGTGGACAAATATCTTGATGCCATCGGAAAAGAAATGGCCAAGGAGAGTTCTAAAGATTTCAAGGGAAAAGAGTGGTTAAAGACTAATGGGTACTTGGATAAAAACAATACGTTAGATTTTTCGAAATTTAAGGGCATGGGAACACGACTTACTAAAATGGCACTTGATTTTAACGCTTTAAAAAATAATCATATGAATCCGCCATTTCTTGAATCTCAAAATATCTCGAATGAAGGAAAAAGAATGCAAAGTATGAGAAAACTTGTTGCTAATAGTATTGCGGCAGATTGGAAAAAAAATCGAGATCAAGTTGGCACTATTATTGATCAACTTCCCGTGCTTGCATTCCTTGGTAAATGGGATAAAACTACTCCTTACACAGAATTCCCTAAAAATGAACAGATTAAAAATGCTCTTTTGAAATTAATTGGCGAAGCAAAAAAAAGTACCGCAAGAATCGAAAATGATTTAGCAAAATCTAAAAATCCAGAAGATTATACAACCTTATTGCATTATATGGTTAATACCGATGTGGTAGAGGAACTCTTAGGTGAAAATGTTGGCCGATGCAAAATGGCCACTGACCTTAAGCAAAATATTAGTGATAAAGAGTTTAAACAAATGACACTTACAATCGGTGCCTTAACTGTAGGTTTTTTGGCCGGCGGTGGTTTGCTTAGTCATGTGACTGGGCCGCTGGCAGGAGCCGCCATAACGGCGGTGGCCGGAACGGCAATCAGTCTTAAGTTTGTAAATAAAGCTGAAAAAGAAAGAGAAAAAGTAATGGGAGAAGTTTTAAGTCGTATGGATGATCAGTATGTGCTGAAACATTATAAACAACTTGATGAAGCAGAAAAAACTTTATTTTTAGAACGAAGCTCATTATCACTGGAATTGCTTGGTATCCCTGTACTAGCGAAATTTGGACATCACGGACTCAGTAAAATGCTGACCATCGAAACACAGATAGGATTAAAAACGGCGGGTAAAAAAGTTGAGCAGTCAATTATAAAAACTGTGGCAAAAGGAGCAAAGAAAGCGAGTGATATCTTAACTAAAAAGGCTGTGGATCTATTAATCAACAACGGAAATAAAAAATTTGCCAATTTAATCGTCAGATTTGCAAAGACTGAAGATCAAAAACGTGCTGGGCAAATTTTGTCTTTACTTGAGTTGCAGGCCAAAAAACCTGGAAGGGATCTATCGAAGTTGTCTCGGCGAGAACTTTCTGAAATTCTTGATGAGGATTTATCATATGACAAGGCAAAAAAAATTAAAAAGGATTTTGAGGAAAAGTTTGCGTCTCGATGTGGGTGCGATATGAAATCAAAAAGTGCCAAAATTCGCTGCCGGTAGATTAAGATCTCAACTTTCCTGGCCAGCGTTTCGGGTATAGGACAAATAAAAAATAATTTACTTTTCCTTATTTTTTACCAAAAAAATAAGGAACGCAGGAAAATTCTTATCCTCTTGCAAATAGTGCTATCGAAGTCTCACTTTGTTATTCGCACTATCGTGATGCGCTTAACTCATCGTTTGTGGCGTTTGGCTTAGATCTTTTGGGCGTCGTTTTATCTAAGAGGCCATTACATGTTTACTGATAGACTGAATCCGTTCTCGTCTTACCCCTGGCGCTTCTCGGCTCTCATCACTAAGCAAGTGATCGCATTATTTCATCATCCACAGATTCAATTATATCATATTTTAAGTTATAATTAAGGTGCCAAAAAAATATTATGTTACTGAAATATTTGAAATTGGCAGCCTAAGCGATGACAAAACTTCCCGATCGGTACACTTACGGTAGTACCGAAATATTATACAGCAATCTTACATTCTGTAAAAAGCCCATGAATATGCTTAAGTCCTTGGGAAATGGAATTGAATGTAAACCTAATTTTCATTCAAAACTTTTTTAGATCAATTCTGACATTCAAATATGTCTCTTAAGCTAATTAACTCTTGATTCTCAGGTGCTAATTTTATTTGTTCGGGCAAAATACTGACACAAAAAGTAAATTGCTCTGTTGCTTCAAGTTCTTTTGCAATACTGCACTCTCTTAAAATTTTATGACCTTCTAGTAGTGGTAAAGCAAAATCAGTCAATATTTTTTGAGCATAATCACGATCTCCACATTCCTCTGAAGCTAAATAAAGCAACCTAATATTTTCCACAATTTGGGCTATTGATTTTTTATTAGAAGTATTCAAGTAATAAATCATTAGACCCAACGACATAAAAAGTTGTCTATCATAAAAAGTATTGCACATCGTTAACTTGAATTGTTCTTTTTGCAATTGCAAGAATAATTCAGTTTGATTATCTTTCTGTGCTTGTTGAATTTTTGACTTAAGCTCAGTTAATTTAGCGGTTCGATATTCTTTTGTTAAGCATGCCTGATCAACAATTTTACTTTCGAAACTAAAAGATGATTTTTTTTCGCCATAAGCAAAATTCATAAAAGCTAAAAAAAAGAATATTAAAGTTGTGCTAATCATTACTTGAATTATTCTCATAAGAAAATTTTCCTTCTAAAAATTGATAACCTTATTATATAACAATATTCTATAATAATCTTGATAGGCACCCATAACCGACAACAAATCCGACAATTCCAGTCAGGCAGACTGCAAAAGTGGGTTTGATAGTTAAAAATATGTTGTTATTTGCCCATTTTAAATAAATATGCCTTAAATATTCTCCAGTTTTACTAAAAAGTTCTTTTTGAATGTATAAAAGGGTTTGCTAAAAAAACTACTGTCCAAATTGCATGCCATAATCGGGATAACTTGATTTTATTCCATTAGTGGTATAAAATTTATTTATCCTATAAATAGAATAAATCAAGGAGTACATATAAACTACATACGATCAACTAAACAACTTTTAGCAATTCTTAAACAGACCCGTATTGACAAAGGATTAACCCAAGCAGAACTTGGGAAAATGACAAGCATGTCACAAAAAAAAATAGCAATGATCGAAAACCTATCCGCCTCACCAAGACTAGATGTTTTACTTATAATAATTTCCGCACTTAATTTAAATCTTTCGATTGATGGTAAAAAAAATAAGTCAGCGCAAAAAGTCTCTCTGATTTGGGAATAAAAAGGACTTAACATGGGAAGAAAATCTAAAACGATTAAATTAAACGTTTATATTCAAGGCAATCTAATAGGTATTTATGTTAAAGCTCCCGACGGTTCAACTTCATTTACATACGATCCCACATGGGTCGATCATGGTTTTGCTATTTCTCAATCTCTTCCTCTTGTAACCGTTCCTTATAAAGGTGATAGTGCAAAAATATATTTTGAAAACTTGTTACCAGATTTGAAAGAAGCCAGAGAGTTGATTGCAACAAAGATTCATGCAAATAGTTCTGATCATTTTGATCTTTTGGATGCTATAGGACATGACTGCGTTGGAGCACTTCTATTTTCAAAAATTTTAAGTGCAAATGAGGCCAAAGATCAACCGCCTAGAGGAGAAATCTTATCAGATAAAAAAATAGGCAACATAATTCGAAATTTGAAATCTTATCCTCTTGGCATGAACAATGATCAAGCGGACTTTCGAATTTCTCTTGCGGGAGTTCAAGAAAAAACAGCTCTTCTATTTTTGAAAAATAAGTGGCAAAGACCTATCGGAACCACTCCCACAACTCACATTCTAAAGCCTGCCATGAAATTTGAAACATTTGGACTTGATATGCGCTCAAGCGTTCATAATGAGTATTTTTGTATGAAGCTATGTAAAGAATTTAATTTAAAAGTTGCAGAGGTTGAAATCAAGTCTTTTGATGGTGAATTAGCTCTAGTAGTTAAAAGATTTGATCGCTATGAAAAAGATGGAATTATTTATCGAAGACCCATAGAGGATATGTGCCAAGCTTTGGGTTATTTTTCCAATAAAAAATATCAATCCGATCAAGGCCCGTGTGTCAGTGAATTGATCTCTATACTCTCCACCAGTGTTAATAGAGAAAAAGACTTGGAGACATTTTTTAAATCTCTGGTTGTTTTTTTTGTAATGGGAGCAATTGATGGACATGCCAAGAACTACTCAATTGAATATGTCAAAGAGGGACATCGATTAACACCACTTTATGACATTCTCTCAATTTATCCCGCTTTAACAGACAAAGAAATTAAGCTTGGCAAATATAAGATGGCCTTATCTGTCGGCACAAGTCCACATTACAAAGTTGACAAAATTTTTCGAAGACATTTTCTCGAGACAGCAAAAACTTGTCAAATCTCTAAAGAGAAGGCAAACGAAATCATAGATGATATTCTTTTTAAAATTGATCAAGAAGTATGGAACAAAATTAAATGTTCCAAATTATTTGATGAGTCTACTCGGAATCGAATTATTTCAGGAATTAAAATTTTATCAAAAAAACTTTTATAGCTTTTTTCTTCTCAATATGACTGGACGTGACTCTGATTGATTACTGATCCTCAAGCATCCATATTTAAAAAAGCAGATTATGTAATTGTCGGAGATCTTTTTCAGGTTATGTAAGCGCTAATGGCGGAACTAAAAAAAAATTGTAATCATAGATAGTGAATATTTTTGGCAATTGATTTATTCTTTGAAATAAACCCGGTGAGGGGGCCAGAATATAGCATCTCTGGCTAATTTATGTACATTGGTACGCTATTTGCTACTACGTATAAAAACATCTTTAAAACAAGAAATTAAGGAGTTATTAATGAAAAAAATACTCTCAACTGGTCATTTGTATAATATTTTTACAGGTTTCATTATTCTTATGATGGTTAATTTTACTTCTACGGCAAGTGACGATTTATGTGAAGAATATAACCAAACCGGAGAGCAAATAGACAATCAATGTGATCAAACTATATACCAAACAAGCAATGTCTGCCAAACTCGGTACGGTTCTTGTAACATGAAAAAAAATGGTGAAATTGGTCATCCTTGTTATTGCGATAATGACCCGGGCAATATCATTTTCGACCCTCTAATATTAAAACTGAGACTACCCGATATAAATTGCGGTTATGCATGTGAAACAGACCATGGAATATGCCAAACGAAGCTAGGTCCTGTTGGATCTTTGTGTTCCTGTGGAAAAAATCATGATCCTGGCAGGCGTATTGCCCCTGAAGGCGCGAAGTAAGTTCTAGTATATCTATTCAGCGAATTCTGGATCGAACACAGCGCACAGCTTGTCGCAGAGACGGCGTCCACGTTTTTTGATATCATAAGATAACTTCTTATCCTGCTAAAATATCTTGCCCCTTACATTAATCCCAAATCCGCAAATAAGTAGCTCGTCAATATGCCCCACAACCCGAGAGCGAACCAAATATTTTCTTATCATCCTTTAATGAACCAGGACGATGTTACTTAAACTATATAGCTCAAGTAACAGAATGTTACCCGAAATGTTGACAAATTTATTTAAATCGAATATTTATTCGCCATGAAAGAAAATTACAATTTATTGACTTATCAACATTACTTGCGTGCTGAATTTGAAGGTCGAAAATTAAGAAACCCAAGCTATTCACTAAGAGCTTATGCCAGGGATATCGGATTGGCAGCACCCAAACTTTCCGAGATCTTGCGTGGCAAATGCGGCCTATCTGAAGAATCAGCTAAAAAATTAGCTACGGAGTTAGCACTGTCGGAAAAAGAAGCTTCTGTTTTTATCAATCAAGTCATTGCAAAACACTCGAGAAAAAAGACAGAGCGTGAAAAGGCCCAAAAAATTCTGGAATCACTCAAGGAACATCATTCTTTTGATGAAATTGCCCTAGATGCCTTTAAAATTATTGCTGATTGGTATCACTTTGCCATTCTTGAGCTTACAGAAGTTGAGGATTTTCGTTCTAATATATCGTGGATTGCAAAGCGCTTAAATTTAACAAAAAGTGTGACTAGCGAAGCCGTTGAACGACTGTTTGATACAGGTCTTTTGGCAAAAAAGTCAAATGGGGATTGGTATCAAACCGAGGCAATATTAGCAACTCCTTCAGGAATTCCATCTAGTGAAATAAAAAAACATCATCGACAAATTCTGTCAAAAGCAGAAGATGCACTTATTAATGTTCCAATAAAAGAAAGAGATTTTTCTACAACTACGTTGGCGGTGTCTGAATCCCAACTTGATGAAATTCAAAAAGAAATTAAAGATTTCAGAAGACGATTAGCGAAAAAAATTAATCAATCAAAAAACAAAGAAAGAGTTTATTGCTTATCAATTCAATTTTTTCCACTTGATTATAAGGGATACGATATATGAAATTAAAATTAACTTTAATGATTTTTATTATTTGTTTTACAAAATCTTTTGCAGGAGTAAAAGAAGTTGGCAATGGAGGAGTTGTCGTTTCATGTAAAAACAATTCTGGAGAAATTGAAAAGGTACATGCTTTTGATCTTTATGAAGGAACAGTATTATTCAATCTAACTCCAAAAAGAACAGGTAATGATTTTAAAAGTGTGGCAAGAGAGAAATTGACTATTTTTTCACAACTCATAAATGGAGATTGGGAAAATAATTTGAATAAATTTTTAGATTACCTGCTCAAAAACATGGAAATGCTTCCCTCGGTCGTTGGACTTAAACTAACTGAAGATATGGGTAATATCATTATTCCTAAAACATGTGAACTTGCTCAATTAATTAATTATAGAAATGATGGGAAAATCTATGTCGATTCTGATTTATGGAATTTACTCGCTCCTACAGATAAGGCGGCAATACTTGTTCATGAAGTTATCTACTATTACTTGAGAATTTATTCTGAACCAGATTCATTTCGGGCAAGAAAAATGGTAGCTAATTTATTTTCTGAAACTCCTCTAAAAAGTGTTGGAATTGAGGGACCTCAAAATACTAATGATACGCGAATTCAATGTTGGCATCTCAATCTTGAAGAATCAGCAAAATATGGGGATTTGTCTTTCCTTGTCTTAAAAGAAGAAGATAAGACCAAAGCACGTTTTCAAATAATTAGCGGTAAAACGATGATTTCAAGAAGTGAAATGACTTTTGATGATGAAGATGGACTTCAAGAGTTAGAGTTGAAATCTATGATTGAAAGTGGAATTACCATCACATTTTATGGTGGAACACCTACTGTAGAAAAGCTTAATAAACCAATGAATATTCAAGTTGAAGATGCAAATTATGGAATTAAATATAGTATGCAAATTACTTGCGCTCTTCGAACTTGGAAATAACTCAATAAAAAATACTCGTGAGGTATGAAATGAAATTATTTTTATTCTTTTTAATGACCGTAACTATCATAACTTCCAGTGCATCTATACTGAATGATAACTGTATCGACTTAACTGGTGTTTACAAATATCCTAGCATATTTAACTCAGAACATTTTCAGTATGTGATGATCTATCAAGAGAGTTGTGAAACTATCCATTTTTATTCACCAAACCGTGATGGAGATCAACTTCAATTATGGGATGTATCCTACTTTCCCGAATTTAATCAAACAACGGTGGCCGACAATCAATGGAAAAAAAATCGTTCTGACGACTACGAATGCTTAGGGTTTCATTGGAATAAATCATCTTTTGTCAAAGATAGTGCCGCTTTAGAATCACGCTTTTTTAATGGATGTACAAGTAATCGTAGAAGTGACAGGGTATCACAATTGAAGAAAAGGGATAATGGTATCGTATATGGGATTATGAAGGGTGACGCAAATGAATTAACTTTTGATTGGCAACAGGCCCAAATAATAAATTGGACACCTTTTATACCAAGCGCAGAAGAGTTTGAGAGTTCGCACACTTACGATACCCCCTGGGATTCGGCTGCAATTCAATTTCTAAACGATCGTTGGCAAGTAACCAGCTTAGACAATTTAAATCCACCAACAACTTGGTCTTGGGCATGTAATTCCAATAAAGAGTTCTTTCGGGTAAAAGACGAATATGGCGGCAAAATAAAATACAAGAAAATTATCCCGATGAATGAAAGTGTTCGTTCTGAACTACAGGGTATGAGGAAGGATACCGTCTATGACTGCCAAGGAACCTTGTTCAGCTATTCAGCACAACTTGAAGGCACTAATCTTTTTTTCAAACTAGGTGAATGTAACCCCTTACATAGGTACTCTGAATATTGCCCAAACTAAAACCAGATCGAAAATATAATTGGAGGAATTGTGAAAAAAATTTTATTAACAACAACGTATTTATCAATTATTTCAGCAAGTCTAATGGCCGAAACGTTTAATTTTACCTGTAAGCCGCCGGTTGGATTTATTGGAAATTCATTTTCCACTACGGGTACTATTGATAAAGATACCAAGAAAGGGATATTAAAAAACCTACAACTAGATGACGGAATGGGAAATAATATAAGTTATGAATCTCTAGATGTTGAAGTTGTTTATGATGATTACGATATGCGCTACCTGAGCTTAAAAAGTGATAAAAATGAATTTCAGCTTATTTATATTAAACTTTTCCAATCATATAGCAACATTAATTATAATGGTATACATGGCAGAGTATATGATTCATTTTGCACTAAGAACTAACATGTTTTAATAACCAAGATAGGTCTAAATGGCACCCTTCCAATTGGAGAACATCCTCCAACTGCATGACCGGTCTTTCATCCTCACTCATCGTTAATAGTTTTTTCTCAAATGCCTCAGAAATTTGATAACTACTGCTGTTTTAATTTAATATTATTTACAAATTTGAGGTAAGTGGCCAGAAATAGCAAGTCACGTTAAAGGAAAGAGTTTCGGGTCCGGAAACCAAATATGGCCATCAAAATTTGATTCTGATGATTTATATTTTACAATACTCAGTAAATTCCTTTATCCTGACGTAGAGTGGTCAATCAATTGATTTAATTAATGTTGTTTTTTTGCCACAAGTGCTGGATATAGATAAACCTTTTGAGTCCTGTTCAATTCTAAGATTTTCACCAATATCAATTGCAGGATTATAGGATAAAAAACTACACGAATTTTTATAATTTAACATAATGAGCTGTGAAAAACCTGCCATTGGTTTACCGCAAAACAAAGTAAAAACCATGCCCTTATAATTATCATCATCAATTTTCTGTACAAACTCCATTCGATAAGTGGTTGATGAGGTTTGAGAAAACTTAATTAATTTTTCATTATCATTATCATTCCAATTATACAGTTTTCTAAGGCTATCATCTTTCAACTTGTAAACCCCTTCAAGGCCATCTTTTAAAATCTCATCACAAGGAAATGGAGAGTTATGATCTGCATATGTATTGCCAATGAAGCAAATCAAGAGAATTAAAAATAATCGAATCATCAACACCTCCCGATTTAGTGTAAATACTCCAAGTTAAAATATTTCCAACTTGTCTTTATCACAAATAAAATTTGAAAAATAAAATATATTATAGTTTTATAAAAATTACATATATTGAATAATCAGAAAGAATTTATCCATTAACCTAATAAATAAAACTCAAATGCGGAAGGTGGAAAGAAAATATTCTTCTCTTGGCTATTTAAGTCCAAGAGGGTATAAAAACCAACAATTAGTCGCTTAAAAAAAGTATAACTTTTTTTGGGGGAATTACAACCTGCCGATTATGATTTAAAGGAATGGTAAATGAACATTACCCATGTAAAAAAACGAGAGATACAAGCCCCGCTCGCTAAATGTTTGCTGGAAGGATTTATCAATCATTTTGGTAAAGAAGAAACTCTTTTTGCATTAAAAGAAATCATTAACGTTGATGCCCTGAAGTCAGCACGAGAATTGGCAAAGGAATATGGAAGCTCAATGCAGGATTTGGCAAAGATAGTGAGAGACGTTTGGGCCGCAGATGATGCCATGGAGATGGATTTCATAGAAGAAAGTGATCAAAAACTAGAATTCAAAGTGACACGCTGTCGTTATGTAGATGCTTACCGTGAAAATGATATGCAAGAACTTGGAGTATATCTTTCCTGTAACCGTGATATTGCCTTTGCCCCCGCCTTTAATTCGGATTTTCAATTATTACGAAATAAAACACTTATGGCGGGTGATGATTGCTGCGACTTTTGCTTTGTAAAAAAATAACCCCAATTGACATTCGTCAAATTCACCCTTTGCTGAAACATACCGTTTTCAATGGCCGTGTTTAAACCGCAAATCACCGAATAACTTTTTTCTTTTTGCCTACCCCCCCTGAGGGCATAAAACCCGGGAGGGATACTTGCGCCTATTTTTCCCAGTATCAACATCAAAAATGTATAAAAAATTATTTTCATTATCGTTTATGAAATTTAGAAATGGTAGAGCTGCTATTTTTGTATTTCATTATTTTCCACATACATTATCCACTAAGTCTTGCACTTTTTAAAACTTCGTTCCGGCAGGAACATTACATTGAGATGTCTCATTATCCAGCCATCGCAAATCCGTTTTCGCATGCTTGCTCCCGTGATGCTATGGAGCTGAGTCAAAAAACCAATTCATAATATTCAAATTATTGTTTCCAATTATCAAATACGGCTGCCCCCCTAGGAATAATAGTGCATAGTTAAAATCAAAAGAATGAAGACCCACCAAACTGAAGAAAGGATTATGGGTCTTTTATGTGTGAAAAATATAATAAAAACAGGTTGTTATAACTGTTTTTTAAAAAAAAGGATGACAAAGTCAAAATTTCATGTAAAATGTGACTTACGTGTCTACAAATTTAAAAGGCAGGTGATGACTGATTTATCAAAGATTATTTCAGGATTTAAAGGGTAACAAAAGTTATTTTATTTTTGGTCCAAGAGGGACTGGTAAGTCTTTTTGGATACGAAATAATTTAAGGCCGGATATTTATATAAATCTACTTGATGATAAGGTTTATCGTCGTCTGCTGGCGGAACCATCACGGCTTGGCGATTATATTACCAAACCTGATCCTCAGGTGATCGTTATTGATGAAATTCAAAAAATTCCAGCATTAACGGATGAAGTTCATAGACTCATTGAAGAAAAGAAGTGGAAATTTATTTTGACTGGATCGAGCGCTAGAAAACTTCGTCGCAGTCATGCCAATCTGCTGGCTGGACGGGCGCTTAATCTAAGTTTTTATCCGTTGGTGGCAAGAGAACTTGGGGATGATTTTAATTTGTCAGATTCACTACGGTTTGGCCACTTACCTAGTATCAACTCCGAACCAGACAAGGAGAAGTTTCTGCAAGCCTACTTAAATACGTATTTAAGAGAGGAGATCATTCAAGAGGGAATAGTTAGAAATGTTGATGTTTTTTCCAGATTTTTAGAATCTGCATCCTTTTCTCAAGGGGCCATATTAAATGTTCGAAGTGTTGCTAAAGACGTTGGCAAAGATCCTAAAGTCATTAATGAGTATTTTCAGATACTGGAGGATTTACTTATTGCAGTCAGGCTACCTGTCTTTCATCAGAAGGCCAGGCGAAAGTTAACTACGAGACCTAAATTTTATTTTTTTGATGTAGGAGTATATCGAGCGATTCGTCCTATTGGGCCACTAGATGATGAAAATGCCATTAATGGACATTGTCTTGAGACACTCATCTTTCAAGAACTGCGGGCCCTTAATGATCACTTAAGCTGGGGGTTTCATCTTTATTTCTGGCACACCAGAGAAAATCTGGAAATTGATTTTGTTCTTTACGGAAAGAAAGGGCTTGTCGCTATCGAGGTAAAAAGCTCTAATCGTTTTTCGGATGATGATCTTAAAGCACTACGTTTATTTAAAAGTGAGTATCGCATGGCCAAATGTTTTTTTATCTACGGCGGTGATGAAGAATATCTCAAGGATGAAATACGGATTATTCCTGTGAGAAAATTTATCATAAAACCGGAAGATTATTTTTTTAATGAATAGGATTCATATTTTTAACCTTTTGAAAAAAGAATCGAATCAATTTTCATCGAAGTTCAGTAATCTGACAATTTTCCGACAAGATGATCCCTGATGCAACGATAGTCGTTGGAAACTTTATAAAAATTTAGTTTATATCGTGCGCCCTGTAATAGTACGTTGATCTACCCATTATGGCCTCACCCCCTCCAATAGCAATAGTTATCGCTTCATCTAAAAATGAGCCATTCATAGAATCAATTCCAAAGACACTTGTATCAGCTCCCGCAACGACAGAGTTTAAAAAGTAAATTGCAATCGTTTTTTTATTTTTTGACAAAGTTATTTTAAACTCAGACGTTCCAGTAGTATTTATTTCAATACACACTCTAAATGGGTTTAGATTCCATGTCTGACCGTCTCCAGATAGCTCGAAGCATTGGTTGGCAAAAGATATTTGCGGTACTAACAAAAAAAATAAAATAAATAAAAGACTTTTCATAGCTTCCTCTTGTAACACATATGGGCCAACATAAAAAATTAAAGCAAAATGTGAAATACCATGCTTGCTGGTAATGAATTAGTTCTATGTTGAAAAGCACTAATTTTTATTACGATATTCCCACTGCAATATTCAACAGGGATGCTCCATTTAACCTTTCACAATTTTTTCCGAGTTAACTCTGATGAAATGAAAATAGTCCCCTATCTGAAGTTAATCATGCATTTGAGATGTTAAGTATTGTAACATGTGTATCCGGTAAATAATCTGATCACACTCAGTATAACTTTTTCATTTTGTCTAAAATTGCTTATAAATATTTAAAATATTTCTTAAATGTGAATGGCATTTATCTAATTAATTCTATTTTTTAAAAAGAATTTCTAGGCCTTTTTGCCAATATAGTGCCCTGGTTTTTCCAAACATTTGCTCAAGCGGATCATTAGATAGTAACCACCTCTGCGCTTTTTTATCAATATCAGGCCCCAGTGATTCGAGTGACTTTACATCATTAACATCAACTTTTATTTTAGATTTAATTTCTATCAATAATTTATTTTCCCCAGGGCGATCAATAATTAAATCAATTTCGACATCTTCTTTGGTTCTTAAATATGAAAAGCTCCAATCAAAACGATGATAGGAGGCATTTTTTATTATATCTAATATCACCCAATGCTCAAAGGCATCTCCCCAGATAGAAGTTTGAGGAAGCATTTCAATAGTTAACGTTTTATTTAATGCGCGAACAATTCCAGGATCTATAAAATAAAATTTGGGGGCAACCTTTTGCGCCTTTCGAACAGAGCGATTATAAGACGGCAGTATAAATCCCATCATCGTATCCTCTAAAATTTCAAAATAATTAGCAACGGTAACATCATCAACTCCTATTTCTTTAGCAATCTTTGATTTATTAATAATCTTCCCATTCATTTGGGCCGCTACCGCAAGAAATTTTCTAAATGGTACCAACTGTCTTACCCATTGTTCCTCTTGAATTTCTTTTTGCAAATAAGTTCCGACATAGGCATTTAAATATTCTCTTGCGGAGAGATCATCTTCGACCAAAATTGCATCCGGTAATCCTCCTCTTTCCAATACCTTTTTTAAATTAAATCTACTTCCAAGTTCAAAGGTACTAAATGGATAAAGATGGTAAACCCATGCTCTACCGGCCAAGAGATTCATCCCTTTTTGTTTCAATCTTCGACTACTAGATCCCGTTAAAATGAATTTCCTTTTATTTTTTTGAATTTGTCTTTGAACAATATCAAGCAATTTAGGAAGTTTTTGCACTTCATCAAGCACTATCACTTTTTTAACATTTTCAGGGGATTCAATAATTTTTTCAAAACGAGAAGGATCAATTAAAAATTGATCAAAAACTTGAACATCAAGCAAGTCAATCATCAAAGCATTTTTCTTTGAATACATTTTTTGCAAAAACGTGGTTTTACCTGATCCACGGGGCCCAAACAAAAAGTAACTATTTGACTTCGTTGGGACGAGTCTTCTCTTTAACATAATCCTCCATCTATTTCTGATCTCTAATCCGAATTTTAACGCCAAATCCTGATTTGTGTCAAGAGAAGAATTCACTCAACCTGTTCCAAATCACTGCTCTATCTTAAAGAAATCTTTTATTACCCTGTACCAAAATTCCATTTGTTTGCTATCGCCTCCATCAAAACCGTGTCCATATGGATGGGTAATAACTTTTACCAAATCTTTTTCAGCCTTTTCTTGGAATTGATAGGCTCCTAAAGGATTACAAATACCTTCTTCGTCCTCGCCTGCTATAATAACCATTTCACCCTGAATTTTGTCGATATGATGATAAGGGGATTGCTCAAAATAAGCTTGAGTATTACAAAACTTTCTACCCGGAGGGTAAAATAGCAGTAGATGTTCCTCAAAGTGTTTTCTTTCAACTTTTTTAATTTTTTCCCACTGCTTATCAGTAAATTTATCTTTCAAACGATAGCATAAGGCTCCTCCCGTCCAATCATCATCTCTAAAATCTAAATCAAGCCCCTCTTGCTGGTTATAAGAGGTCATTGGTTTGAAAAAATTGTAATAGCCGTCAACCGTATTAAGTATCCCACTAGAAACAATGGTTTTTTCAATTTGATAGTCTTTGGAAATTTCACCCAGTCTGGTTGCTAACAAAGCTGCAATATGCCCTCCACGAGAGTGACCAATCACTCTTAAGGCCTTCTTATCAAAATTAACCTTTTTCGATAACTCATTAAGCGCAGTGATAATATCTTTCAAACTGTGATTATGCATTTGACCAATGCCTGTATTTCGAAAAGTGTTACCAAGATATTTTTTACCTCTAACGTTTGCAAATAAAACTATTTGATTATTACTAAGTAAATAATTAGGAGTCTGATCTTCCATGTAATTATTTTCTTCCACTTCAGGAGTATGAATACTTGTTTCTCCTAAAATCAATATTACGACCTTGTATTTGTGATTAGGATCATAATTAGGAGGTAAAGCATATAGTGAATAAAAGGAAATTCCATCATGTGCTTTTAAATTCATAATCAATCTACGAGAATCAACGTTATAAAGTGGTAAGGCTTCCCAGTCTACTGAGTCCGGCCAATTAAAGTCAGATAAAATTAGCTTTCTAAAAATCTGGCCATTTTCTAACGATCTTTTATATAGATAATTGTGCGGCTCATTTTGGTATTCCGAGCGCCAAGGTCGAGTATAATAATTTTTTCCGGCCACATTGGTGTAACCCTCGTTCTCGAGTATTTCATCATTTATTTTTCCATCGCTAAATATTGTTGCAAACCTAAGAATTCTCGATTTCTTATCCAAATGCACATGATACAGTATACGTTTTGCTCCGTTGGAATCGATCCAATCTTTTAGCAAAACCTCATTAGGTTTAAGATTCCAATCCAATGATGAAGGATGACGTGCAAATTGATCAGAAGGTAGATAAGAACAAGAATTGAATAATATCAAAACACATAAGGCCATCAGGTAACATTTCATAAGTAATATATCGGTTTTAAATCATCTTACCTAAATATGTTTTAGCACAGCGATTATCCCTACCCAATTAAACGTCCGCAACCTATCTAACTAAATAAATTTTAATTAGTAAAATTCATTAAATCCCCATTGTTGGCAAACTTTACGGAATGAAGTTGAATAAATTATACGCAGCGTTAATTATACTGGAATTTAATCCATATCTCCCCTATAATCATGTCCTTAGACTCAATATTTGGAATAAAAAATGAAGATTGCCCTGTATTGGAACAGTTTAAAAATAATCGTTACTCTCAATTTAATAATCTCATCGGTATTCGCATCACCCATTTCAAAAAACATTGAACTGATTGGTTTTGAAGTAAATCCAAGCGAGATTGTTTCTAAAAAATTATACAGCAAAAAAGATAAGAGCTGCAACCCAACCGCACTTTTCAATTCCTTAATATTAAGCAACGCCGAAATTGGACAAGAGTTTCTCAGCAAACTTGGAAATGGAAATAAAAAAAATAAATATAATAATTTTCTTTCATATGCTCAAAAGGTTGCACCACATCTTTATGCTGACGGTATGGCCTCCACTGAAGCTTATTTGGCCTTGAATGAAATCAATGCCGATGCTAATGAAAAACTTGGACTTCAACCGACCTCATTTCATCGATCTCCAAAAGAAAACCAAGATAAATTTTTACACAGAATACATGAGTATATTAAACATTCAATTGAACGCGGTTTCCCTCCCGTAGTTTCTATTCATGGGTTTTATTCTTATTTTGACGAAGAAACTAAACAATATGGTCAAAAACAAGGTGGGGCACATGCTTTAACCATCACTGCAGTTCAAAAGTCTATTGCAGATAAAAATCATAGTTTTATCATTGAATTATTAGATCCTGATGACGGCCTTATTTTCAATGCAATGATTAGTAACTCTAGTTATGAAAAGCATTATGGATCGATGATCAACGTTGGATTCAATCCATTAACCGGCGAAGAACTAGCAAGCTGGTCAGCTAATATTGACAGAGCAAGCCCTTATTTGCATGTATCAATTGGTGATATTCCTCTCGGAAATAATAGTAACGATAGAGGATTTTGGTCAAGACATCTTCTTCTTCTAAAATTTGGACTGGGTATTTTCAACCATTCATTGTATGACTGATAAATGTTGCCCACTCGTAAGCAACTAAAGCAAACAAATAGTTAGTGAAGTTTTCTTTATCTGGATGCAACAGGTGTATTTTCCTTTCGCTTCACCTCTTTATCTAATATTTGTTTTTTCTAGCAAGTGAATTTCCAATTGAGTGGGATTAATTTTGCGAGGAATCAAAGACAAATTGACACCGATTTTTTTGCCCCTTGCAAAGCAGTAATCGTTTTAAATATCACTAGATTACAATTTGTTTTGGCAATAGTTTTGCAAACTGGTTTTTTGAATAAAACAAAAAGGAGTGCGTATGAAAATTTTCGATAAGCTGCTTTATTTAATTTGTACATTTATTTTAATAACGAATATTTCAATTGCAGATGATCTTAATTTAAAAATTATTGATGATTATTTGAATACCATAAAAAATGTTGAATGCCATTTGAATGCAGATTGCGATTTAAATCAAAGGTGCATTAATGGAATATGTAGAGAAAATGATAGAATCTGTTCGTCCAGCGGAGATTGTCCCGGAAGTGAAAGATGTATAAGCGGAAGATGCACCG
This sequence comes from Bdellovibrionales bacterium RIFOXYC1_FULL_37_79, assembly GCA_001770015.1. Classification (GTDB taxonomy): domain Bacteria; phylum Bdellovibrionota; class Bacteriovoracia; order Bacteriovoracales; family Bacteriovoracaceae; genus XYC1-FULL-37-79. Next base: position 22,755 of record MEQB01000073.1, read on the forward strand.
GCGGAGTTGGTGGAGTTTGTTCAACCAGTGGAGATTGTCCCGGAAGTGAAAGATGTATAAGCGGAAGATGCACCGGCGGAGTTGGTGGAGTTTGTTCAACCAGTGGAGATTGTCCCGGCAGTGAAAGATGTATAAGTGGAAGATGCACCGGCGGAGTCAGTGGAGTTTGTTCAACCAGTGGAGATTGTCCCGGCAGTGAAAGATGTATAAGTGGAAGATGCACCGGCGGAGTTGGTGGGGTTTGTTCAACCAGTGGAGATTGTCCCGGCAGTGAAAGATGTATAAGTGGAAGATGTACCCAACGAGAAAATTAAATCAATTGATTGCTGTTCTTAAAATAAACAACTTAAAACTTGATTTGGTAATAGAAAAGGATCAAGTTTTAAGTTTTTAAATCAAATTTTTGAAATTCAAACCAATAGGTAATGGCGATGTCCTTTGTGCTTATGAGTTAAACTACAAGTTATTTATAAATACTTGCACTCAAATTGATAAGAACTTAACTGCGCCCCTTTCTCCTAGTACACTCCCATTTAAGAGCACGACTTATTCTAATACGGCGGCCAATCGATATATACTGCCTTCATTTTTTTAGAAGATGGATGTCCCATGGATCTTAAAAAAAATTCAATATGGAGATTTAATAGTTCGTAAGGATATTTAGTTTAAGCACCATATTGCGTGTCCCATCAGTAACCAAATGTGCTTTGATCAAATTATCCTAATACTATCCCCTCTAATATTTAGAGACATCATGACTCACTAAATATTATCTAACCAATATATGCTTAACATTTTTGATCTGTGTCTGATTCAAATTGACATAATCACAAAAAAAAGTCTCTTAATTTGATATTATTTTTTTGTACCAAATAAATTTTTGTATTTTATAATTATAATCCAGGAATTTCCGATTGAATTTTTTTACGTTGCTCGGGATCAAACTTGGATAATTTACTTCTGATTATTTCCAACATCTCTTTAGCAGATTCAATATGCCCTTTGCTTAATTTTTGATATTTATCCGGATGCGCTAACCAATCTCGCATTTGTTCAATTGTCTCTTTCAATGTGTAGAAATCGTAAAGGCTCAATTTTTGTTTCTTTATTGTATTAATAAGCAATTCCATTTTTAATGGTTGTAGATACCAATCAGAATTAGTTAATTGCTCAACTAATCCAAAAACCTCGGTTTGATTTACAACCTGCCTTCTAAGTACTGGTTGCCGAGACAAAAAGGATAAAATATCCGCTGAATTATGACTGACAAAGAAAGAATTTTCTTCAAAGATTGAAGTTAATAATTGCGTATCATTATTATTCGCCAGAGTCTTGATCAACTCCACTTTTGAATGACCCAAAGTACTTTCTTCAATAAAAGCTCGGGCTGCATATAATCTTAAAAAAGCAGGAGCTTTCTTGTCTAATACTATTGCTCGTGCGACATGAATTGAAACAATCTCTGGATTATATGTTTTTTTAAAAAAATCCTGAATTTGTTTAAACTTTGGCAAATAAGCTTCATATATTTTACCATCAAAATCCTTATGACCCACTAACTTGCCCATCGCTGTCACTTCGGGATGATCAAAGAAATCAAGTTGGCACTTATAATTCTCAAGGAGCTTTCTTCCAATTTCTTGTAATTGAGGCTTGGTTGCTATGGATTCGGCTAATGCTGACATTGAATGAGCTGCATTACGTTTATAGTTTGGATGAATCATCCACAGAAATACAAAATCTTGTTGTTCTTGTGGAGATAGTTTGGAAAGCAAATATTTAATTTCATCATAATTACCTTTTTCTAGAAAAAAAGTTAAGGCGTGTTTTTTTATCTCATAATCTGTTTCCTTATCCTCAATCCATTTAATTAGTTGTTTTTTAAAATCCGGATCTACATCAAATTTTCCTTGAATATATTCCAATTTTTCTTCTTTGCTGCCAATTTTAAGTTTTTGAGCGACTTTTTTTAATATTTTGGTGTGAGCTACACCTTTCTCATATATAGGAGGAATATTTACATAATGGTTTTGTTGTTTAATCATATCTTTTTGAATATGAAATGGAACGATTACTTCAACTCCCATATCCCGATTCAAAACTGTCATTGTCCGACCAGCTTTAATCCAAGCATCCAATTGCCCATGCCCAATCGAAGGTTTGAATGAACTAAAAAGTGTATCCTTATTCACTTCCAATGTTGAAATGCGTGGAATTTCTATCTTATAAACGTAAAGTGATTTCATCTTTTCATTTAACGTAGGCGAATGAGCTGCTGCGGCTGATGCTGCAATATCCTTATAGCGAGATGTCGACATATAGAGGTTGGTACTTTTGAGGGCATTTTCATCTTTTTGATAAAGCCGTTCCTTTAATTCATTAAGGGGTGAGCCTAACTGGTTTTCCTCCTCAATAATATTTGAAATCTTACCTATTGCAACTGTCTTATCTCTCATTCCTGGAGCTAATATACCATGTTTCGAAATATATTCAGCTTCATCCGAAGTTAACATCAATCCGCGATATAGTTGCGTAGTACCCAGATGTTTTGCATAAGCTTTGCGTAAAATAATTGGCCTAACTTGCCCATTAAGTTCCACATAATTTTTCGCAAATACGATGAAATCTTCAGCTCTACTCATGATTCCAGGATCTACCAGTAACACTGTATATTGCTTTCCAACAAGTTTTGAAACAAGTTCAAAATTATTTTTAGATCGGCCTAATTCTCCTGAATAGTACCATATGCTTAATTTTTCTTTAACTTTTTCTAAATTATTTCCCAGGTAATTATACAGTTTTTCGTTACCATAAATGTCTTCCCCTTCAAGCGTATCGTCCACCAATTCCTGAGCGATACTTTTTGACGGTACTATTTTATAAATGCCTGATTTAGGGGGATTAAGATAATCTTCAAGGCAACTGTTTATTCCATCATTTCCAAATAAATATGGAGTTGGTGGAAGAATAAACAAAATAATCAAGTATGCGAAAAGCTTTGTCATTCAAAAATCTCTTATTTGATGCATACACTAATACTAGCTGATCAACTTGTCGGTTTAAGGCCATATAAATTGATTACTTAATAAATTTTTTTTGAGCTGCAAATTAAAAAAAACGATTAATAAACTCAATTATTATTAAAATTTTAATTGCTCTATCATCAACAATAAAAAAAATGATATTTTCTTCTCGAGAATCACTATTTTTTTCCAATTATAATCAGTACAAAGCGCTCAGGGGTTTAATAAAAAGAAAATGGATCAGTATTTAATTCCTAAGCACCCTTTCCTACGGAAAATTATATGATTTGAACACTTATCAATCATACAAAGCATGAAACTTTGCCTAACCGGTTGAATATAGGCTTTAAAAGAAGAATTTTTTCATCCGGTCTAGATGATGATCTTTAATATTGAACGTTTACTTTTTACACAGCATAGGTTTCTTACCATGTTTTGTGTTAAATTAACTGAAGAAAGTCGACTGCTTTTTTGGAGGAAATATGAAATTATCGAGCTTATTAGTTTGTTTGATTGTTATGCTTTTAGGTAACAACTCCTATGCCAGGGAATATACACTGGAGCGCTCAGCGCTTTATCAGATTGGCGAGCTGGTACCGGATTCCTCCCCGGACTTGCATGTCATGGGAAACGACCGATTAATTCTAAACTTCAATAGGGTTGGTCAAAATGAGCAGGTGGCCTTGATCAATGATAAAGGTGAAACGCTTCTGGAAACCAAACCCACCTACTTTACGGTATATAGTTTTAATAAAGAAATATTGGCTGTGCAAACCGAGTTTAAAATCACTATTTATAACAAAAATGGGGATGTGCTAAGAGAAATTCCAACGGTAAAGAAAGTGCAATTTCATCAGCTTTATGTTTTGGAAAATAATTATATCGTAGGCATAACCTCCGATGCCCAAAGCGACACTGAGAGCAGGCTTACCATCTTTAATGATCAAGCTGAATTAGTAAATGATAGTACTATCATCCGGCAATCAGATTTTGGTGATTATCAGGTAGTCCTTGATGCAGACAGGAAAAGCTTTGTTTTGGTCAGTCAAAATTTTAAAATGAATGACCAAGAAGGCAAAATATATCGCATATCCATCGAAGGACAAACGTTGAGTGAAGCGACCGTTGAGTATACACTTAGAAACGAATTGCCTTTGGTAATGAATAATAAAAATATTTTCCTCACCGCAGACAACACCAGGGACTGTGGTAGCTTCTTCCCTATCACCGAAAAATACTATCTGTACAAAGTGACTAACCATAAGGTCCAAGACGTATTAACTATCAAGGGAAGTGGTATCCGTTTGGTGTATAAATTTGCCAACGAAAACTTTCTCCTTTATGGCCAAAACAAGGATTTGGAAAAAACCATTTATTTCCTGAATAACGAAGGAAGAAAATTAAGCGAATTTCGTCTGGAAAATGAACCCATGCGAGCTAAAGACGATGGTAAAAATAATGTTAATCTTTTTTTATCCTACTCAGGTAATTCGGTTATAAAAATAAATGCATCAACCGGCGACATGGTAAAACAGATCAGTGGAAACAGGATGCTGTACTCGCAAGCGGATGGAAAAATTATTTTTCAAGCGGACAATCAGGACCAAACGGGCACAGTATATGACATCGATTTTAATCCAATTGGCACCATAAGTATTTCCGGCCTCCTCCATGAATATAACAATCATTTTGTTGAGTATAAAAATGGACGAGTGGATCTTAGAAAAGATAAAGATACCAAGCTCACGTCGATATACTATTCTGAATTAAAATAACAGACAGTAGCAATAGGCCATATAGAATCTATATTCATATAGGATATAATTTTGTAACCGGCTGAACACTATTTTATGGCAAGTAATAATTACATCAGAGATCTTTTTTTATCAAAACACCATTTAGAGCTGGTATGAGATATTAGCTGATCCAAATTAAGGATATTAAGATTTACAAATCACTCTCGATGATCTTACATTGACTGAAGAAAACAGGTAAGAAAATGATAAAAAAATTATGTTTGATCATGATTATTTTGATAAGTGCGGCAGGTTATCCCAATGATAATTTGCAGTCGACCATCATTTCAAAACCTGGGATTAATTTTACAAAATCAATGGGGTTAAGCAGTGCTTTTGAAGCAACCGCTGAGCAACACAGAAACGCCATCAGTAAAATCGATGGTTATAATGGGAATATCGGTGTCAGCCTTAACAAAAAAATTGCCGATTATCATTCAGTGATGCTGCTGCCCAAGTTGCGCTGGCAGGACAACCACACTGAAACACAAACCACCCGGTTAAATGAAATCTATTACAAAGTTTCAGGCAGCATGCTGCGATCTCAAAACATCTATAATTTTTTTTCAAACTACGAAATGTTATACATTCAGGATTTGGGAGAATATACCAGTAATGATTATTGGGGAAATTTTGTTTTTTTAACTTCATTTAACAAACCCTTCACCGATATTTTTTCACTTTATAGTATTTTAAAATATGAACTCAAGGCCCGCAAAAAATCCCAGGATTATCTGACTCGGGATTATTATGCCTTCCTCATTATCCCATCATTTGCGCTTGGAAAAAAAGTGCAATTTTCCAATGCTTTCCGCTTTGAAAGCCTAAATAGTGTCGGTGGCACCCACTACCAGGGTATCCACTTAGTGCCCGCAATATCCTATCAGGCAACCAGCCGGGTCAGATTCAATCTAGAAACAACATTAATACCTTATAATGGCAATTCACAAACCAGTATTTCATATAATCAAAAATGGGCCAAAACCAATGTTTACAATCTACTTATGGTTGTAGAACTTTTTTAAATAATAAGGAATGAAGATATGAGGTTTTCCATACTATTTACCGCAATCTTAATTTTTGGATTTAAAATATTTATATTAGATTCCCTGGCTGTTACTTCTGACCAGAAAATCCAATATGAAAAATATTTAAAAGCTACGCTACACAGTATGGATGCCATGAGAGGAGCCAATGGATTAATTGCAGACAAGGCCAAAGTTATCCATAAAAAAGATGATAACGATCAACTACTAATCTTAAACCCCAATACCTCAATGACCAATATTGCCCTTGACCTTATCATCCAGGCAGAACTGGCACAATCTGATCAAAATGCGAAGGAAGCCTTGTTAAAAATCAATCACATTTTAGAAACTTTAAAAAAATTAAGTTACCATCCAGCATCCGGACTTTTTTTTAGCTGGTATTCAACCAATGATTCAAATATAGCAATTAGTAAGAACATTTCCTCTATCGACAATTTACACATTGCCCTGGCGTTATTTACACTAAAGGAAACTACTCACAATGATGATATCAAAACCAAAGCTTCCGACTTATTTAAAAGGATGGATTTTTCAATGTTTTATGATAGCCAAACCGGTTTATTGTTTGGGAACTTTATCTACCAAAATAACCAATGGGTAAGTGAACCATATCATTACAGACACATTGGAAGTGAGGCCAGAATTTTATACCCGGTAGGTTGGTCGCTGGGACTATTTAAAAAATTATATGGCAAAATGGACTTTTACGAACTTGCTCTTTCCAAAATGTATATAGAATTTTTTGGGTGGGAACACCAAGGTCAAAAACGACCAATCATGAAAACCTGGGATGGAGGTGCCTTTCAACTGCTTTTACCACAGCTTCTGATTAATGAAGATAGTTATTCCCAAACACTCAGTGATAGTTTTAAAACGTATGCCGAGTTTATTATTGAAAAAGGTATTATAGAAAACTTACCTCTACCCGCTGGATATTCGGCTTCCAATTATGGGGACGGTAGCGGAGGATTTGCACCCTTACCAGAATATAATGGTCACTGTGGGTCCCCTGAATTAGTAAGTGATTTAAATAATGATTTTAAAAAACATGAATTTAAGAAAAACTGGGATTTATCGGTTACACCACATGCTATCATGATGGCAGCAACATCAAATCCCACTAAATATGCACCAGTTTTACAAAAGAGCGAAAAGCTCCAAGATGACCCATTATTTCTTTACAATACCACCTTTGGTTGGCTTGATGGTGTCCATGTAAAAGGAAAATATGCTGGAAAAATTGTTCCGATAATATTATCACTTGATCAAGGCATGCTTGCCCTTTCACTCATGAAAATTTTATCTCCAGATTCATCAACCCTGTCGGCCCGAGCATTGAAAAAAAATATTGCCAATCGTGAAATCACACGTTTTTACCAATTGCTCAACAAAAAAATACCATGAAAACTATTGTTTCAATTTTATTCATCAGTATTTTTTCGTTTAGCAATCAAGCTTTAGGGGCACTGGAAAAGATTAATCTTTCTATCTGGGCCATGGGCGAAGAGGGCAAGAAGATTCGCATTATCGCCGACCAATTTGAAAAATTACATCCGTCCGTTCAAGTGACCACCCAAGCAATTCCGTGGAGTGCGGCCCATGAAAAAATAATGACCAGTGTAATTTCCGAAATGCCCCCGGATATTTGCCAACTCGGCACCACCTGGATGGCCGAATTTGCCACTATTGGAGCACTGGAACCCCTAGATCAATATCTGGGAAATCAACTTGAGCTGACCGAAAATGATTTTTTCGAGGGACCATGGCAAACCAATAAAGTTGCAGGAAAAATCTATGGAATGCCTTGGTATGTGGATACCAGGGTACTTTTTTATCGAAATGACCTGCTAGAGCAAGCACAGATGCCCCTACCCACCACTTGGGATGAACTCTACCTGACTGCTAAAAATTTAAAAAACCGCAATCATAACATGTCCAATAAAATATCCGGAATTAAACTAAGTACCAATGACTGGATGGAATTTCTCATATTCTATTGGCAAAACGAAGGGAGATTACTCAATGATAAATTAACTTATGCCACCATTGATTTTCAAAGTTTTAAAGAAACCATGCTATTTTATAAACGTTTTTTTGACGAAGAACTTACCCTAAAGACTGCTCCGTCATCCCTTGAATTGCTACTGACGTTTAGGGATGGTTCCATTCCCATGTTTATCTCAGGTCCTTGGATGATTTCAGAGATACTCAATAAACTCCCTGACTTAAAAGGAAATTGGAAAGTGGCACCACTTTTCGGGCATAAAAATCATAAAAGTTTTGTGGGAGGCTCGAATCTGGTAACTTTTAAAAATAGTAAACAAAAACCATGGGCGCTGCGCTTTCTATCTTTTATAAATACCCCTGAAATTCAGGCAAAGTGGTACACCTTGACCAATGATCTTCCGGCGGTAAAAAAAGCTTGGGATCAAGAAGAATTAAAAAATAATTGGTACTTGGATGCATTTCATAAACAACTTGAAAACACCCAGTCACCTCCCCCACATCCCTCATGGGAACAGATGGCCTCCCTCATTGCAAAAATTCAAGAGAAAATTATATTAAATAAAATAACCATGGAAGATGGCCACCGACAACTTGAACAGGATATTAATCTTATTTTAGCTCAAAATAAATCTAGTGCCCAAAGTATTACTTTTAAATTCATCGTATTTAGCGGTTTTGGGCTATCAATAATTTTACTACTTGCTTGGTTTTTTAGACAAACTGATAAAAATTTTAAAACCCAGGCTATTTCCCCCACCCACGCAGTTTTATTTTTATTACCGGCCCTCGTTATTCTGGTCATTTTTTTATTCATCCCCATTTTTTTTACCATAATTATAAGCTTCACGGACTGGAATATTTATAGTCTAAACGACTTAACCAATCTCACGTTTATCGGTTTTAATAACTATACCCAGCTTTTACAAACCGATATGGTTTTTTGGAGATCAGTACTCAATACTATTATCTTTGTTATCGTAGGCGTTCCGCTTACCATCACGGTTTCTCTGGTGACCGCTTTAATATTGAATATCGGAGTACTAAAATGTAAAAGCTTATTTAGAATTGGATACTTTATTCCAGTTATAACCACCATGGTAGTGGCCGCAGTTATTTGGCGCTGGATGTATAATGCAAATTATGGATCAATAAATATCGCACTTAAGTTATTTGGACTAAACACTCAGGACTGGCTTAATAACGAATACCTGGCACTCCCCTCCTTGATTATCATGGCGGTTTGGAAAAATTTTGGTTATAGCATGATTATATTTCTGGCAGGGCTCAATACCATTCCTTATTCACTTTATGAAGCCGCCTACATGGATGGAGTCAAGGGAATACATCGGTTATGGTATATCACCATTCCCATGCTAAAATCTTCCACCCTTTTTGTTACCATCACCACCGTCATTGGATATTTTCAATTTTTTGCCGAACCCTATATTATGACCGAAGGTGGCCCCAATAATGCCACCAATTCGATCGTGCTTTATACTTACAACCATGCTTTTAAATTTTATAACCTGGGATATGCCTCCTCCATCTCTATCATTCTTTTTATTATTACCCTGCTCGTTAGCGCTGGACAATTATGGTATTCGAAAAGGATTGAAACATGACTCACTTAACTTTAAACATAAGAAAAAAAAGTCTGCTTTATTTGTTACTACTATTTGGTTTATTACTTACCTTATTCCCCTTTCTCTGGATGATTTCCACTTCGTTTAAACCGGAAAATGAAATATTTCAAAAAACCATCAACCTCTTGCCCGCCAGCTTTACCTTTGAGCATTATTTGAAACTTTTCAAGGAAATTAATTTTGGGAAACATTTTATCAATAGTTTGATAGTTTCTTTGGGAATTACAGGTTTTAGCGTGGTTATCAATTCAATGGCGGCCTATGCCTTTGCCAAAATTGATTTTCCCCAAAGAAATCGTCTTTTCCTTTTACTTTTAATAACCATGATGGTGCCTATGCAAACCACCATGATCCCCTCATTTTATATCCTAAAAAAAATGGGGCTTTTAAATACTTTTAGCGGACTGATTATACCCGCCGGGGCCAGTGTTTATGGTATTTTTCTTATCCGACAGTTTATGTTTTCAATCCCCAATTCTTTAATAGAAGCGGCCAGAATTGATGGTTGTAGTGAATGGTATATATTTTGGAAAATTATAATTCCCCTATCCCGGCCAATCCTGGCCACCATCACCATTTTTACTTTTTTATCGGCCTGGAATGAATTTCTCTTTCCCCTGATTATCCTGCGGGAAGAAGCCAAATATACTCTCCCGTTGGCACTTGCCACTTTAAATGGACAGTTTAATACTGACTGGGGATTACTGATGGCCGGCAGTGTGGTGGTCATCATTCCCGTCATCATTGTTTTTTTACTTGTACAAAAGCACTACATAAAAGGTTTAACCGCCGGATCTGTAAAAGGTTAGATAAGGGGTACAAAAAATGGCACAAGTACAATTAAAGGCCGTCAGCAAAAGCTATATTCCAGGCGCACTCATTATTAATAATGCCAGTATTACTGTCAACGACGGGGAATTCATGGTGCTGGTTGGCCCTTCTGGATCAGGTAAATCAACTCTTTTACGTATGATTGCAGGACTTGAAACCATCACGACTGGTGACATTTTAATCGAAGGCAAAGTGGTTAACAAACTTCATCCCAAGGACCGCGATATTGCCATGGTATTTCAAGATTATGCACTTTATCCCCATATGAGCGTTTATGATAATATGGCATTTAGTCTTAAATCCAAAAATGTTTCATCCTCCATTATAAAAAAACGAGTCTTAGAAGCCGCTGAAATATTAGATTTAACCCCACTCCTCATGCGAAAACCCAAAGCGCTCTCCGGTGGGCAACGTCAACGAGTGGCGCTCGGCAGGGCCATCGTAAGACAACCCAAGGTTTTTTTGTTTGATGAACCTCTTTCCAACCTGGATGCCAAGCTGCGAACTCAAATGCGTTTGGAACTTAAACGACTGCATGCATTTCTCAAGGCCACCATTATTTATGTGACTCATGATCAAACCGAGGCCATGACATTAGGAGATAAAATCACCGTTTTAAATCATGGGGTCATTCAACAAATGAATACCCCTTTAAATATTTATAATCATCCCACCAACCAATTTGTTGCTTCCTTTTTAGGCTCCCCTCAAATTAATTTTTTTGACAGTACGATTATTTCCCAAAACCATCATCTGTATATTTCTAACAATGCCTGGGAAATCGACATGCCTGAAAAATTTAGATCAAATTTTAATAACCTCCAATCACCAACAAAAGTAATGATCGGTGTCCGCCCTGAGGATATTTTTGAATTTGATGATGGTGCTTTAAAAAGGCCCCAATTTTGTTTTAATGCCACGGTCGACGTCGTGGAAACGTTAGGAGCGGAAGTTTTATGCTCTTTAAAATCTGATGTCGGGCCAATCCAGATGCGCATCAGTGATAAAAAACAAGTCGTCTCATATAGTGCCAACATCAATAAAACCAAAAGACTGACTTTTGATTTAGATCAAATGTTAATGTTTGATCCTGAAACCGGAAACAACCTTTTTTCGACGGCTACCCCTTGCTGATAACAAGCACCGTGCTATCATAAGCAGCCAGTTCCACCTCAATTCCGGTACTCGTTAAACCGGCTTGCTGGCACATCTTCCTTTCTTCCTTAAAAATATCATCAACGATAAAAGACGTGGTTCTTTTAAATATCTTTTTTAGAAAAAGAGGATCTAGAACAACCTTCTCCTTGATTTTTTCCCCTTTACCATTTTTAACAGTAATCATTAATTTCTTTTCATCGGGAGAAATACGTCCAAAGGCCACCACCCGATCACCACCATTTAAAATTTTAATATGGGGTTTAACTTTGCCAAATGCAAGCAAGGTTTCCATGAAAGTGCGAAGCTCAGGAACATCTTTTAAATGAGCATAATCATTTGAATTAAACTGATGGTAAACTTCTGTGCCGATTTGAATAAAAAGGCCATCTCCTGATTTCACAACATAACCGACCACATACTCACCAGCATGCAAAATGGCGTGGCTTTTACTTTCTAATTTTATATTGGATGTCAAATCATAGGCAAATAAAGGAATCGAGGAAGATAGCTGGATATTCGTTTTAAGTGCATCAGCCACTGTCAATATTGGTTGATGGGGGTTAATCAGCTGACTGTCAAAATCCAAATCAAGCACATGGGCCAAGCTATCTCCCAAAAAGTTAATAACCACCCCGCCTTTTTTAATAAAACTTTTAAATTTAGTTGCATACTCCTTGGTGAATAAACCATTATCTTGAGTCATGATAATTTTATAATTTAAAAAATCTTTCCCGGATAGATGAAACCTGGTCACGATATGTGGGTTGACTCCAGTTTGCAAAAGTGCCCCCAGTAACCCCGCACTCCAATGAGAATTCATGGTAATTGACGAAAGCCCTGGAATGGACGAGGGTTGGTTAAAATCAGGGTCTAAAAATATGGCAACCTCGTCATTTGCTTCAATGGCGTGACCCAAAAAATCCTTATGAGGCTCAATTAATTTTTCACCAATTTCTTTCACCAGTTGAAAATGCTGACGAGGACATGCATGCTCGTCTATCGGAGCATCAAAAAACAGGATTTCCTCCTCTTTTATATTTTGCTCCATCACTTTTTTCACTCTGATACCCACTAACACATTTTGATCAACAATAGTTTGCAGTTCATTCCAAAACAATTCTGTTAATTGATTATGTTTATTTTTAAGTGCTTGAAAATGAGGATAGACTTGATTATATTCCCACTCACTTTGCCAGTTATACCCTTCCGTAAAATAATAAATAAAAAGTGCTTTCAGGCCATGTCCGATAACACTTAGATAGGTTTGTTTCCGAGATTCATTAGAAACTTTTATCCCCTTCCACCATCCACCTTGAATTTCAGGGCCACATAACCATTGCTCCTTTTTACCGAGGTAATAATCACTAAATGCATCCATCGCCTTGACATCATGATCGGATTTAAAGGGTTTGTTAAGTAGTGGTACGTCTATCGTCTCCTCGGTTTTAGGATACAGATTCATGGTAATCATCCCAATTTGCGGATCATTTCTTAATTTTAAATTTGGCAAGAGCCCATTTGGTAAAAAGTCATAACTTTCGGCCAGAGTGAAAAGGAGGTTGGGCTCTTTCACCCCCAATTCTTCCCAATAGGTGCGCAGTGTTTTCAAATAGGTGTGGATACTATGATCCTGGAAACGATACCACAGCCTATCTTCCTCAATATTATTCCCAAGCTTGACTGGCGGTTCCACCGATTTCCAATTAGGCCAGGCCTGTCCATGGTGTTGGTTCAGATGCTCCAAGCTTTCGTAGTTAGTTTTTAAAAAATCTCGATATCGTTTTTTTGAAGCTTCACTATAATCATGGTTGTAAATAGATTGCCACATGAAATTGGTTTCATTATCAATTTGTAAAAAAATAATTGGTTTATTTTTTCCCATATATTTTTGGAGAATTTCTGTGTTAATTTTTTTAAACCATTTTTTAATATATTTATGAAAATCTTTATTATGATAATCAAACATTTTTGTGCTAAGGCCCGCTGAATTCCTCATATGGGATTGGGGATATTTATCATGAAACCAAAGAGGGATAGCACCAAAACCCAGAAACCCCCATTCTGCGTTAATATATGGCCCCGGTCTCACCATGATATTGGTAATGCCATGCTCGATAATCAAACGAATAAATGTATGCAAATCTCTGGAAGGATAATCTGGATTCCCATCCCCATCTTCATCCACAGTTCCTGTAAAATCAAACTTTCCTTCCTCGTATTCATGAAAATCCCAAGGTATGTAGAAACTTATTGCATTCATTTTAGCTTCCACCATGAGATCTAACGCTTTATTCCAATGATCAAGAACTTTTTGTCTGGGAACATTCCTGCCATAACCCGCTCGTAAACGAAAATATTGTAATTCTGCACCAAAGAGCTGGGGTTGCTTTTGATTATTCACATAAAGTTGATGGTTTTTAATTGCAATACGATTTTTAGTGTTCATGATAAGACCTGTGGTTGAAAGCTGGGACTTATCTTATCATTAAAAATAGATATTGAAATCAAAATTGATTTGATATTAAACGCAGATTAGTATTTTACACTGCACCCATAGGGTTTTACCTGCCCCGCCGGCACTTCTTTTCCAGTTTTTATGGCCTCAATAATCTTTTCAACATAATTGGTAGCTTTTTGAATGTCTGCCACATTGGTAGTGGGGAAATTATCAATTGCCCCCGTATAGGCCAACTTACCCTTATTAAAGACAAACATATGAGGGGTGGTCTTGGCGCCATGGTATTGGCCAAATTTGCCCGTAGGATCAAGCAACAGATGGGACGATGCCATTTTTTCTCGAACATAAGTGGCCATTGCTTCATTGCTATCTTTTAAATATCCTTGCTCACCTTTTCTGGATGATACAATGGTCAACCAGACCACCTCACTAGCATATTTTTTTTGTAAAGATTGCATGTTCATAGAATCGTAATGTTTTCTCACAAATGGGCAACCTTCATTAAACCACTCCAAGACCACGGTTTTTCCCTTGTATTGGGAAAGATCAACCTCTTCTCCCCTGTGCCCCAGAAGCGTCTCGCTTTTAAATTCATCCCCTAGGTTAATAGCGTAGGCTATTTCCAGTTGCAATAATAAAATAATCGATAACCAGGTCTTCATCATCAAACTCCATGCATATAATTATGATCATCGCGAGTAACGTAAATTAGTGAAAAAGGCAGGTTAGTCCTTACAAATTTCAGCATAAAATCTCTAAGCACATCTATCAAAGCAAAACGCCGACGTACTTTTTGGCAAAATAATCTTGAAAAATGATATTAATTGACTTGAATTTTTGAACAGTACTGATATAACATATGAACACATGTTCATATGTACTTAACAGGAACAATAGAAATGAAACAAAAGAAAAAAAGCATTATCCCGGAGGCGTGCTCATGCACAATTATTCACCAGGATCGAATTGATAGAGCGAGCAAACAGATGCCAAAAACTGAAGTCCTTTTTAATCTGGCAGAGCTGTTTAAATCATTTGGGGATACCACTCGCATAAGAATACTTTATTCCTTGTTTAAAGAGGAGATGTGCGTTTGTGACCTTTGTGCCTTTCTGGGGATGACCCAATCATCAATTTCCCATCAGCTAAGAATTTTAAAACTATCCAGATTGGTGCGGTCCCGCAAGGCCGGCAAAGTCGTTTATTATTCCTTGGAGGATGTGCATATCAAGGATATTTTCAAACTTGGACTCATTCATATCAATGAGTAACCGAAAATTAACCAGGAAAAAATATTATGAAAAAATATAAAATAATGAATTTGGACTGCGCCAACTGTGCACTAAAAATTGAGCGTACCTTAAAAAATCTCAGGGGGGTAAAAAAAGTAAGCCTAAATTTTGCCGCCCAATCCTTATTTATAGATACTGATCATATCGATTTAGTACGCCAGACAATTACTCGCATTGAACCTGGGGTTACCATCACCGAGACAGACTTAAATTTTAATACCACCGCTGTCTTAAAATTCAATATTATGAACAAAGACTTATTGATGATTGCCATAGGAACACTGCTATTTTTGACGGCACTGATCATCAGATCGCTTCACATCATTGAACATGCATTCTTGGAAATCATTATTTTTCTCCCGGCATATTTACTTCTTGGAAGATTGGTGATCACCAAGGCCATCCAAAATTCAATAAGAGGACAACTTTTTGACGAATACTTCCTGATGAGTATGGCCACAATCGGTGCCCTTTTCATTGGTGCCTCGGCTGAAGCCGTGTCCGTCATGCTATTTTATCAAATCGGAGAATATGTTCAAAACCGGGCAGTAAATAAATCAAGGGCCGCTATCAAAAGCTTACTTGAAATCCGACCAGATAAGGCCAATCGATTAGATCTTGCCGGTAATCTCTTGGTCCTACACCCCAGCGAAATAAAAACTGGAGAAACCATTGTGATAAGGCCTGGAGAAAAAATCCCCTTAGATGGGACGGTAATTAAAGGGGAGTCCTGGCTGGATACCTCCGCCCTAACCGGGGAAAGTGCTTCCCGGCAGATACGAGTAACCCAAGTAGTTCTGGCCGGCATGCTCAATATGACCGGAGTGCTGACCGTTAAAGTGGATAGGCCTTATAACCAATCATCCATTTATAAAATTCTGGAATTAGTTGAAAGTGCGGTACAAAACAAAGCTCCCTTAGAATCCTTTATCACCAAGCTTGCACGATTTTATACCCCCATTGTGGTTCTCCTTGCTTCCCTCATTGCGATCATACCTCCCCTGGTGGTGCCCAATGCCCTTTTTTCGGAGTGGATTTACCGTGCGCTGGTCATTCTGGTGATCTCCTGCCCGTGTGCGCTGGTAATCAGCATTCCCCTTGGATATTTTGGTGGAATCGGTGCTGCATCTAAAAACGGCATTTTAATAAAAGGAGCAAACTATCTTGATATTCTTAGAAAGATAAAAATAGTGGTATTTGATAAAACAGGTACTCTCACGGAAGGTAAATTTTCCATTACTAATATCACTCCGTTTAATGATTTTACCAAGGATGAAATTCTTAAGGCTGCAGCCTTGGCCGAATATCACTCTACGCATCCGCTGGCCGAAGTGATTAAGCAAAATTACGGGCAACCAATTAATCATTCCTCCATTGAAATTCATCAAGAAATTGCCGGACTGGGAGTGAAGGCCCTGGCCGAAGGAAAACATATTGTGGCAGGAAATGATAAAATTCTTCATCAAGAAAAAATATCGCATACCACCTGCGCAGTGGGAAACCCAGGAGAAATAGTCATCCATGTAGGAATAAATAATCAATACGCCGGGTACATTCAAATTGCTGATAAATGCAAGGACAAGGCCCTGGACAGTATCCATGAACTTCGCCAACAAGGCATTACCGATATCATCATGCTAACAGGTGATCGACAGGAAACTGCCAGCGTGGTTGCCGGTGAACTAGGCATCAGTACTTTTTATGCTGATCTTTTACCTGAACAGAAGCTACTTCTCCTGGATGAAATGATAAACAGGGATCAATCCCCCCATCGCCCCCTATATATGTTTGTGGGGGATGGAATTAATGATGCCCCGGTCATCGCTCTCGCAGACCTTGGCGTTTCCATGGGAAACATTGGTTCTGATGCGGCCATTGATATTTCTAATATTGTGATCCTCAATGATTCTTTAAAAAAGATTCCACAGGCCATTCGCATTGGCAAGAAAACCCATCAGATCGTTATTCAAAATGTCATGCTGGCCTTCGGGGTAAAACTTATTTTTGTAGTTTTAGGTGCTGCCGGTGTGGCCACCATGTGGGAGGCGGTGTTTGCTGATATGGGAGTGACTTTACTGGCGATTTTTAATGCGATCAGGACGCAACGGTCCGCCTTTTCAATTTAATCAATAGAGATAGCATTTAAAGATGCCCAATATTTCCATATAGCGTAGGCAACATCATATATGACAACTGGATGATGTTTAGCTTTACTGGGACAGATTTCTCTCATCATAAAGCTTGATAATTCCAACAATTCTGGTTTGGATTCAAGATACAAGCTTTCCGCAAATCCCAGCTCATCATAAAGAATAATAAAATCTACAAACGTGTTCTTGGACAAATCCTCACAGTAAAGATCATTCATGACACCAAAATTAAAATGATGCTTTACCTCTCCACACAAAAGATTATGCTCAAACTCAAGTGTAGTCATGATCCTTTCAGTGATGCGCACCAACTGATATTTGGCATAATTATTTTCATAGAGCCTAACTTTTTGTTGAGCATAGGTAACGACGTCACCTATCTGATAATCATTTTTTAAACTAAGTTCATCGCATCTATTTGAAGGCCCCCAACTTTTTGCTTGAACTACCGTGATATTTAAAAGACAACTCGACAAAATTATTAGTGAACCTAGTAATTTCATGCTTTCCCTTGGTGACAGACCCCACAATAATTTTAGGAGGAGGCTGCATAATAAAGGAGAATATATCGAATAAGGATGCTATGCAACAAACCTCTTGAACAAGTGTAATAGTTTCACTAACTGATGCACCAACATCGGGATGTCAAAATAAATTTTCATTTAATTTCAATAAGATATACCTCATAACTAAGTATAATATCGACTGCTTTACATAGACAACACAGAGGTACATCATTGGCCTTAATACTTAATTTTTTTATATTGAATCATGGATTTAAAAAAAGCCGGACTACATACCTTTTTAAAAAAATGAATTATTGCGGAAAAAGATTTTTCAATAATATCTTTTTCATTTCTTAGCAAATTACTTTCTTTGGCATGAGCTTTAATAAGAAAGGCCATTTGAATTTTTTTTAAATCTGTCATATTAATGAACTTCGCACCATATCCACCAATATTACGAATCGTGGACTTGTGTACCGTTACGGCCTGAAATTTAAAATCATCTGCCCCTACTGTAAATTTAATGAGAATTTCCGTATTGAGCTCAATATCCGAAATATTTGAAACAAAAACCCCTGATTTGGAAATATCCACTAATTGACTTTGACGGCCAATTTCTTCATCCCCTTTAAAAACTCTGACCGCTATAGCGCTCTTATAGCGTGGATCGGTCTCCCAAAAACGCAAAGAAGTATTAATAAAAACATATCGGATACTGGAAGTTAAAAAATAAAATAAAAGCCCCAGATGAAGTAGAAAAAAGAATAAATGCAAAACAATGGGAAAATCATACCGATTATCTTCCCCCATCAGAAATATACTTCCATGGGTAGAGATCATATATATTTCGACCAAGATAAAAAAGAGATAACTCCATTTTTTAGCCGCATAAAGCACAACCCCGGTGATGGGTAAAAGAGCAAAGGTAAGTAAAAAATCCCGATATGACAGTTTATAACATTGGTATTCCAATAATATGTACCAATTAATTTTTTCCCATAGCGAAGAAAATAAAACTTTAAATATTGGTTCCAGGCAGAATAAAACGGTGATAACTATTATAATCAACGGTCTGGTACGCATTATGGTTACTGCTGGTTAGGGTTAGTCTTTTTATATTGGTTGAAATCATTTTGGATCTTTTTAATTTCGCTTTGCTGATATTCTTGAATTTCCTTTTTTTGTCTTTCAAATTCATGGACGTTAATGGTTTTGTTTTGAAAAAGCAGTCGTCTTATCGATATTTCATCCATGACTTTTTGGGACAGATTTCCAAGCTGACGATGCATAATAGATTTTTTAATTAAAAGAGCATCATTAAAATTATACGGTATCAGTGGTTTCCCACACCCCGAAAAAAGAAACAAGCCTAATAAAAAAATTTTTTTACCCATATACATATAAATATTATCTCAAGTTTTTAAATCGGTCTCTTTTTTTTGATTCAAGTCATTTATTTTACACCATGAAATCTAAATGATCCCTTAGCGTCCGACTCGTGGCAGCAACCGTTCGTCTATCTAAATTTGAAGAATGAAAATGCCAATACGATGTAAACTTTACTTACACGGCTTTGTTTTAATGTCCATTTTAAGCTAATTTATGAGTAGTCAACCCCTTGCTTCTCGTCCTTTTAAGAAGTCTTTTTATTGGAGAATTATTATGAAAAACATCTTCACCACCACCCTATTAAGCTTAATCTTTGCGACTTGTGCTTTTGCCACCACTCAAGAATTTAATGGAACCGGTATGGATAACAACCCTTGTACCGTCAAAGTTATCCGTAATGGTGAGCAAATTCAATCAATCGAACTTACAGGAGCCGCCGAAACTTTTGAGATTTTATCTGAAAATGGTGATCATTATGGCCCAGTCACAGAAATTGATAACGATGGAGCCAGAAAAATGCTCGAACTGTTTCACAACAATAATCAGATGTTTTCTTACATGAAAGTTTCCACTATGATTTTTGAAAAAGGCGAAGTCATTAGCTTTAACCTAAACGATATGCCTGAAACCGATGACAATAGTGACATCAGCTGGCTAAACATGAAGTTTTCTATGAATCTATATTATGACAAGAAAGGAAATATTAAACAAGTAAAAGCACAATCAAAAATGAAAACTGGCATCATCTTTACTCTGGCTTCACAACGATTTACATGTAAATAATCAGGTTTGTCACATTTGATGTCTGCCTTATCACTTGACGAAGAATTGCATTAATCGGTAAAACATTAGTGAGGAATTTCTGGAGAAAAGATATGAATGATTTATGCAGAAATCTAGCCAAAGACAGGCAACTAAAGGAATATGCCATACATCTTATCGACAAGTATGTCGACACCTTGCGCAAAATGGGGCACGATAACGTTATTGGTTCATATACTGGTTATGAAAAAATCAAAAACAACGTTGACGAAAAATGCATTCAAAGACTGATCAACCACCTCAAACCGGCTATCACCACCATATCTAATCTTGAGCATGAAAATGAACTTAACATCTACGATCAGAAAGAAAGTTTTTATTTAAAAAGGTTTTTATTTTTAAACAAACTGCACACCAATTATAATCTAGATGAGATCCTGGATGAATCGGATGTGATAGAAATATATGATTTTAACCACATTCAAATGTATAGAAGCTTTAACTTCTTCCAATATTGTTCGTATAGTTTTGAAGAAATTTTTACCAACGAATGGTGGCGACTGTTTAAAAGAAGTATCTTCGTTACAAATAAAATAATTGAAACTGCAGACAATATACTTACCCAGCAATTAATTGAAATTCAGCACGTTAATTGCCCCGATCATTGGGTAGATGAAACCAATTCCAAACACAACTTTGGTTGCTATGTACGACAACGAATCATGATTCCCCTACTTAACGAAAAAAATAAGGTAGTGGCAGTAATAGCCCCCTTTAACGTTATCAAATACCGTGATCAAAACGGAAACATTGTTAATTTAAAAGAAGTTACCATCCACTAAGCAGCAACTTTCACAGATTTTACAGAAATCTCTAAAGATTTGTCTGTCGGGATGTAACGTCCATTCGACAGAATACTATTAGGATCAAATATCTGTTTTAACTTAAAAAGAATTTGCTCATAATCTTTTTTATAAGTAAGAACATCCATCATATCAATATTATTCCTATAAGGTAGAAAACCAAGAGATATCATGGCCCGATTCATCTCTCTTATACACTGATGGGCATTTTGCACTTCCACAAAATTATGTTTATTAAAGGAAACACTAATAACCCCTTCCATAATATTGGGTTTAATCGCATTTAACGTAATTGCAGGCACTAAATGAAAGTCCTGGGCCACCTTGATAGTGGTATTTAACATAACCTCAATATCCGTCAGAGTATAGTTACACATCGGAGTAAAATATAAAAAGCCACCAGTTCCACTTTTATCGATATCTAGATCAAAAAGAGAACTCTCATTTCCCGGAACCACCCAGTTAATCCCAGGCAAAGTGAGATTCGTAGGCGTGCCACAAGTTAAATCCCCCAATTCGTCAGTAACATAAATAAATGCTTTTAATTCATGAAAAAAAGGAAATTTTTTCAAAATCTGGCACAAATATTTTTCGCGTTTTCCAATAAATTGCAGTTTGGAATTTTTGGGGGTAATTTTTTTTAAATACTTCACTCCAAGGTTAATTTGCTCGGATGTTCCACGTAGATTTCCTGTGGCAAACCACTTTCCATGAAACTGCTTATTTAAAAGAAGATCGATCTCATCTCGACTTTTTTCGACATTGATATTTTTAAAATATTTCCAAAGGAGTGGAGCAAACCCAGGATATAAACGCTCACTATTGAAAATGTGTGGAATGCAATTTATCAGATTATCTTCAAGCAAAGGCTTAAGTGATTCAACAAATAAAAAAAGATCTTTTTCATCTTTAAGGGCAACAAAAAAAGATTTGGCATTCATGGTACGTTTAATAAGCTTTATTTTAGCCGCAGTGACAATCCCAAAACTGGATTGAAAAAAAAGACCATCCAGTGAAGGCCCAATTCCCCAGGGATAATTGCTTGCACTTTTATTAGTTAACCCGCTAAAACCAGTATTGATAGTATCACCACTTGGCAACATAACTTCCAATTCACTTATATTTTCCACCCGCAAAGAATTGTAGGCAATACCACGTTCCAACGCATTACCAATAATACTCGAATCCGCACTGGAACCTGTCACATCAATAAAATAAGGAGTATCTGCTAAGGCTTTGGCCAACTGCTCTTGAGTCACTCCCGGTGCAATGGTGGCATACCCATTAATAACATCAATATTTTCAATATTATTAAAATCTTTTAAATTAATAACCACCGTATTATTTTCAATCGGAAGACTTGATCCA
Source organism: Bdellovibrionales bacterium RIFOXYC1_FULL_37_79 (assembly GCA_001770015.1). Lineage (GTDB taxonomy): Bacteria > Bdellovibrionota > Bacteriovoracia > Bacteriovoracales > Bacteriovoracaceae > XYC1-FULL-37-79. The sequence continues at coordinate 45,050 of MEQB01000073.1, forward strand.
AATCCCCAATTTTTTCCACACGACACTGGATATATTCTAACTAAATATTTATTGGCCAATTGAATGATCAATTGTATTTCACTTTTATCCTTGGGGTAAATTATCAAGGGGACATTTCGCACCATACCGGAAACATCCCTTAAAGCACCCTCAGGTTTGCTATATACAATGTTTGTTGAACTAACATCTTCTATAAATTGAATTAACTTTTCCATTATGCTGCCTTCTTGAAATAAGTTGTCTCCCCTGCATTTAAAAAAACTGATCTGGCATTCCATAACTCTTTCACTTCCTGCTCCATGAAGTCGTTTGGATAATTTTCTTTTGTCGATCGCTTAAAATAAATAAGGTCGACGGGCGTATTGTACAAAATAACGTTTCTATCAGTGGTAATAAAACCGACTTTCTCTGCCGCTTGGGCAACGCCCACATCACACCTCGCTGGAGCAATGATCGCATCACAACCAGTAAGATTTTTAAATAAATGCACTCCAAGCAAGCTGATAGCTATAAAATATGCTTGTCCCACATGGGTTTTCCTATACTTTGGATTTACACTTAAGGATTCCATCGACATTGCTAGTTTAATATTTTCTTTTTCCATAACCGAAAAAAAATGCTCATTAAAATTATCTTTCAAATAACTTTGCTCTCTCATTCCCTGTGAGGACAAGTTATAAATGGAATAAAGATGAAGTGCGATGATATCCACCTCATTTTTAATAATGGCAACATAGTTCTGGCGAAAAAAATCATCTGGAGAGACTTCTTTATCAATCCCATTACCTTGATAGGTACTATTCCAAATATCTTTCCAAAAAAAATACGTCTGATCAAATAAAGCGATTGTACTTGAATCAGTGTTAGGGGAAGTGATTTTACCTGGTAATATAATGTATTGGGTGTTTGATGTTTTCATAAAAAACTCGTCGTAACTCTTGATTGGCAACTTTAGATAAGAATAATTTAATTATTGGTTAAGAAGTTTAAGAAAGTTAATTCGTCTATTTAGATTGCTCATGGCAGATAGGTCGATCGAATCCAGACTTAGGATAAAACCTATCAACCTAAACAGTTGGGATTAAACTTATTTAACAGTCTGAAATATTTCATTTTGGGTAATGAAATGCTGTGCTGATTAAAATTAGTCAGCTTTTTATAGACGTAGCACGTTAATTGCTTTATACATACTCCATGCAAAATTTTGATTCCACCAACACCGCCAAAAGTGTTTCACTTCCTAATAAACCTGGATTATTTGTTCTTTATTTTGTTAAAAAATTTAGATGGATGTTACTACTAATGATTTTTTTTGAAACAGGTCAGGCAACCTCTCAAATTTTACTCCCCTACGGCGTAAAAAAAATCATGGACGCCGTGGCCACCTTGCCAGAAGGACTTAGGGAGGCCCAGATTTGGCCCCATCTGCAACCGGCCATTTTGTCCTTCGTTATTTTTAGCCTGGGTATTTTATTTTTTAGCCGTGCCAGTGGATCTTGCATACCCTTTGTAGGCCCCAAGCTTAGAACCAAAGTACGCTTTTCTCTCTACCAATATCTCCAACAACATTCCCACCGTTTTTTTAGCACCAACTTTGCGGGCTCATTAAGTAACCGCATTTCCGAAGTTTCTTTTGGCGTGAATCATTGTATTTGGTCAATCCTTTTTGATTTTTGGCCGGTCTTTATAACCTTCAGTGTTTCAATTTTTCTACTCACTCAAATCAATTACCAGATCGCCTTGTATTTATCCACCTGGATCGTCATCTATGTAGGCACCTCGCTATGGCTGGCCACCCGCTGCCGTAAATATGCCAAAACTTTTGCCGCCGCCAGGAGTACCGTCAGTGGGAAAATTGTGGATGCCGTCAGCAATATTCTCAATACCAAAATGTTTTGTCGCCAAACTTTTGAACAAGATCACCTCATGGAACATTTAAACCATGAAATAAAAACCGCCAAAAAAACCATCTGGTTTAACGAGCGCATGAGATGGTTTCAATTTATCGCTGCTTTACTGCTTCAAATCGGCATGATGGGGTTAGCAATTAAAATGTGGGTCAATGGCTCCATTACGGTAGGAAGTTTTGCCATGGTAACCAGTTTATCCCTGGTAATCATTAACGATGCCCGCGGTTTAAGCCGGCGATTTTTAGAATTTTTTGAGCACGTTGGAAGCATGTCCGACGGAGTCAGCATTATCATCCGTCCCCATGAAATTGTGGATGCACCAAACGCCTCCAAATTAATTATCAAAAGGGGCGAAATCATTTTTCAAAATGTTTCTTTTTCCTATGGCCCGGGAATTGATATTTTCAAAAATTTCAATTTAACCATTCGCCCCGGTGAACGAGTAGGACTGGTAGGATTTTCCGGTTCCGGTAAAACCACTTTTGTAAACCTTTTGATGCGTCTGTATGACATTAATGCTGGCAACATTTTCATTGATGGACAGAATATATCCGAGGTTACCCAGGATTCACTAAGAAACAATCTGGGGATGATCCCTCAAGATCCCCTTTTATTTCATCGAACCCTGAAAGAAAACATTGCTTACGGCAAGCTGGGTGCCCATCTGGAAGAAGTTATAGAGGCATCCAAGAAAGCTCACGCCCACGAATTCATCATGAAACTGCCAGAAGGCTATGATTCACTGGTGGGAGAACGGGGTATTCGTCTATCTGGCGGCCAAAGACAGCGTATTGCGATTGCCAGAACTCTCCTGAAAGACGCCCCCATTTTTATCCTAGATGAGGCCACCTCCAGTCTGGATTCTTTAACCGAGAAGGCCATCCAAAATGGACTTAGCCATTCCATGAAAACCAAAACGGTTATTGTGATCGCTCACCGCCTCTCCACTCTTTGCAATTTGGATCGCATCCTGGTATTTCATAACGGAAATATTATTGAAGACGGCGCACATCATGATTTACTTGCCATGAATGGCCATTACGCCCGGTTATGGAAAATGCAAGCGGACGGCTTTCTACCCACAGAGGATAACTTCGACACCCTTTTAAAAACCAATTTTCTTGAAAACAGCCCGCTTTTTTAACCGCATTGCGTCACGGTAATTATTATCAGCCTTGTAATCAAACCTAGACCCAACACATTATTTTTGTTATAGTCCCCTAGTCGTTGTCTTAACTATATGAATTTAATAAATAATTCATAATAAGGATAAGCTCGCATGAACAAATTTCTTACCTTTTTTCTAATGATTCATACTCTAAATGCTCTCTGTCAAACTGAATTTTCAACCAAACTCGACCGCCTTCAAGAGGCCTGCGAGAATGCCACCGAATTATTCAACATCTGGCATACCATGCAAGAATTCGAAATCACCAAATATAAAGAAATGGCCACCAACTATAAGCTCCCAGAAGTATCCCAGCTTATTAAAAATAAAATGGCTACCCTCACCAAGCATCAAGAAGGTATAAAACTTTGCTTGTTACATCCTGATACCTTTCCAAGCGATGGACTGATTCGCAAAATACTCAGAAATCTTCATAACAGTACAATCCAGATGCGCCCCCAACTATTAGAAGAGTATGGAGATCCCTACGAAATTAATGATAGAATCAAAATTATACAGGATGCCTATTATGAATCCATGGGCATTCCCATTCCAGAAGAAGAACCTTGTTGTTATGTATGATGACCTTATCTGATCTGCCGTAAAATTTTATCTAACAAGCGACTCATGGATGTTTTTTCGCTCATATCCATCCACTGGGTGGTGCTGATATAGAATGAGAGTTCATCAGAGGGTGCTTCGTTGGTATATTTAAGAGTTAGAATTTTTTTATCAAAGGATATCATTTTATGTAATTCATCCATCACCTTGAAACTTTTACTCGCATGCTTAGTAAAAATTAATAAATGAATATCGGCCTTTGACAAGTCCTGACATTCCACATTCTCTCTCTCAAACATTTTTTTTATTTGCTGGGCATACTCTCTATCCATTTCGTCATAACAAATATAAATACTCTTCAAAAAACTCTCCTCCAAATGGTTTTGACCAAACTGCTGAGTCGATCCATCAAAATGTGGCACAGATCAGCTAAAAACATCCCCGAATAAAACCACACTAAATATTTATAAAGGGGTACATTGTAATCAAACTTTTGGATAAGATGCCAAAGAAAGTTTCCATAGTTACTTAAAGAAATGGAAACATACCCCAACTTATAAAATATAAAAATCAAAATTCCAAACCCAACAATCCCATAAACCAGCCTGGTCAAGGTACCCAGCAAAAAACTGTGGGAAAGCCCTCTATGTTTAAACAAGATGGAATAGGGATAAAGCATAAACTGTAAAAGGCCAGTTCTTTTCTTCGGGGCAACGTCAGTATCTGGCGAAAAAAGGAGCGTAGAAAAAAGCCAGCCGGCCAGATAAAAAAAGACCAAGGCACCATTCAGGGTAAAACCAAGCAAAGCACCCGCTGATATCATGCCCACTAAAAGATTGAGACGATCATGATGTTTGCCACTACTCACACGACCTCTGCTTTAAAAGCCAATCCAGAAACTGGATATAAACCTCTCCTACTTTTTTTCCATATCCTCCTCCCATCACAAAAAGCATAGGAATATGCTTCCCTTGAAGGAACCGGTAAATCATCTGGTCCCTGAAAAACATTTGAGATTTTGTCAATTTGATCCCGGCAGTGCCTGGTAATTCATCATATTCATAAGGGTCAGCACCATTTACCACCACGGCCAGGTCAGGCCCTAATGGGTCAAGCTTAGCCAATTGAAGCAAACCGGCTTCCAGTTTTTCTTGATAATTTTCTTCCTCACGGAAATCCACTGGAATATCAACATTCGAAGGAATCATTTCCGGATCATTATTATTTTTACCCAGAAGCGGCCACCCCTTTTTCATATGCATACTTAAAGTGAAAAAACGAGCATCCTGATAACTCATTTCGCTGGTGCCATCCCCCTTATGGGCATCGACATCAATGATCCAGACTTTTTTTATCAAATTTTCTGCCATCAGCTTTCTGGCCCCAATCACGAGATCATTGATCAGGCAAAAACCTCTGCCAGCAAAACTCATCGCATGGTGCATGCCACCACCTAAAAAATAACAAAACCCCTGTTGTAATGCCAATTGCATCCCTTGATAAGTATAAAAAGCTTCCCGTAAAATCAAATCCCTTAATTGTCTAAACTCTAAGGTGGTCGGCTTATCCCCATACTCATCCAGCTCAAAACAAATACCCATGATCTCAACTAAATTATCTCCCAAAAGCGCTTCCACATAATCCTTGGTATGGGCCAATAATAAATCATCCTTGGTAAGCCCCTCCCCTCTAAAGTTGCCTTTATAAAAAATATTATCTGAGTAATGAGATGTTAAATGATCAAGTATTACATCCATACGTTCATCCAGCGGAATATGAATGCCAAATTTGACCAGCTTAACCTCAAAATCTTTCCTCAGGATCATTTTACCGACCTCGATAATCTTGTGGCCATTATATAATGGAGATTATGAAAACCCAATTATTTTATATCATAGTCCTAGCGGGATTAATTTGCACTTTTACCCATGCCGCCTTTCAAGATCGCAGTGAAATAAAAAAATATTCCCTATACCGAGATCGTCTCTACACTGACAAATTGCTGACCAAGGAAGTTTATAAAAATTTTTTTGAATTTGACCTGTTTTATTCCAAAGGTGTTAAAACCCTCATAAGCGAAGTTAAAGAAGCCATGGATAGCTCCAATAACCCCCTGTTAAAACAACTGAACGTCATGGAGGTTTTAAGCAAGAACATCAACACCGAAAAGTTGGTGGATATCGGAGTAACCTTCGGCACACCTCTTCCCTACATCAAAATAAATGAGCATCGCTTACTGCCCGGTTTTTTTGCTGACTTCAATGCCGGCACCCTGGTATCCATCGATAACCGGGTTGATCCAACTGATCCCAGGGCCAATATTTATTTAAAAAAAGATATCAAATACGGCCTGAATTCCAGATATAAAACCAATCAAAATAATGACGCCTTTGATTTTTCAATCTATAAATTATCACGCTCTGATCTAGAAACCTCCAAAACGGCTTCCCAAATTATTTCCGAGGATAGTTTCATCGACCTGGATTCCTTAACCAAAGATGAGAAAGTAATCGCTGCCGATTTAAAATACATGCAAACTTTAGGTAACAGCGCTTATCTTTATGAAATAAGAGAATTCAAACTGCACACTTTATCCGGTAGCCAGGAATCAAGCTATGGCACCAAACCATACCTCCGCTTTGAATTTGATCGATTATTTAATGAAACTTACGGGCTGAGTTTTTTTATTGGCGAACATTTCAGGCAACGCTATAAATTTCAAAACGGTCTCTATCTCGGTATCCGCATGCGTTCGTTGGAAAAGCCACCCATTGCTTTTATTTTTAAATTTGATGCAGATTTTTTAACCTTCATACCTGAACTCAAAACCAAATGGTTGATTGCTAACTACAAATTAATCATCCCCCATAGTAATCCTCAAGACGAAATCTGGGCATCCACCATCCACTCCATTTCACTCAACATCCCATTTCCATAAGTAAGGCCCGGGCGTGATCACTAATGGACTTGATTTCTGCCAGATTTTTTAAATTGTGATGCTTGAGATATCCCTTGATCAAAATCTTACTCTTACTGATTATTTCCTTTAACGTGGCCTGCTTATCATCAGCATTTAAATGTCTCATTTTAAGCATTTTATACATGGCCAAAACACGATAATAATCCATGGAGTGATATTGGTGCGACAACTGGTCTGCATGTCCGCCATATTTTTTTATAAGCGGGTCCACAATAAATCCCACCTCATAAAGTGAAGTGATTTTTAACCACAAGTAATAATCCTCGCACACCACAAACTCCTCATCGAAGTTCCCCATCTGCCCGAGCATCTCCCGTTCCACCACAGCTGCTGACGGACTGATAAGACAAAGCGGCAAGCACAACTTATAAATATTGCCTCCAAATTTTTGATGGATTTTTTTGGGATTGACACGAACGCCGTTTCTAATCCAGATTTCTTCCCCATGTACAATTTTCAGATCAGGATTTGCATCAATAAGTTTTTTTTGCTTGTAGAGTTTGTCTGGCAGCCATTCATCGTCCGAATCCAAAAAGGCCAGCCATTTTCCTTCTGAAATGTGGATTCCAACATTTCTCGCAGCACTGACTCCCTGATTAATGATTTTTTGATAAAATATTTTTTCTTTCAAAGGATGATGTTGTCGATATTGGTGCACCAATTCCTGAGTCATATCCGTGGAACCATCATCTATGATCCATAAATCAAAATCAGGGTAACTCTGATTCATCACCGAATCGATGGCCCTTTTCAGAACTTTTTCCCTGTTAAAGGTTGGAATAATAACCGAAAAAAAATTAGAATCATTCATCATCAATTATACTTATGGCCTTTAAGATGGCCGCCACAGGCACTAATTTTTGGGTGGAGGAAATCGCCTCGTCCAGTTGCTGCTGGCTTCTGGCGCCCACAATCACCTGATCAACTTCATCATACATAAGATTATGACCAATGGCCAAATCAATCCCTGACAGTTGATATTCATCCCGCACCGTTTTTAATTTTTCATATTTTTGAAATTTAAATTCCAGATTGGATTTCTTCCACCAAGGGGCATGGCCTCTAAGATCACTTTCATCATACTTTCTTCCCGCATGCGCCCGACCGGTCAAAATCCCCTTATCCAAAGTCCCAAAGGACATAAAACTGCGCTCATTTTGTTTGATCTCTTGGAACAGTTCATGAATCACCTTTCGATTAAACAAATTAAGTTCGGATTGAAGGACTTCGATTTTCTCAACTTCAGAAGCCTTCTTGATTTCCTCCAAGGTGGTATTGCAAAGACCTATATGATTAATTTTACCTTCTCGTTTGGCCTTGGATAAGACCTCCATGGTAAAACGAACATCCACGTTTTTATCCGGCCAATGAATGAGGTAAAGGTCCACATACGAACTGGACAGATCTTTTAAGGTCGTTTCGAGCATGCGAGTTACAATCTGGGGATGATTGCTCATATTAACTCTTAAATTGTCGTGCCAACTGACACCACATTTGGAGACAATAAACACCTGGTCCCGGTTATGCCTAAAAGCTCTTCCAATTCTTTGTTCGCTCGCTCTAAAACCATAAATCGGTGCCGTGTCATAGATTTTTATGCCCCGATCAAAAGCATATTTTAATAAAGCGATAGATTGATCCTCCGATATATCGCCAAAACCATAGCCACGCCCTTCCCCGCTAATGGAGGCACCTCCAAAAGCTAATTTGATGGGTGAAATTTCCTTCAGTAGTGACGTCATACCTTTGCCTTCCGTGTTTAATTACATTCCAGTTCTCTTTAAATAGCATAAAAAAACGATAACTCAATATGTGGGATTTTTATCTTTGACTTTTACCAAAGGTCAGAGGTAATTCTACGCCATGAAGCTAGTGATCTTGGCCCATAAATTAGAGGCCCGTCATTTTTTTTTTAACTACTCATTTAAAAAAAATCCTGATTTTTTAAATCTCTATGAACATGCACAATTTAATCTTTTCATCTGCCAAATGGGGCCCATTCAAGCCTTGCAAAATTTAACCACCTTACTGGAAAAAATAAATAACTTTGATCTCATTATCAATCTAGGAATCAGTGGAGCACTTAATCATGCCCTCCAACCTGACTCTATCGTAGCGATTAAAACTTTGACCGATGCGTCAGCCATTTTTCATCCCATCGACACACCAGATGGTATCTATACCTGCCTAACGTCAGAAAACAAAATACTTACACCGATTGACGCAGCTACGTTAACAGGTATTGATTTGATCGATATGGAAGCCTGCGGACTCTTTCAGGCTTCCCATACATATAAAATCCCCTTTTATTCTTACAAACTCATTTCCGATTTTCCCCATCATGGTGCAAACGAAGACTTTATCAAAAGCAATTTTGACACTTATTCAAAACTGCTTTTTGATTACTTCAAACAACAAATTCTTCCTCTTTTTTGATGCCGAAGAAGTTTAATTTGATATACAATGCAATAAATTTAATTAACCAAGGAAAGGATGTTTTTCATGAACCAAACTGTTTTTAATCGCTGGGCAAACGAAACCCGCCAAATCAGAGAAAACATTATAAAAATGATTCATCAATGTGCAAGTGGACACCCTGGTGGAAGTCTCTCCTGTGTGGAAATCCTCTATGCCCTATTTGCTAAAGACGGCGTCATGCAACACTCTCCTGATAAACTAAATTCTTTTGAGAGAGATCGTTTTATTCTGTCCAAGGGGCATGGTGTCCCTGCCTTATACGCCATCTTACATGCAGTTGGTTACGATATTACCGATAGTGAATTGATGACACTTCGACATCTTGGCTCACGCTTGCAGGGACATCCTGACCGGGTCAGATTGCCTTACATTGAAGCTTCCACTGGCTCTTTGGGCCAGGGTGCCTCCATAGCTCAAGGAATCGCCATGAGCTATAAACTGGATAAAAACCCTCATCGAGTTTATGCCCTGATTGGAGACGGCGAAATGCAAGAAGGTCAAATCTGGGAAGTGGCTTCCTCCGCCGTCCACCACAAACTGGGAAATTTTACATTAATTTTGGATTACAACAAGGCCCAGATTGATGGAACCGTTAAAGAAGTATTGAACATGGATCCACCTGAAAAAAGGTGGGAAGCATTTGGATGGAACACCCTGGTTATCAACGGACATAAATATGATGAGATTGTCAAAGCATTGCAAACAACTCACCCAACAAAACCAACCATGATAATAGCTCACACCATTAAAGGGAAAGGGGTTTCTTTCATGGAAAACAACATTGTCGGCTGGCACGGCTCAGCTCCTAACGATGAACAGTGTAAACAGGCGGTACAAGAAATTCAAAATAACCAATCCATTGGATTATAGGAGATATTCAGTATGGGAAAAACAGCAAGCAGAAAAGCTTTTGGTGAAGCCTTGGCCGAATTGGGTGATAAATATAAGAATGTAGTTTGTTTGGATGCAGATTTATCCAAATCAACCATGAGTATCCTATTCAAAAATAAATTCCCCGATCGTTTTTTTGAAATGGGCATTCAAGAAGCCAATATGATCGGAGCCGCCACCGGCATGAGCTTTTCAGGAAAGATTCCTTTTATTTGCAGCTTTGCCGCATTTTTAACGGGAAGATTTGATCAAATCAGGATTTCGATTGCTTACGCCAATGCCAATGTAAAACTTATAGGTACCCACTGTGGAGTGGGGATTGGTGAAGACGGTTACTCACAAATGGGGCTTGAGGATTTATCCATCATGAGAACCCTACCTAATATGGTGGTCTTGCAACCTGCAGATGCCAAAGAAACCAAGGAAATGGTGGAATGGGCCATCAATCATGTAGGTCCAGTTTACTTAAGACTAACCCGGCAAGGGCTTCAAGATATGAACATGGATAAGTTTGAACGCCCAGGCATTTTTCCTGAAGTCAAAAAAGGTCAGAAAGTCGCTTTCATGGCCTGCGGCGGGGTCTTGGAATACGCCCTAGAAGCCGCTCATAACATTTCTAAAGAGGGAAAAATCGATCCAGCAGTATTCAACGCCAATTGTCTCAACCCTATTGATAATGCCTTTATGAGTATGCTGGCCAATACTTTTGATGAATTTATTGTTTTTGAAGACCACACCATCAATGGAGGCACCGGCGGCATGATTGCAGAATGGATGTCAGAAAATGCCAATCGCCCCAAAAGAGTTCGACGCTATGGAGTGAAAAACATTTATGGCGAATCAGGAACACCTGAAGATTTATACAAATTTCATGGCTTCACCGCACCTGATATTGAAAAATTTGCGAAAAAATATTTGACCTGATATATTTACTTGCACTTATATCAATAACGTTATATAAGTTTTAACCGTTACTAGTTGAAATTAATAAATAGAGGATAAGTTATGGCAAGAGTATGTGACTTGACGAGAAAGCGTAGATTGGTTGGAAACACTGTTTCACATTCAAACAATAGAAAAAAAATGGCCCAACGGCCCAATCTGCAAAGTAAAAAAGTCTATGACCCGGAAACTGGAGAAACCATCCGTTTAAGACTCTCCACCAGGGCCATCCGAACTTTGGATAAGCTGGGATCTTTAACCTCTTTTTTAAGAAAGAACCGAAAAAATTTTGAAGTTTAATTGCTTTACATAAAGATAAAAAATAAAAAGGCCGAAAAATTTCGGCCTTTTTATTTTTTACTTAATTTAAACGAGAAATTCAATCATTCGGGAATATTGTAAATAACTTCCGCTTCTTCAGCCATAAATCCCCAAAAGGATATTGAGATATCTGAAACAAATTTCAGTTTAATAGTATCCCCTAAAACCTCATCTGAATGTACGACGCCAACTTTGATTCCCGACAATTTCGAAACCACCACACCATCTTTCCCGGAGAACTCCACATAATCATACTTAGCTTCTGTTTCAAATCTATTAAATTTTAAACGAATCATTTTTGCATTGGGAATAGTGATGGTTCTTTCCACCTCCATCCCGTCAGTATAAGGATGAATTGATTCAAATGGCTTATTAAGCGGGACAGTCACCCAATCATTTTCCCCAGGTTCCCAAGGACGAGGTGGTCTGGTATCAGTGATAAGATTATAAACATCCAATCGACCACCGGTAACAGTTTTATTTTTATATGACTTTACGTAATTAGAAGTCAGAAGCACCCGCTCCCTCATTTCATTATGAACCAGTCTGCCTGTATGACTGATCATCAATCCTAAAGCTCCTGCCACATGAGGTGTTGCCATTGAGGTTCCCGAATATGTGGCATACCCACCACCTTTAACCGTTGAATAAATATTACTACCAGGTGCTGCAACCTCCACTGACTTTTTTCCATAGCACGAAAAACTTGATAAATTATCTGCAATGGTATGAGAAGCGACAGCAATCACATTTTCAACTTCGTAACTAGCCGGATATTGGCTGGCATCATCATTATTGCTACTAGCATTTCCCGCCGCTGCCACAAAAATAATCCCTGCCTCGCTGGCAACTTTAATCACATCAAATAATGCTTGCGAATAAGGACCTCCTCCCCATGAGTTACTCATAACATCCACATTCAATTTGGTAGCGTAATTAATTGCTTCGACAGCGTCCAGGGTTGAACCGGATCCGCTATCTGTTAAAAATTTAAGTCCCACTAATTCCACCTGATCCATGACTCCGGCCACGCCTTGATTATTATTATGAATCGCTCCAATCGTTCCAGAACAATGAGTTCCATGTCCATGTCCATCCATCGGATCGCCGTCCTTATTGGCGAAATCATAACCATGAATATCATCAACAAAACCGTTTTGATCATCATCCACTCCCGGTTTACCATTTTTTTCGGCCGTATTTTCCCACATATTATTTTTCAAATCCGGATGATTATAATCAATACCCGTGTCAATGATGGCAATCCTTACGGCCCTACTGCCGGTGGTAAGATCCCAGGCCTTTAAAGCATTAATATCTGCCCCGGCCACTCCTACCATACCCGTAGGATCATTTTTTCCGGTATTATGAAGGCCCCAAAGGATATTAAATTGGGGGTCACTTGGCAGATACCCCAAATTCAACTCATCACCAAAAAGCTGATCATTGATGATCCCTTGATCCACTGGCTCATCTATTCTCCAAATATAATTGGGCTCGGCATATTCGATCTCAGAAGCTTTAGCTAGCTGGCTGGCAATTTGCTTCATATCTGATTTTTGATCAAACTTGACTAAATACAAATTTCCATTCAGTAGTTGAACTTTTCTCTCAACATTTCCATCAAAACCTTTGATCAGACCATTTATATTTTTTACTGAATCATCTTTAAATTTAACCAGCAACTCTCCCTTTATATACTCTACCGCCCGGGCAGTATTAAAAACTGCAATAACCAGCACCAGAAAAATTAAAAATTGTCGGTAAAGCCAAAGTTTTGTCATAGAAGATCTCCTCTTTTTTGTTCCCAGCCAATCATAGTGGGCGTTTTTTTTCCTTATATATTTGATAGTAAATTTAAAGGAGAAAATTTTATAGATGGTAATCTTTTCCAGGCAGCCTTTAAATAAAAGTCGTGACATAATAAACCTATGACAATTTATGGAAGTTCAAAACATCCAGTTTTGATAAAAAAAATTAATGTTAACATTTGGTCGCTTCGAGATGAAATCGAGTTTACCCTGCAAAAGAGATTGGATTATTGCAAGGCAAGTGGACTCCCCTTTACCTTGGAGGATATTAAAAAAGAATATTCTCTAGATGGTCAGCCCACCGGCCCCATTCCTGATGATAAAGTGCACGAGTCAGTGGAAGAAAACCAACCGTTAAAAGTGGTCCCTCCCTCCGAAAATCCCGCTGAGGCAGCTGCTTTGCCCCCCACCGAAGTAGAAGGAACGGAAGACGAAATGTTAAAGGCCATGCAGGAAGCAGCTTCCCCACCGCCCGAAGAAAATATGGCCAAAGTGATGATGACTGCGCTGAATGAATTTAACAGCGGCGATGTGTTTGTCAGACAAAGGCATCCTTCCCTGCCCAAAGACATGCTGGTAAAAGGACGTACCGTCCTGGCGGAAATATACATGGATAAAATGCTCCTTTTCACCAATAAAAAATTCATTGATGGGCAATCGATTGTGATCGAATTTGATATTACAAAAAAATTTCTTTTAAATGCCACCGTTGGCTTTTGTAAAGAACATAATCTCAAAAACCGCATCATCAGCGAAACCCCCTTTATCTACCGGATGGGAGTAAAGTTCACTTTCTTAAAAAAAGGGGAAAGAACACTGCTTAGGCAATTTCTCAGCGCCATCCAACCGGATATCAATCGACCTGAACTGGAATCCATTCACCTCGAGCAAAAAGAAGAAAGCCTGGATGAGGTACTCGATGGACTCGATCTTTAGACCCCATTATTTCTCGATATTCTCGGCAGCAATCGCAAATCTTTTGGCCCCGGCTTCTTTCGCCAGATCCATGATCTCAATCGTTTTTCCAAGAGTGGCCTGATAATCCCCCTCGAAGATGACTAATTCGCTGTTTTCAGCCTCCAAACTTTTACTAATTTCTGCCTTGATCGATTCAAAATTAATTTTTTTTCCCTGGACAAAAATCTCTCCATTTTTAGCAAGTGATAAAATGACCGCCTTATTTTCTTTCGCAGAGGTGTTTGACGTGGTTTTGGGTATATCAATATCCAAACCGCTTTCCAGCGTGATGGAGGAAGTCATCATGAAAATAATTAACAACACTAACATGATGTCTATAAGCGGAGTCATGTTAATTATGGCCGTAGTGTCATCATCATGCTCGCTCAATTTGATTCCCATTTTAACAACCTTTCAACTCATCAATCAAATCTTCCAACCCCATTTTATAAGTGATCATCAGATTTTTAAGACGCATTTGAAAATAATTAAAAATAATCAACGCCACAATGGCCACGATGATCCCGAAAGCCGTTGTAATCAGGGCTTCGGCTAACCCTGGCGCAATCACCGAAAATCCACTTTTGCCTGAATTGGCAATTGACTCAAACGATCTGATGATGCCGGTGACGGTTCCTAGCAGGCCTAAAAAAGGGGCTACGGCAGCAATCGTGGCCAGCAGCCAATTGGCCCGATTTAACTCCATTTTCATGGCCTCCAATCTTCTAGATATTCTGGACTCTTTTTTTTCCTTGCTAGCATCTTGAGTTTCTTCACTAAATATTTCCAAATAAGGGGCCTTAATCCAAAAATCCATATTGTGGCACAGCCCTTTGGCCTCATGAATTTTATTGTCCATAATCAGATTTTTCCCCTGGTGGATAATAAGCGTAGTTTGGTTTTTTAAGGCCAATAGTTTTTTTAATTTATCGATAAAAACCGCCCAAATTAAAACCGAACAAAGCAGTAAAGGATACATAACAAATCCACCGTCATTAAATATTTTCAAAATATCCATTATTTCCCCCGTCCAGCTATACTTAGACATCAATTCACGATATCATCATATTAATTATGTAAACAACGATCTACTTCGTCAAACTTTGACCTAGTGTCTGACAATTGAAACAAGTGGAAGTTTATATGCAGATCCACATGAAAACAAATAAAACTTTAATCTCCACTTGGCTGCTGGGGGGATTTGCTTTCATTTTAATTCTTTCCTCTCTGATAAGTTTTTTATTTCAATCAAACTTAGATCTTCCCGAAACTCTGAGCCATCATATTCTTTTTACCCATAACGATCTGGAAAATATTGAAAAAATAGTAGTAAAAAACCAATTGGGAAAATTTGTATTACAAAAATCCACCGCTACCTCCACCAAATGGCACTTAATTGAGCCCCGCAGCTTCCCTGCCAATCCCCAAACCTTGAAAAATATCTATGATGCCCTGAAAAAAATATCCATCATGCGAATCCTAAAAAAAGATGCCATCAACATTTCGCACTATTCGCTCAACAAACCGTTCATGGAACTGGAATTTTATGACAAAAATAACCGTCCCACTTATGTCCAGTTTGGAATTATCAACCCGATAGATAACTCCACCTACATCACTCACTCTGGTTACAATGAAATCTTTCAAATTAAAACTTTACCCTATAGCATTGAAGGTCTGATCCTAAGTGATTTTTTGGATGCAAGAATTTTCCATACTACCAAGGATGAAATTCATGCTTTAACAATTTATAGGGGCCTTCGCAAGTACAATAGCCCTATACTAACTATCGAAAAAAAAGACGATCAGACTTGGCTTTTTAATAATCGACCTTATTTAAAAAATGACATCAATGATTATCTGGATACACTTTTAGGACTGCGGGTACAGATGATCCTCGATAAAATCACCCCCGAGACCCAAAAATCCATAGAGCAGTATTTCAATAATCCGCTCTATACCATTGAGATCAAAACCGGTATCGACATGATGATCACTTACAGCATCAGCAACATAATCGACAGCCTGCCTGATGTTAAAATTGAAAAGAAAAGCAGTTTTATTGTAAGAGTCTCAAACGTAGATTCCCCTCTCATTGTTCAAAAAGAAAACCTCGATGCCCTCTCTTTCAAAGAAAAAGCAATCAAATGATGTAATGCCTAAAATTAGAATTAACTTATTTTACTTCTTTATGAAGCGTATGCTTTCTTTCGAATTTGCAATACTTTTTTAATTCCATACGATCCGGCGTGGTCTTCTTATTTTTTGTTGTATGATAGCGACTTACGCCAGGAAGTCCTGATTTTCTACATGTTTGACATTCCAGATGAATAATTACCCTAGCACCTTTACCTTTAGCGGCCACAGAACCCTCCGTACATAAAATTGATAACCTTTTAATTTTAAAACTAGGAAAACTTACATTGATTTTTGCCAGTAGGCAAGAATTTTTGAAAAATATTAGTCAATCAGTAGAAATTACTTGATTTTTTGTAGTAAACAGGTCAAATATACACCCATTGTTTTAAAGTAAATTTTTTAAACATAATTACTTATCTTTGTATTATAGCAAGGAAATATCACGAGGTTGATCATGAAAGAAAATATTCATCCAGAGTACTTTGATGTAACGGTTGAGTGTGCGTGCGGAAACACCATCCAAACCAAAAGCACCAAAAAGATATCTAAAACAGATATTTGTTCAGCTTGCCACCCATTCTATACCGGCAAACAAAAAGTTCTAGATACCGAAGGTCGGATAGAGAAATTTAGAAGAAAATTCGGGACTGAATATACCACTACCAAAAAGAATAAGTAGCTTTAGGCTAACTTCCAGTGACTCGGATCTTTTTGCCATTTGGTGACAATCACTTTGTCGTGCTCATCTATGTCTCGATTTTCAAAACATACATCGATAATGGATTCCAGGTTGGTTAACGCAAAAAAAGGTAATTTCAATTCCCTTATAATATTTTTTGCTGACTCCATTTGATAATCAACAATGGCCAGACACCCTACCGGACACAATCCCGCCTCCTTGGCGCCATAATAGGCCGTTTTTAAACTTCCGGCCTGATTAACCAAGTCCTCAATCAATAAAATCTTATCCCCTGATTTATAATCTCCTTCAATTTGATTTTGTTTGCCGTGTTCCTTGGCCTTGGCACGGATGTAGATCATAGGCGATTTCAGTCGGTCTGCAATGAGCGCAGCATGGGGAATACCCGCCGTGGCCAGGCCGGCATAAGAGTCACATACCATATTTTTTTCTCTAATCACCTCAAGAAAGTATTGAATGATTTTGTCTCTAACCGTGACATGAGATAAAACTTTTCGATTATCACAATAAATCGGGCCTTGCAGACCGGAGGTATAGGTAAATGGTTTCTTAGGGGTTACCACCACCGCTTGAATGGAAATTAATAATCTGGCCACTTCACGACTTTTTTCATGCATACCCTTTTCCCCTAGTAATATTTTCAATAATATTGCATATTTGGACATATCATACTATGAATTTTTTGTAACCATGTAAGGAGTTCATTATTCTGCCCAAGCTAATACTGCTGATATTTTTGCTCATCATTCTTCATTCGTGCGGTCAGCATAAACCCTCCCCCATTTTATCGCAAAACAATCCAATTTTAGATGGAAAAAAACTAGTTTTGCCTGACTTAAATTTAAAAACCAATGAACTACAGGCCATAAAAATCGAGCGTGCTGCGCTTAAACACCGTTTCTTGATGACGGCTGCCAATATGGGAGGATCAAACACTGACCAAGGCCCCTTCTCATTTGAAAGCAAAGTTGTTTATTTTGAATTAAAAGATCAAGATCATATCAATCTTTTTGAACAAACCGAAAGCCTTGATTCAAATAATCATGAAATCAAACTGCTGGCGAGTTTTCCTATCGTTGAAAAAAATCATGACTCCCTGGTTTTTGATTTTGATCTGGGGATGAAACATATCTATCAAAAAAGAAACACCCTCTCATACAATAACCAGTTAAACCAGGAACACACCCTTAAAATTGTCGACAGCTTCCTCTATCAGGCAGAAGTGATAAACCGACATTTAATGATCAAACATCATGTCAAGATCCAGCAAACTACCCCGGATGGAAATATTATTTATGACCAAATTAATATGAAATACACTTTTTCATCTTATGTAAAAAGCCAGACCTTCGTTGCCAAAAATCATCCCGATAGGTCCCTTTTTGCTTTTTATGAAACTCATACCAAAAAGCAAAGTTCCAAAGTCATCCGGATGAATCATGTAAGGCCCGTAACCTTTTATTACACAGGGAACATTCCTGCTGAGTATCTAAATGCAGTGATCGTTGGCATCAATTACTGGAACCAACTTTTAGGAGTGGACTTCATTGAAATAAAAAAGCTTCCTGAACATGGTGAAGCCTTTGATCCAGGACTGCATATCATCGAGTGGTCAACAGACAACAGAAACTACGCCTACACCAGCGTACAAAACGATCCCTTCACCGGGGAGATTTTGCAAACTTACATCAACTTTCCAAACCCGCTCAACAGTCCCCAATATCAATTAATTGGTGAATATTTAAAAAAGCACGCTCGCCAGACCGGTCCCCAATTAACCAGCACACCGTCCGTAACCATCAAACAATTTCACCCAAACATTATTTCCCATCATGAAACCGAAAACAACTCTCAAATGAAACAGTCCGCTTTTAACAATCTCCTCCAAACTCTTCCTGGCCAATGGCAAACGGACAAGATTTATAAAAAAATTTTTTCTGATTTGATCAGCACCTTAATTGCTCATGAAGTGGGGCATGCCCTGGGAATCAAACATAATTTTGCCGGCAGTGTGGGGGCCACCCTTTCTCACAATAATAAAAAAGAAATTTATTATAATTATATTTTTCATGACCAACTTGATGCCCAGATGGTTACCACAGCCTCCGTTATGGATTATCTACCCTTCACTTTCCTGGCCTTGACAGGTGCTCAAATTAGAAAAGGCCAATTGCATTTTAGTTGGGATCAGTTAATGCTTAAATGGTTATACTCAGATCAAGCTGATTTTAGTGATCTTGGCCGTCCACTTTTTTGTTCGGATCAAGATCATGACCTGAAAAAATGGATCAACTGCAAAAGCTTTGATTCCTTTCAAAATCCCATCTCTGGGGCCATCAGCACCTTTGAAGATCATTTCCAAATCTTATCTTTTGAGATTGCCCAGAAAATCTTAAGTCTGGGGCCACAAACCCTGCACTTACTGCCCGCTTCCAAACTATCCTCTCTTCTGGCCGCCAGACGTACCGGAGCGGAGTTATTTCAAAGTTATCAATCCATAACAGACCATTTATTATCGAAAACAAGCTTTATTCACACGGACAACGCCAAAATATTTCAACAAACCAGTTTAACTGAGGCCAACCAAACGCTTAAAGATTTGCTTATCACTCCATTTTCCTATCAGAATCAGCCAATAATTCACCTTATTCTTAAGTTAAAAAAAATCGTGATTAAGCAAATTATTTTTATCAATAGGGAGAATAATTTTAATCTTGAGCTGGATTTCCTGCCCAAACTCGATACTTATTTTAATGATATTGAGGAAGTTTTTTTAAATTACTATTTCACTTATCTAAACCAGTCCACTTTCCAAGCACTTTTTTCCGGTCAACCTGAGGAGCACGATTTCTTTAAGGCCATGGAAATACTCGTCGCATCCCATCTTTTTACTCCTGGCAAGCAACCTATCGATTTGTCCTATACTTATTTTTATCCCAAGCTTTATCAATTTGATGCCAGCTTTAATGACTCCCGCCGTTTGATCGTTACTTTTCTCTTACATAACCCTTTTACCAATGAGGCCAGTTTACCTGTATTACAGCAGCATCTTAGATTCAATATCTATAAACTTTTACAAGAACATATAAGTCATCTGGAAAACCTGGAAATTTCACCAGCCGATCCTTTTAGATATAACGAATACTTGCAGACTGAATATGGACTGCTAGAAATCTTAAAAAATGAAATTTAAAGATCAGCTTATTGAAGGAACCTTAGTTAAACGCTATAAGCGTTTTTTTGCCGAGATAAAACTTCTTTCAGGCGAACTGGTCACTGCTCATACCGCCAATACCGGGCCGATGACCACCTGTTTTGAAATAGGAAGACCGGCCCTTTTAAGTCGCCATGATAACCCAAAAAGAAAATTAAAATACTCCCTTGAAATGATCAAGGCTCCCCAATCATGGATTGGGGTCAATACTCATCTGGCCAATCAATTAACAAGTGAAGCGATTCAAAATAAAACAATCCAAGAATTGCAAGGTTATAAAAATATTTTTCCCGAGTATAAAATCGGTAACAGTAGACTGGATTTTATGCTCACCAATTCCAACTCACCGGAATGTTTTGTCGAAGTAAAAAGTGTCACGCTCCTAGGCGATAATAATCAGGCCCTTTTTCCAGATGCAGTTACTACTCGTGGGCAAAAACATTTATTGGAACTTATGGATCTGAAAAAAAAAGGATTTAGAACGGTGATGCTCTTCATTGTGCAAAGAGAAGATGTCACTCAATTTAAAATAGCGGCTCACATTGATAAGAACTATGCCAAGCTTTTAACTCAAGCTCTACACTTTGAAGTAGAAATTTTAGTATATGGGTGCCGGCTTACTGCTCAAGAAATTATCATTGATAAAAAATTATTGTATGCACCTCAATTAAATTCCACCGAAACGTTGGACGAAGTAACTCCATCGCAAGTAGCATTATAATAATATATTCCCACCGTGGCAGAACTAGTTAACGTAAAATCGACATTACCAAAAACATCAGTTACTGCCGAATTAGGCGCTGTTCCTCCATTGACAAGGTCCAATATATTAAAGATCACCGTCTGGTTGGCAACCGGATTAGCGTAAGCATCCTTCACCAGAACATGAAGAACGGTAGTACTCACGCCATCCGCGAGGATAGGATTGGCCCCGGCCAAAGTCAGCTCAACCACGTTTACTACATCAGGCAAAAACGTCAAGGTTTGCTGCGGAGTTGAGGTTATGGAATTTGCCGTAGCGGAATAGTTATAGGTTCCTGCCAAGGTAGAACTTGTAAGCGTAAATACTGCTACCCCACTTGCATTAGTATTTACGGGACCAGATATTGATCCTCCATTTGCAGGGATATTAAGTGTCACTGTTTCGTTTTGCACGGGGTTCCCATTCACATCGGTCACCGAAGCCGTTAGCGTTGTACTAGTCATTCCATCTGCTATCAGGGTATCGGTACCTGTCACATACAGATGAACATTGGCCACCGTACCCGGAATAAAGGTTACAATTTCAGCGGCAGAAGTCATCCCATCAACCGTTACCGTATAACCATACGTCCCCGCTATAGTGGAACTGGTCAAAGTGAATACCGCCAGGCCATTGGCATCCGTATTGACCATCGTTGGAGCAGAGCCACCGTTAATCGGAATATTCAAATAAACACTTTTATCCACCGCCGGAACACTGTTTGAATCCGTGACCGAAGCGGTCAGGGTAGTAGTGCTGGATCCATCCGCAATAATGGAGTTCGCCCCCGTGATGAAAAGGTTCAAATGGATTGAACTGGTAACGGAGGTGGACTGGAAAAAAGGACCGATACAGTCATCCAGCTTGGTGTTATTATTAGTGCCAGTTAGATAATGGGCATCAATAATCAAATTCTGTGATCCTGCCAAAATTGTATAATTTGTTAGTTCAGCAATAATAAACGGGTCACTCATATATTCCTCATAGGGATCGAAATCCACTAAAACGCTGGGACAAAAACCATTGGGATAGGCCCCAGCATAAGCTGTTTTAAAGGCCACTATTTGGATTGTTCGATTTTGGCCGGCAATCACCTCCAAGCTTAGCTCTCCACCACTAATAGGCACCAACCCGGCCACGATATCAGGTCTGACAAGCTTATGCGGGGTCAAGGGATCAATCGAACAAAAATTTCCCGAATCAATTTCCGGATAGTCCACAAAAACTCCAAAGCAGGTCAGCTCGCTTCCGCTGGTTGGATCGGGTAATTCAAACTCTTTTTGATGTGATAAATATTTAAGTTGTTCCTGAGCCGCTTCATCAAAAGTCACAAGCAACTGGGAACTTGATTTATTTTGATAGCCACATGCAGAAAATAATAAAGCTATCAGCATCAGGGTAACCCATCTAAAAACAAATTTTAATTTCATAATTTATATCCCTATTTATTTAAATATCTAAACTCATTTAATGCCATTTTTACCTGTATAAACCCTCGGGGTCCACGACTTCTCTTAATACTTTCAATTCTTCTTTGGTAGGAGGTTCGTTTTCCGTTATCTGATCAGCAAGGAGTAATTCAAACCCGGTATTTTCCTGCACCATCGAAACAGTCACCCCTGGGTTTAAAGATAAAAGTTTCATTTTTTTTGATTTCTCATCAAAGCCAAGAATTCCCAGGCTAGTAATGACCCGGTATGGTCCACTGTTTCTTGGAAGTCCGGCTTCTTCTCTGGCACCTGGTCCGGATAAATATCCCGGGGTGGTAATAAAATCAACTTTGGGAATGAATCTTTTCTTATCATGAACCATGATGGAAATGGTTCTAAAACAAGATGATCCAATATCATTGGCACCACCTGATCCGGGGAACCTGACTTTGGGTTTTTCTTGAGGCCCCAAGCATGTGGAATTGATATTGCCATACATATCAATCTGGGCCCCGCCGATAAAACCAAATTCTATCATTCCCCGCTGTCCCATTTCCATAACATCAGAAATTTTACCGGCCACCAACGCCCTATAGTATGTTCGAGAATCCCCTACCGCCATAGGTAAATCGGCCAGTGACGATCCAATTCCTCCAAACTCAAAAACAGACACCAGATTGGGAGTATAAATCTTTTTGGCCAGGCTTGCCGCCAACATGGGAATACCGGTGCCAATAAAGGCAGCCTTATTATCCTCCATTTGTCTGGCGGCGATACAAATTAATAGCTCTTTTGGATTGTATTGCTCGCTCAT
The DNA here is from genome assembly GCA_001770015.1 of Bdellovibrionales bacterium RIFOXYC1_FULL_37_79. Taxonomy (GTDB): domain Bacteria; phylum Bdellovibrionota; class Bacteriovoracia; order Bacteriovoracales; family Bacteriovoracaceae; genus XYC1-FULL-37-79. Next base: position 68,108 of record MEQB01000073.1, read on the forward strand.
AACTATCTCCCCTTGGCTTCACTTTCAATTTGTTTTAATTTACGGGCCCCTATTTTTTTTAAATAAGCATCGTGATCAGCAAGCCCATAAATCCATTCATGCATATATTTTTTAGTCCCTGCTTCCGTGCCCAGCAATTCATAGTACTCTTTGAGGTGCTCATTATCCCGCCAGTATTTATAATTCATCTCTCCGGGATGGGAACCAAAAGGCGCATGCACCACTGCGTCTGTTAAAAAATAGGGAATCATATTTCGATCCGGATTTTGTCTGAAATATTCAGTATCAACGATTTCTTCACAGGAGATAATTAATTTTTTAGAAGACCGGGCCATCTCGGGCGCAAAGCCGTTAATGCCTTCGATTTCACAGTTTCCATACATGTCCGCTTTATGCACATGAATCATACCCACATCTAAAACGCTCGCTGGAAGTAAACAGATCTTTTCACCAGTAAAAGGATCTTTAACCACTTTCGCCGCTGAATATTTAAAGGTATCAGATCCGAGCATGGATTTGGTCGGAATAAATGGAATTCCCATGGCACCTGCGATCATTCTCCACGAAAGGGCAGCATTACTCCACTCGGTCATTTTCACTTTTCCGCTTTCGGCAACCCTCCGAAGAACGGGGGATGTGCCAAAGACTTCCCAACCAATATAAGTATGATCCATTTCGCTGATAAGTCCTGCGGCCAACAGATAATCGGCCTCCAACACCCCTTGCCCAACAAAACGCAAAGGTCCGATATTTTGTCTGACAATCTCTCTGGTAAGCGATAAGGGACACCTCACCGTCCCGTATAATTCAATCCCCAGATAATCATCGGGTTTCACAAATCTGGTGATGGCCTCCTGATGAGTCATTCTTTTATCAACGAGAGCGTAACTTTTATTTTCTCTCATATAACTTCTAACTTGATCAGGATTGGGTGGACAAATCAATTTGCCTTTGCCGGTTTCTAGAACTTCCATTGGAACCTCAAATTAGTTGGGATTATTTTCCAAGATAATTGTGACAAAAAGATGAGGATATGACTAGCCCTTGCGCACTGCGAACCAAAAATAAAATCATGCCCATTAAACCTAATCTTTTGATATAGCGTGAAGCTCCCCAAGCAGCGTTAAATAATCAAGTTCATGCTCCCGATACTCACGAAGTTCCAAAATCCTACTTTCATTTCCATCCTCTTTTTCAAGTACCCTAATCAGATCATCGATCCTACCAATCCTTAATGCCAAATCAGCGATCACCCCGCTGGAGGGAGTTTCAATAATTCGCCCCCATGTAAAATCAACCATCCTAAAAGTATCACCCGCAAAGAGAATTCGGTCTTTTGCATTTTCCAATTTTTCCAATTCGACCAGATGCTTAAGGCCCGCTCTTTTCATTTGATAGTATTCATTAGAAAATCTGTGCTGTTTTTCTGACTCTAAAAGTAGTTTTTCATAAGTATCCGAGGTCATCATACCCACCATGGTACCGTTTAAAAGTTGTTGCTGTTCCACCACTAATTTTTCATTCAATCTAATCAGCGGCTCCAAGCTATCATCAAAGCTGCGGACCTTGCGAGTAATCTCCTCATAAATGCTTAACATTGCAAAACAGGTTGAGACAATTTTTTGGGCCCCTTCGGATAATTCTTCCGCCGGTTGCATGTATTCCTGTTCAATTTGCTCCAGGCTAAGACCTTCCAATTGCATATTAAAGGCCTGGGTATTTTGCAGATACATTTCCAGATAACCCGGTTTAAGTCTCAAGGTACGTTGCAAATGATTAAGCGTGGAACTATTTAATAAATTAATGGGGTCCACCACGGGTGTAAAATTCTTCTCCATTAAAAATGCAAGTTCATTCATTCGCTGATGGACCTTGGCCAGTTTTTTTCGATCTATTACATGAAGCCCTAACTGCTTTTTTTGGGCCTGATAAGAAGCCAGCACGTTTTGATAGTCAACCAAACTTTTCCAGGATGTTTTTAGATACCTTGCTTTTTCTTCGCTGGAAAATTCTATTTTAGATAAATGAGTCCGTACCTGCTCTTGATACACCTTGGGATCATCAAGTTCAATTTCAACGCCAGGATTAGTTTCAAACATCCACATCTTCTTTAGCTGGGTCATCTTTGCATGAATGATTTTCTCAATCCTTTTATCACCGCCAGCTCGCTTTTCACTAGAGACGATCATGTCCTTGATGGTGGCAAGCTCACTCAATAATTTAGACCTTGATTCTAAATTATTTGAATATTTTGGTAAGTCATAAAACTGCGACAGATAGGATCTCTCACCAAAGAGCTCATCAAAATGAGTCATTTCCTCCGGCAAAACAATTGGCAAAAAATCTTGCTTGAGGATTTCATAATGCTTCGCCAATTCATTTTCCAAATGCATTAATATTTCAATCTGCTTGCGATGATCGTCTTTAACCACAATATGAAAATCACGATTGACATTTCCCCCCTTGGACTCTGACATCATAAACAGTCCGGCGGCCATATTTCTCACCAAGGGGTTGACATAATTTATTTCTGCTTCGTTAGTTGGATAAAATCCCAGATACGGCTCATACCTGATAGAAACCCCGCTCAGGACGGTCAGATATTTCTTTAAATAATCATCCTGCTCACCCACCATTTTGGCAAAATCAAAATAATTGATCGGTTGTTGGAAAAAACCAGACTCATCCATAACTTCGGTGATCGATTTCATGTTTAAGAAATGAAGTGCCAGGATTTTGTCATACACAGTCACGGTTTTTTCAACCTTGTCACCTGAATTATTAAAGAGAGCGGCAAACATAAATTCCATGGAGATTTTAGCGGCTTTGGTGAGATCCTCACCCTCCTTGATCTGAGTAAAATCCCCTCTTTTTTTCGCCCAAAAATCTACAAATGTGCGCAGGGGAATAAAATATTTTGAGGCCAGATATAATACATAATGACTATGATAATTTGCCGGAAAGTATTTTTTTAAGTAAGTATATACTTTATTTCTATTGGCATACCCCTCCAGGTAATCCGTTAAATAAAACTGCGCAATCTCCTTTGCACTGGTGCCTTGGTCGAACCTATTACAAGTCGGATCCGTGGAGGTTTGAAGATCCCCACAAAACTTATAGGGAAATTTTTCTTTAAAATATTTTTCATCATTTATTTTATCAAGCGGAATCTGATCCAAAGCATGCAGGGATTCATCGCTATACCCCTTTTCAATAGCGGCATAATCATAAGGCCCTGGTTTATCAAGCATCCCCGCCACATCCTCTACGTAATCCATAATTGATGATTGACGATAGCGATAATCACCCGATGCGTTTAAATCCTTATAAAAATTATTTTTATCCATAGAACCTTTAAAATTATGGGTAAGGCCGAGTGTATGCCCAAGTTCATGTGAAAAAATATTAAGTAATACCGTTTCGAGGTCTTTATCCAGATCACTGTTTTTCCATCTTACGCTCTCATGATGATGGATGTTTTTTTGCTTAGAAATAAATTGATGATAGTCTTTTAACAAGGTATTTATTTTCGCATTTTCTTCACCCCAATTAAGGGCCTTGAAATCAAACTCACTGCTCATTACCCCACTCAAATATTGTTCAACTGCTTCACTAACACGTATGGCAGTTTCTGGTTTTGACAAGCGATCGAACTCACTTCCAACCCCACCAATATTAACCATTATATTCGCATTGATAATCTCCCCGGTACGTGGATCACGAAGAAATTGCCCAGAACCCAAAACAACATGATCACTAACTAACCATTCAATCATATTAAAGCGCAAATCCCCAAGGGTTTGGCTTCCATCTGAGTCCTTCAATAAAATAAAATGATCAAGGCCCAGTTTCTCCTTAAAGACTTTATTCCACTGAGTTACGGCCTTAATCATCAAAGGTTTATACTTTAATCCCAGTTCACTCGCCCAACTCTTGGAAAAATAAAAGGTGACGTGTTTTTTACGGGTATCCCACCTATTAATCAGCAATTTTTCGACAGGAACATTATACTGATCAAAGGATTGAATCTTAGTGGTATAAAATCCCAGATGCTCCATCCATTTTCCTTGAACTGCTTTAGTAAGATAGTGTCCTTTGTTAACTGGAATAAAAAACTTCCGCAGTTCAAAAATATCCCTGGCCCCGTTAACCCCATCCATCTGCTTGCGTACCACTAAATCAATATATTTCTCTGGAGAGATATCCAATCTTAATATATCCCCACCCTCTGCCAAACTTTGTACAAACTGCTGATAAGGTTGACCACCCACTGGTGCCACGCTTATACGTGATTCTATCTTTTCTTTTGCAAAGTCCACCCTCATATAAGATCGAACCTGCCATGGTTGATGGACGTCATCTTTTTTTTCATCCCGGATAGTGGTATTTTTCCCATATGGATCTTTTCTAAAGACCATATCAAAATGAGCTGCAATCGGAAAACGACTGAGGATTTCACCACCGACCACACTGCCAGTTTCTTCATTTAAAACTTGGGTGTCATGCTTATTGGTATCGACGTGATACATGATCAAATGTTTTTTCGTTAATTTAAATTTGACAATTCTTTCGTTGGCATGATGGGCCACCAGGGAGGGGGAACCTGCACTAATCTTCGTGATAGTTTCTGCCAAATACCACTCCTGGCCTTCAGCAAATACACTTTTTTCCATGCGCAGTTGATCGGGAGGAAGTGGTTTAACAGAACGCTTTTTAGCGCACGAAAAAATTAGCATACAGATCAAACCGAGCAGGGCAATTTTTCTCATCAATTCTCCAAGTGGCCAGCACAACTGCTACATATATCCAATTAGTTAATAAATCACATGCAATTGCTGCGCCGTGCATTATCAAACTATCATGAATGATTTTGCATGGTTATACTTGCCAAACAGACAGAGATGACCTATCTAATGTCCAGATATTCGACACTCGGTTAATAGGGACTGCTTAGATGATTACCAATCAAAACCAATTGAGACTAGGTATCAGCGCTTGCTTACTGGGGGCCAAAGTCCGCTACGACGGCGCACATAAGCTGGATAAATGGATCAAAAATACCCTTGGACAATTTGCTACGTTTATTCCGATTTGTCCTGAGTTAGAATGTAAAATGAGTATCCCCCGCCCACCCATGCACTTAGAAGGCACCAGGGACAATCCCCACCTGATCCAAACACTCGCTAAACTTGATCTCACCAAACAAATGAACTCCTGGATCAAACCCAAAATCAAGGAACTAAAATATAAAAACCTCGATGGATACATTTTAAAAACCAGATCTCCCTCCTGCGGACTTCGAGATATAAAAATATTTTCTCCAACCGGGAAACTGGTTTCTAAAACTGGTACAGGACTTTTTGCCAAGGCCTTTTTAAAAGCCTTTCCCCTGCTTCCAGTGGAAGACGAAGACAGATTACAAGATCCTAAATGTCGAGAAAATTTCATTGAGCGTATTTTTGTCATGAAAAGATGGAGAGAACTGCTCACCCACAAAAAGAGTTTGAAAGCGCTGATCAATTTTCATACCAAACATCAGCTCTTGATGATGTCTCATAGTCTCCCTCACTACCAAAAAATGGGAAAATTACTGGCCAGTCACCGGCCAGATGGTCTTGCACTTTACCAAAGCTATCAAAAAAATATGCTTGAAGCATTAAGGCTTCCTACCACTACCAAAAAACATTTTCATGTTTTACAACATGCCATCGGTTATTTTAAATCAGATTTATCATCGGCAGAAAAAAAAGAATTACTAAATATTCTTAAACAATATAAAACCGATAAACTGCCCCTCCTGGTGCCTATAACACTGATCAATCATTACGCAAAAAAATTGCATAAAGATTATCTACTGGAGCAGTATTATCTCAATCCACACCCCAAGGAACTTAAAATCAAAAACCATTTTTAACCAACCATAAATTAAAAGGAGTCACTTTTATGCACAATAACACCTGTCTAGCTTGCGGCATGCCTCTTAACGATAAGTCCGATTTCGGCATGAAAAATGAGCAAGGATCTTTTTGCAAGCATTGCATCACCCCTGATCAAAAAGTTAAATCCTGTGAGGAGATCTTTAACGGAGGTGTTCAATTTTTTATGACGGCCATCCCAGGCACTGAAAAAAATTTCGCCGAGCGAATTGTACGAAAAAATATGAACAATCTTCCGTACTGGAAAAAAAATAAAAGCCTCTGCCTCAAAGGCGCTATCGCCACCGACAAAGAATTTCAAGAGATATTAAGTAAACTGGGTTAGCAAAATTTTAGAAAGCTGAAAAAAAAGCAGAGACTAACTGTTGCCATATTAACCCTGACAAAAAAAATAGTCACGATAATTTTGAAGAATTTTCAAATTCTTCCATTTTTCTCTCCATCTCTTCTTCGCTATCGAGTTTTATTTTACCCGATCTAATGCCACTGAATATTTTATTAAGTTTCATATATGTTGATGGCCACGCATTATGAAAGTCTTCAACTACGACCAACATTTCATTTATATCCTTATCAGTAGCTTTTTTCTTAATATCATAATCAAAACTAAAATCACAAAAGAGATCATACATTATGAAAAGTCCCATATCAGTTTTAATCAAGTCAAAGCATTGATCAACGTATTCACTTGCTCACGATTCATCAAGTCCAAAATAAAATTGAACAAGCTCATCTCCTTTCTGAGTATATATTCGATCTTATCTTTTTTGAATTTCAAATCTTTTTTTTCAGGACTTAGCTTTGGGTAACGATCAGAAGAGTTTTCATAGGTGGTAATTTGATTCCAAAGGCCGGTAAAAAGATTCATAAACTCCATATGATCTTTTTCATCTTTAAAAACAATTTCACTCTCTGTGTCTTGTAAAAGTATTTCCTTTAATGCAAACGATGGTGGAACCATTTCAGGACACAAGAGCATCCCCGCCCAATACATCTTAATTTCGTAAACATTCATCGTTACGCCTAACGCTGTTAGTTTTTTTTGAAAAATATCGTCACCAGAATAAGCATAAGGAATCATAATCTCTCCGATCTATTCGTATATAATATTTATGCTGTCTTTAAAAACATATCTAGATAGCCACGTATTTCATTTTCCCAAAATTCACGAAGTCTTTTATCTTGAGAAGTAATCACTGTCATTAATTTAATGACGACTTCTTCAACTATTGCTGAAGGACTTAATTCTAAAAACTCTGAAACAGCAATAAGTTCAATCATCATTTTAGGTTTAAACTGAATATTTACTTTTTTTCTATTTTTATCATTGCTGAAAGAATCGTAAATTTCAGAATCTAGCAATGACTCAAGTAAGGCAGATTTTTTCTTATCACTATCTACTACACTAAAATAAATGGTTACAAGCGCTCTCATGAATACCGTTGGAGAGATGCCAGGGTATCCTTCAAGATAAGTCAGGGCGCATTTGATGAGATTTTTTGAAAAATAACATTGTGTTTGAAATTTATCCCTCCTCTCTTGATAAATGCCCTTGAGCCAATGCATATATTTTTGTTCGTATTTGTTATCACGCAAATAGGCACCACAATCGCTACATACACTTGTCTTGGCTTCAAAAGACATATCAAAAATTTCTTTTCTAACTTTCTTTAATAAAATATTTTTGTGTGAGCATTCCATTTTTTACCTCTTACTTAACTTCTTTAAGAACAACCGATCTTTTAAAGGACTGAATTTCTACCCCTCTTGGATCATGTTCCTCAAAGAAAAATCCCTTTATGTAGATGTCTATATTCCTTCCAATAATTTGAAAATTATCTTTTAACTTGAATACCCACTTAAAACCAGTTTGCCCATATTTTCCCCCATCACTTTCTCGCACAGACATATCTGGATAAATTTCTTTAGTCTCATCAATACTATTCAGGTATTTAATCAAGAGTTCGCGAGATAGGTTTTCAGGCCTTTTTTCCCAATATTCAAGTTCGTTGAGTCCAGCATGTTTAAGCTTTTTCAAAAAAGGTTCTTTCTTTGACTCAATTATGTTTTTTAAATCAGCTTTATCCATAAAAACCCCAAGACAGCATTTGCTGTAACATTCTTATACTATACCGCAATTGCTGTAAAGGCAAGCAAAATCACCACAATTGCTGTAAATCGCCCCAACTGGTCGTATTTATTATTAAAATATTACCTATTTCTTCATGAAGTCCGATTCGCATGATAGATGGTAGAGAAACTAAGTCGCTGCTGCTTCATTTTCAATTTTTATCCTCAGCACTAACCAACCATTTTTTAATTTCTCCTAGCGAACAATTCCAAGAAAATCCTTCTTCAAAATTTTCGACCATCTCATGGCCTCGCGCTAGTGAATATTTGGCAATCTGTTTTGCTAGTTCATTGTTACCATTTTCTGCCAAATGATTAACCTGCCATAAAATTTCATCTAAAATCTGCTCATGCCCTTCTAAATCTGAAACTAAGTCCGGAATGTAAATAGCATAATATAAAATAGGCATTATATTTTCCAAGTCAGCATTGGGATTTTGAAATGCCAAACTCACAGAAAGTATTTTACATAAAATTGGATCACACTCAGAACGGACTGCTAACATTAACGATAGTCTGTCCGAACCAAGCAATGGCAATTGCTTGATAAAATCGCTCATATCATCATGTTGACGAACAGGATCATTATTTATATCAATGTATCTCGATTTTTCTGACACCAAACTAACTCCCACTTTTATTTCATTTAAATATCTACTCCAATATATTTTCCATTCTTACCAAAATACTTCCAGTAGATAAAGCCGGGGTAGCCAAGCCCACATATATTTTCGCATATCAATGATCATTTCTTTATATTGTCCTTCGGACCAATCTATTTTTGCATCATTACTCATAATTCTCTTTCCCATTCTTCTCTTAAAATTCCAAAGCCTAAACTATCAAAATATTCTCCATTAACAATTCTAGCTTTTCTAAAACGAGCCTCTTCCTTCATTCCTAATTTTTGACCAAGTTTTATCATCCCTTCATTTCCAGACCATGTCATAAATCCCAGTCTTACAATTTCTGAGTGCGCATCAAATAAATAATTTATCCATAACTTCATTGCTTCAAGGCCAAGGCCTTGTCCCCATAGAGAGTCATCATAAATTCCAATTCCCATATTAAGCCAATTAGTCTCTTGGCTTTCCCAATAAGAATTAACTACTCCAATCAATTTATCAGATACCAAGTCAGCTATAACAATTATTTTTCTTGGATTATCAAAATTACTAGAATGAATTTTCCTTAACTTTACTAATGAAAGACTCAATTTTATCTTCTGATTTGACTGGAAAATATGGCCCATTAAATCGATGCCATTTAAGATCAGGGTTACTGTAATATCTATACAGATCAAAATCAGTTTCTTTCCAATCTCTAAGTATAATTTTATTTCCTTGAATTATCATTAATCACCTTGTCGGCTCAATCATTAAACTTGTTATTTTCATATTGTTCCTATTTTCTTCATCCAAATAAAATTCTATATGTCCTAACCCTTTATCTCTCTCATAATCACTTGAACAATGAAAGTGCTGAGTAATATCTTCTTTAAGCATTTTTAGATTATTAATCAAAATATCAATCTCTTCTTTTTTTAAACCTATGCTCACCTCAGCCCAACCTGAGTCTAATTCTTCTAACTTTACAAACATATTTTATTCCTCTATTTACTATTTTAAGCCTGCAAGCTTCCCGAACATTATACATTATCCAATTTTTTTTATAATTTCTTCTCAGTTTATCCAACTCCTTCAGTGAGCGATCATCGAACCAGTATAAAAAATTGATTCATTTAGTTTTAAGTAATAATATTCCAGTATCTTTTAAGAGTTCTTTATACCAATTAAAATTATCACTACCTTTTATAACTTCATCCCCAAGTAGTGCGCTTTCAACATTTTCAAATTTCACAGGCAGTCCGATTGCCTCTGCATTATAAGAATTATTCATCAACTGATAATGAAGATGTGGGGCATCCGAACCTCCTGTGTTACCACATTTCGCTATAACCTGCCCTCTTTTGATCTTTTCACCTTTTTTTACTTTTATTGACTCTTTTTGCAAATGACCTAAAAGTGAATATTCCGAATCCCCATGATCAATTATTAAATAGTTTCCATAAATTATTTGTTTTAGCGGGAAATTTCCTTTTTGCTCTGTAGTTAATTTTTGTAATTCTTTATCATTAAATGCAAAAGGGTGATCAGGGATACCATCAACTGCCTCTACGACAGTACCTTCTGCTGGGGAGTAAATATCAACGCCATAACAATAATACTCTGAAGCTTTGAAAGGATCATTTGCGTAAGGTTTTAAATTTTTATCAAGAATATGGAAATCTGTAGCAAATTCATTTTCTGATGAATTAGCCCAACGATGACTAATAATTCCATTAACACCACCTGCGCCAGCCACAAAACCCTTTAACGGTAAAGAATATTGTCGTTTTAAAACATATTCTGTAACTGAAAAATTATGAGCTACCATTTCATTTTTATTATAATAACATTTTATTTCCGCTGATTTAATCTTCTGATTTGTTAATATGTCAAAATGTTGGACTCCTAGTACTCTGATTTTTAAGTTTATCGAGATGAGACAATTTCATAGCTGAATTTTTCACGGGCCTTCTTTCGATTAAATTCCCACTGAATGATTG
>MEQB01000074.1 GCA_001770015.1 Bdellovibrionales bacterium RIFOXYC1_FULL_37_79
AATTACTTTCGCCAATTATACAATTTAATCACCTTTTTACGAGGCCGGGTGATCAACCTCGACACGCCCGTCTAATCCAGCAGATCCCCTGTCGAAACCGGGACACCCCCATTAACGGCTTTTTCTAATCTACCATAGTTTGTGAATTTTACCAATGCCAAGAGCAAGATTTGTGGTTTTAGTTGGGATCTTGAATCTATCTAATTATTAGATAAGTGCAATACAATTTATCTACTTAACCTCTTGTGCCAACAGCACTATATTAAGTCAAGGAATAACCGACCAAGAAACTATGAGACTTTTTATACTTTCCATATTTATTTTATTTGTACCGTCGCTTGCAAGCTTCGCAAGCAGCGACCAAGCTATTCAAGTAAAACTCAAAAATGCTTTTGCATACGGAGAGCATATCAATGGTACCTTTGAAGGCAGCTTGAGTGACTTTGTTCAATCTGAATTTTTTAATCACGAATACGCCAAGGGCGAATTAGAATTTTCCTTATCAGAGAATGAAAGTTTTTTTAGAAATGCCAAAGTAATCGCAAGATACTTTTGGAAATATTTAAGCAACAACACCAGCGTAACACCTCCCTATCCATGCGGCGAATATTACCAGGGTGTCATTAACGAAGACTTTACCAAAAACGAAGATGGCACCATTAACTATTTTCAAATCACCGGTCTTGGCGATGGAATATTTGATTCCTGTAAGGGAAATGGCGGACCAGGAATATGGTCCTATAGAATTACAACACACTTTGATCCCGAAAAGTTGACTGGTTTTGTCAGCTATTCATTTTCCCAAGAATAATTTTTAATTAACCCAATGACCTAAAAAACTTTAAAAAACACACTTTTCTGTGATAATCTACCTTAAGTATTTATTTTTAAATTAATATGTAAAATATTTCTAAACCAGGAGTTTCAAATGACTTTTAGATCAGTTCTTACCGTTATTCTTTTATCTATGGCCTTAGTCACTTTTACCAGTTGCTCAAAAAGCGCAAAAAAAACTGAAGGGGAAGAAGCCTTTTCTTCAACCGACATGTCTGAAGGTGATCTTCAATTAAACGCAGACAGCGACTCGGGAAAAGCTGGTGGATTGCAAACTGTGTATTTTGATTACAACTCATCCAAATTAACCGGCACAACCATAGCCACATTGAAAGATAATGCCGCTTTTCTTTCAAAAAACACAATTGATATCCAAATTGAAGGACATTGCGATGAGCGTGGTGGTGTACAATACAACTTGGCACTGGGTGAAAAAAGAGCCGACGCTGTTAAAAAATACTTAATTGGCCAGGGAATTGCTGCTGCCAGAATTTCCACAGTAACTTTTGGAAAAGAAAGACCGCTGGCTTTTGGACATGACGAAGATTCCTGGTCAAAAAATAGAAGAGGTAATTTTGTAATTACTGCTACTAACAAGTAATGGTAAAAAGACTGTCATTAATTATACTGATAATTTTGCTTGGGTCTTGTGGTCTTATTACAACAAGACCTAAGCTTGAAATGAGTCTCGCCGCTGTCGCTTTTATGGCCGCTCAAGATGCCAATGCCCCTAGTCTTTCTCCCAATTTATTCAGGAAAGCTGAACACTACTATTTAAAGGCCAAAAGTAATTACAAAAAAAAATATTTTAATAAGGCTAAACAATACGCTATCCTATCACAAAAGTTTTCCGAACAGGCTGAGCTCAACGCCCAATTAAAAAAATTAGAGCAAGATAATTAAAAAGGATAGAATATGCATCACATTACCACACTCACCGTTTGTTTCTTACTTACATTAATTGTTGCTTGCAAAACCACTGAACAAGTCCAGAGAGAAAAAATAGTTGATAATCTGTCTAATCGCGTAGTTAAACTGCAAAAGGATAATGCTGACTTATCGTTTGCTGTTAACGACCTTCAAGAAAAACTAAGCCAATTTCAAGGAAAAAAAGGTGAAGAGGACTACAAACAAAAAGAACTGACCCAAGAAATCGTTAACCGCATTAGAGCTGATCTGGAAATCTTGCATGATGGGCTGGTCTCACTTCGAAAAGATCAAGAAGAAGTAAGAAAAGAAATGCAAGAGCAAAAAGCTTATATTGCCCAAGTGGTGAGTACGCTTGGAAAAATTAGTAATACTCCCACTGGAACCGGAACAAGCAAAAAAAAGACCAGCATTTTTGAAGAGGCTATCAGTTTATATAACAGCGGAAAATGTGATCAAGCGGTCGTGAAATTTAAGATTCATATTGATAGTGCGAAGGCAAGTAGCACTGAAAAAGCAACCGCCCTTCATCACATAGGAATTTGTGAACACAAATCAAAAAATTATGACACCTCTATCGTGTCACTCTCCAAGCTAGTCACCAACTATCCTAAATCCCAAAAAGTACCCGAAGCCTTTTTTTATCTGGGCAAAAACTTTTTGGAAAAAGGCCAAAAAAATGAAGCCAAACAGGCATTTGAGGAAGTCGTCAAACGCTCTCCTAAATCCAAACTTGGTGAATCAACTAAAAAATTACTCAAGACTTTATAATTTTAAAAATATTTTCCAAGCCCCAGGCTAATTTGATATTGACCAAAAGCAAGTTCACCGGTTTTAGTGACCACCAGATTTTTTAAAAACAATTCGTAATTTGTCGAGAGGGTGATTGATGCAGCAGCTTCATTTTCAACGTAATACGCATCATTCACATCTTCCAAAAAACTGGAGATGATTTTTTGTCTCAACAGGATTTTGCCACTTCTAAAAAAATTAAAAAAAATCATCCATTCTCCCCAGGGTCCCAACCGATCGTGTTTCTTGGTATAAGCACTCCGTTGATACTCGAGTCCGGTAAACAAAGAAAAAGTTCCTAGAAATGTAAAAGTTAAACCCATTCCGTAATAGAGACGATTTCTGGATTTAAACGACAGATCAATATCTTGCACATAATCTTTTTTCAGGGCACCCTTTTTTGACCAGCCAAAATCTCCCTTGGTAACTGGATAAAGATAGGTGTATTCAAAAATATTAATCTCGGGCACTTTGTATTTTTTCACCGTCGTATCGTAAGTAATATTAATTTTAAAAAAATCCAAACTACTATAATCTTGATAACCTTGGTCGCTACTAAGTAAGCCGTGATATCCCGCCTGATAACCAAGGCCCAAAATGGGATGATCCTCAGCTAGGATGGAGGTGAATTCAATTTTTTGAGTTGGGTGGGACTTATCCGGCCATGTTTTCTGGATCACCGCTTGGTTGTTTACTGAAAATCTGGTCTGATCTTTATCAGAGGAAAAATACTCCTTCTTTTCAATATCGTCTGGATAGCTTGCGAGATTTCTAATTAGATCCCTTGGCGTAAAATAAAATTTATTATTTTTTATCAAGTTCCAATGATCTTTCCCAATTTGCAACAGACTTGCTATAAAAAAGGAACGATTTTCACTAATCAGATAATAATTAAAAGTGTTACTGTTTTGCAATTCCCAAATATGATTAATAATCCGATCCATCTCTTCAGGGGAAAGCCTTAATCGATACTCATAAAAAGTGCTGGAAAAATAATCAGGTTGATTTTTAATAAAGGTATCGTAGTCGGTTATTTTAATTTCAAGGCTACTAAGCCCGATCAACCTTTGCAACGGTTTGGGAAAGTAATAATTTTTAGTATTTTTCGCAATATTAAATAAACCTGCATATTCCTTATTTTTATCAGTTTTAATTTTTAAAAAGACTTCACCTAAAAAATCCGCTGTCTTATTCACTAGAGGTTGTTTAAAAATCAAGAATATTTCAAGGGGACGTAAATCATTCTTCCATGATTTAAATTCTCTACACTCAATTTCTCGCAAATCGGTAATATTTAGATTCTTGATCAATTTTAATCTTTCTGGAAAAGCACATTGGGGATGGAGTCCTTTGTCTCCGACCAAAGGAAGGCCAGTTTGAAAAGCATTGATCGTTTCATTTAACTCTTTTTCGGGATCAAAAGATCCTTCCCTATAAAAAAAGAAATCATGCCGATCTGCCCTGCTATAAGAAGGTAAAAAAAAGTTTTGTTCAAAATGGATGAGCTTGAGCCAATATTCCCCCAATCCCCTGGCCTGCAATCTATCGTAATAAGTAGCACAGATCAGTCCAGGTGATACAAATAATAAGGCAAAAATCAGGAGAAATTTAATCATATTATGTTATACCCTTTCTTGGTTCAAATATGTATTATTTTGTGCTAATCTCCTGCCACTTTATACAACCTGTGGAGCTAACCATCATGAGTGATTTATACATATTAGGAATTGAAACCAGTTGTGATGATACCTCCATTGCTATTATTAAAGGCTCCAAAGGACAATACGCCACCCGGCCTGACATTCTTACCCATAAGCGTTTTTCGCAAGACACCATGTTGGAGAAATGGGGAGGAGTGGTTCCAGAAATTGCTTCCCGAAATCATTTAAAAAAACTGGTGCCCCTTTTAGAGGAATGCTTTAAAGAAGCCAAACTATCCCCAAAGGATATCCACTTGACTGGAGTAACCACTCACCCGGGCCTACTGGGACCGCTACTGACTGGGATCAATGCGGCCAAAACACTTGCTCTTTTATACCAAACGCCCCTTGTCCCTATCAATCACCTTTTTGCTCACTTGGAGGCTATCTTTTTAACTAAAGAAGTCCCTTACCCCTATCTTGGTCTTTTAATAAGTGGCGGACATTCCATGTATTTTTTAGTCACTTCACCAACTGATTTCGAAATTCTTGGATCAACTATTGACGATGCAGCGGGTGAGGCACTCGACAAAGCAGGAAAACTACTTGGGCTTGGATATCCCGCCGGAAAAGTTATTGATGATATGGCCAAAGAAGGCGATAAAAATAAATATAAGTTCCCTATTGGTTTAAAATCCAGCTCCAATGCCACCCTAAGTTTTTCAGGAACTAAAACCTCCCTGCGACTTTTTTTGGAAAATACCAAGGATTATAAACTTAGTGATGTATGTGCCTCCTACCAAGAAGCGGTGATCGGAGCTCTTTGTCTCAAGCTAAAATACGCAATAAAAAAAGCCAAAGAAAAAACCCGACTCAACTTACCTATCGTAGTGGGAGGGGGAGTTGCCTGCAATTCATCTCTTCGCCACACTCTTGGCGAAAAATACAAAGATAATGTTCATTTTGTGGCCCCTGCTTTTTGCACAGACAACGGTGCGATGATCGCCAACTATGCCCTAAGAACTTATGATGACCAAATAGGGTTTCCTGAATGTTTAAAAATTGATGCAAAAAGCAGATATATTTCCAAAAAAACCTACCAGGTTTTAAATCATGAATAAAATAACTGCCAATAAAAAACTCGGACAACATTTTCTTAACAACAAACATGTTGCTGAAGTCATGACCAAAGACTTTGCTGACGTAGCTGAAGGAATTATAGAAATTGGCCCAGGCAAAGGTGTTTTAACCAAATACCTAGTTCAGTGGCAAATACCCTTCCATATCATTGAAAAAGATGATCGGATGATCGAGCCCTTGAGCGAATTTTTAGATTACACTCAAATCACTTGCCAAGATGCTTTAAAAGTCGATTTACCGGAGCTGATAAAAACTCTCGGATGGGAAGGAAAAAAAATTTGGGTTATTTCCAATCTGCCCTACAATGTTTCGGTTTTAATTTTACTTCAATTAATCAAAACCGACTCCATTAAATATATGACCCTGATGTTTCAAAAAGAAGTTGCTGAAAAAATTTTTAATTTTACTAATCTAAAAAATCCCATGAGTTCCCTCATGGGGATATGCCTAAATTACTTCGATTTAAAACTTTTATGCAAAGTTCACCCAGGATCATTCAACCCTCCCCCCAAAGTTGAATCGGCTGTCATTAGTTTTAAACGTTTTGATCATCCGGAAGTTGCCCTTAAAGAATTCGATTCGCTCGAACAATTTTTAAGACGACTTTTTCAATTTAAAAGAAAACAGATGGGGGGTATACTCAAAAAATACTACCCACTTGATATTCTGATTGATACATTTAAGATAATTGATAAGGAGTTGACTGCCAGAGCTGAGTCCCTGGCATTTAAAGAATTAATCTGCCTGTATAAAAACTTAAAAAAAATCAGTTAGGTATTACCATGGGAATAAAAATAGTTTGTAAAAATAAAAAAGCATATTTTAATTACTCTATCAAGGAAAAGTTTGAAGCAGGTATTGAGCTTAGGGGTACCGAAGTCAAATCTATTCGTCTTGGCAAAATCAATATTAACGATTCATATGTTAAAATTGATGAAAATAATGAAGCTTACATCATCAATATGAACATAGCTCATTATGAATTCGGAAATATCAATAATCACGAGGAAACCAGAAAAAGGAAATTGCTACTTCATAAAAAGGAAATCAAGGAACTCTCTCATCAAGTCATGACTCAAAGAATAACCATTGTGCCGATCTCTGTTTACTTCAAGGATTCAACCGTAAAAATTGAAATTGCCATTGCCCAAGGAAAAAAACTGCATGATAAAAGAGAAGATAGTAAAAAAGCCGAAGTCAACCGAAGATTGCAAAAAGGCCAGTTTGACTAAAAATTAGTCCAGTGCAAAACCATTCCCACATAGCCAAGTAAAAAAAGTACTCCCACTTTGCGATCCAGAACCGGACGAAATTTGGCCAGGATTAAAAATACGATTGATAGAATAACCAGCGTTACCATTTCAACCCAATATGTTGAATTAGATACAATGTTGTAAAAGCCACAAGACCCCAGTATCAGTGCAATATTAAAAATATTTGAACCAATAATATTGCCGGTTACCAAATCCACATCTCTTTTCTTAATACATGCAACCAGTGATGTCACTAATTCAGGAAAGCTGGTCCCCACCGCTACAAAGATTGCGGAAATAACGTAGGGTGAGATAGATAAAAGTTCACCCAGTTTGGTTCCTGAACAAACCAGCAAATCTCCTCCAAAAAACAGTAAACAAAATCCTAAAACCAACTTAATAATATCCAGAATCCCTATCTTGGGTTTAATTTCGTGCTCTTCTTTAACTCTCTTTGCCATTTTTCTGAAAGTAAAAGAGAGATAGTATCCAAAATATGAAAGTAAAATAATCCCGGCAATCCAATTTATCACCTTAAACTGCATAATAATTAAAAGCAAAATAGTTACAGCCAAATGTCTTTTTAACTGTCTTTTAATATCCCTTCTTCCCATACTCAAAGGATAAATTATGGCGGAAACCCCTAGAATTAACAAAATGTTGGCAACATTACTTCCTATAATATTTCCAAAGGCTATCTCATAGGATTTTTTATAACTTGCCATCTGGGAAACAAACAATTCAGGAAGAGAGGTTCCAAAACCCACAATGGCAAGCCCAATAACCAAGGGGGATAGACCTAAAGCCTTTCCGGTTTTTTCCGCAGAAGATAACACAAACTCGGCACCGTAATATAAAATAACAAAAGATAAAAGCAGCGCGAAACTATGAACAAGAGGGTTTTGAATATCTATAAAGGCTTGTGGTATCATTGAAAAAACCTATTTCTTAAAGGATTAACATGGAAAGATTTTACATTATCTGTACCCGAAAAACGTTAAAAATACTAACAATAATTTTTTGTTTTTTAGGCGATTTTTCTGTCCTGCTTTTTCTTTATCTAAAATTCAACAACTTGGAAACCTTCAAAAAAATTATAAGCCTGCATCCCTCCCTAAACATTAACGCCATCGGTGAAGACATGATCCAGCCGCTATTTGATCTTACGATGCAATCATTAGTCTTATTTCTGTTTCTGATCATCAGTGTCCATTCTGTGGTTTACATCTTTTTTTGGTATGAGAAAAAAAGCGCCATGAATTATATTAAAATACTTAGTTTGCTGGGTGCTCCTACCACAATACTCTTGGCAGTGGAAGGAATGAGTCTACACATCGGGTTCGCTTGGTTTATTTTACAGACCTTCCTATACGCCTATATCTATTTTGGACTTTACTATTTTAAAAAACTGGCAAAATAAAATTAACTTCCCCGGGTCTGGTCCACCAAGGCATTTCTACGGTTTTTCCTAAATGATACCGGTATCCAGCCAAAGCAAGCAATAACGACTCAAAGGCCTTAGGTCTTTTGACAAGAATTTCTTTTTCATGATCATAAATGAATAGATTTAATTTTTCTTCCAAGCTTTTTAATATGTTGAGTCTGGCAAGTCCTGCACTTCCCATAATATTAAGCTCCGTCAAATCACTTCTGGTGACAATTTGGGCTCTTAGCAGTTCAATCAAAACCATATCCACATCTGATTCAAATAAATTAAAATTTCTAGGAAAATGTCTTTTTAAGTAATCCACCCGGTACACTAACATCATCGAAGAGTGGCCAAAGGAATCATAAGAGGTTTTAAAAATGTCCAAGAGAGCGTCATAGTAATTACACCAGATCCAAAAATCGAGTGGTCTATTCCAATAAGGCAAAATATCCTTTTTTAATCTTTTTTTAAAAGATCGTGACAACATGTGATCTTTGGAACTTTTTCTAAGGATATCGCGGGCTGGCTCAATCTCGTCACAAATATTTCTATTTCTCTCATATTCTTTAGGATGATTAACTCTTTTTTTTTCATCCTCGTGGAGAAGAATGTTGATTTTTTTTCTGACTTCTACGATAGTGACCTCAGGGCATTTTTTTTCACCAGGGCATTCCAAGGCGCAGGTCGTACAGACAGGGGGAACTAAGGGGCAATCCACCACAATATCACTTAACTCATATTTATCCGCCCAATCCTTGATAAAAGTATCCCGGCTGCTATTTTCATCCTTTAGCTGAAGCAGGCTTTTTAGAAATATTCGTTGTCCGCCTGGATAATATTCCAAAAGCGAACAATAAAAATCATCATTACGCCCTCCCCTAATATCCATGCCTGCTATATATTTTTTTTCCATATTATATTAAATCGGTTTTTCCACAGTAAAATCCAAAATGCTCATCAAAGAGGACTTGACATGTTTTTCAACAATAGAGAATTCATCCTTCTTATGAATAAGAATAAAGCAGCCGCCCCCCCCTGCTCCACAAACCTTCATCCCAATATCTTTTATATCTTTTTTAATTTCCCCAAGCAGTTTTCTTTGTGAATCAACCACTATTTGCGGAAAAAGCTTTTCTCTCGCTTCTCCTTCTTTTTTAATCAATTCAAAAAAAGTATCCAAATCATCCGAGGTAATGGCCTGATAAGCCTCTTTAGCATATTGGGCAATACTGGACAGACCGCTGCGAATAACATTATTTTTATTGAAAAAACCCTTGTATACTTCCCAATTATTAAGACCAGAAAAACGCATTTCACCTGTAAAAACCAAAGTCATGCGCGCTTCAATTGCGTTTTTTAACTTTTCAGAATAAAGCTGCGAAACCTTGACGCCCCCGATGGCAGGAATAAGGGCAAGCACTCCACCATAAAGGGCCGGATAATAATCCTGATAACCAGTCTGTCCACTATCCAATAAAATCGCCTCTATATCTTTTACTTTTCTTATAATTGATTCCTTGTCTTCTTCAACTTTAAGAAGTTTTAAAATGGCTTTATAAAAAGTAATCCCCATGGCAGATGATCCACCTAAACCTGCTCCAGGAGGGGAACCAGAACTGAGAGTAATCTCCAAATTTTTTTTAACACTAAAAAGAAGTAATATCCTAACGAAAAAATTAAAATTACCAAATAAAGTGGTTTCCAGATTGGCTTTATTCAATTCCTCGGTTTTAAATTCTCGAGTTTGTCCATAATCTTTGGTGATAAAGCGAATACCGGGGAAATTTATTTCTTTTAACTCCACCCTGGCCTTCAAACTAGTAGCCAAATTCAAAGTATAGGCATTCGGTAAGACTAGATTAATCGGATGAATATCCAGCGTACCCCCCAGTAAATCTATTCTGACACTACCTTGTTCTACAATCATTCTTTTATATCTCCACTATAAATGGCAATATGAGGAATATGTCTGCTTTGTCCAAAAAGATCCAATCCATAACCGTAAACAAAATGATTATCAATAGTAAATCCCAGATAATCAATATTGATTTTATATTTCTCTCTGGCCGGTTTATACAAAAGCGAAGCCAATTTAATGGTAGCGGGTTTTCTACCTTCAAAAATCTCCAACAGATGATGAATGGTAAGTCCGGTGTCGACAATATCCTCAATAAGCAGCACATGTTTATTTTCAATGTCCTTTTTAAGATCCAGAAACACTCTGATATTTCCACTACTTTCGGTGGAATCACCATAAGAAGAGATTGAAATAAATTCCAACCTCTCAATTGGGATTTTTATTTCCCTTAAAAGATCGGCAGTGAACATAAAAGCACCGGTAAGCACTCCTACCACCACCAGCTCTTTGCCCTGATAGTCTTGGTTAATTTGGACACCTAATTCTTTAATTCTTTGTTTTATTTGTTCCTGGTTTATAAGAATTCTATCCATTGCACTTCTCCTGTTTGGTTACATCGCCGTAAACATCAATATCACATAGCCAATCAAAAAAAGACTCATCACTACCAACAAGAAGATGGGGGCCATGAGCACCAAAATACTTTGCTGGGTGTTCATTCCCAAATTGCTTTTGAGTCCCGCAAAAAACAGTAATATCTGATAAAGTTTGGCCAAGACGGAGCCAAAGAGCGGAATCAGTAATAAAATATTTGAACTCATCGTGGAGGTGACCACATCTATCGCCCCTAATTCATCGAGTTCATCATATTCGAATAACTTCATAAAAAAAACCACGATCATCTCCCACACTTTGATATAAATCCATGCGGTGATGGGAAACAAAACCACCAATAAAAGAGTTATGGCAATGTTAGTGATCTGTCCGGAATAGTAAAGTTGAAAGGCAATCCAGCTATTAAATGAAGATCCTGTGTTAATAAAATTTAAAGCGGAAATCCCAAGGTTGATTGATATGATTGTGTAGATGGCACTAATGATCTCCATGATCCAGGAAAAACAAATAACTTCTTCTCTTTTTAACTGGATCAGATTGAATTTGTCATCGGTAATCGAAAAAGGAATGACAGTAGAACGTTCAGAAATGGCCATCCTTTGCTGTCTTAATATTTCATGTGTTTTAAAGGGGTGTATCAACATCACAAAATAAGAATAAAATGCATCACATGTGTACTTAATCATTTAAAAAATCACTTTTTACATGTTTAAATCTGGATAAGTCCCCCAAGTGATAGTGAAACTCCAGATCATTTTGAGTATCCGCTATTATCAAATCACCTTCCTTAAAAATAACATGAAAGGTGGAAGAGTAAAATGTAAAAGAAAATAAGATTTCCTTATTATTATGCTTAAGTCGTTTTTTAACAAAATCGGCTTCTCTTTGTAAAAAATCCAGCAACTCCTTAAAACCTGAGTTTTTTGGTTTATTATTGGGATCTTCAGAAATCACATTAAACTTGGATGAATTATCAATTTTGAAGACATATTCCCGATTAAAAATTATTGAAAAATCAAACTGTTTATTTAGTTTCATATAGCTTTCAGGCATTACTCTTTTATCCCAAAAATCTTGAACATTAGAAAAAAACAATCTGACACTATTTTGGTCTATCTCAAAAATGACCTTCTCCAAACTGGTTTGAACAAAGAAACCAGTGCGATGTCCATATTGTCTAAAAAGTTTCAAGTCAATTTTTTTATCGACCATTAAAATCATATGTGCGATTTGATCCTTCACTCCTACGCCCTTTTCTGGCAGCCAAATATTTTGTGCCTGCATGTTGATTAAGGCTCCTAGAAAAAAAAGATAGTACTCTTCGTTAAACCGCAAACCTTTTAAAATCTCTGGATAAGTAGTCTGATTATGAGAAAAAATTGAAAAAGAAATATTTCTTAAATTTTCAATTTTTATTTCCGTAAGACCTTTTGAGATAGTTTCCAAATCAAGATATTTTAAAATCTTTCGATCTACAAAATCCTCTTCAGTCATATTGAATGCTCGGATCAGTCGGTTATATTTTTCACTGTTTTGATGGACATTTTCCTCCACATAAATTCCTTCCAATGCAGAATCATCATAAGCGACCACCACAAATTCATCCACTTCAGTTTTAACCAATATATAAAAGCTGGGATCGGTTTGAATTTTTTTTCCAAGAATAAATTCAATTTTTCCCTTTTCAAATTCAAAGGTAATTTTTCTATTCAAATCAGGGATAAAAAGATCAATATTTTTGTCATTAACTTCATTTTTAGTTAAGTATCTGTTAATTTTTATACTGGAAAGGATATCAAAAAAAAGCTTGATTCCTGAAGGGGAAACCGGATAATTTAATTTTTTTGTATAAAAATTATTATTTAAATAAACTATTTCATTTTGATTCATAGTAGAAAACCTGAGCATTGCCCCAAGTTTATGTACATCGAACAGGCGATTTTCTGACTCCTCCAACAATTTTTTCTTACTTTGTCCCAACTCTTCATAAAAATAAGTGAACATTAAGAGTGCACTTAAAATTCCGAAGAAGAATAAATTTTTTTTCATAATTTTTTCTTCCGCTGATAAAACCAAATCGACAGACCAATAAAAATAATTGGTAAAAACAATACAGAGAAATAAAAAATCAGACCAATCTGGTGGCGATTTAAAAATACCGGCTCATTTTTTCCAAGCGGCAAATTGAACTCTGCAATCTCCCCATCTTTAACAAGCCAGGTAATTGCGTTTACAAATAGATTAAAATTTTTACCATACTTTTCGTAGGCATTCGACACAAAGGTGGAATTCCCTAGTACAACCACTTTGGTTGGTCCATCAATTTGCCGGGAAATCCCCAAGAGACTAACCGGCCCTTTAAAATCTTTCTCTTGATTGAACACCACCTTGCCCTTTACCATTTCCTCGGGATTATTATCCGCCCAACTGGCAGGAAACGGACTGGTTTTTAAATCAAAGAATAATTCAAACTTTTTGCTATCGCCATTTTCTGGTCGTACACCAGAAACCAATGGAAAAAAGACCGGCCCTTCTTCTAGCGATAATATCGGATGATTACTTTTTATTTTACTGATCATTGGCACTGATCCGCTTGATCCATCAATAAAAGAAACCTGGTCAACAACAATATTGTTATCAAGCTTTAGACCAAACCGTCCAAGCATGGTTCTTAGATCGACATGCTTGTCCCCGTTAAAGGTGGGATCCAATCCCACTAGAAGTTTTCCTCCACGTCCTAGATAATTTTCAATTAATTGAAGCTCAGTTCTCATGAAAGCAGTTTTGGGTCCCCAGATAACTATCAAATCGGTATGTTCCTTGATTTCAAAAAGTGAAAGGGTATTTTCTGAAATAATATTAAAGTAGGCTTTTTTTAAAATGGCAGCCACGTTAGAAATACCATCTTTACTTTTATCCTCAACCGAAAGTTCTCCATGTCCCTTGGTAAAAAGAATTTGAGGATCTCGCTTTCTCGTTAGCCGCAAAATACTATTGGTTAACACCAATTCAGAAGCCTCTGTCACTTGATCAACCCTGTTATTATATTCAACTTCAATAGTGCCACTCTTGTAAACAGCATGTTTTTTAACCAAATCAGGACGAAGCTCAATATCAACCGGTTCGACTTCTATGTGATTATTTTCAAAACGATAAAGATCAGTCAGTGCCTTGATGGCCAGGATTTCAGCCTTTCTGCCAAAAATTCTGATAATAATTTTACCTTTAATCTTTTGCAGCATACTCACGGTCTCGAAGGTTAGTGAATTATGTTCCATATCCGATATATCCACCTGGCGGGGATGTTTATAAGCCAGATAATTAACCACCGCTAGCACGCAAAAAACTAAAATCATTGAAATTGACAAGGAAACTAATTTATAAAAATAGGGTCCGTTATAATATTTCTGAAACTTTCTCCTATCCCAGATAATCATTAAGATACTAAACCCGAGAGTGAATAAAGCTGTGGATAAATTCAAAGTCAAGGTATCTGGTAAAACCACCCACAGCGAGGCGGTCACCAAATACATCAACGCACATATAACCCACAAAAAATTTTTAAAAACAGTTTTGGGTTCTACCATTTTCTAGTCTCCAAGGACTCTCTGGTCAGCCACAAAAAAAATCCTGTAAATGACAAAAAATACACCACATCATACGAACGGATTTCTCCTCTAACAAATGCTTCAAAATGATAAGCAATACTCAGATATTGTGCAATTTCACCCAACATCCAATTGTTCGTCGCATTCAAACTGACCGCCAACAACATTACCAGCATTAAAAAAGCAAATCCCATAAAGGCTGCCACAATCGGGTTGTCAGTAAGACTGGAGGCAAACAATCCCACTGAGATAAAACACATTAATGTGAAGGAAAAACCCACGTAGGTGGAAATCATCATTCCGATATCACCATGTCCGGTAAGCCAGATCATGGCAGGAAAAATCACCGTCAGAAGCAACAAAAACCAGGCCATGCCTATCCCTGCTAAAAATTTCGCCAACACGATTTGGGAAAGATTCAACTTAGATAATAAAAGAAGTTCCAAAGTATGATTTTTTCTCTCCTGAGTCAGCAGTCCCATGGTAAGCATCGGGGACAGAAAAATAAAAAATAAATTAATATTTCCAAACACTGGTGCCAGCACCGCATTGGTTATATTTAGCGAGGTCAAATCCTTCGCAGCTATTACATAATTAAAAAAGAGCCATCCAATTATCAGGGCAAACAAGGAAGCAATAATATAAATAAAAGGTGAATTAAAAGCGTCCTGCAGATCTTTTTTTAAAAGTACCAATATCCCCTTCATGTACCAACTTATTGTCATCATTTAACCTTTGGTTATTTCCTTAAATATATCTTCCAAATCCAATCTCTCCTCATTCATGGATATCAACCCGCAATTTTTTTCCACTAGATATTTTGATATCTGGGTTCTGATGTCATCCAGCGTATTCAAATAAATTTTTAAAACAGAATGACTATTTTTGAAAACAACCTCCACTCTTTCAAAACCAAATAAATTTGACATGTCATTTTGCGTGGTCGTGTTCCAATTAAGCAATTCGATGTTAAGCACTTGCTTGCTACCAAACATTTTCTTGATTTTTTCCTTGGACCCGCTTGCAATCAACTTTCCCTTGTTTATAATGGTTAGATCATCACAGATTTTGTCCACCTCTGATAATTGATGGGAAGAAAATAAAATAGTATGTTTTTCTTTTAAAGATAAAATTAAATTCCTAAATTCTATGACTGAATTGGGATCAAGGCCCACGGTGGGCTCATCTAAAATTAAAATATCTGGGTTACAAATCATAGCCTGTGCCAATGCGACTCTTTGTTTAAACCCCTTGGATAAATTTTTAATAAGCCGTTTTTTAACCGGCATCAAACTACACTGGATTATTATTTCATCAATTTTAGTCAAAACGGCTGATCTTTCCATTTTAAAAATTTGAGCTACAAATTTTAAATAGTCATCCACCACCATATTTTCGTACAAAGGGGGATTCTCAGGCAAAAATCCGATAGTCCCGTTTATTTCCACCATGCCTTCACTGGGATTGGTAAGTCCTACCAAAATATTTAGAGTGGTTGATTTTCCTGCACCATTTGGACCTAGAAAGCCATGGATGGTGCCTTTCTGAACCAAAAAACTCAACTTATCCAGTGCTTTTAAACCGGGCCAAATTTTCGAGATAGCATTTACTTTTATGACGTCCAACGATCCTCCCCATACCAACATAATCATAGTAACAAATTTATCAGACATTGAAAAATAAGGTTTCAATTAAAATGATCCGATAGTCATCTTACCATGGAATCACTTACACGTTTCAGACATTATTTGGAAGAAGCCAACACTATTTTAATAACTACTCACATTATCCCTGATGCGGATGGAATTGGCAGCCAAATTGCTCTTGGACTTGCTTTAAAACAATTGGGTAAAACTGTCTATTGCGTAAACGAAGAAGAAATTCCCAAAAAACTTAAATACCTTGATGCTAAAAATATTGTTATTTCCTTCAAGGAATTTAAGAAAAAAATGAATGTTAACGAAATTAATCTATTTATTATCGTTGATGCCAACAACCCGGACCGAGTAGGCCCGAACTTGCAAAAACTAACCCAAAAAAGTCAAAACTTTCTTTATATCGATCATCACCCCTCTCCCCGAGAAATAAGCTCATTACATTGTATCGATCACGAAACTTCTGCCACCGGAGAAATTATTGGTCGTCTGATTAATGAGTTAAAAATTGAATTCACCGCCGATATGGCCATTCCGCTTTATACTGCCATCATGGTGGATTCCAGCAGTTTCCGTTATCCTAAAGTAAACGCTAACACCCATAGATTAATTGCCCAATTAATGGAAACCGGAGCAATTCGACCTTCTTCCACCTACAATATGATGTATGGTACTCGATCCATTGATCATATGAAATTTTTAGGTAAAATTTTATCAGAAGCAGAAACTAATAAGGAAAAAACCATTGCCTGGATTTCCATTAGAGAAAGTGACTTGAAAAAATTCAACGTCAATCTGGAGGACACTTACGGTTTCATCAATCATCTACTGGTTTTAGATGAAGTTGAAATTGCTTGCATGTTCAGAGAGGAAGGCGAATTTGTCAAAGTCAGTTTAAGATCAACCTCTACCTGTGACGTAGGAACCATGGCCCATGCGCTGGGCGGAGGTGGACATAACCATTCCGCAGCAACGCAAATCAAGGGTGATTTAGATCATGTCGTCAAACGCACTATTTTTCAGTTATCGATAATGATGGATAGTTTAAAAAATAAATGATCTTCAATTTTCAACGATCTTTAAGAATTTCACCCAGCACTTGCTTGGTTTTATCTGAAAAATTGATTGAGTTCCCCTTTAAAACATCTTTTAATTTTTCCACCGTATTGGTATTGGCGGGATCGTTTGGTGATTCGACAGGATCAGCAATTTCTTTTATGTCGCTTGAGTTGATAGGAGCCGGGATTGGCTCTTTTTTTATCTCATTTTTTTTTGCCTGATTAAGTTTTATCTTCTCCCTTATTTCACTGGGGGATAAATCAATTTTCACATCATTATTTCTTATAGCTTGCGGATTGGATTTCTCTTTTGGGTTATTAGACGCCCTGGCAGATGATACTCTCTTGACACCGGTATTTGGTAAACTAGGATCAAAACCACTAAATATTTTCATCACTACCTCATTAAAGGATTGATTCTTATCAATTCTTACAATCATTGTTATTATATATTCACTATCAGCTTTTTTTAATCAGGCAAAGAAATCATAGTTCAATCATTTATTTTTTAAATTATCAATTTCAAACAATTACCATTATCAAGGGAAAAATAGTTGTCACAAAAAATAATAGCAATAAATTTTCCTTATTATCCCCTGATGTGAAAAATGCTTACATTGAACTTTTAAATTCAAGCGCTTGGTATATTTTGCCGAGTAGGAGGTACAAGTTAGATTTTAGGATTGAACTTAAACTCAATTCTGGTAAGCTAGTAGTTGACGTTATCGGTCGGATTCAAGTCGAAATGTCAGCTCAAAAAAGAATGTCTCTTTAATAATTATTTTTGCTTGAACCTTCGCTGTACGTAAGCTCAAGAAGAACGTTAAGAGTAATCAAGGTTCAGACTTTCAAAGAAAACGACGTTTTTTTTGAGAGAGCAACATGAAGGTATTAACCTATACAAAGAAACTGTTTACGCTTAGCTTAGTTTCCATTTCCCTCTTCCTTTTCTCCTGTAACGGAGTAGGGGTAAACCCAACCATTCCAGGAATGAGCGGTCCCCATCTCTATCTGGCTCAGGACTTTGTGCGCATTGATGCAGTTTTTGAAAAGCTGCAAGTTATTGGTGGTGGTAGAATACCATTCGACGTACTTGGATTAACCACATACCCAAACTCATTTTTGGAATTTGGTCCGGACGTTATAAGTGGCGGAACCTTGATCGCCATTCATCTGTCTTTGCAAGACGTCCTTTACGGACAAGATGGCATCAACCAACTTGATCCACAATCTCTACCCGATGGAAGACCACTTCCAGGTATTCAAGGTGGTAGATTACCAGCTATTGCTTTTAATGTTGAGTCCATTAACAATATGGGTTTCTACATTGGAACAAGAGTATTTGGAATCTGGTATCCCTTCCCTGCACTTAAAATCGGTGCAAACAACATCGTTACGGCAAGATTTTATTCCGACGGCGTAAGATCTGGTAACATTTCACTGGTTGGACCTAATGACGAAGGTTCAGGAAGTGGTGTACTTCTACTCATTGATCTTGGCGACAAAACCAAGAGCTACTTGAAGAGCTACTACAAAAACTGGAAGAAAAATAACGAATAACTAAGCTATTTACTCGTTTTAACAGCCATGCCAGGCATCATCTTCCCATGATGCCTGGTTTTTTATTATTACCAAATTTTTATTTCCAATTTCCGATAACTTCTTTGCAAAGGTTTGGACATGGAGGCCCAAAAATGAAATTTTTTTTCACAACATTCAATCTTTTCATCTTTCTTACGCTGATCTCCTGCGGAAACAATAAAAATATTAGCATTGAAGGAATTGACGGGCCTTATATTTTGCTTAGCGACCAAACTCTGATTATGACCATGACTTTCAAAAATATCAAACAAGAATCGGAAGCCTCTTATAAACTACCCCAATTCCAAAACGCTTACGTTGAAATTGGCCCATCTAATAACCAAGAACTCTCCATTACTTATAGATTTAATATCCTTGAACTCATCGAATTTGATGATGGCAAGCTACCACTGATTAATCTTCCCGATGAGAGAGGTATTCCTGGTATGGTCGGAGGATCGCTTCCAGGTATTGACTTTGCTATTAACAATTTCGAATATTCATCACTTTATCTGTCAGCTAATCATTTAGGTTTTTTTATCCCGGTTGCCAGTTTTGAAAAATTTTACTCAATGACCAGTTTTGATTATTTCATCAATAATAAAAAAGCAGGTTCCATTACCATGATTGGGAAAGAGCAAAACCATCATATCCCGGGAATTCTTCTCCTGCTTGATTTTGATCAGGACGTCAAGGATGATTTACTAACCTATTTTTCATCCAGATAGTTAATCCTTTAAAATAAAAATTTGCCACCTGAAATGGGTCTTTTCTGAATTTTCCAGCTTGATATATTGCGGCTTTTCCTTGTTTTCAAAATCATTAAGTACATAAAATTTTTCCCCAATGACTGCCTGTAGATTAAAAAGCCCCTGATGTTTATCCGTATCCATTAAATATTTTAAAAACTTAAGCCGCACCGGCTCCTGCTGGGACCCCAATTTATCCAATGACAACATATCCAACAAGGCAGTCCTGGAATAATAGTCTTTTAAATTTTCATCATATTTTTTGATCGTTTCCTCTGTAAAAGGATAATCTTTGGCAAAAACATTCATATCAATACCCAGTATACTTAATGTTCTTTCTTCCCTAAGTTTGATTTTACTTTCAAACTCGCTGAGTTTTACTTCCTTAACTTCCTTCTCTATCACCTTGACCACCACTGGTATTGGTGCAGGCTTTAAAGAAGGCACCGGCAAAGGAGTTGGGGTTGGCTCCTCCATGATTTTTTCTATGGCTACAACCTTCGGTGATGGTTTTTGGGGTTCCTCGACTGGCTTGATCGCAAATAAAAAATCACCCAGTCCTTTTTCATCATACTCTCTTAAGGCTCCCCGTAAAAACAACTCCCCTTCAATATATCTGGATTGATTGGCAACATTCCTCCTGAAAATTACTGGAAAAATATTTTTAAGCCAGTATTCTTTTGATTCAAAATCTTTAAAAAGAGTAACAAACCGATCCATACAACCAATCCCGTATCCTTCCTGGTCAATAATATTCATAACATTTGAGGTTTTTAATATTCTTGCCATCTCCGGTATATAAGAAAGCCCATAAATGAAATCGGTTTCACTGCATAATTGAACAATTAATCTTCTACTATCCTGACAAATTTTTTTACCAGTATCCAGATTTACACAATTTGTTTTATCCTTACACCAAAGACTTCTCCACCTCAAAAGAGAATCATCATTAATTAAGGTAATTTCATGTTTATTGAATGCATCCACGTATAGAGGACGCAGCCTCTTTAAAAATTTTTGCATTTCATTGCTTTGAGGCCGACATTGGTCAAATAAATCTTCCCACTTGGTGGAGCAGACATCCTTATCCCCACTTCTTTTTAAAACATCATCATATTCCTTCAACGTTTCAAACAAATAACTGATAGATAATAATCGAAATATATACCGCAAATACGCTGCATGTTTAGTGATGATGGAATTGGGGCAGCGAGAAACGTTTAGCAGCTCAGGGAAAAAAACAAATTCCAATAAATTCAAATGCTCTGGATAAAAAAAATTGACGGCGTCCTGCTCTACCAGACTCTGTTGGAAAAATATTTTTTTGGTATTTTTATCCACATCAATCAAGGGATCAAAGGGGAGAACAAAATCATCAATAATATATTCCCCTGGCACTATTTCGTTAAAGTAATCATCTGCTTGTGCATGGATTGAATGATGGCCCAATATGATTAATAAAGACCAAGTGATTATTAAAAGTGTTTTTATAAAAAACATTTCTTTGCAATTCCTAAAATCTTATTCCACCCAAAAAAGGCTCAGTTTAGGTATATATGTTATAATCATAAGCACCAAAAGTGAAAGAATTAAAAAAGGTACCGACGCCTTGTACAGTGATGTCACGGATTTTTTAAATCTAAAACTGGAAATAAATAAATTAATACCCACAGGAGGTGTAATATAGCCAATTTCCAAATTAAGTAAAAAGATAATGGCCAGGTGAATTGGATGAACATCAAATTCCAAGGCGATAGGGATAATCAGGGGGACCACTACGACAATAGCACTGAAAATATCCATCAAACATCCAACTATCAATAAAAAGATATTTAAGAAAAATAGAAACTGATATTTATTAGTTAAAAACTGTCTCATCAAATCCAATATTTTCATGGGCACTTCTTCATCCACCAAATAATTGGTAAGTCCGAGAGCACAACATAAAATCAGCAAAATCCCTCCCACCAAACTCATGCTATCAAGAATTACTCTGGGAATATCCTTAAAAAAATCCAGATCTTTGTAAATGAAACACTCCACCACTAAAACGTAGAAACAAGTAAAGGCAGCCGCCTCTGAAACCGTAACAAATCCTCCATAAATACTAAGCAACACGCCAAAGGGTAGTAAAACTTCAAAGAAACCAGCCCGCAGTGACGAGAGCAGTTCCATCACTGAGAAATGCCGTTTCTCCCGGGTTTTAGGCCCATTAATTACCGACCATAAGGATAATACAATAATCAAAATAATCCCGGGCAGGACTCCAGCTTTGAACAATTTATCAATATCCACTTTAGCCACCAGGCCATATAAAATAATTGGCAAGCTTGGCGCAAATAATAACCCCAAAGATCCAGAAGAAGTTATCAATCCCAAAGAAAATTTTTCCTTATAGCCCTCTTTTTCTAAAATAGGATATAACAATCCGCCTAACGCAATAATCGTAACCCCGCTTGCCCCAGTAAAGGCGGTAAAAAAAGCGCAGACTACCAAACTAACAATGGCTACCCCGCCTGGTAACCATCCAAATGCTGCTTCTGCAAATTTAAGCAATCTTTTGGGTGCACCTGATTCCGCCATCATGTAACCAGCAAACGTAAAAAGAGGTATGGTAATAAGGGTTGGAGCAGAAGAAATTCGATAAACTTCAACGGCTACCGCAGATACTTCTACACCGGCCATAGTAAAAAGCGACAAAGCTGCCAGCGACATGACAACAAACAGTGGCGTTCCCAACATCGCACAAAACAAAATCCCGATAAAAACCAATACTGCTAACATGATTCATCCTCATTATTTTTGAACAAGGAATTAAGTAATTGATTAAAAAATCTATAGGCGATCAGTGAAAAACCAAATGGAATGATAAAAACCAACGCCCCACTATGAATTCCCAAAAATTGTGGTTTACCAAACTCTAATTCAACTTTAAAAAAAACATATGAGGCATAAATCAACCAGACCAGTGTGGCCAACGAAACACAAATGATGATTCGAGAAACTCCCTTTTTCACTCTTTTTAAACTATTATTTTCAAGATATTTTGAAACTATATCAATCCCTACATGCGTTCCTCTTCCCGTAGCTATCACCCCCCCCAGGAAGGTACACAAAAAAACCAAATGCCTTACCAGAGGATCAATCCACATCACCGCTAAATCAACCCAGCGACATATTATATTTAAAAGCGCCAGCAACAAAATTAAAATAATTGAAACCACTAATCCAGCCGAACTGATTTTTTCAACGATTTTATCAAACTGATTAAATAATCTTAAAACCATGATTTATCCGTTAAATATTTTTACTGAAAATTTCTATAACCTTCTTAGATAAAACTTTTCCCTCCAGGTCTTTTATTACTTGCGCCCTGATCAGGTTGCTTTTTTTAATATCATCTTTTGAAAATTCGACAAATTCCATACCGGTTGATTTCATCGCCTCCAGCGCTTCTTTACTTTCTTCAACCGTTTTTTTATTCACTTCATCTGAAAATTGAAAACAAATCTCTTTCACTTTGGCCTGGTATTTGGCAGGAACTTTATTCCAGGCTTTTTTATCAATTAAAAAAGCTCCCATCGAAAAAGCGATAGGAAAATTAATCAGATAATTAACTTTAGTATTCCATTGAACCGCCAGGATTGCCATTGGCGGCGCATAAGTTGCCTCCAATATTCCAGTTTGAAGCGACGTTAAGACATCCGTCATTGCCAGCGGTACACCCACCAGCCCTAAGTTGGAGATCAAGGTAGAAACCAGCTTGTCGCCCTCCCATAGCCATATCTTCATTCCCTTCATTCCCTCGATACTGGAGGCTTTTTTCTTGGAAATAAAATACACTTTACCCAATTCATAAAAACCAAGATTGATAAATCCGTTTTTTTCAAACCCACTATTAAAATAATCCGTCATTTTTTTAAGCGTTTGGGAAGCCTTGTTGTGATCATCAAAAAAGGTAAAAGGCACTTCCATAATTCTTACATCACTATATATCTCGGAGAGCGTTTTTCCGGTAAAAATTCCGCCATGTAATTGACCCACCCGGATTTTACGAAGAACATCGCTCTCATCACCTTGAGCACCACCATAATAAACCTTAATCTTCACCTCACCATTAGTGGCAACATCCACAGCCTTGATAATTTTCTTCAGATACTTGGCCCAAGTAGTGCCATCCGGAGCAAGAATACCTACTTTTAAATCAACCGCCAGAGCCGAATTAAGCATCAACCAACATATGATAACACTCATTTTTATCTTCATCATATCAACTCCTCTTAAAATAAATTTTTCTCAAACTTTTCAATTAAATTAAATTTTTCAATCGCAACAATCTGGTAAATTCGATATTTTTTATCTCCCAGCAAAGATTTGTCTGGTGTTTTAGTCGGCTCCCATTTTTTTTCTTTTTTCATTTTCGCCCTTGCTTCATTTAAGAATTTTTTTTCAGCCCGATAACCTTCTTTATCACCGTTTGGAATTAGATAATGTTCCATATACATGACCCGAGCAAGCCAGTTATGTGGATATTTTTCGATTGTTTTTTTAAAAATTTCCTTGCCCAGTTCGGGATTGCCTCCCAACATTTTTGGTCGAGATGCCTCGTATGCCCCGTAATACATTCCACAAGCTCCCAAATTCATATCTGGTTTATTTTTACAAACCCAATCGTACATATCCTTAGCCAGGGGAGCATACGCCACCAGTTTCATATCATCCTTTTGCAAATTAATCAGCGCACTCAAAGCCTGTGCAAAATACATCACACCTTCCAAATCACGGGTGTTATTACCTAACTGAGCATTTAAAAAATCAATGATACCATCTTTATTTTTAGAGACCTTTATAAGATCATCCAATTCAAATCCTTGCCCCTTAAAAAACAACATACCGTATTGGACCGCTTGGGAATAATTATAAATAGCCTGCATCTTCTCTTGGCTATCTTCAGCCTCGGTAAATTTATCTGCCAAATAATCCGTTTCATTTATTAAAAATGCACAGGCCGTATATCCCTTGATCAGTGTAACCAATATTTCAGGATCTTCTCTCTTCAAAGACCATATCGCTTCGGCCAATTTCAGTGATGGCATGGTTCCTTGTTTAAAATTGGCATAATTGATCTCTTCCTCGCTCATAAAAGAAGCTTCATACAAAACATCCGAAAAAGGCCCCAACACTACCTTGTTTCGCATACTAGAGCATGAAATCAGGATCAATAACAAAAAAAATTTCACACAGGACTTAAACATACAGATAACTCCTCATCTGTTTAATGAAAGTAAGTATTATAGGTATTAATGATCATAATCTGCCATAAATTTCAGTTATTTACTAGTGAAATACCACTAAATGATATTGCCCCATTGAACTTACTCGAAACTATGTTATTATAGTATTCTACACCAAATGCAAGGAGCATCCATTGTTTAATTGTACAGTGTATTTGAGTGATCTAGTCTGATTTGTTAAAACTTTGCTTCTTAACACAATCTGCTGGACAGTCAAAATTTAAAAAACGTTAAGGAGCATATTATGGAAACCAATAACCCAACTTCTAATTTAAAAACCAAATTACCCATGGCAGAAAACCACGTTATAGATTCTACCTTTCCTAGCAAAACCACCAGTTTGAGGCCGACCCGTTCAATCATACCCCCCAGAAGTCTTTACCGCACGGGAATTAAAACCACTGTCAATCCCCCCAAGGATGGTGAGCTTTTTAAAAAAGAAGAAGAATAATCATACTGGCTTCTATCTTTTTTCGTAGCTTTTTTGGATTTCATTGATGGTATTTTGTTTGATCATTTTCAGCTCTTCTAAACGTTGTTCGTGAATATAATCAAGATATTTTTTACGCCAAGTAAACATATTGTTAATGAAACTGATATGCAATTCCTTCAGATCTTTCACACAAAGACTTTTTTCTTCCTTGGATAATTTATCCAGAGATTTATTTTGTTTCACGCCCTCTTTCTCATCTACAATCAAAGTCGCAAAGGTTCCGTTACATACCCCTTTTTTATAATCAAAATAATTCTCAAAAGTTTCTCTAAACGAAGCAATCTTATCTGAGTAAAATTTCGGATCCATCTGAGGAATCTCATTAATTAATTTTCTTATCGCCGCTGAAGAATCCGCCCTTGAGAAATCAATTCCCTCAATCTTTGAAACAACCGGGGTAACAGTAGAAGAATCATCCTGTGCAGCCGCCCGCCTATTTGCATTCATCAATCCAACCAAAATAATACTTAAAAGAATAATTCTCATAAGCTTGGATTGTAACTCACTATTTAGGATTGATCAATTTATGCTGATCTTATTTTTTTACGCCACTGCCCAGCTGTTTCTCCCGGATGGCCTAAAAAATTTTTCAATTCATCGATAAACATATCCAGCGGAAACCCCACGACATTAGAATATGAACCCTCTATGCGATCAATAAAAGTCAAAGATTGGCCTTGAATACCATAAGCCCCTGCCTTATCCATGGAGTCCCCAGAATCCAAATAATTTTGCAGCAGATCCTGATCTATTTTTTTAAAATGAACCTTGGTTTTACATGAAAAAACTTTGCCACAACCATCCTGCATACATTGGTTATACTTTCCAAGATATACTGCCGTAATAACATCATGCTCACGATTAGAAAGTCTCATTAACATATTTTTTGCTTCCGTAATATCTTTAGGTTTGCCAAGGATTTCATGATCAATACAGACAATAGTATCGGCACTAACCACCAACTGTTGTTTAAAGTTATCTTTAATTAGTTTCTGCAAAATATCTTGCCCTTTCTTTTGGGCGATATCTTCGGCAATCATTTGAGGTTTTATCTTTGCACTTATTTCCTCAATAGTGGAAACTTCTACCACAAACGGAATTTGCAACCAGCCCAGTAGCTCTTTACGTCGGGGGCTTTTGCTCCCTAAAACCAACCGGTAATTATCTATTATTTTCATGAATAATCCGCCAAAATTTTCTGCGAGTACTGTTTAATATTTTCCTATCACTTTTTGCCATTCCCCAGTAATCAGACTCTCGACGAACA
Organism: Bdellovibrionales bacterium RIFOXYC1_FULL_37_79; assembly: GCA_001770015.1. GTDB lineage: Bacteria > Bdellovibrionota > Bacteriovoracia > Bacteriovoracales > Bacteriovoracaceae > XYC1-FULL-37-79. The sequence continues at coordinate 26,194 of MEQB01000074.1, forward strand.
CTGTAATTAGCCATGGCTTTGCTATAATATCCGGGGCCATACTCCATAGTTTCATACATAAGTCCTTCTTTTTTTGATTCCTCAATATAGGTTGCATAAGCACCAATACTTTGACTCTCCAGCTTTCTTATAAACTCTAAAAGGTAATTATAGCGCAAAAATAAATCCCCTTTCTCATCTGCCAATTCCTTCCAAAGTCTGTATCCCATTTCCTCTCTTAAATACTTTTCATCGACAACCTCTCCATGAAGAAGTTTCGAGAATTTTCTTAGCCAAAGTTCTCTGGCCGTCATAATGGTTGGAATTCTTTTGGTAACCAGCTCTCCAATTTGAAATGATTTCAGCAAGTCTCCTTCATATTTTTCAATATTTTTCCCCCGAAAATCCACTTCATACCAAGTATTTGGCGATAAGGGATAAGGTTGTGCTTTATCAAAACCCAATGTTATATATTCTCCTTCGGGAAAGGTTGTGGTCGTGGAATTATAAACATCAAAACCTCTTTGTTTCAGAAAAGATTTATTGCCAAGAAGTACCACAAATTCCATGGATAAATTCTGGCCGGTAACTAATCCGTTGGGCATGGATAAGATGAATTTTGTGGGTTTACTTATCCATTCATTGTTTTCTTTGATCAATTTATTTAAATGATCATACTGCTTGGAATATTCAGCGCGGGTCAAACTCTCATACAAATCATTTTCATCGAGTTCTTTTTCCCGACTTAACCATTCATCTATTTCGGGAATCAATAACAGCGAAAACATGGAATCCGTCTCTCTTAAATCTCTAACCTCAACTTCACTTGCTTGCCTGGATAACCACAGGACGTTGCCATAATTGACCCTTGAATAAATCAAAAATTCCTTGGTACTCATGTTAAATTCGTTAAAAGTAATAGACGAATTGGGCGACAGCCGAACCAGCGTTCCATCCATTAAATAGATCCACGCATAACTTTCATCTTCCGTTTTAAGTTCATTGGTTTCATATACTTTCGAATAAAATCCGACTTTAAAAACCCCATCGTGTCTTTCGTTGATACAATCTCCAACACATTTTATAATTCGTCCCACTTCTTCCAGATTATTTTTATCCCTCTGGACATTGGCCCAATCTGGAAATTTTTTGCGATATAATTGCTCTCTTTTCCAATAATTAAAATCAAGCCATTCATAGGGGTCCAAATTAGGCCAGTCGATCAAACTCCTGGTCTGCCCCTTATAAAAAATCTCTTCCCCATTTGATATCTCTATCAAAACAAAATGAAATAAAATCAAGGCAAGCAATAAATATCTATTCAAATCACTATCCTATATAAAACCCTATATTCCAGACCATTTTTCGTCATCATTGACCAATATTTTTAAGAAATTAATCATTTTAAACCCATTGGGGGCATAATTTATCCCTATAGGCAAAAAAGTTGACACCTAAAGTCAGCCTCTGATAAACAAATAGTTGAATTTGTAGTATAATTGACTCGAAATCATAAAAAAGTCAGGAGAGAGCGCATGTCTGAATCAAGCAGTCCTCAAGGTTCATTTTCTTTTGTAGAAGCCGAACATGAAGTTTTAAAATTTTGGAAGGAAAAAAATATTTTCAAAAAAAGTTTAGAAAAAACTAAAAAGGGAAAACCTTATATTTTCTATGATGGCCCTCCCTTTGCCACCGGTCTTCCTCATCATGGACACTTGGTTGCCAACACTTTAAAAGACGTTGTCCCGAGATATTTTACGATGAAAGGTAGGTATGTTGAAAGAAGATTTGGCTGGGATTGTCATGGTCTGCCCATTGAGCATGAAATTGATAAAAAGCTCAAAATGCCTGCCCATGAAGCCGTTAAAAAACTCGGTGTTCTCGGCTACAATAATGAGTGTCGATCCATCGTTGACCGTTATACCTCAGAATGGGAAAAGACCATCACCCGCATTGGCAGATGGGTAGATTTTAAAAATGATTACAAAACCATGGATCCTAATTTTATGGAATCTGTATGGTCAGTGTTTAAAAGCCTCTGGGATAATGGATTGATCTATCGAGGAGTCAAAGTTGTTCCTTTTTCTACTGCATTTGGAACTGTTTTATCTAACTTCGAAGCAACCAGCAACTACAAGGACGTGCAAGATCCCGCAATAACCATTTTCTATAAGCTATCCGATGAAGACACTTATTTGGCCATATGGACCACCACTCCCTGGACATTGCCCAGCAACCTGGCAATCTGTGTAGGAGAAGACATTGTTTATACCAAAGTTAAGGATGAAACTTATAACGTTAATTTCCTTATTGCTAAAGACCGCCTTGGACATTACCAAAAAATCCGAAAAAAGAAATTACAAGTTATCTCTGAAATTATGGGGCGTGATTTAAAAGGAAAACGTTATGAACCACTTTTTCCTTATTTTAAGCATCTTAAAAAAGATGGTGCCTTTCAAGTTGTTTGTGATAGTTACGTCACCACCAGTGACGGAACAGGATTAGTCCACACTGCTCCCGATTTTGGAGAAGATGATAACAGAGTCATGAAGGAACACAATCTTCATGTTCACGCCTGTCCAGTTGATGATCACGGAAAATTTACTGACGAAGTCACCGACTTCAAAGGTATGTATGTAAAGGACGCAGATAAACTAATTATTAAATGGTTAAAAGATAACAACCTATTATACGACCAAGATACCGTCGTTCACAGTTATCCCTTTTGTGAAAGAAGCGATACTCCACTTATTTATAAAGCCATTCCTTCTTGGTATGTAAACGTTGAAAGCATAAAAGACAAAGTTATTAACGCTAATAAAGAAATCCTCTGGGTACCCGGTCATATTAAGGACGGACGTTTTGGTAAATGGCTTGAAGGAGCTAAAGATTGGGCCATTAGTAGAAACCGGATATGGGGGACACCTCTTCCAATTTGGAAAAATGAAACCAGCGAAAAATATATTTGCATAGGATCAATTGCCGAGCTTGAAAAATATTCAAAAACTAAAATCAATGATCTTCATAGGGAAAATGTTGATCCCCTTGAATTTTCAATTGAGGGGGAAAAAGGAGTCTATAGGAGGATACCTGAAGTTTTAGACTGCTGGTTTGAGTCCGGATCAATGCCTTATGCTCAACTTCATTACCCTTTTGAAAACAAAGCCATTTTTGAAGCGGGCTTTCCAGCAGAGTTTATTGCTGAAGGTCTCGATCAAACCAGAGGATGGTTTTATACTCTGACAGTTCTTTCTGCAGCCTTATATAATAAACCTGCTTTTAAAAATGTCATCGTAAACGGAATTGTTATGGCCGAAGATGGGAAGAAAATGAGCAAAAGTTTAAAAAACTATACAGCTCCTGATCTGCTCATGGAAGAATTTGGTGCTGATGCCTTGAGACTTTACCTAATCAACTCAGGTCTAGTACGAGCCGAAGAGCAACGCTTTTCCGATGCTGGCGTTAAAGACATGGTGAGAAGAGCATTACTCCCATGGTACAATTCCTTTAAATTCTTTCACACATATGCAAATGTTGATCAATGGAAATATCAAAAGCATTTTAAATCAGGCAACAATATTACCGACAAATGGATACTATCAAATCTTCAAACTTTGAAGAAAAACATCAGTAAAGAAATGGAAATTTACCGGCTGTACAACGTCGTTCCCGCACTTTTTAATTTTATTGAAGATTTGACCAACTGGTATATTCGTCTTAATCGCTCACGTTTTTGGGGTGAGGGGCTCACCGATGATAAATGCGCCTGCTACTCAACCCTTTACACCACACTAAAAGAGCTAAGCTTGGCCATGGCCCCCTTTGCTCCATTTTTAAGCGAATATATTTATCAGGAACTTGGAAAATTCTCTCCCAATAAAGAAGAATCGGTTCATTTGGAAACTTACCCAGTAGAGGATGAAAAATTAATCAAACCAGGACTCGAAGATGCCGTAAGCAGAATGCAGCAGATTATTCTACTTGGCAGACAAAAAAGAAACCAGATTCAAGTAAAGGTAAAAACTCCTCTCAAAAGACTAACAATCTTACACAAAGACCAAGCGACTCTTAATGAAATTAAAAAATTGGAAGATTACATAAAAGTTGAACTAAACATAAAAGAAATTCAATATTCCACCAAAGAGTCCGACTATATTAATCTTTTTGCCAAACCCAATTCACCAGTACTTGGAAAAAAACTAGGGAAAAGATTTGCTGAGTTTCGACAAAAGATTGAAACACTTCCCGCTGACATCTTAACTCAATTGGAAGCAGGTAACACTGTTAACATTGCGGGAGAAGATTTTACCCAAGAGGATGTTTTAATTTTCAGGGAAGCAAAGCCGGGGACTCAGGCCTTATCTAACCGTTCTATTTCAATTGATATGGATTGCCAATTATCCGAAGAACTTATATCTGAAGGTTTGGCCCGGGAAATCGTAAACAGAATTCAAAAAACCCGCAAGGAAATCAATTTAAATGTCTCAGATCGAATTAAAATCATTTACGATGCATCCAGCGACGTAGAAAAAGCTATCATACACCACAAGGATCATATCTCAAAAGAGACCCTCACTGTAAGCTTGACCAAGGGCTCACCTTCAAATAAGAACTCTTTCCATTATGATATTGATTCTGACTTTCTAAAGATAGAAATTATTAAAGCGTAAATATGGTTTTCAAAACTGTAAATTGGTCCTAATATTTAATTAGGATCAATTTATGATGATAAAAAATTTTATTTTATTATTTTTAGTCTTATCCTTAAAGGCTAGTGCTTATTCTTTTCTTTACGGTGATCAAAAAGATATTAACCTAGATAACACCATGCTTGAGCGCTATATCAAGCCTCAGCTGAAAGCCATGGTAAGCGAATATTACCAAACTCTGGCAACCCTGCACCCGCTAAATCCCCAGTTAATCAAACTCAAGGAACTGGCCCAAAAAGCCAGCATCGAATGGAAAAATTGGAATAAACATTGTAATACATGGAACGAAAGTTGCGTTCAAGACTTAAAAAAAATAAAAAAAATCCAACGAGATCTTGAAGTGCAAACAACTTCCCTACAAAAACAAATTTTTGACAGGTCTTTTTTTCTTAACCAATTTTTTACGGACTCACTTTTTCTTTTATCATCCGATTTAGATGAATTATCCATTCTCAATTATAAAACAATTGACGCCATGGATATGATCTCAATACTGGCCATTGACAGTAAACTCCCCCTGCAGAGTAAAACTGATTTAATTGAAGACAATATAAACATGATGCAGCTTCTAAGCGAAAAAATATTGACTGAACTGCTACCTAAAACTTTAAAACGCCAATATTTTGAATTATGGTTTTTCTTTGTTAAAGATCTGGAAAGATATCTGACCTCTAATAACTCTGATACTTTTTTTCTAAACCGGCTGGAATATTTCAATCAAAATTGGAACTCTTTTCATATGCTACTTAGCAAACATATTGTTCAAGCTCCCCAAAGTACGCTTAACACTCTGTCCATTATGCATAACAGATGGAATTCTGTTTTAAAAATTATTTTAAAAAATAGCAGCAAAACCACAAATTAAAAAGGCCTCATTTGAGGCCCTTACGTTTTAGATTTTAGTTGATCTATAAAATTTACTTGAAGTCTTCTTACGCCTCTTTAAAGCTGCCTCTGTCTTTTCTTTCAATTTCAAAGAAGGCTTTTTATATTCTTGACGCTTTCTATATTCGCGTACAACGCCGTAAGCTTCACACATTCTTTTAAATCTCTTTAAAGAACGCTCAATTCCAAATTTATCATCTATCTCGACCACAACGCTTGAACTATTCTTTGACATCGCCATTCACCTCCTTTTTGTCGTAATAATAAGGCCCCAGTAAAACCAGGGTTTTTCAAGGTATATTTGCAAAATGACCTTGTAAGTTGTAATAAACTAAGCCTAAAGCAGAATTTAGTCAATCAGTTATAAAAATAAAGGTGTCAAATGACCATACAAGGTGAACTTTTTAATAATAATTTTAAAAAGGTTCAAGAAAAACAAGAGGTTGCCTCATCATCTACACCCCTTGCATACCGAATGAGGCCTCACGAGCTTGAATCTTTTAAAGGACAAGAGCACATTTTTTCCAGACATCCCTTTTTAAAATCCAATAAACTGACCAGTATGATTTTTTGGGGTCCCCCCGGAACCGGCAAAACTACTCTTGCTAATATTCTAGCAAACCAAGCAAGTGCTGAACTTTATAAGTTTAGTGCTGTACTCGGTGGCGTCAACGAGCTTAAAAAAATTATCACCCGCAGTTTTGAAGTTAAAGAATACAATCAAAAAAATATTATCATCTTTATAGATGAAATTCACAGATTCAATAAAGCTCAACAAGATGCCTTACTACCATACGTGGAAGAAGGATCTTTTATTCTCTTTGGAGCAACTACTGAAAACCCCCGAGCATCAATCAATAAGGCACTATTATCCAGACTGCACGTCATTGAACTCAAACCTTTATCTGAAAACAATCTGGTCGAGATACTAAAATCTGCCAATGAAAAATTTCAAATTTACGCTTCAGAAGAGGTCATTAATTTTATTGCCGACTACTCGAGAGGAGATGCTAGAAGCGCCCTTAACTATCTTGAAATCGTAGAAAAAAATCCTGATATCAAAAATAATTTGACTAAAATTCGGCATCTAATTCTAGAAAATGCCAGAGATTATGATAAAAACCAAGATCGCCACTACGATGTCATCTCAGCTTTTATTAAAAGCATGCGAGGCTCTGACCCCCACGCCGCCATTTTCTGGCTTGCGGTTATGCTAGATGGTGGGGAGGATCCCGTATTCATCGCCCGAAGACTGGTTATTTTTGCTTCAGAAGATATTGGCAACGCCGATCCGTTAGCATTATCTATCGCAGTCAATGCACTGACAGCCACCGGCCAGATAGGAATGCCGGAAGCGCGAATAACTCTCGCTCAAGCAACTTGCTATCTCGCTTCCACCATTAAAAGCAATGCTTCTTATAAGGCCATTAATGAGGCATTAGAATATATTCAGACAAGTGGCACTCAAAAAGTTCCTGATCATTTGAAAAATTATCCTCCCGGCAATACTCCCAAATATCTTTACCCTCACGATTTCGCTGGAAACTGGGTTAATCAAACTTATACCAGTTCTCCAATTCCCAAGTTTTACCAACCAACTATTAATGGTAGGGAAAAATTTTTAAAAGAAAGATTAGATGAGATTAATAGTAAAAAATAAACGTGGGCAACATTAGGTCTTTCTTAAAAAAAACATTAGGCAAATTAATATTTATATTATAGTATGCGCTTACAACACCATGTATAAGTCGAAATATGGAGATGAGCTGAATGAAAGTGATCATTTTTGTTTTTTTACTACTTGTTTCTCTTAACACCCTGTCAACCACTTCCTACGACCACCCTTATTACCCCTCATCTTTTGCCCAAACCGTGTGGGCAATGAATGTTAAAAACAGTGAAATGAAAAAGATGATTCAAGATGTTTTGACCAAGGCCCATCTTGAGAAAGATGGAAAAGCTGATACCTTGGTGGATAAATGTGAAGATGGTCAAACATGTAGCAAAAGAAAAATTTTACAATACTCTGAAGCAAGAGCTTATCTCTTTGGTAAACTCCATCTACAAAAAGATAATCACGGTTACTATATCAAAGACGTTTATTGCAATAAAACTTTTGATAGCCATACACCTCATATCAAGGACGTTGGCCCGATGAGGATTCCCAACGCTGACGTTCTAAACTGCGAACATACTTGGCCCCAAAGCAGGTTTTCAACGGAGTTTAGTGCAGAAGAACAAAAGAGCGATCTCCATCACCTTTTTCCCTCTGAAAACACTGCTAATAGCATAAGAGGAAATTATCAATTTGGTGAAGTGTCTGAGCCTGCGGAAGTGAATCTTTGCCACACATCTACTTTTGGTGTTTACCAAACTAGAAAAAGTCGAGACTACAGTGCTTTCTTTTTTGAACCACCAATGGAACACCGGGGAAATGTTGCCAGAGCACTCTTTTATTTTTCCGTAAAATATGATTTGAGAATTAGCATCGACGAGGAATTTTACCTTCGAAAATGGCATATACAAGATCCCGTTGATGACGAAGAACTGCAAAGGAATGATGATATCTATGAAATCCAATTCAACAGAAATCCTTTTATAGATTATCCATTCATGGTTGATCTCATCAACGACTTCTAAAAATTCAAAGATCTATTTCTTGCGGTCATTACTGCTTCAGCGAGCGTTTCTCCAAGCGTTGGGTGCGGGTGAATAGTGGCAAAGATATCCTCATCTATTCCTTCCATCGTTTTAAAAAGTGAATATTCGTGAATGAGTTCGGTAGCCACAGTTCCAACAATATGAGCGCCGAGAAGATTTCCTTCCTTACCCAATATCACTTTGACAAAACCTTCCACCTCTTCGCTGGCAACGGCTTTGCCGTTTGATCTAAATGGAACTTTCCCAATCGTATGTTCAAGACCCAATTCTTTTACTTTCTTTTCAGTAAGACCCAATGATGCCACCTGGGGATAACAATATGTACAGCCTGGAATATTTTCTTTGCTAATTGGGTGGGTCGGATGTCCTGATAAATGCTCACTGGCAACAATACCCTCGTGGCTGGCAGCATGAGCAAGCAGTGGTGGTCCACTCACATCACCAATGGCGTAGATATGTTCAATATTAGTCTGGTAATATTCATTTACCTTGATAAAATTTTTATGGGTTTCCACTCCAATATTTTCCAGGCCAAATCCAGAAATATTTCCCTTCATTCCAACGGCTATTAGGACTTTATCAAACTTATATTCTTTGATTTCACCTTTTTCAGTTACAGTTATCAAAGCATGATCCTGGTTATTTATGGCCTTTAAATTGGAAACGCCCAAACTTAATTTAATTTTTAATTTTTTATAAGCACGCTCAACTTCAATGCTTGAATCTTCATCTTCAATTGGAAGAAGATGTTCTTGCATTTCAAATATATGAACCTCTACTCCAAACGCATTCCAAAAATAAGCAAACTCAACCCCGATCGCACCCGCTCCAACGATGCCAATCGATTTAGGAAGCTCTTCCATTTTTAATGCTTCCCATGCACCGATAAGACGATCTCCATCATGAACTAGGCCCGGAAATGAATTATAACTGGCACCAGTGGCAATAATATAGTGGGAAGCCTCAAGATCAACTGACTCTCCTGCATTTAATTTTACATTCATTTCATTTTTATTCTTAAAACAACCCAAACCATCAAACACCGTCACATTATTTTTTTTCATCAAAAAAGAGACACCTTTGGCTATTTTTGAGGATATTTCGTTGGCACGCTTGACCGCCACTTTCGCATCCAGTGAAATTAATTCAGCATTAATCCCCAGTTTGGCCATGGATTTTAATTCATGAACACTGTGAGCTGACTTTAATAGTGCTTTTGTAGGAATGCACCCCTTGTTGAGACAAACTCCCCCCAAATGCTCCTTTTCAACCAGTGCAACCTTTTTCCCTAACTGACTGGCCCTAATCGCAGCTATATAACCACCTGGTCCACCACCTAAAACAATAACATCAAATTTTTCCATAAACGGGCCCTTTTCATTGAAAGTTGATCTAATAAAAGTTATATCAAAAGAACTTATATTTAAAAATCCAAAGGATTTTATGTCAAATGACATACTAACTCAAAACTTAGTTACCGAAGAATTAGAAATATTACTAAAGTTTTTTCCTCACGGCATCATTGCTCTTGATTTTGAAACAACCGGGCTTTCTCCTCTCGTGGATAAAATCATTGAAATCTCGGCGATCAAAGTAACTCCCGAAGGTATTACGACTTTTAATGAACTGATCAACCCACAGATCGATATTCCTGCAATCACCACGAATATTCACCATATTACAGATTTAATGGTCAAAGATTCCAAAACACTCGACCGTGTTCTTCCCTCCTTTATCGATTTTTTGAGCGATCTTCCACTCATTGCTCATAATGCTCAATTTGATATGGGGTTTTTAATGTATAATACCCACCATCTGAAACTGGAAATCCCTCAATGTAATGTTTTCTGTTCGTGTAAATTGGCCAGGAAAATATTTAAAGAATCAGCTAACCATAAGTTAAAAACCGTTGCCGATACTCTGGGAATTGAAATAAAAAATCATCACAGGGCCTTAGATGACGCTTATGCGAGCCTTCGTATTTTTGCGAAAGGTCTCCTTAGAAAAAACCATACCGTCAATCTTGATGACGTACTAAAAGATGCCAACGTCTTTCATTTGAAAAATTTTAACAATATGGAAGATATGATCATTCCCGAACATCTAAAAGCTTTGGAAGAAAAAGTTAAAAATCAAAATTTTATTGAAATTAAATATGCTGGAGGAAGCCACGGAAAAAACTTCAGACCGGTTCACGCTTTAAGTTTACTTCCCCTCCCTGGCGGAAATGTGCTTTACGGAAAATGTTTGCTCAGTGATATTTATAAATCATTTCTTTTAAAAAAAATCACCGAATGGAGAGACGCTTCAAATGAGGTTTTACTTCCAATCTTGAAAAAAACAGATGGTTAGCTGCAAGATTTGTTAAGCCTGACACTGGTTACAATGAAGAATTTACATAGGAAAAAAGGTATGTCGTACAGAGTCGCACAGTGTGTTATAATCGTAATCAATGAGATTATCGTACAGAATTTTACTAAAATTGTATATGGTCAGTTTCTTTTGTGTATCGCTATACGCAAAGACTGCTGACTATTCAAAACAAGATTTCTCCACAAAAACACCAACAAAGTCCTCTCAAAACATTGCATCCATTACACTTGATGGTAACTCAAAACCAAATATCTCTACCAATAAAAATCAACCTCCCAAGGATGAGAAAGCGCACCGAAATCTGTTATTCAATTTGAGAGCAGGCGAAAGCGGTGGGGGCTGGAGTAGCAGTGGAGGAACAATTATTAATGTTCCTGGAACGAAAAATAAATACATTTTGATTGATTTGTTTTTAAATAACCAGAACTATGAAGATGATTTTAATCAAGATGATATACTACAGGAATCACACCAACAAATATCGTCCCTTGAAGTAACCGCCTTAAAATCTTTTCAAAGACTTCAGGCAAGACTAGAGCTATGGAAAGAACAATATCCAGATTTAATTTATCTGATACGTGAAACTTTGAAATATACTCACTTTTATTATACCAGAAAAATTGCCCCCGATAATGGCGATT